>JABJAB010000029.1 GCA_018666235.1 Ilumatobacter sp.
ACGAAGTTCATCGCGATGCCGCCACCCATCGTGCCGGCGCCCAGGATGCCGACCTTCTGCACGTCGATGAGCGGCGTGTCCTTCGCGATGTCGGGGATCTTGTTCGCCGCACGTTCGGCGAAGAAGTAGTAGCGCTGCGCACCTGACTGCGGGCCCGTCATCAGTTCCATGAACAGCTTGCCTTCGACCTTGAGGCCCTCGTCGAACGGCAGGTTGGCAGCGGCCTCGATGCACTGAATGTTGTACTCGGGGGCGAGGAAGCCACGGGTCTTGCGGGCGACACTCTTGCGGAAGTCGGCGAAGAGCTGATCGTTGCCCTTGGCCTCGGCAACCTTGTCGTCACGGTCGCGAACGCGGACGAGCGGCAGGTTCTCAGCAACGGCTTTGTTCGCGAACGCAACGGCCGCGGCGCGCAGCTCGTCGAGCCCGTTGCCGGCGATGACTTCATCGACGAGGCCGCCCGCTTGCGCCTCGGCGCTGCTGACGTGCCGGCCAGTGGTCATCATTTCGAGTGCCTTCGGCACACCGACGAGACGGGGCAGACGCTGCGTGCCGCCGGCACCCGGCAGCAGACCGAGGTTGACTTCGGGGAGACCGAACTTCGCCGACGCGACGCTGACGCGGTAGTGCGCGCACAGTGCCACCTCGAGGCCGCCACCGAGGGCAGTGCCATGAATCGCGGCAATCACCGGGACGGGAGCATCTTCCATCGCCGCCTGCACCTCTTGCAGACCGGCCGCCTTGGGCACGTTGCCCCCGAACTCGCTGATGTCCGCGCCCGCAATGAACGTCCGTCCGTCGCAGATCACGACGATCGACTTCGCACCTGATTCAACAGCCTGTGTCATGCCGTCGAACAGGCCCTGACGGACGTGCCAGCTGAGTGCGTTCACCGGCGGGTTGTTGACGATCACCAGGGCAACGTCGCCGTCACGTTCAAGACGGACGGATTGAGACAGTTCGATCGATTCACTCATTTCCACAGTCAAGCAAACCCGGGCCCTCAACTTCGATTCCGACCCGCCGTTGACACGACCATTCGCCACCGCACGCCTCGACGTTGCCCCGATGCCGGGGATTGACATGCGCCGTCACGACCGGGAAGCTCAGCGGGAGCGAACCGCTGGGACCAGCGGTTCGAGACACAGATCGACGGGAACCACATGAGCAACGGCGACATCATTGGATTCATTGGCCTCGGCAACATGGGCGGGCCGATGTGCGAACGCCTTCTCGCCGCCGGACACCAGGTGATCGCCTTCGATCTCGACGACGCCAAGGTCGCCCACGCTGCAGCGCACGGTGCCCGACCAGCCGAGTCAGCCGCCGACTGCGCCGCACGTGCCGACGTCCTGCTCACCTCGCTGCCGCGGCCCGACCATGTCGAAGCCGTCATGGTCACGGCAGGCGCGCTCGCCGCGCTGCGCGCCGGATCACTGTGGGTCGATCTGACCACCAACCGCAAGGAGCTCGTTGCACGCCTCGCCGCTGAGGCCCCACCGGGCGTCGACGTGGTCGACTCGCCCGTCACCGGAGCCGTCGACGGCGCCCGCAACGGCCGACTGACGCTCTTCATCGGCGGCGCCGAGGCACCCGTGGCTCGCGCTACCGCGATCATCGAAGAACTCGGCACCGTCATTGCGTGCGGAGCGCTCGGCACCGGCAATGTCGTCAAGCTCGTCACCAACCAACTCTGGTTCGTCGCCGCGGCAGCCCTGGGCGAAGGGTTCGCCCTCGGCATGTCCCACGGCGTCGAACTGTCGACGCTGTACCGCGCCATCATCGAGTCGGTGGGTGACAGCTTCGTGGCACGCCACGACGGGCCATCGATCTTCGCTGGTCACTACGACCCATCGTTCAGCGTCGATCTTTGCCTCAAGGACCTCGGCCTCCTCCACGAACTGCAGGCCGACGTCGACGCACCGCTGTTGCTCACCGACGCGGCGCGCGCCGCGTTCCAGGATGCCGGCAACCGATACGGAGGCGATGTCGGCGAACTCCACGTGGCCAAGCGCCTCGAAGACGACACCGGTCTCTCATTTCGCATGGACGGCGACTGGACGCCACCCTGGGAAGTGACCGATCAGTGACCGCGGCGCCAGCGACTCAGGCGATGGCGGCCAGGTCGTCCCAGAGGTGCCCGAGCGCCCGGTGGCACGTGCCGGCCTGGCGGATCTCGGCCCACACAGTGTCTTCTCGGAGGCGATCGATCAGCTTGGCGAGACCGGGGTGTTCGGACCGCGCGAGTTGTTCCGCCGACCGGCCCGGAAACTGATCGAGCGTGAAGGCCATTGGCAACAACCGGGCGAACGTGGCGAGCGGACCATCGAACGGCATGGTCGAGCCCGGTGTGCGCGCAGCAGTGACCGGGGCTGACGCCCACACGTCGCTCATTCCCGCGTAGAACTCATCAGCAGCCGCGTAGTGCACGTGGGCGACCTTGAGCTGCATTGCGGCAGCGGCACACATCAGGCACGGCTCGAGCGTGGTGTACAGATGCAGTCCCTCGGCGTCGAAGGTGTCGAGTTCGGCGAACGCGTTCATCTCGGCATGTGCCGTCATGTTCCCCGACAGCGTGCGCGGCGCACGCTGGGTCTGCATCACCCGATTTCGGCCGACGGTGACAATGGCGTTCTCCGCCGCCGGATCGGTTACGACCGCGCCGACCCCGAAGTTGCCCGCACGAAACGATGCCCACGCCTCCTCGAACGCCACCTGCCACGGCAGCGAAAGGCCCTTCCATGTCTCGGTCGCAGAACTCATCTGGATGAGTCAACCAGCCCAATCACCGCAATCACGGCAATCACGGCAATCACGGCAATCACACTGTTCCATGTCCACTCCCCCTCGAAGGTGTCCGTCAATCCAGCGAACATGTCGATGGTAGAACGTTCCATCCGGGAACACCCAGGGCAAAGGTCCCAGAACGATCGCTGCCGACTGACACCGCCGTGCGTGGCAGGGTGTGTCTGTGCAGTCCGCGGCCCCAATTGACATGATCGAGGAACTGACCGTTGCGGTTGGTGCGGCCCATGTGCTCGTCGATGACGATGTGCGCGCCGGATACGAGGTCGACTGGACCGGGCGATACCAGGGCCCGTGCCGCGCTGTCGTGCGGCCCGACTCCGTCGAAGAGGTCGCCGCGGTCATTCGGATCTGTGCTCAACATGATGTGGCCGTCGTGCCCCAAGCGGGGAACACCGGGCTCGTCGGTGGCAGCGTCCCGCGCCCGGCAGCATCTGGGGCGCGTGCTGCCATCGTGCTGTCGCTCATCCGACTCACCCGTCTCGGCGCCGTCGACACTGCTGCGATGCAAGTAACTGTCGAAGCAGGAGTCACTTTCACAACGTGGCGTGAGCAGGCTCGTCACGCCGGCCTCGATACACCAGTGGACTTCGCAGCACGCGACACCGCAACCATCGGAGGGGCAATTGCCACCAACGCCGGCGGATCTCGGGTGCTGCGATTCGGCACCATGCGCCAGCAGGTCGTTGGCATCGAAGCAGTCACCGCCGAAGGGGCAATCGTCGGGTCACTTGGCGGACTGCCGAAGGAAACCGCCGGGCTGCACTGGCCGTCCCTGCTCGCCGGGTCTGAGGGCACCCTCGCCGTCATCACTGCCGCTCGACTTCGCCTCGTGCCATGGTTTCAACACACGACCACCGCGTTGGTGGCCGTCGAGTCGGTCGCAGCAGGAACACGACTCCTGGCCACGCTCCGCCAATCGCTGACATCGCTTGACGCCGTTGAAGTGATCGCGCCCGCTGCCATGCAGCTCGTCAGCCATCACCTTGGCCGGCAGCCACCGGTGTCATCGCCCGAGGCGGGCCTGTACGTGATAATCGACTGTGCTGACCATGGCGACCCGTCCGAACAGCTCCTTGATGTGCTTTCCCAGGCCGATGGGATCATTGACTCGGCAGTGACGACCGATGCGGTGCAGCGCGAGCGGCTCGTCGCTTTTCGCGATCGCATCACCGAGGCAATCGCAGCGGCCTCCACCGAGGCGGGCGTGCCCACATTCAAGCTTGACGTCGCCGTGCCCCTCGACGCCTTGGCTCAGCTGATCGAGGTTGCCCAGGATGCTGCTGACGCTGACGGTTGCCGGTTGATTCCCTTCGGACATCTCGCCGAGGCCAACCTGCACCTCAATCACATCGGCGCCTCACACCCCGAGCGCATCGCCGACACGGTGCTGAAGGCAGTTGCATCACTCGGTGGAACCATCTCAGCAGAGCACGGCATCGGTGTGGCAAAGGCCCCGTGGCTGCACCTCATTCGGAATCCCGCAGAACTCGCCGCGCAGGCCGCGATCCGCGCCGCCCTCGACCCGGCGGGCATGCTCAACCCCGGCGTGCTGCAGCCCTGACCGGCCCGAAGCGACAGCCTGTTTTCAGGTGCCGAAACCAAAACCAAGATCAGGCGCGGTCAGGAGCGGGCGGTAATCAATCCCTTTGGCCGCTGCCATTGCCGCACACGTGCCACCACGATCGACGATCACCGTCATGAACACCGGGTAGGCGCCATAGGCCTCAATCTGCTCAGCGGCTTCGATCAGCGACGTACCGCGTGTCGTGGTGTCCTCGGTGACCAGGACTCGATCCCCAGGCAGCAACGCACCGGCGATCCGTCCAGTGATCCCGCCGGCCTTGGGCTCTTTGCGAACACTGAAGCTCCGCAATGACTGGCTACGAGTCGCAGCGACGGCCTGCACCCCATAGGCCACCGGGTCGCCGCCCATCGTCAAGCCGCCAATCGCGTCGATGCCATCCAGAACATCACCGAATACCTCGACCACTGCGTCGGTCACGGCAATGATGCCATCGGCTCGGCAGGCCGTCTGCTTGGTGTCGAGGAACCACGAACTGGTGGCGCCCGACTTCAGCGTAAACGTGCCCGTCTTGACGGAGTGTTCGAGCACATGGCTGCGCAGACGATCAAGGGTGGGCGACAGCTCGGGCAATTCGGCAGTGCTCATCAAGCGAGGAAACTATCCGACGACGCCGCGGCAACGGCTCTCGTATCCGGACAGGCCGTCAGCGCGCCTGGCGATCGCGGACCAGTACCTCTTGCGCCACGGTCGCGATGTGTAGCCCGTCAGCGGCGAAAACGTGGCCAATCGATAGGCCGCGCCCGCCGACGAAGTGGTGACAGGAGAAGTCATACAGATGCCAGCGGTCGACGCGCAGCGTGCGATGGAACCAAATCGTGTGGTCGAGACTGGCACCGAAGAACCGATCCTCCTCGGCGTCGGCTGCGACCGGGTGGGCGCGTATGACAGCGTCGGTCGGGAGGTCGTCCGAGAGGTACGCGAGCCAGGAACGATGCAGGAGCTGTGCCGCCGGATCACCAGGATCGCCGAGGTCCTCATTGACCTTCATCCATGCCACCGCACGACCGGTGCCAACTCGGCCGGCGACACGATCACGCACCTCGCCCGCCGGGACCGATGCGCGGTCGAATGCGTCAGTCCACGACGTCTGCTCCAATCGATCAGCCTCGGGAACATCGGGCATGGCAATGGTCTGCACGACTGCTGCCAGCTCGGGTCGCTGGAACGAACTCTCCGCATTGAGAATTGCACCGATTGCTTGGCGCGCAACCACACGGCGAGTCGCAAACGTGCGACCATTGCGAATGCGATCGACTTCGTAGCGAACCGGCTCGCTCGCGTCGCCCTTTCGAATGAAATACGCGCGGATCGAGTGCGGTTCAAAGTCCAAATCCACCGACAAAGATGCAGCATGCAGTGCTTGCGCCACGATCTGCCCACCATAGAGACCGCCCCACGGATACTGCGGGCCCGTGCCGACAAAGACATCGGTGCCATGGGGCGAAAGTTCGAACAAGACCGGAAAACCTATTGCAGAATTCATCAGATTCCTTACAATGAGATCTATAGTGTCAAAATGGAAGACGGAAATAGCCCAAAATCGCCGATGAGCGACGAACACAAAGCAGCCCTCGCAAAGGGCCGCGCCGAGGGCCGCATTGTGCGCGAATACCTCGAAGGACTCCGTGCAACAAAGCCCAAGCGGGGTCGGAAGCGCACCCCCGACACGATCGCCGCGCGTCTTCAGAAGCTTGAGGTCGAACTCGCAGCTGCGAGCCCCCTCGACGAACTGCTGCTCGTTCAAGAGCGCCGTGACCTGAGTGCCGAACTCGACGCAATGTCCAGCACCATTGACATGACATCGCTTGAAGCAGCGTTCGTGAGCATCGCCAAGAGCTACAGCGAGAGCAAGAAAATTTCGTACCAGTCCTGGCGCGACGTCGGCGTCGACGCCAGCGTGCTCAAGTCCGCCGGCGTCAGCCGCGGCGACTGACCACGACGTTCAGTTCCGTTCAGACGTCGATGGCGTCGAGCTGGTCAAAAACACGACCAAGGTTGCTGAGTGAGCGACGCAAGTCGAACGCATCGTCAAGCACGGCGTTGTCGACGTCGCTGTCGGCTTCGAGGAGCGCCCGGAAATCGGTGCCCTCGTCCCAGGCCTGCATCGCGTTGCGTTGCACGATGCGATACGCCTCGTCACGCGTCTTGCCACCCTGCACAAGCGACAACAGCACCGGCTGACTGAAAACCAGGCCATAACTCGCGTCGAGATTGGCCTGCATGCGTTCCGGCATCACGACGAGCCCCGCCAGCAGTCGTCGCAACCGGCGCATCATGTAGAAGGTCAGCTGCGACGAATCCGGCAGGATCACGCGCTCGACCGATGAGTGCGAGATGTCGCGCTCGTGCCACAGGGCGATGTCTTGCAGCCCGGCAAGCAGATTCGACCGCACGACGCGAGCGAGCCCGCTGATGGTCTCCGCCGAGATCGGGTTGCGCTTGTGCGGCATGGCCGACGAGCCCTTCTGACCCGGCTTGAAACCTTCTTGCACTTCGCGCACTTCCGTGCGTTGGAGATGGCGCAGCTCGACAGCCATCAGCTCACATGTGGCAGCGACCGACGAACAGGCGTAGAGAAACTCGGCGTGACGGTCGCGGGCGACGACCTGCGTGGCCGGTACCGGCGCCAGCCCCAGTGCATCACCGACGAACTGCTCGACCTCGGGCGGAATGTTCGAGTACGTGCCGACGGCACCGCTCAGCTTCATCACCGCAACCGTGGCCCGTGCCGTGCGCAGCCGCTCCCGGTCACGCTCGACCTGCAATGCCCAGAGAGCGACCTTGGCGCCGAAGGTGGTCGGCTCGGCGTGGATGCCGTGCGTGCGGCCGATCATCACGGTGTCGCGATGCTCGCGTGCCAAGCCGATCAACGTCTCGAGCAGTTCCGTTGACGCCTCGATCATCAAGTCCGCGGCGTCGCGCATGGCCCAGCACAGGGCGGTGTCACCGACGTCCGATGACGTGAGCCCATAGTGGATCCACGAGCCAGCAGGATCGTTGATCGCGTCTTGGGTGACGTCGACGAATGCCGCCACGTCGTGATCAGTGATCGCCTCGCGGTCGAGAATCTTCTGGAGGAACGCATCGTCAGCGACGGGCGCGTTTGCCCGACAGATCGTCGCTGCCTCCTGCGGCACGACACCGACCGCTGCATGGCCTTCGGTCGCCAGCAACTCGACTTCGAGCCAACGAGCAAACTTGGACGTGTCGGACCACACAGCGTCCATCTCCGGAGTGGAATACCGGGGAATCATTCAGTGCCCCAAATCAAGTAGTCATCGCGCTCGGCTCCGACGCCGACGACGTTGACGGGGATGCCGACTTCACGTTCGACGACTTCGATAAAGCGCTTGGCTGCATCCGGCAATTGACCCGGCTCACGGATCTCGTTGATTGCCGTGTTCCAACCGGGCAGTTCTTCGTAGACGGGATCGATTGCTTCCAGCACGTCGTATTGATCGGGATAGTCAGTGACCGGGACACCGTTGTGCAGGTAACCGGTGCAGATTTTCACCGTGTCGAACCCGTCGAGAATGTCGAGCTTGGTGAGCGACAGTTCCGTGAGCGAGTTGAGTCGCACCGCATGGCGCAGCATCACGCAGTCCAACCATCCGCAACGACGAGCGCGGCCGGTGACGGTGCCGAACTCACGGCCGACCTCCGCGAGCCTCTTGCCGTCGTCGTCGAACAGCTCGGTGACAAACGGGCCGGCACCGACACGCGTGGTGTACGCCTTGGTGATACCGACGATGCGACCGAGGTCGCGGGGTCCAAGACCCGACCCGACGCTGGCGCCTCCAGCAGTGGGATTCGATGATGTGACGTACGGGTACGTGCCGTGGTCGAGGTCGAGGAAGGTGGCCTGAGCGCCTTCGAGCAAGATGTGCGCGTCCGCAGCAAGCGCATTGTGGAGCAGGCTGATCGTGTCAGCCAGGTACGGCACCAGGCGCGCGCCCAGCGCACCAAATCGTTCCACCATCTCGTGAATATCGAGTTCTTCTCCGCCGGCTTCGCCGATCAGCTTGTTCTCGATCGTTGCGCGCTCGCGGATCAGCCGCGCAAACCGTTCGGGGTCACGCGCATCGCCAGCACGGATACCGACTCGGCGCATCTTGTCGGCGTAAGCGGGACCGATGCCACGCAGCGTCGTACCGAGCTTGTCGTCACCACGCATTGCCTCGGAGATCGCATCGTGGCTCTGGTGCCACGGGAAGATGAGGTGCGCTCGACTCGACACCTTGAGGTCCGAACACGAGTTGCCACGCGATTCGAGCATGTCGACTTCGTTGAACAGCGTCGGCAGGTCAACAACGACTCCGTTGGCGATCACCGGAATGACGTGCGGGTACAAGATTCCCGACGGCACGAGTTGCAGCGCATACTTCTCGCCATCGACGACCACGGTATGGCCCGCGTTGTGGCCGCCCTGATATCGCACGACGTAGGCGTGCTCTTTCGACAGCAGGTCGATGACCTTGGCTTTGCCTTCGTCGCCCCATTGGGCTCCGATAACGACAGTGACTGGCATGACGCTCCTCGGCCTGATTCACCAGGCAGAAATGGTTGATGGAACGTGATGTGACACTACTGGCCGCCTGAGCATGCCAGGCCATCCGATGCGCAGATGAGCCGTGCTTTTCGTCAAGCGCGCCGATCCCTGGCTACACGAGTAGGGCGTCGGTCATCACTTCGACGAGCGCTGGACCGTTGTAGGTAAAGGCTGCGGCGAGCGCTGCGTCGAGCTGACCGACCGAGTCGACCCGGCATGGTTCGACCCCGAATGCACCGCCTCAGAAAACGCTGCGACGTCAGAGAACGCCCCTTCGTGATCAACGTCCTGGAAGGCGCCACGCCCCTTGACCTTCGAGGACACCTGGCCTGAAAGGGCCAGCACCGGCGTCCGGTCGACTTTGGCGTCGTACAGCCCGGTCAGCAGGTTCGTCGACCCCGGCCCGGCAATCCCAAAGCACGCCGCGACGTCGTGGGTCAGCTTGCCGTAGGCGCTCGCGGCAAATGAGGCCGCGCCTTCGTGACGGATCCCGAAAAGCGGAGGTCGCCACGTTCCTCGGCGACCCGCATCCCATCTGCAAACCCGAAGTTGCTGTGTCCGACCATGCCGAACACCGCAGTGACGCCCCAGTTCACCATGGTCTCGACAACCACATCGCTGACGGTTCGGGCGCGTGGTTCATCGTCGGGAACCGACACCCAGATCCCGTCGTCCCGCTGCTCGATCGCGAACGGACTGACCTCGTCGTCACTGCCCTGTGGCGCGTGGCCCGTGCACGGGTGATAGTCGCCGCCGTGCCACGGGCAACGTAACCAGCCTTTCTCGATCGACCCTTCGCCGAGCGGGCCGCCCTAGTGCGGACAGCGGTTGTCGATGGCTCCGTACCGGCCTTCGTGATGCGAGACCGCCAGGGATCGGCGACCAACCGTGACGGTCGTGACGCGCCCTTCGGGCAAGTCGTCGGCGTCCAGCACCCGATGCCACTGTTCAGAAGTCGATTCGCTCATGGCGGCAGGGTACGACACCTAAAGAAGCGGCGTCAGCTGGTCGATCGGGTTCGGCCCGGATGACAACTCCTCCGACATCTGGGCGGGCAGCTGGGTACCGTTAAGAGGGTGACGGTGATGCGGCGACAGACGTGGTCCGAAATGAACGACGAGACTCGTGCTGCACTGATGCATCGCGGCCTCGATGACATCTTCGACCCCAAGCTACGCACCTCGATCGGCAACATTCTCAACGACGTGCGCAAGCGCGGCGACGCGGCGGTGTGCGACGCACTCGCCAAGTTCGACAAGATCGATATCGCTCCCGACCAACTCCGTGTCACGAACGAAGAGTTTGCGACGGCTGCAGTCACCGCCGAGGTCGACGCCGCCATCGACGATGCCATCGCCCATCTACGAACGTTCAACGAGACCCAGATGCTGCAGGCTCAGGACTGGAGTGTCGAAAGTGAGCCGGGACTCTTCGTTGGGGAGAAGATCACGCCGATCAGTTCAGCGGGTCTGTTCACCCCGTCGGGAAAGGCGAGCTATCCGAGCGTCGCCTACCAGCTCGCGGTTCCCGCGATGGCCGCCGGCGTGCCACGGCTGTCACTGGTGGTGCCTCCCGTGCCAGGCGGCAACGGCGAGATTGATCCGGCCGTTCTTGTCGTCTGTCGCAAGCTCGGGATCTCAAATGTGTTCCGCGTCAACGGGCCAGCTGGTATCGCAGCACTCGGTTTCGGTACGGAGTCGATCGAGCGTGTCGCCAAGATTGTCGGCCCGGGTTCACCCGCCGTCGCGCTTGCGCAAGTCGAGATGCAGCGCTTCGGTGTGTCGACCATGATGCTGCTCGGCCCGACCGAGAGCCTCGTCATCGCGGATGAAACAGCAGACCCCGTTCGCCTTGCCGCTGACCTTCTGATCGAAGCCGAGCACGGCAACGACAGCTCAGTGGTGCTGCTGACCACGTCTATCTCACTCGCCGACGCAACCGATGCGCAGCTGGCCGAGCAGCTCGACGCTCTCCCTGAGGTTCGCGCGACAGCTGCTCGGGCGTCGCTCGGCCCCAACGGCGGCTGCGTGATCGTTGATGATCTTGCGATGGCGATCGACGTTGCCAACGCCTACGCGGCCGAACACCTCCAAGTTGCCGTCGCTGACGATCAGGTCGACTTCGTCGTCGACGGCCTAATCAACGCCGGCGAGATCCTGGTTGGCCAGCACACCCCGTTCAGCGCTGCGAACTTCGTGATCGGCTGCCCGGCGTCGCTCCCGACGAGCGGCTTCGCGCAGGTCTCGTCCGGCATCACCGCCGACACATTCCTCAAGCGCACCGCCGTTGCCCGCGCTGATGCCGGCTCAATCCAGCGCATGGCCCCAAGTGTCATCGCGCTCGCCGAACACGAGGGTTTCCCTGCGCACGCCAACGCCCTCCACCTCCGCGCCACCTGAGTGACCCAGTGACGTCCGAGTGACGTCTGGTCCCGAGGGACATCTGGTCAGTGAAGTCTGGTCCCGACCCCGAAGTCGCCGCCGCGCGGTTGTGGTTGGCATCCGTGACCCCATCGGGTGCGTTCCGTTCGCTCGTGGGGCCATGACCAACGTGCTGCTCGTCGAGGACGACGAACGGATCAGCGAGCCGTTGAAACGCGTGCTGCGGGCCGAAGCATTCGACGTCGTGCACGTTGCCGCCGGGCGACCCGCACTCGCCTCGGTCGCCAACGCCGTGCCCGATCTTGTCCTGCTCGACCTCACACTGCCCGACATCGACGGACTCGACGTCTGCCGCAAACTCCGCGCCGACCACCCCGATCTCCCGGTCATCATGTTGACGGCCCGCGCCGAGGAGATGGACGTGATCGTCGGGCTCAATGCCGGCGCCGACGACTATGTGGCCAAGCCGTTTCGCCTCGCCGAACTGGTGGCCCGCATCCGCGCTCGGCTACGCATCAGCGAGCACCACGCGGAGAATCTGGTCCCCGCCACCACCCTCACCGGCGCCTCAATCGAACTTGATCTCCGCGCTCGACGCTGCCACGTCGACACCAATGGATCGTTCAGCGAAGTCGAGCTCACCTCAAAGGAGTTCGACTTGCTCGCCTTGCTGATGCAGCAGCCGGGCAAGACGCTGACGCGCGAGGAAATCATGAACGCTGTGTGGGAAGAGAACTGGTGGGGTTCGACTCGAACGCTCGACACCCACACCTCGACACTGCGACGAAAGATCAACGACATCAGCGACCCACCATCGAAGATCGTCACCGTCCGAGGTGTCGGATTCCGCTTCGAACCGTGACATCCACCGTCCACACTCAGCTCACGGGGACCCACTGATGCGAAGACGGCTGGTCCTGTCGACGGTCTTGGTCGTCACGATCGTGATGTTGCTGCTGACCGTGCCGGTCCTCCTGATTCTTCGTGAAGCCGCGATGGCTGAACTCACCGCCCGCACCGAACAGGCTGCATCCGCCGTCGAGTCGCTGGTGCGCGACGATCTGGAAAACGGACAGGTTCCTGACCTCTCCATCACCGACGAGATCGTGAGCGACGGCGACGGCGTCCGCATCTTCGACGCCAACGGCGAAGTAATTGTCGAGCGGAACGTCGAAGGCATCGAGTCGCCGTTCCAGTCCTCGGTCGTTGGTCCCAACGACACCACGGTGCAGATCGTGACCAGCCGCTCCGACGTCGACGATCGGCTGCGAAGCCAAGCCGTGCGACTTGGCGTGATCGGGCTGTTCGCCATCCTTGGCGCGGCGTTGCTGGCGTTCGTTCAAGCCCGCCAGCTTGCGCGGCCACTCGAACGACTCGCCCGTGCTGCAACCCGACTCGGCGACGGTGATTTCACCGCCAGCCCTCCGGCCAGTTCCGGAATCGAGGAGATTGACAGCATTGCTCGCGCCATTCGGCTGAGCGGTAATCGCGTCGAGCGGATGCTGACGTCCGAACGCGGGTTCACCGCCGACGCGACACACCAACTCCGCACCGGGCTCACCGGACTCGCGATGCGCCTCGAGTTGCTCGAGCGTCATGCCGACCCCGACGTCGCGGCCGAGGCCAACGCAACGCTCACCCAAATCCATGACCTCAACGCGACACTGGATGAGCTCCTGCGCGTCGCGCGTCAAGGCAGCACGGGGGAACGGACCGAGCTTGATCTCGTGTCACTCATCGAGCATCACGTCAG
>JABJAB010000030.1 GCA_018666235.1 Ilumatobacter sp.
CACAAGGGTTTCAAGCAGTACCTCGACCTGGACTGGACACCGAATCGTTCAGCTGGTCGCCGCGAGCAATACGCCTGAGCAACTCAGGTCGTGATCACGGCCGCTTTCGTTCCGGCTCGTTGATGCGACGCGGTGACCGACAACTCGGTACCGGCCGGGCAACGAACCACCCATGACGCGAGGGCCCGCTCCGGTGCGCCACCGTCGCCTCGATTGAACCGGGCCGCGATCGCACCGTCGAGTTGGCCAAGCTCGATGCGGGCAGAACCACTGACGATTTCGGCACCCGCGAGTTCGACGGCGACCGGGCGGACGATGCCGTCCTTCTTCGCCTTTTCGGTCACCTGCGTTGGCAACCACCCGACGTTGGCGATGCCGACGGAGACCTGCCAGGTGTCAGGTCCAAGCTGCTTGACGTCGGTGTACTTGATGTCGAGACACGGAGCAGCGAGCGCCTGTGCGACGGCAAACGCGCCGTGCCCGTCGACCTCGGCCTTCAGCAGATGCAGCGGCGGGTTCACCCACGAGTAGAGATCGTTCCATCCACCCAACTCGACCGGCCCCAACTGCGGATGGTCGAACTCGTACCAGTCGACGAAGCCCACTGTTCGAGCGCCACCGGGTTGCCCGTCGAGCCAGCGCACCACGGCCAGCGCCTCGGCGTCCGTGGGGCCTGTGTACCAGAAGTGCGTCGACGCCTTCTCGCCGGTGGCGGCGTGGACGAGGTCCCAGAACTCGGTGGTCCATCCGTAGACACCCAGATGCTCGTAGGCCCAGTCGTCAGATGCGCCGCTCATCGTCTCAGTGGGGTCCCACGTGAAGTCTTCGTAGACCGAGTGCGCCGGGTAGCCGGTGAACTCGCTGCCACGCTTGGCAAGCTCCTTCCACACCCAGACGTCGTTCGGTGGCAGCGCCGAGTCGGACTTCGTCGACGACGGTCGGAGCAGCACGCCACCGCTGGTGTGGAATGCATTGAAGCCGCAGATGTTGGGTCGGGCCACCATTGCGCGGATCAGCGCGTCGATCTCGGGTTCTGACAGCGGGTGGTCACCTGAGCCAGGAACGGAGGTTCCCCACCCGGCCGGGAAGTTGCGGTTCATGTCGAGTCCCTGTGGCGGACGCGGCTTCGGCATCGTGAAGCCGTCGAAGTCCTCGATTGTTCCTTCACCGAACAACCGGTAGCGCTGTGTTCCTCCAGCGATTCCGTCGAGCGGGACCGGCACAAGCAGCCGCGCGTCGTCGGGGTGCGGCACCCATTGGCCATCGTCGTCGGCAAGACGCATCTGCAGGATGCGGCCGTCACCATCGATGTCTTCGCTCTGATGTCCGGGCCAGCGATGACCGTCGGCGAGTGGCCAGTGACGGACGCTCGATCTCCGGAATTGCGGCGAGTCGGCCATCGCCCACTCGGCACCGTCCGGGTTGACCCGCGGGACCACATAGAACGTCCGGGTCTGCAGCGCGCGGACAACCTGTTCGTCACCGGCTGTGAAGCCGTCGACCAGGTGCTGCAACACACGGCAGGCGGCGACTGAGGCGGTGAGTTCGACCGAGTGAATGTTCGCATCGATCCAGTGCGCCGGCTTCGTCCCGTGCCCGCCCGTCGAAGAGTCGGTGACCGTGACGATCAGCAGATCGCGTCCCTGGTGCGACTGACCGTACGTCTCGATCGTGACCAGTGCGGGATGTTTGTCGGCGAGCTGATCGAGCCAGGTGACCAACGCTTCGTAGCGCAGAAAGCTGTCGAAGTCGTACACGTCGGCCATTGCGTGATCGTACGACGGCCGGCGGCATCCGGGCACCTGGACACCATGCCGCCCCGTTCTGCTCCTTAGCCTGGGCGTATGACGTTGTCGTTGCAGAAGCATCCGTCGTTCGCCGGCCGACCCGGCCCGGTGTTGGTAGTCGTTGCCGATGGCGTCGGAGTTGCACCTGCCGGTCCGAGCAATGCGGTGACCGCCGCAACGACGCCGACACTCGACGAGCTGACCGCTGGCGAGTTGTACACCGAGCTGGCTGCGCACGGCCCATCGGTTGGCTTGCCCACTGATGACGACATGGGCAACAGCGAAGTTGGGCACAACGCGCTCGGTGCCGGCCGGATCTTCGCGCAGGGCGCCAAGCTCGTGAACAAGGCATTGAGTAACGGTGCGATCTTCGAGACCGACGTGTGGAAACAGGCCATCACGCGATGCGTCGGTGACCGGGCGGGCACGCTGCATCTCCTCGGGTTGCATTCCGACGGTGGCGTGCACTCGACCAACCAACACCTGTATCTGCTGTTGCAGCGCGCGGCTGACGAGGGTGTGACGAGTTGTGCGGTGCACATTCTCCACGACGGCCGCGACGTCCCCGCCCGTTCCGCGCTCGCCTACATTCAAGACACCGAGGCCGTGCTCGCCGAGATCAACGCGACGGGAGTGGGTCGCAACTTCCGCATTGCCTCCGGTGGCGGCCGGATGACGATCACGATGGATCGTTACGAAGCCGACTGGGGCATGGTCGAGCGGGGCTACATGTGCCACGTTCACGGCGAAGGTCCGGTGTTCCACTCAGCGACTGAGGCCGTCGAGACGATGTACGCCGAGACCGACAAGGGCGATCAGTACCTCGGACGCTTCGTTGTCGGCGACAACGCGGGACGCGCGGTCGGCACGATCGTCGACGGTGACACGGTCATTCTGTTCAACTATCGCGGCGACCGATCCATCGAGATCTCCCGCGCGTTCGAAGAAGACGACTTCGACGTGTTCGACCGCACCGGCGCCAACGCCGAGCCACGCCCTGATGTGTTCTTCGCCGGGATGCTGCAGTACGACGGCGACGCCTTCATCCCGAAGCGATACCTGGTAGAGCCGCCTGCCATCGATCGAACGATGGGTGAGTTCCTTTGCGCGGAAGGAGTGAAGAGTTTTGCGATCAGTGAGACCCAGAAGTTCGGCCACGTCACTTACTTCTGGAACGGCAACAAGTCTGGCTACATCGACGAGTCGCTCGAGACCTACATCGAGATCCCGTCCGACAACGTCGAGTTCGACACCACGCCCGCCATGAAGGTACGCGAGATCACCGCCGAGACGATCGATCTCCTCCGCTCAGGCGAGTACCGGTTCGGCCGGCTGAACTTTCCGAGTGGCGACATGGTCGGCCACACCGGCCACTTGGACGCCACGGTCGAAGCAATGGAAGTGATCGACGAGTGCATGGCGCAGCTCGTTGCGGCGATCGACGACCTCGGTGGCGTGCTCGTGTACACCGCGGATCACGGCAACGCCGATGTGATGTACACAGAGAAAGACGGCGTCCGATCGCCGAAGACCAGCCACACGCTCAGCCCGGTGCCGTTCGCCATCCACGACCCGAACTATGACGGCGAGTACCACATGGCCGATGGCCAGCCGGGCGCCGCCCATGGCCTCGCCAACGTTGCTGCGACGGTGTTCAACCTGCTCGGCTACGAGGCCCCGGATGACTACCTCGCCCCGCTGATCAC
>JABJAB010000031.1 GCA_018666235.1 Ilumatobacter sp.
GAGCCGCTAACCGCTACAACTCAGGGCGTCTTGATCAACCGTTTTCGAGCTGCAGTTAGTGAACGACCTGCGACTCGATGACCCCACGGCAGACAACAGGATCGACGGCTGATCTCGCCCGGGCGGCAGCGGTATACGGGGCCGGATAACAGCAGCCGTCATGTCAACTCCTCTACGCTAGAACGGTGCATGACCCAGCTTTGAAACGAGCGCGAAATGATCTCCATGAGCGCTTTCGCTCCGCTGGATTCGTCGAACAAGCGCGATCGGCAGGCCGTCTTTTCGCCGGTGATTTCTCTCAAGCAGCAACAGTCGGTCATCACTTTGGCGACAGCCTTCTCGGACTCGGGGTGATGCACGACATCCTCGGAGAGGTCGTGAGTCTTCATGGTGAAACCTGGCGCGTACCGATGACCGGTGTGCCGATCCCAGTAGACGCTGAAGACGGAGTCGCCTTTGCCATTGCAGCTCACGGCGGGCGACGGCATCGGATGCGAGTACCGTCTGGAACCAAACTTGAATCAACACAACATGTGATTGACGACTACCTCGCCCGGCACCACCGAGATGCTCACCAGGTCGTGTGCGCAATCGAAATGCACGGTCGCTTTACCGATGTAGTCCTCCGGACGGTTGCTCCGCCACAGCATGATGGAGAGACGCTCGGCGAGGTCATCGACGATGAGGTTAGGTTCGCCTTTCCAACCTGGACGGGAACCATGGTCGGCTTTCGATTCCCCGACTCATCAGAGGGCGAGACCATCCCTGGTCTTCACCTCCACGGCATCGCAGATGACCGGCAATCCGGAGGACATCTTCGATCGATGATCGTTGACAGCGTGACCACCTATTTATGGATCGACGAACTACATCCAGTCCACGACGATGACCCCGACGGCGATATCGACCACGCCGGCCCTGTCGACTTCGACCGCTACGAGGGCCCCATCGACAACCCCTCCGATTCGCGGTAGCTCAACTCAGGCTCTGATCAAAGCCGTCCAGGACGGCGTTGGGCTAGCGAAACATGTTCAACGAATAAAAGTGACTACGTATCTCAGGTGGCCAGAGCGTGGCAGCACCATGTCATCTTCGGTTCAGGTGGCGCTCACCTTGAGTACCGATGTCTGAGTCCGTGGGCACCTACTCGGCCCCGTTTGTCAGCGGCCACGACTCTCCAAGTCGGTGCGCTCAACGGCGGAGCAGATCGACGGATTTTTCCTGCCAATGATCGCTTCGCAAGCGCATATACGGTGACCCAGAGACCTCGCCCGATGGTCACGGTCGCGGTCTTAGAGACTCGGTGAAGCTCGGTCTATTGTGCCGGTCGTGAAGATTCTTAACGGCTCGATCGAACTGAACGTGACCGAGGACGGCTTGCCGTCTGCGCCGCCGATCCTGCTGCTGCATGGCATTACGTCGTACAGCGGAACCTGGGACTGGCTCGTACCGGACTTAGCCGAGCACTTCCGCGTGCTCGGCTTGGACTTCCGAGGTCACGGCAACTCTGGCCGGGCTGCCGATCAGTATTTCTCATCGGGCTACATCAGCGATGCCGTCACGGTACTCGAACGGGTTGCGGGTCAGCCTGCGATCGTGATTGGCCACTCCCTCGGCGGGGCCACAACGGCTGCGCTCGCACAGCGTCACCCCGAATTGCTGAGGGCGGCCATCATGGAGGATCCCCCGCTTGGACTCGGAGGCAGCGGCAAACCGGCACTGGAAGGGACCTCGCTACTTACGTCGTTCAAGCTGATGCGCGAATCAGTCCCCCGACTCCAGGCATCAGGGATCACCGTCGATCTGCTCGTCGACATCCTTGCTGCCACACCTTCGGCATCAGGAGGGACATTTGGGGACATCCTTCATACCAATGGAATTGAACAGATGGCCAAATCGATGCTGGGGGTCGACGCGTCGGTACTGGACCCGGTTCTCACCGGGAACATTCAGGCATTTCTCGATCCCGAAGTGCCTTTGGCAGTGCCATCGCTCATCGTGTGCGCGGACCCGGCGAAGCCCGATGCGCTCGCTTCGCCTGAACTTGCAGGCGCATTCGCCGATATCTCACCGGCAACCGAGGTGTTTGTGGTCGAGGGTGCAGGCCATCTCATACACGACGAGCTGGCATCTCGCGACACATTCCGTAGCAAGACGCTCGATTTCCTCCACCGACACGGCTTGATGTCGTAGAGAACTCGTCGTTAGCGCCAACAATGCTCGACGCACGCCTCGTAAGGCTTCACGAAGAGAGCGACAAACTTCGTCGAGACGTTGGGTCAGACTGCCACGTAGATGCTGTCGAGGCGTGGCTTGATTGAGCTGTCGAAAGCAATAGTGCCCTCGTCGACAAGCTTGACGAGATGCGACAGCACCCTGCGTAGGGGTGACGAGTGCGTGACTGGTTCTGAGCCCAGACAGCACAGAAGCCGCTGCCCTCTCGAACGGCGATTGCGGCCCCTGCGTTTTGGTAGTACCAGTTTACCCGACGCAGGCACACAGAAAAGCTCCGTGGTAGATGCCGCGGTAGATGTTTGTGCAGTTCTCGGGGACTTCTTTCGTATCTCTCGTAACCCCGTAGCCCCACCCGGGTTGTTCGCGAAACCTCGCTGATCAGCAAAGTCGTGGGCGTGATATCAACCCGATCCTCTGAAGACGGGATAAGGATCCTCTCAGGTGTTGCCAGTTACCTTGTCAGACAGTGCAAAGAAAGTAACAAGGGATTGAGTGCCGACCTCTGAGCGCCTTAGTCGATCCCGTACGAGCGATTCTGACCGCCCATGAGCTTGTTCTATTCGAAGACGCCGAACACGTCGAGGACCAGATGCGTTGACTGATGC
>JABJAB010000032.1 GCA_018666235.1 Ilumatobacter sp.
AAGAAGGCTCCGGCGAAGAAGAAGGCGGTAGCCAAGAAGGCTCCGGCGAAGAAGAAGGCGGTAGCCAAGAAGGCTCCGGCGAAGAAGAAGTAGTGACCCTCGGTCACATCTGAACACCGTCTGGGAGGCCTTCGGGCCTCCCATTTGGGTTTTCGCCCCAGGTGAGTGTCAGCCTGGATTGCGCCGTCCCGACCCGTTTGGCCGCCGGAAGGACCCTGTCAGAGGCTCGTGATGAGCTTGTACACCTCGGCGGCGCCCAAATCGTGCGGTGCTCCCAAGCTTGACAAGCGATCGTTGATGCGGACGCGGAATGCGTCGAGTGCGCTGTCATCCACTGCCTTCATCGTCGACTCAAACTGGCTCTCATGGGCGAGAAGCGCGTCCAGCTTGGTGTCAACGTGGTCACTGACGTCCTCGACATGGTCGGGCTCGTCGGCTTCCCAGAGCAACAGTGCGTCAGGCCGGTGGTGCTCCAGGCCGTGCTCGGGGAAGAAATGAGGATCACGCGACGCGACGATGCCTTCGCAGGCCAATAAGCCCGCGTGGCGATGGTCAGGGTGCAGGCGATATCGCTTCCATGGGTCGTGGCCGAGCACGACCTGCGGTCGGATCTCGCGAATGACGCGAGCAACCTCACCGCGCACGGCGAGCGTGCTGTCCAGTTCGCCATCGACGTGACCGAGGAATCGCACCTCGCCAGCGCGGTCCGGTGACGAACCAGCGAGCCGCAGGGCGGCCTCGCGTTGTTCCAGTTGGCGACGCGCGGCCAAGGCAGCAACGTCCGCATCGACGTCCCACGTGCCCTTTGAGCCATCCGTGCACACGAGATGGTGGATCGTGCAGCCATCGGCCGCCCACTTGGCCAGCAGCCCGCCACAGCCGAACTCCACGTCGTCAGGATGGGCGCCGATTGCGAGCGCCGAAGTAGGCGTTGCAAAGTTGCGGGTGTAGTTCGAGACCTCACCATTGTTCGCCAGCTTCACGTCGGGTTGACCGGGTTCGTTCGCAGCCATATCGGCAGCGCCTCCTTGATTCGGGGATGGGCGAGATCGCCGGGGGTGTCGACGTCGAGCGAGAGGTCGTGATCGGTACGAACCTCGACGGCGATGCCGAGTGCCTGAGCGGCTTCGAAGTGACGGTTGAACGAGCCGGGCCCATAGGCGGCAACGATTGCATCGGTGAGTGGGAACGACAGCACGTTGGTGCCGTCGCGGCGCCGATCCGGCACCAGCGTGACCGTTCCAGCACGAGCGACTGTCGGCAGCATCGTTGGGTGTGGCAGATCTGCATGGGAGATGATGACCTGGTCATAACCGGCGTCGGCGATGGCGGCGACCCCGTCGTCAATGGCGCCGTTCAATCCCAGGCCCGGCCCCCAGATGACCGCAGCACCGTGTTCGGCAGCCCAGTCGGCCACGTCGTCGGAGTCGCAGGCCACGAACACGTCGAGCGGATGGCAAGAGCGGACGACTCCGGTCGCCATCCATTGAGCGAGCCGAGCTCGGGTTGGTCCATCGACCACGTCTGCAAGACGACCCTTTGCCGCGTCAAAGCGCTTCACTGGGATCAACGCTGCGACTCGCACCGCACCTGACTGTACGACGCGAGGTCAGACATTCGGCAACTCGCCGATCGCCGGCTGTCGGTCAGGCGCGGCGTTCGGCAACTCCGTTCGTAGCCTGCATGGATGGTCGCACATGCCGTCGAACCGAGCCCGACCGACGATGCTGGGATCACGGTCGGCGTGACCGGCCAGCAGTGGCGAGCGTCTGTCTCGGCCTGGGGTGCGGTGACCCCATGGGCCGAGGAGCGATTAGCGCCGCTCGACTGGGCGGTTGCCGCCGATGATCGCTGGCACCTGCCATCCAAGGAGGCAGCAGTCAGGCAGCGGCGCTTCGACGGCACGCCGGTCATCGAGACGCGCGTCCGTATTCCGGACGGCGACGCGGTGCACCGCGTGTGGTCCGTTGCTGATCGGGGTGGGCTCACAGTGATCGAGATCGAGAACGACTCGCCCCTGCCGTTCGCAGTCGCGTTCTTTGGTCGGAGCGTGCTCACCGAACGATCACCAAGCGATGTGCTGATTCAGGGCATCGACCTCCCGGATGACGCAGTGACGATGCCGATCGCACACCACACGTCGATCCGAGTGGCGATTCCTCATGGGCCGCTCCCGGCCGGGGTCGATCCTCACGCGGTCTCGCTTGCCAGCCTGCCCAGCGCCGCTACGGTCGCCCGCGGATGGTCAGCGCTGACCGACCGGGCAAGCCGGATCGATCTGCCAGACGTGGGGCTCGCCGCCGCAGTCACCGCGGCGCGATGCGATCTGATGCTCGAGGGTCCTGTCCGCGCCGATGACGACCCGATCGGCTTCGTTCTTGACGTCGGGGAACTCGTGCGTTGCGGAGATGAAGCCGAACCATGGCTCGTCGAGATCGTCGGGCCGTTGGAAGCTGTTGCCCGCGGTGACGATCCGCAGCTTCCCGCAGCGCTTGATGCGGCTCACCGGATTGCCGTTCTTTCTGGCGACCGACGTGCCGCTCGCGACATCGCCAAGATGGGAGATCGAGTGTCCGGTCGCATCTCTGCTCCGGAACTGCAACCGTTCTCCGAGCTCGAACGCGGGTCGTCCGCTGGACGCTTCGTGGCGTCGGTTGAACGCCGCCTCGTCAGTGGCGGCGACGTGCTGCCCATGGGCCTGCCGTCGGCATGGCTCGGGGTCAACTTCGAGTTGCACGGGGTCCCGACGTCATCGACATCAACAGTGTCGATTGCGGTGCGCTGGCACGGCGAGCGCCCGGCGGTGCTCTGGGAACAGACCGGAGACCTTCAGCGGCTCACGGCGGTGTCCATCGATGCAGCGTGGTCGGCTGAGAGCCGCATGGGCGAAGGTCTGTGGGACGCACCGCGCTCGGCGCGAGCGACCAACCTGTCGGTGTCGGCTGGCCAACTGTCTGTGACACCGCAGGCTGCTCCAGCATCCCCAGCATCCCCAGCATCACGGCCAGTAACGGTGGAAGCCGAAGCGGACGCCGCACCGGACCTGCCCGACATCAACCCCGGCGCAGATCCAGACTCGACAAGTTTCTCGTAGGCGACAACAACCTCGCGGCGGTGAGGGCAGGCGGGTTGAAGCTGGCATGATGCGTGGCGATGGCCACTCGCTTCAAGAGTTCAAAGAAGCGGGCGCCGACGCGTGAGATCGAGAAAGAGATGTGGGCCCGTGGCCACGACGTGGTCGTCGGTATCGACGAAGTCGGTCGGGGGTCGTGGGCCGGGCCGCTGATGGTGGGCGCAGCGATCGTGCCTCGGGACACGCGCGTCAACGGCATCCGTGACTCGAAACTGTTGACCGAACGCGAACGCGAGGCGCTCTTTCCCAAGATTGCCGAATGGTGCGTGAGTTGGGCCGTCGGCGCAGCAAGTCAGGAGGAGTGTGACCGTCTCGGCATGTCAGCTGCGCAGAAACTGGCAACGCGTCGGGCTATCGAGTCGCTGACGGTGACGCCCGACGTTGCCATCACTGACGGCAAGTGGGACTTCGTGTCCCCGTCCGTGGCCAACGTCGAGTTGGCCGTGAAAGCGGATCTGCGCTGCCTGAGCGTTGCCGCGGCCAGCGTCCTCGCCAAGGTGGTGCGCGATCGACTGATGCGCGAGCTGGCCGAGTCATATCCGCATTGGTCCTTCGACACGAACAAGGGATACCCCTGCCCTGTGCACAAGGCGGCGATCCAAGGGTACGGCCCATCGGCCATCCACCGGCGCAGCTGGGTCTTCATGGACAACTACAACCCATGGACCGCAATCCGCCGGACGCCACCGGCGGGCCAGACCAGCCTGTTCTGAACGAGCGGCTGGAGATGTTCAGGATCAGCCGGCGAGCGCAGTCAGCCAGCGAAGCACGGCATGTGGGTCGCGGAGGCGGTGTCGAGCGATGGTCGGTGCGGTTCCGACTTTGATCGAGATGTCGTCGCCGCCGAGCACCGCGAAGGCTTCTTCGTCGGTGACGTCGTCGCCGATGAAGACGACGGTGCTGGCATTGATGGTCTGACGAAGTCCGTGCATGGCGGTGCCCTTGCTGGCGTGACGGGCGAAGAGTTCGAGCACATTGCTGCCGGGTTTGCTTGATGCGCCGTCAACGTCAGCGGTCTGCCGCCCGAGATCGGCAAGAGCCTGGCGCGACGTCTCGGGGTTGGCGGTCCGCACGTGGACGGCGACGCTTGCCGACTTGGTCTCGACCCAGGCTCCGGGTCCCGCCGTCGCGGCAGCGTCCTGCGCGAGCACCAGCAACGTGGAGAGTCGCGTGCGTTCCACGTCCGTCAGCGGAAGCATCGGTGTGTCGGCGGCTTCCATGCCGTGGCTGCCGATCAGGTGGACGTGGGAAGGCAACCCGAAGGTCCGCATACTCGCCAGGGCCCGGCCTGAGACCGCCGCAATGGTGACGTCGTCGAGTGTGTCGAGCCGTTCGATCGCGTCCGCTACGCCGTCGAGCAGCCGTGCATCATCGGCATGGTCGACGAGCGGTGACAGCACTCCGTCGATGTCAAGACCGATCACGATCGGCCGCGGCGCTGTGGCCACGCGTTGAGCGAGCTCGACGGCATCGTCGAAGTACAGGTCGTCAGCAGCTTCGCCGTCTCCGTTGGCAGCGAGATGTCCCGCCGTCATGGCCGGGGAGTCGGGGCGACGAGGTCGGCAAGGAAACGGTCGGCCCATCCCTGCACGTCCATGCGTTGCACCTGTTGGCGCAGCCCACTCATGCGTTGGCGCCGCTCGTGGCGATGCATTTCGACGGCGGTGACGATCGCCTGCTGGAGCGCTCGATCGTCATGGGGATTGACGAGGACTGCGTCGGTCAGTTCGTCAGCTGCTCCAGCGAACTCGGACAGCACGAGGACACCATCGCCATCGATGTGCGCTGCGGCGTACTCCTTGGCGACGAGATTCATGCCGTCACGGAATGGAGTCACCAACATGACGTCACCGGCCCGGTAGAGCGCAATCAAGTCGTCGTACGACAGTGTTTGATACAGGTAGTGGACGACAGGGAGCCCGATTCGGCTGAAGCGCCCATTGATCTCGCCGACGAGTCGTTCGATCTCGCGGCGTTCGTCCTGGTAGTGCTCCACAGCTTCGCGAGTCGGCGTGGCAACTTGCACCATCACGCATCGCTCTGGATCGATCTCGCCGGACTCGAGGAGGGCACCGAACGCGCGCAGGCGAAGCCCGATGCCCTTCGTGTAATCGAGGCGGTCGACACCGAGCAGAATCACCTCGGGGTCGCCGAGTCGAGCGCGGATCTGGCTGGTGAGTTTGCGGGTGGCGCGACCGGCGGCCATCTCTTCGACTTCGGCGAAGTCGATCGAGATCGGAAACACGCCGACGGACGCGTGGTGAGTTGGGAGTTCGATGACCCCGTTGCGCTCTTCGACCCCGAGGAGTTGCTGTGCGCAGGCGGTGAAGTTCGCGGCGCCCATTGGACGTTGGAACCCGACCAGATCGCAGCCGAGTAGCCCTTCGATGATTTCGTCGCGCCACGGCAGGCGTGAGAACAGCTCGTACGGAGGGAACGGGATGTGCAGGAAGAAGCCGATGGTGAGATCAGGGCGTTGGCGGCGCAGCATCGCCGGCACGAGTTGGAGGTGGTAGTCGTGGATCCAGACAATCGCGTCAGCGGGTGCGATGTTGGCCAGTGTCACGGCAAAGCGCTCGTTGACGTTGCGATAGGCGTCCCACTGCAGGCTGTCGTAGGTCGACTCCCGAAGGGCATCGTGATACAGCGGCCAGAGCCCGTCGTTGGAGAATCCTTCGTAGTAGAGCTCAACTTCGTCGGCACTGATGGGAACCGGGTGCAGGTTGACGCCGTCGACGCTGAATGGTTCAGCGTTGTCGTCGGGATCTCCGGTCCAGCCGACCCACGTACCACCGGATGATCGCAGCATCGGGAGCAGCGCTCGGACCAACCCGCCGGGGCTGGCGGTCCAGCCGGACTCTGTACTGTCGTCTCGCATCACCGGAAGGCGATTAGCGGCGATGACGATCGGTCGATCGAGCGGAGCGCCGGGGCTGACCTCGCTCGGCTGAGTGGCGGGGGTCGACGCATCGGTCATGAACATGGTCTACCCGATTTCCGGCCAATCGCCCAGCGTGACGCCAGGCGGACGGCTGAACAGCAAGACTGGGCACGGAATGAGTGAACCTGACTACCTCCGCATGATCCTGAACGCTCAGGTCTACGACGTGGCGGTCGAAACGCCGCTCGATGATGCGCCCGCGTTGTCACGCCGCCTCGGCAACGACGTGTTGCTGAAGCGGGAGGACATGCAAGAGGTCTTCTCTTTCAAAATCCGCGGGGCGTACAACAAGATGGCGCACCTCGACCCTGAGGAACGTCGTCGCGGCGTCATCGCCTGCTCGTCAGGCAACCATGCTCAGGGTGTGGCGCTGGCTGCCAATCGACTGGGGTGCGACGCGGTCATCGTGATGCCGTCGACCGCACCGTCGGTGAAGGTCGATGCGGTGCGCCAGCGAGGCGCCGAAGTGGTCCTGCACGGCGAGAGTTACGACGAAGCCTTCCATCATGCGCTCGAGCTGCAAGAGCAGCGTGGACTCACGCTCGTGCACCCGTTCGATGACCCCCATGTCATTGCGGGCCAAGGCACCATCGGCATGGAGATCCTGCGCCAGCACGGCCAACCGATCGACGCGATCTTCGTGGCAATCGGCGGGGGCGGCCTGATTGCCGGGATCGCTGCGTATGTCAAACAGGTGCGGCCCGACATCAAGATCATTGGGGTGCAGCACGACGAGTCGACCGCAATGGCCGACTCGCTGCGCGCCGGCCACATCGTCGAACTCGCCGAGGTCGGCCTGTTCTCCGACGGCACAGCGGTCAAGCGGGTCGGCGATGAGACCTTCCGTTTGGCGCAGCAGTACGTCGACGAGGTGGTGCTGGTCAGCACCGATGAGACCTGCGCTGCGATCAAGGACGTCTTCACGGACACTCGGTCGCTGCTCGAACCAGCCGGCGCGCTGGCAATTGCCGGACTCAAGAAGTACGTGCAGACCACTGAGGTGGCCGATCAGACCCTGGTCGCAGTTGCCTGCGGTGCAAACATGAACTTCACCCGCCTCCGGTTCGTCGCGGAGCGAGCCGACTACGGAGAACAGCGCGAAGCGATCTTCGCGGTGACGATTCCGGAACAGCCCGGCAGCTTCCGACGATTCTGTGAAGTCGTCGGGTCACGCGACGTCACGGAGTTCAACTACCGGATCAGCGACGAGGCCGAGGCGCATGTGTTCGTCGGTATCGCGGCCTCGTCGCGAGACGAGACAGCCGAGCTCGCCGATGCATTCGAGGTGGCGGGTTTCGCCGCGATCGATCTCACCAGTGACGAGTTGGCCAAGGCGCACGTTCGCCACCTGGTCGGGGGGAAATCGGCACATGCATCGCACGAGGTGCTCTATCGGTTCGAGTTTCCGGAGCGTCCCGGTGCACTGCTCCGGTTCCTGACGTCGATGAACCCGGCCTGGAACATCTCGCTCTTCCACTACCGCAACCACGGCGCCGACCTCGCTCGCGTGCTGGTCGGAATGCAGGTGCCGCCGAGTGATGGCGCGGCGTTCGACGAGTTCCTCGAGACGCTCGGCTACCGCTTCTGGAACGAGTCGGACAACCCGGCCTACCAACTCTTCCTCAGCTCCTGACCTGTCAGGCGGACGTCAAGTATCAGATCGTGTCGAGTGCGGCGGCGAGGTCGTCGACGAGATCGGCCTTGTCTTCGATGCCGACCGAGAGGCGGACCAGGTTGTCCGGCACTTCGAGCGGAGAGCCGGCAGCGGACATGTGGGTCATCGCGCCCGGATGCTCGATGAGGCTTTCCACCGCACCCAGCGACTCGGCAAGCGTGAAGATCGAGGTGGCATCGGCGACGCGCATGGCAGCGTCTTTCCCGGCCTTGACCTGAAACGACACCATGCCGCCGAAGTCCTTCATCTGCTTAGCGGCCGCGGCATGGCCGGGGTGATCGGGGAGCTGCGGGTACTGCACGCGCTCGATGGCAGGATGGTCGATGAGCAGGTCGACGATTGCCCGCGCGTTTTCGCAGTGGCGATCCATGCGCACCGCAAGCGTTTTCACACCGCGGAGCAGCATGTAACTGTCGAACGGTGACGGCACAGCGCCCGCAGCGTTTTGCGTGAAGCCGATCTTCTCGGCGAGCTCATCGTTCGAGGTGGCGACGAAGCCGCCGACCACATCGCTGTGGCCGCCGAGGTATTTGGTTGCCGAGTGCACGACGAGATCGGCGCCGAGCGTGATCGGCTGCTGCAGGTACGGGGTTGCGAAGGTGTTATCCACAACGACGATCGCTCCACGTTCGTGGGCAATCGAAGCAATGGCCTCGATGTCGAAGCAAGTCAGGAGCGGGTTGGTGGGGGTCTCCAACCAGATCATGCCCGTGTCGTCAGGCCAGTTGGCTCGCAGCGCGTCGAGATCGGTGAGATCGACGGCAGTCCATGGGTATCCCATTGGACCCCAGACCTTTGCGATCAGGCGGAACGTGCCGCCGTAGGCATCGTTGCCGAGCAGAACACGCTTGCCGCTGCCTTCTGGCGCGACGGTGAGGAGACGCAAGATGTTGTCCTCGGCAGCGAGACCGCTGGCGAACGAGAGGCCGTGGCGGGCCTGCTCGAGCGACGCAATCTGTGTTTCGACGGCGGTCCGTGTCGGGTTGCCCGACCGCGAGTACTCGTAGCCCTTGTGGTTGCCGACGCCGTCCTGGGCAAAGGTGGTCGACAGCGAGATCGGGACGACGACGGCGCCCGTGGTCGGGTCCGGCTCCTGGCCGGCGTGGATCGCTCGGGTCGAGAAGCCCGTCGACATGTCGGTCAGCTTCTCGGTGTCGTTGGGGGTTTGATCAGTCACGTCCGGCGGCGTCCTCTGCAATGGCGGTGAAATAGGAAAGCAGGTCGGTGCGGGTGAGCACACTCAGCGGCCGACCGCCTGAGAGCACCAGCAGGGCTGGTGCAGTTTCGAGCATTTCCACAGCGAGTTCGACCTTTTGGCCGACACCGATCGTTGGGAGCTTGGCGCCCATGATCTTTTCGACCTCGACGGTCATCGCTCCAGGGTCGCGGTGGATGACATCCATCAATTCGAGTTCATCGACCGAGCCCGACACCTCGGCGTTTGCGAACGGTGGCGTGTTCTTGCACACGGGGAGCTGGCTGACGCCGTTGGCGCGCATGATCTCGATCGCCTCGCTGACCGGTGCCGTCGGGTTGACGTACAGGAGGTTCTCGATCGAGGCGTTGCGCGTATCGAGCACGGCTCCGACACACTGATCGCACTCTTTGATGAACCCGAAGTTCATCATCCAGCTCTCGTTGAAGACCGTTGAGAGGTAGCCGCGCCCGGAATCAGGGTTGAACACGACGACCACAGCGTCGTCGTCGGCTTCTTTGGCGACCTTGAGCGCAGCAGCGACCGCCGTCCCGCCGGAACCCCCGATCAGGATGCCCTCAGTTTCGCTGACGTAGCGAGCGGTGAGGAAGCTCTCTTCGTCGCTGATCGGAATGACCTCGTCCCAGAGGTCGCCGTCGTAGGCGGCTGGATAGAAGTCTTCGCCAACACCTTCGACGAGATACGGCCGGCCCGATCCACCGGAGAACACTGAGGTGTCCGGGTCAGCGACGATCAGCTTGATGTCTGGGTTCATCTTCTTGAGAAATCGACCAGTGCCGGTGATGGAACCGCAGGTGCCCGCTCCTGCAACGAAGTGCGTGATGCGGCCGGCGGTCTGCTCCCAGATCTCGGGTCCCGTGGTCTTGGTATGGGCGATCGCGTTGTTCGGGTTCGCGTACTGGTTGGGTCGGTAGGCGCCGCGCTCCTGGGTGAGCCGCTCGGCCACCGAGTAGTAGCTGTCGGGGTCCTCGGGGGCAACAGCGACGTCGCACACCACAACTTCGGCGCCATACGCCCGGAGCAGGTCGACCTTTTCCTTGCCCGCCTTGTTGGTCATGACGAACACGCACTTGTAGCCCCGCTGGGCTGCGACGATGGCCAGGCCGACACCGGTGTTTCCGGATGTCGGTTCGACGATGGTGCCCCCGGGCAGGAGTTCACCGCTTGCTTCAGCCGCCAGGATCATCTCGAGCGCCGGACGGTCCTTCGAGGAGCCGCCGGGATTGGTCACTTCGTGCTTCATCGCGAGGGTGCACTTGATGTCGTGCTCTTCGCTCACCCGCTTCATGCGGACCATCGGCGTCTTGCCGATCAGGTCGAGAATCGATGGCGCAATGTCCATGTCGCCGGGGTCCCAGGCAGAATCGGGAGTGGTCATCGTGTCAGGTTAGTTGTCGCTGCACGGGATGTGCTGTGCCGAGAGTCGGTCAGTTGCCGAGCACGCGATCGACGAAACGACCGACCTTGCCGCCGGATTCTTCAATTTCGTCCTGACCAGCGGGGAGGAGATGCGGGGCTTGCGACGAGAGAAACGCCAGCAGCTGTTTTGCGGACGGATTGACCAGGCTCTGACTGCCGACGACGACCGTCGGGACGGTTTCGTTTCCGTTTGCATGCTGGCGAACCGTCGCAGCATCGTTTGGGTTGTCCCAGATGTTGTGCTCGACTCGTTCGATGCCGAGTTTGTCCAGGCCACGGCGCAGGCTCGAGCAGAATCCGCAGCCGGGACGCCAATACAGGTCGATGTGCTGAGCTCCCGAAGAGGGTGCCGCAGTGGTGTCGTTCGCCGCGTTCATGCCACCAAGCTAACGACGGACCCGTCGCGTCGGTCAGGTGTCATCATGAGTTTCCCGGCTGTTCAGCTGCACCGGACGGCTGGCAGACTGTGCGGGTGAGCAGCACAGCACTTGATACATCCGTCTACCTCGATCGACTTGCCCGGGTACGGACGGCGATGGCTGACCAGCAGGTCGATGCGGTCATGCTCTCGGTTGGTCATGACCTGCCGTACATGACGGGGTACACCGCAATGCCGCTCGAACGATTGACGATGCTCGTCGTGCAGCGTGAGGGTGACCCCACGTTGCTGATTCCTGGCCTTGAGGCTGCCCGTGTGGAACCGCAACCCGGCGTGTTCGACCTGCTGCCGTGGTCCGAGACCGAAGATCCGACGGCCATCGTCGGCCGCCTGGCATCGGGCGCCAAGCGCATTGCGGTCGGCGATCAGATGTGGTCGAGGTTCCTTGTCGAACTGTTGCCACACCTGCCGAATGCTCAGTTCACGCGCGCTGTCGATGTGGTCGGTCCTCTGAGGATGAGCAAGGACCGGGCAGAACTCGACGCGCTGGCCGCCGCCGGCGCCGCCGTCGACAAGATCGCCGGCGAACTCCAGCGCGGCGAGATTCCGCTGGTTGGCCGTACCGAAGCCGAGGTGTCGGCACATCTCGGCCGGCGCATCATCGAAGAAGGTCACCAGGTCGTCAATTTTGCCATCGTTGCCGCTGGCGAGAATGCGTCGAGCCCGCACCATCATCCGGGCGATCGCGTCATCCAGCCAGGCGAGATTGTGCTCACCGACTTCGGCGGCACGATGAACGGTTACTGCTCGGACACAACCCGGTGCGTTTTCACCGGTGACATTCCCGCCGACGTCGCGGAGGCGTACGACGTGCTGTTCGAAGCGCAGGCAGCGGGCGTCACCGCGGCCACTGTCGGGACGGCATGCGAAGACGTCGACCGAGCGTGCCGCAAGGTGATCGACGATGCCGGCTACGGCGACTACTTCATCCACCGCACCGGTCACGGCATCGGCCTTGAGGCGCACGAAGACCCCTACATCGTTGAAGGCAACAAGCGTCCCCTTGAAGCTGGACACGCGTTCAGCGTCGAGCCGGGCATCTACATCCCAGGCAAGTGGGGCATGCGGCTCGAAGACATTGCTGCCGCGACCGACGACGGCCCCGAGCGCTTCAACAACTCTGACCACCACCTCATCTCCGTCGACGCCTGAGTCCACCTGATCGCCGTCATGCGGGCGGCGATGCGACCAGACGGGCTGGTCAGGTGTCGAAGGCGGCTTCGTTGGGAGTAGATGAGTATGCGGTGAGCTCGATCAACAGGTCGCTCCCATCGAAAAGCGCGAGCGCCCCTGACTCGAGTGCGCAGTAGGTCTTGGTGCCTCCCGTGACCGGCACGGCGACGCACAGAGCCGGCTGGCCACCCAATTCGACCTCGGATGCAACCGGGTCACCGATGCGCCGCTCAGCGTCGACCCGCAGGCGGCTGGCCATGGACTGCGCATAAAACTCGCTGGTCAGCAGGACGTCGCTTGTACGCGCCTCGTTGATGATCGCTTCACACGTGTCGCTGACGAGGTCGCACGTGAGCGTTCGGCCGTTGTCGTAGACATAGCGGACATCGTTAATCGTGATCGACCGTCGGCCCGATGATGCCTGGACGACCTTGGCAGCGGAGTCGATGTCTCCCAGTCGGGTCAGAACGGCGTAATCCGCGGTGAACGTCGAAGTTGCGACACACTCGAAGCGGTTCAGCACCTCATCGATCTCGGTTCGACCCGTCGATTCGCCGGGGGCACAGCCGAAGGTGGGCCGCTCGCCGGTGAAGCAGCCGGTGGCTGTTGCCGCGAGCGCCAGGACCACGAGCGTGGAGCGAACGAGGTGACGAACGAGGTGACGAACGTGACGTGTGCCCGTGGGTTGGGGAGTGGCCATGGCGCGGTCAGCGTACGCCGTTACCCTCCCGAATCGTGATCCGTCTCGACGCTGCAACCGTGCTGCTGCAGTGGGCTTCGGGCGGCATGCTGTTCTGCTGGTTCACCACCCGCCGACGCATCATTTCCGTCGGGTACGGCTGGTTGTTGCGGACCGTCTACCTCTGCTTTGCACTGGGGGCGCTCGCTGCGGGGTTGGCGTTCGGCAGCAACCCGATTCGTGAAGTGTCGTCGGCGCTGGTCGCTGCGGCATGCTTGTTTGCCCTGATCGTCTCCATCATTCGGAAGGACGCAGGCGTCAGTGGTCATGACGCCGAATTCGACCGCCGGTCCGAGCGAGTTGCCGAGATGACAGGCATCGAACGAACGGCCGACAAAGCAGCATCACGCACGGGTCCCGAGTTCAACCCGATCCTTGACCTCGTACCGGCCGTCATCGGCTGTGTTGGTCTCATCGCAGCATCGATCGACGCCGCAGCGGACTCGTCGACGTGGACCCTGATCGTCGCATTGCTGCGTACGTTGATCGGTGCGGCCTTCATCGGTGCGATCAGCGACGGGATGCTGCTCGGTCACTGGTATCTCACGCAGCCCGGCTTGCCCCGTCGGTTGCTCAACGAGATGGTCACTGCGTTGGCCTGGTTGTGGCCACTCGAAGTTGCCGCTCTCTTGCTGCCGACCGGGATGGTCAGCGTGTGGACCGGCGCCGTCGACGATGGCTGGGGTGGCCTACTGGGGTGGATGTGGGCGATGTGCGCGCTCACCACGATCATTCTGGTGATGGTGACCAAGGCAGCGTTGAAGGAGCGGTACTACTCCGCGGTGATGGCTGCCACCGGCTTGTTGTACCTCGCGATTTTGACGGCATTCGGCACAGACATCGTGGCCCGCGCTGTGCTCGACCAAACCTGACGCTCGGTTCCTGTTCACGACGAGGTGGGCCACTGCTGTGCAACACTGGCGCCATGGCCAGGCCGGTGTGGAGCGGAACGATTTCGTTCGGATTGATCGCGATCCCCGTCAAACTCTTCCACGCAGTGCGCAAACAGAATGTCTCGTTCAATCAGCTCGACGAACGCAACATGGCCCGGATTCGCTATCGCAAGGTCAACGCGGAAACCGGCGACGAAGTCACTGAGGAACACATCGTCAAAGGGTACGAAGTGGCCAAGGGCCGCTACGTGGTGGTCGACCCGGATGAGCTCGAACCCTTCATGCCGGTGGCGACCAAGTCGATCGACCTCGAAGAGTTCGTCGACCTTGCAGAGATCGACCCCGTGTACTTCGACACCGCCTATCACCTGGCGCCAGACGGGGTGCCGAAGCCCTACGTCTTGCTTGCCCGCGCAATGGAGCAGAGTGGCAAGGTCGCCATTGGGCGCTTCGTCATGCGCAACAAGCAGTACACCGCCGCGATTCGCGCCGAGGAGGGCCGCCTCGTGATGTCGTCGCTCGCATACGCAGACGAAGTGGTTGACCCGGCCGACATCGAAGAGCTCCAGGGCCTGGATGACGTCGAAGTGAACGGCCGCGAAGTGATGATGGCTGAATCGCTGGTCGCGTCACTCAGCTCCGACTTCGAACCGCACAAGTATCACGATGAATATCGCGAGCAGGTGATGGCCCTCATCCAAATGAAGGCCGATGGCGAGGAGTGGGAGGTGCCCGAGACAGCTGCTGAGAAACCCAACGTCGTCGACATCATGGCTGCCCTGGAGGCAAGCGTCGCCGCTGCGAAGGAATCCCGGGCTCGGCATCCCACCGGAGACCTGCCGATGAGCGTTTCAACGAAGGCAGACATCGCCGCCGCCGCCAAGAAATCCGCTGCGAAGAAGCGTGTCGTCAAGCCGCGCGCGAAGCAGCCAGCCGCCAAGAAGTCGGCGCCCAAGCGTGCGGGTGCGAAGAAGCAGGCGGCCAAACAGGTTGCGCAGAAGACCACCGTCAAGCAGGTCGCCAAGAAGAGTAGGGCCAAGGCCGGGGCGAAGAAATCAGCCTGACCGATGACGGCGCCGATCGAGGTCGACATCGAGGGCCGCAGGGTGCGGTTGACCAATCTCGACAAGGTGCTGTACCCGTCAGGATTTACCAAGGCCGAGGTCGTCGACTACTACGCCCGGATCGCACCGATCGCGGTGCCTCATGTGGCCGGTCGATGCATCACGTTCCGTCGGTTCCCAGATGGAACGGATGCGGACGGCTTCTTCGAGAAGCAATGTGCACAGCACCGCCCCGATTGGATGCAGACGGCCTTGGGGCCAGGAGATCGTCGCGGGGGCATCCACTATTGCCGTATCGAGGAGACCGCTGCGATGGTGTGGGCGGCGAACCTTGCGGCAATCGAATTGCACGCACCGATGGCGTTGGCCAATGATCTCGACACGCCGCGCGCGCTGGTCTTCGACTTCGATCCGGGACCTGACACCGGAGTCAGCGAGTGCTGCCAGGTGGCGCTTGGCGTCGCTGCGGTCCTCGACAGCGTGGGCCTGCGGGCCTGGTGCAAGACATCTGGCTCGAAGGGGATGCAAATGTATGTGCCGCTGAACACTCCAGGCGCCACCCACGAAGGCGCGGCAAACTTCGCACTGGCCGTTGGGCAGGTCATGGAACGGCAGTTCGCTCACGACACGTCAACGCCGCTCGGCGTCACCACCGTGATGGCCAAAGACGCTCGGCCGGGCAAGGTCTTCGTCGACTGGAGCCAGAACGCTCACCACAAGACCACCATTGCGCCGTACTCGCTGAGAGCGCGACCGGCACCGACCGTGTCGACGCCGCTGACGTGGGATGAGGTGAGCAATGGCGCAGACGGCGACGTCGAGTTGCGCTTCGAAGCGGGCGATGTCCTGCGCCGAGTTGGCGACGGCGGCGATCTCTTTGCGCCGGTGCTCACGCTCGAACAAGAACTGCCCCAGCCAGCGCGCTGAGCGCTGCGTCATGGAGCGCTGACGGGGATGTACGGCGTTGCCGCCTGGTGCGCCGTGATGTCGGCCATCATTGGAAGGTGCAGCAGTGGCGGAGTCGACGACCCATGAAGCTCGCTGGCGCCGTGGTGGTCGGCCTTGCGGTCGCTGCGTCCGCATGTACAACCGCGGAAGTCCAGTCGGGTGCCGGTCCAGCTTTCGTCGAGGTGACGTCGAGTCCGACTCCGGCGCCCAGCACGACCAAGGCTCCGACATCGAGCGCGCCGGCGACCACGTCCACAACGTCGGTCCCGAACGCTGCGGCAGCGACCGAGGTGCCAACGCCGGTGGGCAGCGTTGTGCCGCTGAGCGGCTGGGCAGCAGTCGACCAGTACCTCGAGGTCACGCTCATTCGTGGAGGCTCGGCGGCAGCGTCCGTCGCTGTGCTCCGCAACGGCGAACTCCAGCACCAGGCGGCGTACGGCCGTCGCATCGCTGGCGAGGCGGCGGAACCTTCTGACCAATTCCGCGTTGCAAGTATCAGCAAGACCATCCTCGCTGTCACGGCCCTCGAACTTGTCGAGGACGGAGTGCTTGAACTCGACGCGCCGATTGGGTCGTTACTCGCAACGCGGCTCGACGTGTCGAATCCGACCCGTGGCATCGAGGCAATCACTCTTCGTCACCTGTTGACGCATCGCTCAGGCTTCCCGCAGTACGAGAATCTCTTCTTCCGGAACGAGGTCGCATCGTGTCCGGACGCAGCGCGAGCCGGCTTCACGCGTTCGCTCCAGTCGGTTGCCGGCACGTCGTTTCAGTACAGCAACATGAACTTTTGTGTGCTCGGCATCCTGATCGAACAGGTGACCGGCGCACCGTATGCGCAGGTCGTGCAAGAAGAGGTCCTGACTCCGTTGGCGATCACGTCGATGCGCACTGCTGGCACGTTCGACCTCGAGCCCGGTGATGTCGAACACGAATCGGCTGAGGGTCGGAACTACATGGAAGTGCTCGCCGGTGCCGGTGCTTGGCTCGCCGCCCCGACCGACCTCGTCACGATCCTCAACTCGCTGGACGCGTCGACGCCGGGGACCAAGGTGCTCGAGCCCGCCACGCTCGAGAGGATGGCAACGATCACGGTCACACCACCATCTGACGACGACGAGGCTGCCGGTCAGCCGGCGCCGACCACCACGAGCGAGCCGGCGCCGCCAACGCAGGGCTACGGCATGGGTCTACGGATCTTTGACGCACCACCGACCGGAGGCACTGCGGATGCGACGTTCGGTCACACCGGAACCTTGGAGAGCACGCACGCCATGTTCGTACGCCGCCCCGCCGGCATCACCTGGGCTGTCACCATCAGCGGCGAATACCCGGCGTCGACCCCAGAAATTGCCACGATCATGGACAACGCGTTGCTCCTCGGCGGATTCGCCGACGGCACGTACAGAACGCCGCCGCCGCCACTCGACGACGCCTGAGCACACCTGGGGTGTTGCCACCACTCCGGCGCGCCGGGCGGTCATCATGGGCGGGTGCGGTGGACCGGATCGAGGCGATGTGTTGCGGCACTGGGTGCTGCTGCATTGACGGTCGCAGCGTGCGCCGACACCGACCCGACGAGCCGGACGCCGCCGTCCGCTGGAGAATCTGACGCGAACGCCATCGTGGTGTCAGTGCCGCCGACCGATCGGGCGAGCGAGACGACCGTGGTTGTTGACAGCGACGCTGCGCCGACCACTGACGGTGCACTCGCAGCACCGGTCGTCACCACTGACGATCCTGAGACGCGAGCGACGTCAGTGACGTCAGTGGTTGATGCAACGTTGCTCGAAGGGTTTGCAACGGATGATCCGACGTTTGAAGTGGAGCCACTGCGACCCTTTGAGGTGCGGGTCGCCGAGGATGCTCCGCCGTCAGGGCCCGGTCTCGATGATGCCGGCAGTGGGCAGCCCACGGGCTGGGCCGCTTTTGATGCGAACCTTGACGCGGCGCTCCTTCGAAATGGGAATTCGGCTGCATCTGTCGCTGTGCTGATCGGAGGTGATGTGGTACATGCTCGGGGTCTCGGCCAACGATCACCCCAGTTCAACACTGATATCACCGACACCCAGGATCGCTTTCGGATCGCCAGTATCTCGAAGACGATTACAGCGATCACCCTGTTGCAGTTGGTTGAAGAAGGTGTCGTCGGGCTTGACGAGGAGGTCGGTCAGCGGATCGCCGACCACCTTGGTGTCACGCCGTCGAACGGTGTCCGTGGACTCACGGTCAGACAGCTCCTGAGCCACACGTCGGGCTTCTCGAAGTACGACAACCAGTTCTTTCGCACCGGGGCGGACAGTTGCGATGATGCGGCGCGCACCGGTGTGCAGCGAGGCGCAGGCGGTGGTGGGTACAACTACAGCAACATGAACTACTGCGTCGCAGGGGTCCTCATCGAAGCGCTCACTGGCGGCAGTTATGTGAGCGCCGCGTACGAACAGGTGCTGACGCCGCTCGGACTGTCGGGTTTGCGCTTGGCGAACACGTTCGACCCTGGCCCGCAGGAGGTACTCCACGCCACCACCGAAGGCCGGAACTACATGGAGACTTTGGGAGCTGCGGGGAGTTGGATCGCAACGCCGTCTGACCTCGTGACCATCCTCGACTCGCTCGACCACTCGACGCCCGGCTTCAAGCCGCTCGAACCAGAGATGGTGCTGTTGATGGAGACACCGACCGGAGCCCAGTATGGGCAACGGGGATATGGCCTTGGCGTCATTTCCTATGGTGATGGCCGCTACGGCCACACGGGCACGATCGAGAACACCCACGCGATGGTCCTCGATCGTGGCGACGGAGTCACCTGGGCCATCACTGTCGCCGGGCCGTACCCGGATGACACGCCGCGCTTGGAGTCGATCATCAACCGAGCGTTCGAGGCCGCGGGCTTCATTTCAGGTTGACGGCGCCACGCTCAGGAAAGCAGGCGGTTCGCAATCAGAAGATGACCCCGGCGGCGCGGAGTTCCGCAGCGTCGAGGCCCAACTCTGAGGCGATTTCGTCAGAGTGCTGACCGAATGTGGGCGCATGATCGCTCACCCGCTGAGGAGTCTCGGAGAATCGCGCAGCAGCGCGCGGCTCACGGACCTGGCCAGCAACGGGATGTTCACGCTCGATGAAGATGCCGTTGTGGGTGACCTGTGGATCGGTCGGCAACTCGTCGAGGGTGCTCACCGTTGCGCCCGGCAGGTCGAATTGAGCCGATCGCTCGGCGAACTGTGCAACCGTGGTGCCCGCCGCGGCTTCCTTGAGTTCGGCGTTCAATTCCCGGCGGTTCGTCCTTCGCAGATTCGCGTCGGCGAACCGAGGATCATCAGCGAGATCCGGGAGTCCAAATGTGTTGCACTGGCCGCGGAACTCGGACTCGGTCACGACGCTGGTTGCGGCGTACCCGTCGGCCAATGCCACCGTGTTGTAGACCGACGCAATCGTCGGTGCCCGCGTTGCGTCGTCGTCGAGGAGCACAGCATCCATGGCCGAGTCGGGCCACATGAATGCGATGGCGGTGTCGAGCATGGCGAGTTCGATGTGCTGGCCGATGGCGGTGCCGGTTGCACGGGCGAACAACGCTGCAGTGATGGCCTGCGTTGCGGTGTACGCAGTGGCCTTGTCGCAGACCAACGTGCGGAACAATTCTGGCGTACCCGTTGCCGGATGGGCCTGCACGCTCGCCAGGCCAGACGCCGCCTGGATCACGTTGTCGTAGGCGCGACGGCCACTGCTCGGGCCGTCTGACCCATATCCCGAGATTGAGGTGTAGATCAGCTGAGGGTTGAGTTCGTGCATCGCCTCCCAACCCAGACCCATGCGGTCCATCGCACCGGGTCGGAAGTTCTGGATCAAGATGTCGGCGTCAGCGATCAGTCGACGCATGGCGTCAAGGCCGGCCTCCTGTTTCACGTCGATGACAAGTGACCGCTTCCCGCGGTTGTTGTTGACGTAGATGCCCGTCATTCCGTTCTTCGACGAGCCGAGGTGACGCATCATGTCGCCCATGCCGGGGGACTCAACCTTGACAACGTCAGCACCCTGGTCAGCGAGCATCATGGCTGCCAACGGGCCGGCGATCATGACGGACATGTCGACCACCTTGATGCCAGCCAGTGGTCCAGTGTTGACGTGGTCGTTCCCCATCAGGTGATCGTTTCATGTCGGTGGGTGCCAACATGGTGTCGTGGCATCGGCGGCTCATTTTCAGCATCGACCTGCGATTCCGATCACGGTCATCGGCGGGTACCTCGGTGCGGGAAAGACGACGCTCCTCAATCGGCTGCTGCAGAATCCGGACGGGCGCCGACTCGGCGTGATCGTCAACGACTTCGGTGCCATCGGCATCGACGCGGAACTTCTTGCGGCGGCCAGCGACACCGGGGTCATCAACCTTCCAAACGGATGCGTCTGTTGCACACTCGGCGGTGATCTGTTTGAGACGCTCATCTCGTTGCGCGACGCGGACGAACCGCCGGACCACATCGTGATCGAGGCGAGTGGGGTGGCTGATCCGGCCGTGGCTGCGGCGTGGGGGACGTCGGCGGGCTTCGATTCGGGCGGTGTGATCGTGCTCGCAGCTGCGGACTCGATTCGTCGCCAGCTCGTCGACAAGTACGTCGGCGGGGAGGTTGAGCGTCAGCTCGCCGGAGCGGATCTGATCGTGCTGACGAAGGCGGATCTGTGCTCTGGTTCGGAGCGCCGGGCAGCGTGCACCGTCATCGAGTCGATTGCCCAGTCAGCGCCAGTTGATGGCAGCGATCTGCCGGTTGATGTCGTGCTCGGCCTGCGACCATCGGAGCGACTCGACATGGCGTCTGCTGAACACGACGATCGATATGTCCGATGGTCGTGGATCGGCGGCGTGATCCCCGCAGCGAGCGTCGACAGCTTGCTGGCTGACCTGCCGCTTGGACTCCTGCGGCTCAAGGGGTGGATCGATACCGGCGAGCAGCAGCTGCTCGTACAGGTGGTGGGTCCCACCACGTCGGCCGCTCCGAGCGCCAGCGGTGTCGAGGGGAGCCGGCTCGAGGCAATTGCCGTCAGCGGCGAGTTCGACCCCCATGCGCTCACCGCACGATTCGACGCCGCTGTCGGCTGAACGCGGGTGGTGGTGATTAGGCGCCGGGGTGGGCGGCTTCGTTGGCAGTGCCGCCGACGATGGTGCCCCAGACTCCGATGTCCTTGATGCTCATCGGGTCGACGGTGAGTGGGTTGTCTTCGAGCACCGTGAAGTCGGCGGCCTTGCCGCACTCGATGCTGCCGAACTCGTCGTCGGCGTGGAGCTGGTATGCAGCACCCGTGGTGACGGCGTGGAGTGCGGACTGCGCTGAGATGCGCTCATGCTCGCTGAGCACCCGACCGGACGGGGTGACGCGGTTGACGGCACACCACATCGTGTGGAGATGGCCAAGCGGCGTGACGCTTGCGTCGGTGTGGAGCGAGAACGACACGCCGGCTTCTTCGGCCGTTCGGCATGCTTCCATTCGCCGCGCCCGTTCCGGACCAACCGTGATGTCGTGGTGCTGATCACCCCAGTACCAGATGTGATTGGAGAAAATGTTGGCGCACATGCCCAGCTTCGCCATCCGGCGGTACTGAGCAGCACTCGTGAGCTGGCTGTGTTGCACGGTGTAGCGGTGATCGAGCCAGGCCGATTCGAGGAGCAACTGCTCAACAACGTCGATCCAGAGATCGATCGTGAGGTCTCCGTTGCAGTGCACGTGGGTGTTGATACGGCGTTCGTGGAAGGGGCGGACCATCTCCAGCAGTTGCTCCGGCGGCACCATCCAGACACCGTGGTCGGTCGGTGAAATCCCGTCGGGGGAGTAGTAGCCCGGCCACTTCATCTTGGCGGTAAAGCCCTGGATCGATCCATCGAGCACGATCTTCAATCCGGCGGTCCGGAGTCGAGCGGTGTCGTCAAGCTCGAAGGCCTTGACTTGATCCGCAGCCGCTCCCCAGTCGTTCAACCCTGGCATCATGCCGATGAGGTGTCGTTGGTGGATGCGGGCAGGAAACTCGTCGGTGACGACTTGGTGCCAAACGTCCTGGCCCTCGGGGCGCGTGACGCCACTGGCGCCGAGGTCGACGAGTGAGGTGATACCGGTGTTCGCGCACATCTGGCCCAGCGTGCGGATGGCCTCCGGATCGCCCATCATCCGCATGATCATGTGGATCGCTGATGTGGCAAGAGCGATGGCGGGCATTTCCTGCAGTTCACCGTTGGGCTCACCGTTCCCATCGCGAGCGACCCCCACCGTCTGGGTCTCGCGAGTGACCTCGTGACGAGTGAGCATCGCGGAGTTGACCGTGGCGAGATGCGCACTGGCGTGGAAGACGAAGATGGGCCGCTCCGTCGACGCTCGGTCCAGATGGTCGCGAGTCAAGCGTTCCTCGTCGACGAAGTAGATCGGATCGAAACCCCAGACCACGATGGGTTCCTGCGACCCTTGGGTTTCCTGATCGAGTCGTCGAAGCAGATTGAGCAGGTCGTCATAGGTCTTCACGCCGGGAGCGGTGCTGCCGTCCGGACGGTGTCGGGGGAACCATCCGGCGTAGGGCAGCAAGCCGAACGCCCCTTCAAAGGTGTGCGCGTGAGCCTCGATCATTCCGGGAGTCAGGACGTGATCCGCGAAACGGTCATCGACAGTGTGTGGACCCCAGCTGGCGCACTCGTCGAGCGAGCCGGCAGCGAGGACCTTGCCGTCGCGTACGGCAACTGCCTCGACAGTGGGCTGGCTTGGGTCCATCGTCACGATGGTGCGGGCGGGGAAAATGGTGGTTTCGTTCATGGTGTTCTCGACTCGGTCCGGTTCAGTTCAGCTGGGTGGCGACATCGTGGGCGATCAGGTTGAGATGGTCGAGGTCGTCAAGGTCCATCATCTGCAGGTAGATCCGCTCAGCGCCGGCATCGCGCCACGAACGGATGCGTTCAGCTACCTCGCCCGGCGTGCCGGCGAGCCCATTTTCGCGCAGCTCGCTCGGCTCTCGTCCGATACTGGCTGCTCGTCGAGCAACTTCGGCCTCGTTGGCACCGCAGCACACGATGAGGGCGGCGGAGTACACGAGATCGTTGGGGTCGCGATCGATTGTCTCGCAGGCAGCGCGGACCCGTCCGCGCTGCTGAGTGAAGAACTCGCGGCTGACGAACGGCGTGTTGAACTCTGCTGCGAACTTGGCCGCGAGTGCGGGCGTGCGCTTCGGACCGCCGCCGCCGATGATGATCGGGGGCGGCCCGGCATGCGGCTTCGGCAACGCAGGCGAATTGACGACGGGGTAGTGCCCACCGGGATTGTCGTAGGTCTCACCAACAGGCGTGGCCCACATTCCCGTGATGATGTCGAGCTGTTCTTCGAGGCGATCGAACCGTTCGCCAAGCTTGGGAAAGGGGATGCCATACGCTTCGTGCTCGGCAGCGAACCACCCGGCGCCGAGTCCAAAATCGACCCGTCCGCCCGACATCTGATCGACCTGGGCGACGCTGACGGCGAGTGGTCCTGGGAGGCGAAACGTGGCAGATGAGACGAGCGTGCCGAGTCGTATCGTTGAGGTGTCTCGGGCGAGACCAGCGAGCGCCACCCAGGCATCGGTCGGTCCCGGGAGGCCATCACCCACGCCCATGGTGAGGTAGTGATCGCTCCGGAAGAATGCGCCGAAGCCGAGTTCTTCGGCGCGCAGGGCGACGGCGAGCAGGTCGTCATAGGACGCTCCCTGCTGCGGTTCGGTGAAGATGCGGAGGTCGGCGAGCTGCAGTGCGGCGGTCACAGTCGGAGTTTATGCGGGTGGCTGACCCCCAGGCTCAGAGCCGTTGGTCAACGGTCGTCGGCGGGACGCGGGCGTCCAATCGAGAATGCCGCAGATTGTGAGTTGCGCTGCCGACGTTGGAACGTGGCGACGACTCGGTCGCCGCGGGCGAACAGCTCCGTCGAGTGCGTGCGTGCTGCCAACGTGGTGCCGTCATCAAGTTCGAGTTCGTACCGGACATCGTGGCCGTAGTACTCGACGGCGGCGACCGTCGCTGCCTCGCCGACCGGGCGGTCGTCGGCGTCGCTCCATGCAGCAAGGGCAATCTGTTCCGGACGGACGAGGACCTGCACCTGGCTCTCGGTCGGGTCAGTGCGGTGATCATCGATCGAGATCACGCCGATGGGCGTGGCGGCGACCTCCGCGGCCGCTTCATCGGTCACGGTTCCGACGACGAAGTTGGCCTCGCCGACGAACCCGGCGACCCACGGTGTGCGCGGCGACCGGTACAGCTCATCAGGCGTGCCGAACTGCTCGATGCGTCCGTTCTGCATGACCGCGACCTTGTCGCCAAGTACGAAGGCTTCGTCCTGGTCGTGAGTGACAAAAATGGTGGTGACACCAATGTCGCGGAGGATACGGGCGACCTCGGCACGCACCTGAACGCGCAGGGCGGTGTCGAGCGCGGAGAACGGTTCGTCGAGGAGCAGGACCTTTGGCTGCGGTGCGAGCGAGCGAGCGAGCGCCACGCGCTGCTGCTGGCCGCCGGACAATGTGCCGGGCATCCGGTTGCCGTAGTCGGCGAGATCGACGAGTTCGAGCAACTCGGCAACGCGAGCAGCGATCTCCGGTTTGCTGAACTTCTTGCGAGTTGCTCGGAGTCCGAACACGATGTTCTGGCGGACACTGAGGTGCGGGAAGAGCGCTCCGTCCTGGAAAACCATGCCGACATCGCGCTGTTCGGGTTGGACCCACGTGCGCTTGGTCGACGACGCAGGATCTGGACAGGCGCTGGCGGTGCGCCCGCCAATGACAACCTCGCCGGACGATGGCTCTTCGAGGCCGGCGATCGCGCGGAGGAGGGACGTCTTGCCGCAACCGGATGGTCCAAGGAGCGCAACGATTGAGCCCGGCTCCACATTGAGATCTGCTCGTTCGACCGCGACGACGTTGTCGCCACCGCCGGCCCTGTAGGTCACCGAGACCTCGCGCATCGTGACCGCTGCGCCAGTGAAGGCGTCGAATCCGCTCGTCATTCGTGTTGAGGCTAACTGGGCGGCAGATGGTGTCGCTGCCGTGTCGGGCGCGGCAGGGGCTTCACTTTCTGACAACGTCACTCCCTCGTAGTACGAGTACCCAGGTCAACACCGCCGACACCCCGATCAACACCAACGAGGCCAGACCGGCCGCTGCGTAGAAGCCTTCTTCGTACGCCGACCAGATTTCGGTCGACAGCGTTGAGAAGTCCGGGGGCGACAACAACAGCGTGGCTGGCAACTCTTTGACGGTCGACAGCAGGACCAGTCCGGCGCCAGCGACGAGGCCCGGCCGCATCAGTGGAAAGTCGACAGTCAAGAAGCGGCGCACGGGATTGGGCTCGAGGAGCCGACTGGATTCGCGCAACGAGTTCGGAACGGAGCGCGCGGCGGATTCCGAACTGGCGAGGGCTTGGCTTCCGAAGTGAATCACGTACGCAAGGATCAGCAGGGCTGTGGTCTGGTACAGCCGGTCAAGGGCCGGCGTGTTGAGGGTGAGGACGGCGAGGGCGAGGGCGAGCACGAGGCCGGGGATGGCGAAGCCAACAACGACCGAGACCGCGGCGATATCCGACGATCGGTGAGGACGACGAGTGGTGGCCAACGCGATCGGGAGGACGATGACCGTTGCCGCGATCGCGGCAGCGATGGCCACAATGGCGGTGCTCATTGCAGGCTGTACCAACTCGCCGAATCCGACGCGGCCGTCGGCGAGGCCGCGTTGTGCCCACGTGGCCAGGCTGGCGACTGGCACGAGGAGCCCGACCGAGAGAACCAGCGTGCACGCCGCCAGCGCAGGGACGGTGCCCCACCGCAGGTGGGTCGGGTGGCGAGTCAGCATCGACGCTCGGTCGTCGGGCCGTGAAACCCCACGCTGGGATCGTTCGAGTGCAACGACGCCAAGTGCGAGCACGAGCACGACGGAAGCGGCGGCGAACGACAATGCCCGGTTGGTCTGGCGGCTGGCGAAGATGACGCGCGTCAGGGTGTCGTAGCCAAGAAGCTGGACGGCGCCGAATTCGCTGAGGGTGTACAGAAAGACGAGCAGTGCCCCGCCGAAGACCGCGGTGCGGAGCTGTGGCAGCGTGACCTTGAAGAACGTGGCGGTCGACGACAGGCCAAGCATGCGGCCGCTCTCTTCGAGACTCGAACGCAGCCTGAGCAGTCGTGCCGCAACGGGCAGGTACACATAGGGATAGGTGAAGGCGGTGAGAACGAGCCACGATGCTCCGAGGCCGCGAAATCTGCTGGGGGGAGTGATGCCGACGGCGGTCAGCGCATCGTAGAGCACCCCGCCCGGAGCTAGCCCGGCAATGAAAGCCGCTGCGCCGACGAACGACGGCAGCACGAGCGGCAGGACAAGAGCGATGCGCCAGAGTCGGCGACCGGGAAGGTCGGTGCGCGTGGTCAGCCAGGCGAGTCCCGTGCCGAGGACGGCGGTCGATGTGGACACGAGAACCGACAGTTGGATCGTGCGCCACAGCGGTGCGGGCACCTCGGACAGGACGTCACCGAGGTCACCGCCGAGCCGAATCGTGCGCCAAACGACGAAGGCCGCCGGACCAGCAAAGAGTGCGCCGATTGCGAGGCCGATCAACCGACTCGGAGTGACCCAGCCCGTTGTCGTGCGCTGTCTGGCGCCCGGTCGAGGCCGGGACGGTGCCAGGGCAGCGTCGGTCATCAGGGCAGCGGAGTGGTCAGCCGTCGAAGCCGGCGTCGGTGATGAGCACTCGAGTTTGTCCGAGGCCGCCGCCGAGCAATTCGTAAGCAATGCCGCCCACGTCAGCGAAGTCGATCGGTGGCACGCCCCCCGCCGGTTCTTCGCCAGCGGCGAGTGGGTACTCGAATGTCTCCGTGGCGAAGTACTGCTGACCAGCACTACTCAACAGGAAATCGATCAGTTGCGTGCCCGCAGCGAACTCTTCGGCGTCGTCGGTAGCAAGGATCGCGGCGCCCGTGACGATGAGGAGCGAACCGGGGTCATCGGGGGCGAAGTTGTGGTTGGCTGATGGTTGATTCGGGTCTTCAGCCACGGCGCGGTAGTTGTAATAGTGATTGACCAGGCCGACCTCGACCTCGCCGCGGCCAACGGCCTGAACAATGGCGTTGTTGTTCGCGTAGATCTTCGGGTCGTTGGTCTTGAGGTCGGCAAGCCATTCAGCGGTGACGTCGTCACCTTCGGTCACGCGCATCGCGGTGACGAAATCTTGGAACGACCCGTTGCTCGGGGCGACGCCGACACGCCCCGACCACTCCGGGTCGGTCAGTGCAAAGACGCTGTCCGGTAGGTCGGCAGGGTCGACCTGGTCGGTGTTGTAGACCAGGACGCGTTGTCGGCCTGAGAATCCGACCCACTTGCCGCCATCGTCGCTGACCGACGGCGGGACCAGTGCCAATGTTGCAGCGGGGAGTTCGGCGAGTCGATCGTTCTGCTCGAGGAACCCGATCGAGCCAGGGCTTTGGGACAGGAAGACGTCGGCCTTCGATCCACCCGACGCTGCTTCCTCTTCAATCAGCAGGGCAAGGTCGGCCGAGTTGCCGTACTTCACCTCGACGCTGAGGCCACTGGCCTCTTCGAAATCGTCCAGAATCGGCTGAATCAACCGGTCGGTGCGACCTGAATAGATGGTGACATCGGCGTCGTCGCCGCCGCAGGCTGAAGCGCTCACTGCGCAGGCCGCAACGATCGCAATGGCACGCAGGGCGAGGGCGCCACGAGTTCTCATCGCCTGGAGTGTAGACAGCCCTTGTCCGAAAGTGTCAAGGTCGCCTAACAAAGCGCGAGGGTGATCGCGTCACCCTCGCGTCAGCGCCAGAGGTACGGTCAACAAATGAGGAAACTGAGCGTGGAACGTTGGTCGCCAGCGCTGGGCGCCGAAGTGCGTGACCTCGATCTGGGGTTGGAGCTTGGCGGTGATGAGGAGTTGGCCGCGGCCACCGTCGAGTCGATCTACGACGCCTTGATCGATCACCAGGTGCTCTTCTTTCGCAACCAGCCACTGACGCCAGAGATGCATGTGCGGCTCGGGCAACTGCTCGGTGATTTGGCTCCCCGGCACCACAGCTACAACACACTGCCCGAACATGGCGATGTGGCAGTGCTCGACTGGCAGCCAGGCGATCGGCCTGACGCCTCGGAGTGGCACAGCGACATGACCTTTCGAGAGAAGCCGCCGTTCGCCTCGATTCTCAAGGCAGTGATCGTTCCGCCAGTCGGCGGCGACACGCTCTGGGCAAGCATGTACTCGGTCTACGACTCACTCGATCCGGGCTTTCGAAGTGATCTCGAAGGCATGCAGATCTGCCACGACCCTGGGCAGTTTCGAAACGGGGCGTATGAGTCCGCTGGCAACCAAGGGATCACCGACATGATGGTGTCGGCAGGCTCGGCAGTGTGGCCGATCGTCTCGCATCACCCGGTCACCGGGCGGCCCTACATCAACGTCAGCGAGTCGAACTCGCGATGGATCATGGGGACGGGCGCTGGTGAATCCCAACGCATCGTCAACTATCTGCTCGATGCGATCAACCGGCCCGACCATCAGGTCAGGCTGCGGTGGAGGCCGGACACGATTGCAATCTGGGACAACCGGGGTTCGCAGCACTACGCGGTCGCTGACTACCCGACGTATCGGCGCGTCATGCATCGTGTTGCTGTTGACACCGACCGCCGCCTCGAGCAGCGCGTCGCTGAACGACCCACAGTCACCGTCACCTGAATCACTCATTTCAAGTCGAGTGACACCTGGTCCCGACCCCGCCGTCACTGAGTCGCTCGTCAACGGTGCGCTCTGATGAGTGCGCGACACTGATGGCATGGCAGCGCTGGGACAGCAAGGACGACCGGTCGACGAAGTGATCGCCGAGCTCACCGACAAGCGATCGGGCGACGTGAAGTGGTCCGACGGCAAGACCTTCGGCATGGTCTATGACGGCGGTCCATCGGTACACGAAGTCGCCGAGCAGGCCGCACGGCTGTATCTCCACGAGAACGCGTTGAACACGCAAGCATTTCCATCGTTGCGACAGATCCAGTCCGACGTGGTCGGCTGGACGGCCGACCTTCTCAATGGCGACGAAAACACAGCAGGGTTCCTGACGAGCGGTGGCACTGAGTCGATCCTTTGCGGTGTGCTCGCTGCCCGCAAGCGCGGGCTCGCCGAGCGCAACATCACCGAACCGGAGATGGTGCTTTCGGAGAGTGCGCATGCTGCATTTCACAAGGCGGCTGACAACTTCGGCCTCACGGTGCACAAAGCGCCCGTGCGTGAGGACTACACGGCGAACGTCGAAGCGATGGCGTCGATGGTCAACGACAACACGGTGCTCGTCGTCGGGTCAGCGCCTCAGTACCCACAAGGCGTGCAGGATGACATTCCATCGATTGCAGCCCTGGCGAAATCAGTTGGTGCAAACTGCCATGTCGACGCCTGCATGGGCGGCTTCGTGCTGCCGTTCGCCGAGCGAATCGGGCGCGACGTTCTGCCGTGGGACTTTCGGGTTGACGGGGTGACCACGATTTCTGCGGACATTCACAAGCTGGGCTACGCGCCGAAGGGTGTGTCGGTCATCCTCCACAACACGAAGGAGTCCCGCAAGTACCAGACGTTCGTGTTCGACGACTGGCTGGGTGGATTCTATGCGTCGCCGAACATGCAGGGCACCCGTTCGGGTCTGCCGATGGCGTGTGCGTGGGCTGTCATGCAGCACCTCGGCGTCGACGGCTACATCGACCTCACGCAACAGACGTTGGTCAACGCGGACTTGATGCGGGCCGGGATCATGGCGGTCGACGGAGTGCGAGTGCTCGGCGAAGGGCAGTTCCACCTCGTTGCAATGGCTGCTGAACCCGACAGCGGCATCGACATGTTCGCACTCGGCGATGCGCTACTCGAGCGTGGTTGGTACCACGACCGTCAGACCCCGCCCGACAACCTTCACTCAACCGTGAGTAACACCAACACCGGAGTGATCGATCAGTACCTGGTCGATCTATCTGAGTGTGTCGCCACCGCCGGCACGACCGACGACCGCAGCACCACCTACGCCACCCTCGAGTGAGACGACTTGGTGCCAGGCACCAAGTCGTCCGCGTCAGTTGATCTGTCTCGTGGTGCCTTCCCAGAAGGGTTCGCGCAGCTTGAACTTTTGGAGCTTGCCGGTGGCCGTGCGGGCCAGTTCATCGCGGAACTCGATCTTCTTCGGACACTTGTAGCCGGCGAGTCGCTCCTTGCAGAACGCGATGACCTCGGCTTCAGTCACGTTGCTCTCCGGGGTCGTCACAACCAGAGCCGTGACGAGCTCGCCCCACTTCTCATCCGGGATGCCGATGACAGCAACCTCGGTGATCTCGGGATGCTGGAACAGCGCGTCCTCGACCTCAATCGACGAAACGTTTTCGCCGCCCGAAATGATGACGTCCTTCTTGCGGTCGGAGATGACGATGTAGTTGTCGTCATCGACGATGCCGCCGTCACCGGTGTGGAAGAAGCCATCGCGGATTGCCATCGCGGTTTGATCCGGCTGCTGCCAATACCCCTCCATAATCGTGTTGCTGCGCGCCATGATTTCACCGTGCTCGTCGACGTCCATCGTCGTGCCGATCGACGGCGCACCAGCCCGGCTGAGCTTGACGGCGCGTTCGGTTGGCGACAGGTTGTCAAACTCCGCGCGGTTGCGGTTGATCGTGATCAACGGTGCGGTCTCGGTGAGGCCGTAGATCTGAACAAACTCCCAGCCGAGGTCCGTCTCGGTCCGCTCGATTGTGGTCGTCGGCGGGGGAGCGCCGGCAACGACGATACGGACCTGGTCTCGACCGGGAATCGGCTTGCCCTCGGCTGCGAGTTCGGCAGCTGCGTCGATGATTGCGCTGAGGACGGCCGGTGCACAGCAGATCAACGTGACGCCATGTTCTTCGACGCGGCGCAGGATCTCGTGGCCGTCGATCTTGCGGATGATGACGTGCTTGCCTCCCATCCCGCTGACGGCGTAGAGCATGCCCCAACCGTTGCAGTGGAATTGGGGGAGCGTGTGGAGATACACGTCACGGTCCGAGACCTGCATGTGCCAGCCAAACGTTGATGCGTTGATCCACACGTTGCGATGGGTGAGCTGCACGCCCTTCGGGCGAGCGGTGGTACCTGAGGTGTAGTTGATGGTCGCAGTGGCGCCCTCGTCGGGTTCCCACGGCTCGGGCTCAACGCCGAACTTCATCAGGATGGCGTCGCTCTCGGCGCCAATGATCATCTTGTGCTCGCACTCAACGTCAGCGAGGGCCTCTTCGAGCTCGGGGTCGATGAGAAGAACGCGTGCGCCGGAGTGCTCAACGATGTAACTGATCTCTGCCGCGACGAGGCGGAAGTTGACAGGAACGAGCACACGGCCCGAACCGGACACGCCGAACAGCGCGGTTAACAGGCGCGCCGAGTTGTGGCTGACCATCGCAATGCGTTCGCCCTGCTGAATGCCGAGGGCATCCAAACCTGCAGCCATCGCACGGGCGCGCTCGGCCATCTCGCGATAGCTGATCGCGCCCCATGACTCGGCGGGTTGATCGGGTTCATCGACCACCGCAATGCGATCGGGGTAGACCCGCTCGGCGCGACTTAAGAAATCATTGACCGTCAGTGCAACCTTCATGGGCTGACTGTATGTCGTTGGCGACCCGCCGATGAACTCGCAATTCACGTGTGCCTTGCTCATTGTTCGCTCCGCCTCGCCACCCTGCGGATGACGCAGGCATCAGGCGCTTGCCTGGGCCAGGAATTCCGCGCAGATTCGAGCATCTACGCTGGCCACCGCATGGACTCACGCAACTTCATCGGGCTCGAAGCGACGCACAATCGATTTCGATGGAAGCTGCCGGTCACGTCAGGGATTTCGACGACCGGAGGTTTCATGTTCGGCGGGTCTGGTCTGGGTGCGGCGATCTCGGCGCTCGAAGGGACGTCGGGCCGCGAGTGCGTCTGGGCAACAGCCCAGTACCTGTCATACGCCAAGCCGGGAGAGGTCGTTGATGTCGACGTGACCATTGCGGTCGAAGGTCATCAGATCACCCAGGCTCGAGCGGTCTGTCACGTTGCCGATCGTGAGATCTTGACCGTCAATGCTGCGCTCGGTGATCGTCCAATGGAGCATGCCGGGCAGTGGGAACAGATGCCAGAAGGCGTTGGCGACCCGCTGAGCTACCCGCAGCGCACCCATCACTCTGACTGGTCGGGCACGATCAACGAGCGACTCGATCAGCGCATGGTGAAGGGTCGGGCGTACGACGACCTCGCTTTGCAGGAACTCGGCGAGCCGAGCGACGGGCAGTATCTGTTGTGGGCGCGGATCCCTGACGTCATCACCGGGATGGATGCCACGACACTCGCTGTGCTCGGCGACTTCGTTCCGAGCGGCGTCGGCCAGGCGCTGGGTGTTCGCGGCGGTGGCAACAGCCTGGACAACACACTGCGAGTCTGTCGGATGGTGCCGACGGAGTGGGTGCTGATGGATATTCGCGTCCATGCAGTGGAACGCGGCTTTGGCCACGGGTTGGTGCACATGTTCGCCGAGGACGGCACGTTGCTCGCCACGGCCAGTCAGAGTGTGATTGTTCGCCTCTCGAAGGCCTGAGGTCGTCGAGGCGATGATGGTTGAGCCTTCGCTCTGAGCGTGGCGCGCTGCGTAAGGTCGCCCGATGGCGCTTCCACAACGACCAGGCATGTCCGTTCCGCTTCCCGGCCCACTGCACTCGCACGCCGAGAAGCTCAGTGAGCTCGCCGACATGGGCTATACCGACATTTGGTCTGCTGAGGCAGACGGGGCTGATGCGTTCACGCCTCTGGCACTCGCCGCAGCGTGGGAGCCCCGGTTGCGGCTCGGTACGGCAATCGTTCCGGCCTACACCCGCTCACCTGCTTGTTTCGTGCAGAGCGTTGCTTCGCTGGCCGATGCCGCGCCGGGGCGATTTGCGATCGGGATCGGTTCGTCGAGCAATGTGATCGTCGAGCGCTGGAACGGTGTGCCCTTCGAGGAGCCGTACAAGAAAGTCCGCGACGTTGTCCGCTTCATCAAAGACGCTCTCGAGGGCGAGAAGATCAAGAAGAGCTACGACACGTTCGAGATCAACGGATTCCGGCTGGCCATCCAACCCGAGCACAAGCCGCCCGTGCTCGTCGCCGCGCTGCGCGAAGGCATGTTGCGGCTTGCCGGTCGCGAGGGCGATGGGGCGATCATCAACTGGCTGTCTGCCGACGATGTCGCCAAGGTCGTACCGATCGTTACCGATGCCGCGGGCGGCGATGATCGCGAGATTGTGGCCCGCATCTTCTGCTGCCCGAGCGAGAACACCGAGGTGGTGCGCGCCGCGGCGAAGTTCGCAATTGCTGCGTACTTGAACGTGCCGGTCTATGCAGCGTTCCACGATTGGCTCGGCCGCGGCGAAGAGTTGCAGGGTATGTGGGACGCATGGAAGGCGGGAGACCGCAAAGCTGCCCTGGCCGAGATTCCTGACTCAGTGGTGGATGAGCTGATCGTGCACGGTTCGCCTGAGGCGTGTCGGGCTCAGATCCAGTCGTACTTCGACAACGGCGTGACCACAAGCTCGCTCTCTATTCTGCCCCTTGACCCGGATCTCGATCACTGGCAAGCGGTGAGAGACCTGGCACCCAACGCTGGCTGATGCACCCCGGTGACTCAGCACAGCATGGGCTCCGGTTGCCAAATCTCGAATCAAGATACTCGGCATGCTTGCAGTTCGTCAGCGCTCGGTCGCCATGTCAACCGGCTTAGGCAGCGCGGTCTGTGCGGGCGGGCAGCGTGAGGACGTTGGCGGACTCGCGAGCAGCCTTGCGCTCGGCCAGCATGTGGCGAATCTCGGCGACCTGACGCATGCCAAGCTCACGGGTGTCGTGGCTCAAGAGGAAGCGGGCACTGACGTTCGGGGCAGGAGCGAGATCGGGCAGCAGGGTGAGTTGGTGTGCGGTGCTGGTGTTCGTGCGGGCGTTCTTCATGGTTCCCACTCTGCACGAGCACTGTCACAGAGTTACTGAACGCACAAAACGCCAGCTCAGCCATGGTGTTGTGCCGCGGGCTTCAGTAGTACGCCTCGAAATCGCCGAGGTTGGCGTAGATCGTCTTCCACTGGGTGAAGTGGTCCAACGTCACCAGCCCGTTCTCGCGGCCGTAGCCAGACTGCTTGTAGCCACCGAAGGGAATCGACGGCGGCAGATCGTTATAGCTGTTGATCCAGACGTTGCCTGCCTCGATGGCGTTGGCGACGCGGTGAGCCCGAGCGAAGTCACGCGTGAACACCGCACCTGAGAGGCCGTAGTTGGTGTCGTTTGCGCGGTGGAGTACTTCGTCCTCGTCGTCGAATGGGAGCACCGACATCAGCGGCCCGAAGACCTCTTCCCTGACGAACGACATCTCGTCGTCGCAGTCAGCAAAGATCGCCGGTGTCACATAGTTGCCGTGAGCAAGTGCGACATCGTCGGGCACCGAACCGCCACAGACGTGGCGCGCTGTGCTCGCCAGTGCGGCGTCCATGTAGCCCATCACCTTGCTGTGGTGCTCGCGGCTGATCAGTGGGCCCACCATCACGTCGGGATCGAACGGGTCGCCGATCTTCAACGCTTCGGTACGAGGGCCGAGCTTGGCCACGAAGGCTTCGTAGAGGCCCCGCTGCACGAACACCCGCGTGCCGTTTGAGCAGACCTCGCCGGCCGAGTAGAAGTTGGCCACAAGCGTTGCGTTGACCGCGTTGTCAAGGTCAGCGTCGTCGAACACGATGATCGGGCTCTTGCCGCCGAGTTCGAGCGTGACGCCCTTCAGCGTGGTGGCGGCATCTGCCATCACTTTCTTGCCGGTGCCGACCTCACCGGTCAGCGAAATTTTCGCGATGGACTCATGGCGCGACAGCATCTGACCGACGCGGTAATCGCCTTGCACCACGTTGAACACGCCGTCGGGCAGCCCGGCCGCGGTGTAGACCTCGGCGAGCTTGAGCGCCGTCAACGGCGTCAGCTCGGCCGGCTTGAAGATGAAGGAGTTACCGCATGCAAGAGCGGGCGCCGACTTCCACATCGCAATCTGTACGGGGTAGTTCCATGCGCCGATCCCTGCACAGACGCCGAGCGGTTCGCGCTTGACCGATGCGAAGCCGTTGGGAGGGAAGTCGAAGTGTTGGCCGTGCAGCATCGAGATGAGGCCGGCGTAGTACTCGATCTGGTCGGCGCCGCTGACGATGTCGACCGTGGTCGTCTCCGACAACGGCTTGCCCGAATCGAGTGTTTCGAGATGTGCGATCTCGTCGTTGCGTTCTCGGAGGATCTCCACCGCCTTGAGCATGATGCGCGTGCGCTCCATTGCCGGCATCGCCGACCAGACAGCGAAACCTGCCTGCGCGGCAGCCACGGCGTCGTCGACGTCACCTTGGCTTGCCTGCTGCACCTCGCAGATCACCTGGTTCGTGGCGGGGTTGATCGTCTCAAAGGTCTCACCTGACGTCGCGTCTACGTACCTGCCGCCGATGTACAGCTGCTGCGTCGGGAGCGTGGTGGAGGCATTGGCGTACTCGTTCATCGCCGCCGGACGCTACACCTGTCCCGCTCATCCTCGGTCAAAAGCGGAACAGGTGGCCGGTGGGTCGAGCGCGTGGCTCAACCGTGCTGGTGATGGCGGCGCGGCCGAGAGATACGGGCTGCGGGGTCCTGCCCGTAGAACGATCGCAACTCGCCGTACAAGGCAGGTTCGTGCTCGCACAGTTCGTGCGGTTGGTTGAAGAACACCTCAGTCGCGACCGCAAAGAATTCTGCGGGGTTGGTTCCCGCGTATGGCCGCAATACGGGTGAGCCCTGGGCCCGGACTTCGTCGTACGCCGCCGTGCATACTGCGGTCCAGCGAGCCATGGCGGCCGCATCCTCGAGCGGCGGGGTGCCGTCGGTGACGCCGTCCAGCATGTCGAGACGATGTGCGAACTCGTGATAAACGACGTTGTGGCCGTGCTCTGGGAACCGTGCACCGCGCCGAGCAGCGGCCCATGACAGCAGCACCGGGCCTTGGTAGTGAGCTTGGCCAGAGATGACGATCGGCGCCGATGAGAACGTGCCGCCCCCGCTCGGCCGATTGCCACGCAGCCTCACGTTTGCCGGATGGACGATGACCGAGGTGACATCGTCGTAGCCGTCGAGGTCGAGGCCGAGCAACAGCATCGAAGCCTGGGCGGCAATCAGGACCTTGATCTGTTCGGTCAGCTCGAATCCGTTGGCCGCCTCCCAGTCGATCGTGGCCATGAAGCGCGTGACGAGCATCTCCATGCGATCGAGTTCGGCCTGGCTCAGAAGTGACCAGTGTTGAAAACCCGAGACGAGTTCAGGACGCCACGATTCATCAAACTCGAGAGGTGACGTGTTGAACAGCTGCCGCAGCCACCTCAGCATCGTGCGATCTCAGGCAAGGACGTCGGCAGGGGTCGGGCCGTTGCGGACAGCAGTCGGCACCTTGTCAGCTCCGCCGAAGTACTCGGCCAAGCGATGATCGGCGTCGTCGCCAAACAGAATTTCGGCGACTTCGCGGAGGCCCGCAGAGGTATTGATGTCGTCGTCATGGACCACCAGCTCGATCTTGGAGCGGCGACGCATGAAGTCTTCGAGGCGGGTAATCATCTCGGACTCGGCGGCAGAGTACAGCTCGGCCCGCAGATAGTCAGCCGAACCCATGATGTCCTCGGCCATGCGCGGGTCTTGACGGATCTCTTCGAGCATGGCAAATGCCCGGCGGCCGTATCGGCGCCACAGCCGTTCGCTCAGCGGTTCGGTATCGGGCTTCTCGCGCAGGTCGTCGAGACGCATCAGCCGGGCCTGGCGGAAGAATTCCTTGCGGGTTGCCTTGGCAGGCTCGCCGTACCAGTTGTGGAGGTCGCGTTCGAGCGGGACACCGAGCGACTCGATCTCGGCGGCGACTTCTTCACCCACGTTGAGGCAGTCGGTGAGCTTGCCGCCGAAAATCGTGACAACTCGCTCGGTGCGGTCCACCTCGACGGCATGTTTGCGACTGAGCTTGGTCCAGTCGACGTCCTTCTGGTCGCCTTTGCCGGCATTGACGACAAGTGGTCGTACGCCAGAGCGCTCGGCGATGATGTCCTGCCGGGTGAGCGGTGCAGGGAGATCCATGCGGGCATTGATCTGGTCGAGCAGGAAATCGATGTCGGCATCGTCAACTGCGGTGTATGGCGTGTCGACGCGTGTGTCGGTCGTGCCGATCACCGACCGGCGACCCATCGGAATCACATAGAAGAGTCGCTCGGTGTCGTCGTAGAACGCCAGCACCTTGTGGTGGTTGTTCGTCGTCAGCCGGGGAACCACGAGATGGATGCCCTTCGAGTAGACGATGCGGTGCTCGGTCGTGAGCCCCCACTGCTGATTTGTTTCGTCGACAAACGGCCCGGCAGCGTTCACGATCGTGCTTGTCGTCGTCGTGAACTCTTCGCCCGTGTCGACGCACCGCAGTGTTGCCGTCCACTTGTCGTCTGATCGGGTGGCTGACACCATCTCGACGTAGTTGGCCGCCGTTGCGCCCGCCTCGATCGCAGAGCGGACGAAGTTGAAGACGAACCGAGCGTCGTTGTCGACCAGGATTCCGTCGTGGTAATCGATGCCGCCGGCAACATGTTCGGTGTTGATCGCCGGTTCTTCGGTTTCGATGTCGTCTCGGCTCAGCAAACGTGGGCGACTGGTGCCGAACAGTCCAATGATCCAGTAGCCGAGTGCTCCGAACGCCGCAAACCAGGGCTTGTACGGACCCTTTTCGTCGAGTGCTGCGTAGAACCCGATCTGTTTGATGTTGTCGCGGTACGCCTTCATCAGCCGGTTGCGTGAGCGGCACAGCTTGAACACGAGCCACAGCTCGTAGTTCTCCAAGTATTTGAACCCACCCCAGACGAGGTTGGACGAAGCCTGGCTGGTGAAGCTGGCGAAGTCGCCGCGATCGACGAGGGCAACGTTCGCCCCGCGACCGGCGAGCGACGCGGCAGTGACCGCACCGTTGATGCCGCCACCGATGATCAGGGTGTCGAAGCTGCCGTTTCGCATCCGGTCGATGTGAGTCGAGCGCAGTGACATCTCATCATCGTACGACCGGATCGGGCGGCCGTCGTCGCGTGTTCGCAAACGTTCGGCTGCCACCGTGGGCGATGCGGGGATCAGACCGCATTGACGATAATGACGGACAGCACGATGCTGATGATCCCGACCGCCGCTGGTGCTGCATAGGTGGCCCAGGCCTTCATTGGCTTGTGGCCTGGTGCCAGCATGACGGTCGCGCATACCGCACCGGCGATGGCACCACCGACGTGGCCGCCGATCGAGATGCCGCCGACGAAGAAGGTGAGGAACAAGTTGAGGATCAAGGTGGTCCCGATGCTTGTGGAGAACGGGTTGATCCCGCGTCGCCAGAGCCCCACCGCCGCAGCAGACATGAGGCCGAAGACGGCCCCCGATGCGCCAGCCGTCAGCGCCCCTTGATCGAGCACCAGCACGCCAAGGGAACCGCCGAGGAGTGATGCCGTGTAGAGCAGCAGGAAGCGGGCGCGTCCGAGCGATGGCTCCAGCAACGGGCCCAGCACATACAGGAAATACATATTCAAGGCGATGTGAATGACCCCGAAGTGCATGAAGCCTGATGTGACGAGGCGATACCAGCCTCCTGGCTCGGTCACGATTGGGTCGCCGCTCCCAGGGTCCCACACGAGCGGTTGAGCCAGAACGTCCTTGCTGAGGCCGAGGTTGACGTGGGCTTCGGTAATCGACCCTGTGAGTGCTCCGCTGTCGCGCGTCCAGAGCAGTACGCCGACGAACACAGCGACGTTCATCCCGATGAGCACCATCGTGATGAGGTTGGGTTGGCCGGCTGACCAGAACTTTGCACGCGATTTCAAGTCGGGCTGCGCGGCCTTGGCGCAGTCAGGGCAGTGGCTGCCAACCGCGGCGGTGGTGAGGCACCGGTTGCACGCCGGCTTGCCGCACCGAGTGCAGCGCCGACCGGTTGCGGTGTTGGGGTGCCGATAGCACGTTGTCGACGTCGCGGGCGCTCCCGTCGGCGTCGAGGCCGGTGAACCTCCGGGTTGCGGCGTGCCGGAGAATCCGGAGCCGGGTGGGGGAGGTGGGAGCGGCACGCTTCCAGGCTACCGAGCCGCTGTTGGCGGTTGGGCAGCGGCTGAGAAACGAACGATCAACTCTGAGAATCTTCGGGCCAACGTGGCGCCGGGTGCTGTCCCTCGTTGGGGCGCGGGATGCCGAGAAGGTGGCCTTGCACGAAGTCGCAGCCGGCAGCACGGAGATGTTTCAACTGTTCTGCGCCGCTCACTCGCTCGGCGACGACCTGCATGTCGAGCGCATGGGCAAGCAGGACAAGTGCCCGCACCAGTCGAATGTCGGCGTCGGACGAACCGGATGGCAGCGCGAGCGAACCGTCGAGCTTGAGATAGTCGGCGCCAACGTCGGTCAACACCGACAGCGCGCTCGCGCCCGTCCCGAAGTTGTCGACAGCGATGCGAACACCGATGCGTCGTAGTGCCCGAACTGTCCGCTGTACGTCGACGTTGCTGCTGACCAACGCACTTTCGCGCGCCTCAAGGACCAGACGCGACGCGGCGACACCGCGATCGCGCAGGATGGTCTGCACCTGATGGACGAAAGAAGAACTCGACAGCTGCACCTGCGACACATTCGCGTGCACGGTGAAGTCGTCGCCGACGAGACCCTGGTCGATCCAGTGCCGCAGGTCCGTGAGGCTCGTTCGCAGCACGAACTCACCCAGCCGGCCAATTGATCCTGACTCTTCAGCGACGGAAACAAACGTGGTCGGGTCGATTCGGCCGCGTGTGGGGTGCGTCCAACGCACCAGCGCCTCAGTGGCCGAGGCGCGGCGCGTCACAGCAGAGAAAACCGGCTGGTATTCGATGGTGAGTTCGTTGCGAGCAACGGCCTGTGCGAGTGCCGCTGCCAGTTCGGTGCGTTCACGCGCCGCGGAACGCATCTGCGATGTGAACAGCACGGAGCGTCCTCGTCCCGTTCGCTTCGCTTCGTACATTGCCGTGTCGGCATTACTGATCAGCGTCGAGGCCGCCGATTGGTCAGCCAAGCTGAGCGTGTCGGAGTCGGACAGCGCGATGCCGACACTGACGGAGAATTCGAGGTCGAGCTCGCGGACTCGCAGTCGGCCGCTGAGCGCCTGCCGGATCCGATCAGACAGTTCAAGAGCCGTGACAGTGTCGGGCATGTCGCTGCAGACGACGAGGAACTCATCGCCACCGATCCGGGCAACGTGGTCGCTCGGCCGAACCGCCTCAGCGAGTCGAGCTGCGGTTGAGACGAGGAGTCGATCGCCCACGGCGTGGCCGAGCGCGTCGTTGACATATTTCAGACGATCGAGATCGATGAAGAGCGCAGCCACATGACCGTGGTCGCCGCGTTGTCGAGCGACGGCGTTTTCGAGAACCGACAGCACTTGCCGGCGATTTGATAAACCGGTCAGGGGATCGTGACTTGCGCGGTGGCGGAGCTGCTCGGTCTCGTGGCGGGCTGCGGTCACCTCGTGCGCGATCACCGCGATGTAGCCATCGTCGCCGCTGTCGACGCTGCCCGGTCGCACCGCAACCGTTGCGCGGAAGACCAAAGCGCGGCCCACCTCGTCGGTGTGGTCGAAGTCGCCCTGCCAGGTGCCGTACTCGGTCGATGTGAGCAGGTGTTGTGGGACATGGTCGAGCAACGACTGCAGCATCGCGTGTGCTGGCGAGCCTTCGGTCATTTGATCTGACGACGTGGCCCCGAGCACCCGCAGTGCAACAGGATTCACGGTCCGAACGGTGCCGTCGCGATCAAGCACAATGACGACCGATCCGTCGGCATCGAGCAATTGGTCGATTGCGCTTGGCAGTACATCGCCCAACTCACCGAAATCGATGTGCAGATCGTCGTCTCGGGCAGCGGTGCCGGGGGACTCGACTGACGTGAGAGGCGGGACACGACGCGCCGGTTCGAATCCTGACGATTCAGCGGTTCGGTTGTCGTTGTCGTCCGGCACAGAGTGCCCCTGTCACTTGCTGATCACGTTGTATCGACCGTAGTCATTGTTCGAATGTTCCGGTCACGTCAGTCGACGCGATCGCAACGATCTGAACAAAATCCAGAAGATCGGCTGCTGGAGTGCCATCGGCAAGTTCGGTCTGCTGGTTGAGCGCAAAGATCGTGAGGCGATATGTATGTGCGGGGTCGCCAGGCGGTGGGCAGGGTCCGTCGTAGCCGACATTGCCGAAGAAATTGAGCCCTTCGATGGCACCGAGTGGCGTCGATCCCTCGGAGAGGGAGATGTCGGTTGGGCTGAGTCCGGCGAGCACCCAGTGGATGAACGGGGGTCCGTCATCGATCGATTCGTCCACGAAGGCGATGGCGAGCTCGACGGTGCCCTCAGGGACGGCGGTCCAACTGACCGCCGGTGACACGTTGGCGCCGTCGCAAGTGTTGATCGAATCGATGGGGCTGCCGTCGGTCCAGGGGGCAACGATGCTGAACGGTCCTGACGGCGTGGGGAGCGGCCTGCTGCTGTCGAGAATCGGTGACTCGAGAGGAAGCGATGCGAGCGTGCCGACTCCGTCGAGCGGCAACTCCGTCACTGGTGGCACGGTCGCCGGGGCAATGGTGCCGGTCGGTTCCGGCAGGGTCTTGCCGTCACCGGTGTCGCATGCCCCCAACACGCTGAGCATCACGCCCAATCCGGCCGCGTACGCGAGTGCCCGGCTCCTGGGCCGTGTCTCTCGCCTTGCCGCCGGCAGCGCCTGGTGCCTGATCTTTTCTTGCCTGCTCACCAACGCTGCATCGTAGGCCACCAGCCCTCGCCTGCGGCAGCGCCGGTATCCTCCGCTTGTGGCTGATCGTCTGACGCTGTTGACCGTCCATGCACATCCGGACGACGAGGCGTCAAAAGGCGCGCCGACGCTCGCCAAGTACGGCGCCGACGGTGTCCACACGGTTCTCGTCTGTTGTACCGGTGGCGAAGAGGGCGATCTCCAGAACCCCTCCTTGCGCGAGGAAGGGCAACCGTTCCACGGTCTTGAGCCCGATGAGGAGCGCGCGCTTGTGGCCTCGATGCGGGCGCCGGAGCTGGCTGCCGCAGCAGCCGTCATCGGCTTCGACGAGGTCGAGATGCTTGGCTATCGCGACTCGGGCATGGCCGAGACACCGCCGAATGAGCATCCTGGCTGCTTCCACCAGGCTGACCTTGACGAAGCAGTTGGTCGTCTGGTTGCCATCGTCCGCCGGACGAAGTCGCAAGTCATTATCACCTATGGCGATGACCAGGCCGGTTACCCGCATCCCGACCATCTGCGCGTGCACGACATTTCGGTGTTGGCGTTCGATCGTGCCGGCGATCCGGACTGGTATCCCGAGCTTGGTGAGCCCTTCCAGCCTTCGAAGCTCTACTACTCGGTGTGGACCAAAGCGCGCATCGTTGCAGTGCATGAAGCCATGATCGAGCACACGGGTGCATCCCCGTTCTCTGAAGAATGGCTCGCTCGCGACGGTCAGGATCATCGGGTGACCAGCAAAATCGATTGCACCGATTTCCAGTGGGCCCGCACGGGTGCTTTACGGGCGCATGCGACGCAGGTCGACCCGAATGCCGGTTGGTGGTTCGGACTCACCGACGAGCAGTTGTCGATTGCCTACCCCTGGGAAGACTGGATCCTGGCTCGTTCGGTGGTCGGCCCCATCCCGGCTGACGACAGCGAGCGCGACCTGTTCGCCGGAGTGCGCGAGAGTGTGACTTCATGAGCGTGCGGTACATCGTTGTGGTTGCCAAGAAGGACGAGCGCGTCGACGGACCGGATGACGCCGAGATTGTCATCACCGTGTCGCTCGTCGACGCAGCCGCTGACGATTTCGACCCCACGGTCGCGTTCATGCGGGGCAAGCTGAAGGCAGTGGGCCACACCGGCCAGATCCTTGATCTGCTGAAGTCGGGCGACGCAGCCACGGCTCTCGCCACACTCGTCGCTACCGCGTAGCGTCGGCACCTCGGCCGACTCGGATCCCTCGGGGAAGTTACGCCCGCTGGGCAGCGCGGAGTTCTTTGAAACCGATCGTCACGGCGCCGGACGCGTCGAGGGCCGCGCGTAATGCATCACTGGTGGCGAGCTTGAGGTCGGCGACCCAGCCATCGGCTGCATCCCCGGCGAACGCTCGAACTTCGGGCGTGTCGATGGCCGGTTGGATGTGGATCTCGGTGACTCCTGGCTGCAGCGCAGCGATGGCATCGAAGACTCGATCTGAGCTGCCGGCGCGCCAGTCGTGGTCGAAGTGGTCGGGAAACACCACACCTTCATCGGCAGCGAGTTGGCGGAATGGGAATCCCGCGTGTTCGGCGGTGACGGTGGAGGGGAGGCGGATTGGCAACCGGTATTCGAAGGCCAACTCAAGGTAGACGTCGAAGAACTCGGGGCGCAGAGTGATAGCCGACAAATGCGGCGCGAGGTGCGTGACGTCGATGCCCCAGGCGAGAGCACGTTCGATCTGCGCTCGGAGTTCGCGGAGCACCTCGGTGTGGTCAGCATGTTCCCAGAGATCTTCGAGCGAACGCGGGAATCCACCTTCGCCGGAGAGCAGCGAGGGGGAGCTTGTGATCGGTCCCCAGCGATAGCAGCTGTGTTCGGCATTGAGGGTGAGGTGCACGCCGATGTCATCGCCCGGTGCGACGTTGTTCGCTGCGTGGCAGGCCCACGGTGCGGGCACCATGATCGAGGCGCAGGTGGCCGCGCCTTCCCGCATTGCCTGGAACACACCGACATTCGACGCGTGGCTTGCGCCGAGGTCGTCGCAGGAGAGGATGACGAGCTTCACGTCGGGGGCGTGTCCGAGCCGTTCGGCGAGAGTGGTCACGGAGTGGACGTTAACCGCTGCAGGCGGCCCAGAGACCGGCGTCGTCAGCTTCCGCAGCGCGGGCTGCGTCGGCGAAGAGTTCGGCGAAGGTGTCGTTGGGCGGGATCGAGAGCGGCTGGGCGAAGCCTTGGCGCATGATCTCGTAGTTGACGAAAATGCCGTCATCGGCTCGGTAGACGTAACCGAGGAGACGCCCGAAGTCGTCCCGGTTCACGACGTCTCGTTCGATGTAGACCGGTGTGCCAATCGGGAGAAGTTCTTGGGTGAAGGCCGTGGCCTCGGGCCCGAAGCACTCGATTGGGCTGTTGGGCTTCTTGGTTTCTGGCGTGTCGATGCCGATCAGCCGAACCCGCTCTTCGCGGCCGGTGATAATGACGTCGACGGTGTCGCCATCGATGACATCGTCGATGACGGCGTTCGCCTCGAGTTCTCCGGGGGCTGGCGCGGTCGTCGTGGTCCCGGTCGCGTCGAGGCCGTCACACGCGGCCAATGCACTGAGTGCAACGACGACGACCCACACCTTCACCCGGCATTGTCTACCCCGA
>JABJAB010000033.1 GCA_018666235.1 Ilumatobacter sp.
GGAACGCCTCGATGTTCGACACCGATGACATGGCCGAAGCCTTCACGGCCCAGATGGAACAGCGCCCCGCCGACTTCCCCGACCTCTGGCCCGTCAGCCGCGGCCTCTAGCCCTCCGCCTGGTCTCCAGCCAACAGTCACAAGCGCCACGACTTCTGGATGGCCGGAGGGTTGTGGGTCAGCTCCGGTATTTCGGCTGGGGCTCCGCAACCATCTCGCTTGGCGAAGCACTATTCTGACCTGCCGCAGGCCCTCCAGGCCGGTTATGTCATCACTCGTTCGTGAATCAACGCAATTTTTGTCGAGCCGGTACCAGAGACGCATTCGAGACTGTCTGCAACGAGGCCGATAATTCAGGCCACATCAACCGGAAACCCTCTCGGCGCCAGCTTGAAGGTGGCCCACAACTGCGGGCAGGTGGTGGCAAGAACTCTCAACCTGCCGCAGGTCGCCTGAATTCGTTGGGATCGCACGGTCAAAGCCCGTCGAAGACGTCAGGTGCACAAGCCAGCGAGTCGCTGCGCAGTGTTGTCCCGCGTCTGTCCCGCGAATAAGGGGGAATTCCGGCGAAAAACGGCGAACTACCACCGGAGGTCGACCTGCAGAAAGCTGCTTCTATCAGGTAAAACGTGGAGCCCAGACCGAGAGTCGAACTCGGGACCTACGCATTACGAATGCGTTGCTCTACCAACTGAGCTATCTGGGCAGCAGTTCGCTCCATTGCCGGAACGAACGAGACGAATATATCGGCGCCGCTGGCCTGTCGCGTCGATCGGTTCAGTCGGCGAGCGGGTTCCGGCCGTTCCAGGTCCCCGTCGAGCCGTATGGCTCGAAGCGCGCGAATAACTCCTCGGCGTACCAGTCGCCGTCTCGCGTCTGTTCGATCACCTGCTGATGCCGCGGCATGGCGTACGCGTAGGTGCGCACCGCCTTGGCGGACTCCCAGAGGCTGAACGTCGCGAGCCGACCGACCGGTGCCTCACCGACGCCGACCACATCGATCAAGCCAGCAGCGGTGTGGAGTTCGGCGTCAACCTCTTTGCCCGCCGCAGCAAAGTCGCGCCACGAACGACGACGGACATCGGCACGAGTGATCACCGCAACCCGACCGGCCCGGTCGCCGTCGACCATGCCATCGAGGGGGTCAACGCCGCGCCACGTCCCGTGCCCGCCGAGCGCACGAAGGCGGACGGTGAAGTGCTCTTCCGCGCGCTGCCAGCGCCGAGGAATCCGATGTGATGCCAGAAAGTCGTCGAGGTGCTCCTCGCTCTCCCACACAGCAAAGAGTGCGGTCCGACGCAGGTCGGCGCCGGGGCCGGTGTCGTCACCGTTGCCGGTTCCCAGGAGCTTCCAGAACTTCAGACCCGGCACGCGTTGGAGTTGCGGCCGATCGGCGCCGAGTCGCGCCATGGCCAACAGCGCACGGCCTGGCCGCTCGCGAATCAGGTGGAAGGATGCAACGCGGGCCATGTGTCGGCCATGCTGTCAGCAATGGACTCGATCAGCACGTTTACGCCGACGATTGTCGACGTCATCATTGCTGTTGTTGTCGGCTACCTCGTCGGCTCCATCCCGGTGGCCAACCTTGTCGCCAAGCGTCGGGCCGCCGTCGATCTGCGGACGGTCGGTGACCGCAACCCAGGATTTTGGAACGCTCGCGAGACCCTCGGCAGGAAAGCCGCGATCCCGGTGTTCGTCGGCGATGTCGCCAAGGGTGTGGTTGCTGCCGGCATCGGCGTCCTGATTGCCGATGACGGAGTGTGGGGGATCGCGTATGTGGCGACCGGCGCAGCGATGATCGGCCACGCCTACCCCGTCTTTGCCAACTTCACAGGCGGCCGGAGCATCCTGACCTTCGTCGGCGGAGCAGCCGTCTTCGCTCCGGTGTCGGTGGCGATCTCGGTCGGTGTGCTCATCGTCGTCTTCGCGATCACCCGGTCGTTCGCTTGGGGATCACGAGCCGGGATGCTGGCCCTGCCGTTCGTGCACCTCGCGGTCGATGGTCCGTACCGGACCGCGGCGATGGGGGCATTGATGACGATCATCGGCATCCGATTCGCGATCGCCGCGCTCGACGACCGCCGTCAGGCGTAGGTGCGACCGCGCCAGCTGTGGGGCCCGCGACGGAAGATGCCGCGGGCAATCGTGACCGCGGCAGGGACGTCGGCGAGCGGGCTCAACCAGTACGCGACATCGACTCGCGAGTAGGCGGTGCGGGTGCCGGCCAGCGTGCCGAACCGCACCGCGAGCAGGACGACGTCGACAATGTCGGCCTTGCGCAGCACGAGGCGGGGGAGCGGAAGTGCCTGAGCGAGCAACACCACCGCGAGATCGAAGAGCTGGCGGCGTCGTGGCTCGACGCCGGGCAACGCCAGGGATCGACCCCAACCACGCCAGGTGTCGCGAAGCGACTCAAACATGCGGACTTCGAGCATCTCGCCCGCATCGAGAAACCCGACCCGAGCACCGTCGTGGGCCATACGGCGGGCGAGTGCAATGTCTTCGACCACCTCGCCGCGCACCGTCTGCATCGCGCCGCGTTCGAGAAACGAGTGGCGCGGCACCGCCATGCACTGGCCGTTGGCCATCGCCCGGTCGGGCGCCGTTACGACGCCCGGCGGCCCGAAGCGATAGACGAGCGTGGTCAACATCGCTGGATGCAGCCACCGGCTCCCAGGGGTCGGGCAGTCGAAACGCCCGCCCACGGTCAGCAGGTCAAGTTGTTCGGCCATGGCCCGGCTGACCAATGCCTGCGGAAGCCGAGGATCGGGATTCGTGTCCGCATCAAGCGTCACCACCCACTCGCCGCCCGCTGCCTCGATGCCCTGCTGCAAAGCCCACGCCTTGCCTGCCCATCCGTCAGGGAGCGGGGTCCCGGTGATGACAACAGCGCCGGCAGCGCGGGCAATGTCGGCAGTGTCGTCACTCGACTGGTCGTCAACCACCAGCACCTCGCCGACCCCCGGCGCACCGACCAACGCTGCAAGCACGGGTCCGATCCGTTGCGCTTCGTCACGTGCCGGAATCACCATGCTGATCGACTGCGCAGGTGTCATCGTCGGCCGCACCGGCGGAGCCGCAATCGCTGCTCGCGCCAGCCGGGCAATCGCGATGCCACCGGCCACGCAACGGGTGAGCAGGAACAGCCGACTCAGCAGTCGGCGGATGTGACGCGTCACCGGTGGTCCTGGTCAATCATCTCCGTCACGATGCGAGCACTTGTCGCGACGAGCGGCAGCCCGCCGCCGGGATGGCTCGAGCCGCCGACCAAGTACAGCCCTGCACGTGCGCCACGGTTTGCGGGTCGAGCAAACGCCGCGCGCTTGCCATTCGACGAGCTGCCGTAAATGGCGCCGCCCGGCGAGCGGTAGAGCCGCTCGATGTCCGCCGGGGTGATACGCGCCGAGAAGCTCATACGGCCGGCGAGATCGACCCCGTGTTCGCCAAGACGCCGGAGCACGAGATCGCGGTAGTCCTCGGTGTTGACCTCCGCACCGGGCGGCGTATTGACCAGGATGAACCAGTTCTCATCACCGGCAGGAGCCTGACTCGCGTCAGTCAGCGACGAGATGCAGGCGTAGATCGTCGGGTCATCGGCGAGTTGGCCCGCCTCGATCTGGCGGAACTCCTGCGCAGCATTGTTCGAGAAGAACACGTTGTGGTGACCGAGCGGAGCGCCGTCGATCGCCGGAGTTGCACCGCGCACGCCCAGGCACATCGCGAACCCGCTGGTCGAACGATCAGCCTTGCGAACCGTGCGCAGCGCAGCATCGTCAGGCAGCAAGTCGGCGTACAAGTGCTCGGCGTCGGTGTTCGCGATCACAACGTCAGCAGCCACCACGGAACCATCGACGAGTCGAATCCCCGTCACGCTGGTGCCGTCTTCGTTGATGCGTTCCACATCAGACGAAGTCTGAATATCCACGCCGACCTTGCCAGCAACGCGCACAAGTGCATCACAAAGTGCGCCAAGCCCACCCGTTGGATACCAGCAGCCATGCCCAGCCTCGACGTGTGGAATGCACGACAACGTGGCAGGCGCACGGCGCGGCGTCGAGCCCGAGTAGGTGGCGTAGCGGCCCAGCCACTGCTGCAGCTTGGGTTCGTCAAACAACGCCCGGGCGGCGTCGTTGAGCGAGCGCATGGCGTCGATCGTTCGCAGATCGTTCGCGGACTCCATCCGCGACAGCAGATCGAGCGGGTTCGACATTGGGCCGGCGAAGAACGTCCGCTCGGACACCTCCCAGATCCGCCGACCGTGCTCGTTGAGGTCGCGCCACGCCGCTCCTGCTCCCGCGAACGTTTCGAACGCTGCAGCGGTGGCGTCGTTGTCATCGTGGACAACGAGCCGTGCCCCGTCGCGCCAGAAGTAGCGGAACTGCGGATCGAGCCGGACGAGGTCGAGCTGTTCGTCCAGCGAAGTTCCGGCGAGCTGAAAGACGTCGTCGAACACCTGCGGCAACGTCAACAACGAGGGACCGATGTCGAACGTGAACCCGTCGCGTTCGAACACCGCCAGTTTGCCGCCGGCCTGTTCGTTGCGCTCAAAAACGGTGACGTCGTGGCCGGCCGCGCCGAGGCGAATCGCCGTACACAAGCCGCCAACACCGCCGCCGACGATGATTGCTTTCATCGCACCAACCTCCTGAAGATGGCCGTGACGGCCACCGGAACCATCGCCGCCCCGCCGACCGCAGCAACCACCGGGTCACGGAAGTATCGGGCGAACCCGACCGTCTCCATCGCCGCCATGTACCCGTACGTGCCAACGAGGTGCGGATCCGATGCAGCCCGCTCATTGGTCGCGTCCGCGGCGGGCAGCATTGCTTCGAGCATCGCCATCACGCCGAGACCCGTGATGAACCACCCGACAAAGTTGCTCAGCGGGATCCCGCGATACACACCGCGACGCGCCCACGCCCAATACCCCTCGCCGACCATCTGCGGGTCAAGGAACAGATCCCATGCGGTCATCGCTGCCGAACCGAGTGCAATGCGCTTGGCCATCGTCGACTGCTCGCCAAGCGCGGCATGAGCGGTCTCACGCGCCGGCAACGACATCGCGAACCACGCCATGGGAACAATGACCGGGACATGAGCAACCTGCGGCTGCAGCGCACCGGAGTACGCATATCGACCGAACGGCACCCCGGTGAGCGTGCCGAATCGCTCGACTGCAGCCGTTACCACCGCAGTCGTACCGGCAGCGGCACCCGCGCGGGCGGGACCCCAACGCCGCACGGCATTGACCGTCGTCGTGGCAAACAACCCGGTGACGACCACCGACGACAGGACCTTGCGCGCCAGACCGCGCTGCGGCAACAGCGGCGTCGCGATCATCGCCCCCACCGTCACCACACCGGCAACGGCCTCGGTCATATCAACCCACCTGCGCTCGGAGCTCACCGCACCGCCTCATGATCCGCGTGATTGGCGTCAACGACCAGTCTCATCGAAGCAGCTTGACGACCATTGCCGCCTTTTCGGTGGTGGACACACTGGCGCGAGAAGTGAACACGTCGTACTGCTGGGCCTCGATCTTGTCGAGAATGCGGCCGTAGAGGGTGAACGCCGCGCGAATGGCCTTCGCCGACCGATCCGGCAACATCGAGATGCCGATGTCGGCCGACTCATACAGCGCGCGGCAGCGCTCGATCTCGAACTGCATCAGCGCAATGAACTCGGGCGTGACTGCACGCTGGTTGAGGTCGGCGCCGAAGCGGTGGCTGTCCTCGAGAGGGATGTACTGGCGGCCCCGGTCGAGGTCCTCATCGACGTCACGCAAGAAGTTGGTGAGCTGAAAGGCATTGCCAAGATCGCGAGCGTGGGGCAGCGCCGTGTCGTAATCCGACGGTTCCAGAATTGGCAGCATCATCTCGCCGATCACTGCAGCCGATCCGTCCATGTAGACGAGCAGGTCGTCCCAGGTTTCATACGACTCGACGGTGAGGTCCATGGTCATCGACCTGAGGAACCGATCGAACGCCGTCGTGTCGATGTCGAAGGCACGCACCGTGTGTACGACCGCCTTGAGAACCGGATCCTCCGACTTGCCGGCAGCAAGATCGTCAAAGAACCGCTGCCCGAAATCGGCCAGCGTCGCCGCCCGCACTTCGGTCGGCACATCGCGCCCACCCTGCGAGGGAATCTCATCGACAATGTCATCGGCATACCGCGCGAAGGCGTACAACGCGTGCACGTGGTGCTGCTTGATCTTCGGGAGCACCTTGGTCGACCAGTAGTACGTGGTGCCGTGCCGCTTGTTGAACTCGCGGCACAGTTCGTAGCTCTCGTCCAACGTCACCGGGCCCGACGGCAGCAAGTGCGTCGTCGGCGTGGGCGGAGTGCGCTGGAACGGAAGTCGCATTGGTGCAAAGCGTAGGAGTTTCGAATGGGGTCAGACCCCATCCGTGACTATTTGCGCGCCGCCGCGTACTGGTCGACGCGTTCGGCAGCGAGCTTGCCGGACACCAGCACCATCGGCACACCGACGCCGGGAAGCGTCGACGAGCCAGTGAACACCAGGCCCGGCACCTTCTTCGTCACGTTGTTCGGCCGGAACGGCCCGGTCTGGAAGAACGTGTGCGCCAGGGCAAACGGTGTGCCCTGCTCCATACCCATGTCGCGCCAGTCCTGTGGGTCATAGACCTCTTCGGTGACGACGTCGGTCGGATAACCGAGCGACGCGACCTTGGCCCGCAACGAGTCCGTGATGGTGTCGCGCTCTTTCGACCAGTCGATCTTCCCGCTGAGGTTCGGTGTCGGCTCGAGCACGTAGAGGTTGCTGTGTCCCTCGGGCGCAAGCGTCGGGTCGTCGAGCGAGTGCAGGGTGACGAGAATCGACGGGTCAGGCATCCGGACCCCGTCATCGATCAGCGCCTTGAACGAACCGTTCCAGTCGTCACCGAAGTGGATGTTGTGGTGTGCCGCGTCCGGGGGCGGAGTCCCCTTCACGCCAGCCACCCACAGCAGACACGACGGGCTGTACTTTCCATTCAGAGCCTTTTTCGGGACGTCGACCCCATCGAGCAGTTCGCGGTAGGCCACCGGGAGATCAGGATTACAGACGACAGCATCAGCTTCGAGCAACTCGCCGCCTTCCTTGCCCACATCACCAAGGCGAACGCCGCGCACCGAACCGTCGGCGAACCGGACGATCTGGTTGACAGGAGACTCGTAGCGAATGGTGACCCCGGCCTGCTCAACCGCCTCGGCCAAGCCGACCGCCATCATGTGCATGCCGCCCTCGGGAACGAACACGCCCTGCACGGAATCCATATAGGTGATGACGGCGTAGATCGCGAGAGCCTCGTACGGGGCGAGACCCGCGTACATCGACTGGAAGCTGAAGATCTGCTGCAACCGCTCGTCGTCGAAGAACGATGCAACTTTCTTGTCGAGTTTGCCGAAACCACCGAGCTTGAGAATCGACAGCCCATCGCGCCACGGCTTGATCAGATCAAGCGGCGAATCAAGGTTGGTGTCGATGTAGGACCGCATCTCCGCGGTGTACAGCTTCTTGAGCCAGTCGGCGAACGCGCCAAACGCAGCAGCCTCCTTGTCGCCGGCAAAGCGGGCGATCTCTTCAGTCATGGCCTCACGGCCGTGCTTCACAAGCAGCGTCGAACCATCTGCGTAACAGGCGCGGTACATCGGATCGACCGGCTTGATCGTGATGTGATCAGCCATGTTCGCGCCCGCTGCCTGGAATGCCTCTTCAAGCAGATCGGGCATCGTGAGCACGGTCGGACCGTTGTCGAGGCGGAACCCATCGCGGATCACCATGCCGGCGCGCCCACCGGGCAACGCATCGCGCTCAACGATCGTCACATCGTGTCCGGCTTTGCTCAGATGTGCAGCAGCGGACAACCCGCCAAGCCCTGCTCCGATAACGACAACTTTCACGATGCTCCTTGGGCCGCAAGGACGACTTGGTGCCAGGCACCAAGTCGTCCTCAGGTGGTTCGTTGGCTGACGAATTCGGCCAGCTGGGTCAGTTCAGTTTTGGCGACCTGGGTGATCGGTGCAGTGTCGAGCGATGTGACAGCGGCCTCGGTCAGCGCGCTGATGTGGGCTTCGAGTTCATCGAGCCCGCCCGTGTCGATGATGACCTGTTGGATCTTGGCGACCGTGTCGGCATCGAGGTCAGGGTCACCGACGAGTTCGAGCACACGACGCTGAGCGTCGTCCGCGCGACGTGTTGCTCGAGCGAGCAGCGGCGTCGGCTTGCCCTCGAGCAGGTCGCCACCGACAGGCTTGCCGGTGACTGCCTCGTCGCCGAACGCGCCCATCACGTCGTCACGCATCTGGAAAGCGTCGCCCAACGGCAGGCCGTAGTTGCTCAGATGAGGCAGGAGCTCGTCGGCGTGCTCGGGCGCAGCAAGCACCGCACCCAAATGCAGCGGACGTTCGATCGTGTACTTCCCCGACTTGTAACGGCAGATGCGTTCGGACTTCACGACGTCGCGGGTTCGACTGACACCGCCGAGGATGTCGAGGTACTGCCCGATGTTGAGCTCGACGCGCAGCTCATTCCAAATTCTCGACGCTTCGAGCGTGGCTTCTTCGAGCAGCTGGTCGGCGTACACGAACGCCAAGTCACCGACCAGAATCGCAACACCCTCTCCAAACCGTCGGGACTCGCCCGCCCAGTCATTTGCAGCATGCTCCGCAGCTGCCACGGTGTGGGTGGTCGGTTGACCTCGACGGGAATCCGCATCGTCCATCACGTCGTCGTGGAACAGTGCGAAGGCATGCATCAGCTCGAAGGCGGCACCGGCATCGATGTCGATCTGGTCATTGTCGCCGCCACCTGCGCCGACATAGCCCCAGTGGCAAAATGCCGGACGGAGTCGCTTCCCACCGGACAGAACCAGGCGGCGGATCTCTTCGATCGGGTGGGCCAACTCGCTGTCGAAGCTCGCCCACCGGTCGCGCTCGGCAGCCAGAAACTCGTCGAGTCGAACGTCGACTCGAGCCGCCAGTTGCTTGAGTGACGCGGGGGCGCTCGACATGCCGACAGAGGTTACTGGCGCCCAGTGCGGCCCCACGGCGTTGTCGGAGAGGTTCCACCCGGCCGAGCGACTCGACGTTGGGGTATTACGGCGCGTCGAGGTCGGCGGTGACCTCTTCAATCTTGATCTGCGCATTGGAAATCTTGCCGCGACAGAGCGAGATGAGTTCTGACGCCCGCGACACACGCTCGGCCAGATGGTCGACATCGACATCGGAACCCTCCAACTCGCGCAAGATCGCATCGAGTTCGGTGAGCGCTGCGGCGTAGCCGGGTACTGGGGCGTCGGTCATGAGGAGTCCTCGTTGGTGGTGATGGTGGCGTCAACAGTGGGGACGGCTGCCGTGACCGTACTGGTGACGGTGCCGTCGATGAGCGTGGTGGTGACGATGTCGTCGGGGCCAATGTCGGCCACCGACCGGACGATGGCACCGGCTGCGTCGCGGGTGATGGTCCAGCCCCGCGCGATCTGTACGGCCGGATCGAGGCCCCCGACTCGTGCAGCCAACACGTCGAGGCGTTGGCCGGCCCGATCGAGAACATCGGTCGGCCGCTCGACGACCCTGAGCGCAACGCGGTCGAGTCGCTCGGTGGCACGTTCGAGCACCGCCGGGCCGCTGCGGCCCAGCCGATCGACTCGCATCGACAACCGCTCGTCGGCCCGCTCGACGGCGGCATGTGTGCGCCGGGCAATCCGGTGGCCGACCTCGGACAATTCGGTGCTGGCGTCAGTGAGCACGGCGGTGCTGCGTTGAAGAATTGCAGCGAACGTCTGCTCGGCGTTCGTCGTGTACGCGGCGACCCGTCCGAGGAGTTCCCCAGCGACCGCCGTGGGGGTCTTCAACGCCAGGTGCGCAACATCGTCAGCGACACTCCGGTCGACCTCGTGGCCCAAACCGGTCAGCACCGGCACCGGTGAGTTGGCGATCATCCGAGCGATCTTCTCGGAATCGAACACCGCGAGCTCGTTGCGGGCCCCGCCGCCGCGGATGACCACGATGACGTCGAGCGTGCCGAGCATCGCCAACCGCGCGATCCCCGCGGTGACCATGTTTTCGGCGAGATCCCCCTGGACCCGAACATCGGCCACGACGAGACGGAACCCGAACCCGCTGCGCGCGAGCTCGTCGTGGAAGTCATGCCAGGCAGCGGTGCCGACGCTCGTGACCACACCGACTCGAAGCGGCACCGGCGACATCGGACGTCGCTTGTTGGTGTCCATCAACCCCTCGGCGACAAGCCGCCGGACGACTTCGTCACGGGACTGTGCGATGTCGCCAATCGTGTACTTCGGGTCGAGGCTGGCCATCTTGAAGCCGAGCCGACCGCCCTGAGCCCAGAAGTCGAGGTGGCCGTGAATGCGCACCTTCATGCCGTTGCGCAGCTCAAGGCGGAACTTGCGCAGCATCGGCGCAAGGCGGGCCTTGGCCGGCGCGAACAACTGCACGTTCATGACGGCCTTGCCGTTGTCGCCGTCTTCGACCAGCGAGAAGTACGTGTGCGGCCCGCGATTCTGGAGTCCGCTGATCTCGCCGCGCACCCAAATGCCGTCGCGGAAACCGCGGCGAAGCTGATCGTTGATCGCCTCGGCCAACTCGCCCACCGTGTAGGTGGGGTCAGCGACTTCTTCGGGCATCTCGTCGCCGAAGTCGAACGCAGGCTGGCTCACAGTGCTCGATTCAATCAGGCACTGCGGCGCAGAGCGTTAACGACCGGGCAGTCAGGCGCCGAGTTGACGGATCGCGCCGTCGGCAGGGGTGTCGTTGTCGTCGATGTCACGGGGCAGTGCAAAGAGTTCGCCGTCGACTGGGAGGTTGCGTTCTTGGCGGATGCCGTCGAGTTCGCGTAGCGGCCGCTCGAGGGCACGTCGACGAGTGCCGGCCAAGGCCTCGAACTCCTTCTCGACGCCTTCGAAGCGCTTCTTCACCTTGTCGACCTGCTCGGAGTACTTGGTCCACTGGGTCCCGAACTTGCTGATCAACTGCAGGATCTCGTCGCTCGTCTGCTCGATCATGAAGTTGTCGAACGCCTGGCGGATGATGCCGATGAATGCAAACAGGGTGAGCGGTGAGCACATGACCACTTGCTGGCCCATGGCATCGTCGAGCAGCCCGGGATCGTGCTCGTGGATGAATCCCGTGAGCTGTTCGTTGGGAATGAACAGCAACACGTAGTCGACTGCCTGCTGATTGCCCACATTGCCGTAGTCACGCTTGGCCAGTTCCTTGACCCGCATTCGTACGTCACGCAAGAAGTTCTTGAGGTGGGCCTCGCGCTCGGCATCAGTGTGGGCTTCGAGGTACCGAACGTAGGAAGCCATCGGGAACTTCACGTCCATGTACAGGGCGTGACCCTTGGGCATGTTGAACGTGTAATCGGGTCGACCGGTCGCACCGTCGATCTGACCCTGCTTGGTGTAGTTGATGTTCTCGATGAACCCGGCCATGCGCAACACGTCTTCAGCCATGCGCTCGCCCCACTGACCACGCGCCTGCGGATTGGCGATGGCAGTGCGCAATGCCTGGGCTGACTCGGCGACCGCTGCAGCCACATCGGCATGCGCCTTGAGCGAAGTTTCGACCTGCCCGAACTTCTCGGCATTTGTGCGACCCAGCGCATTGACCATGTCGGTCAACTTGGTGAGCTCGCTGCGCATCTCGCCGTGCACCTGATCGAGCCGCTCGTCGATGACGTCTTTCTTCGACGCCAGATCGGCGCTGGCGTGCTGCTGTACCTGCGATGCCTTGGCCCCCAACTGCTCACGCTGAAGCACAGCGCTCTGCTCGAGCGCGGCACTGACCGCAGCGTCTCGTTCCGCGCTCGCCTGATCGCGCACCGCTGCGACAGCGCTCTGCACCGCAGTGTCGATTGAAAGCTGCAGCGACTCGTTGGAGAGCGACTGTGCGCCCAGCTCGTCGGCGAGGTTCGACGCAGCTTGCTGCTCGGCACGCCGCAGCGCGAAGAAATACGCCGCAGCAGCAGCGCACCCGGCCAACACGAGGCCGAGAAGGACAACGACGATCAACATGGAGCCCACGGTAGAGATTGGGTGTCACAGAGTTCGCGGATGGGCCGTGACCAGGGATGATCCGCACAGCAACCCCGCCAGAAGGGTCTGGCATCGACGCCGTCTCGACGGCGGGGCAATAGCCTCAACAACAATGCCGTACCAGGAGCCCGAGTTTCTTCCGTGGGACGGTCGTCGCGTGCCGATCACCTTCGTCGCCGGATATCTCGGTGCGGGCAAGACCACTGCGATCAACGAGCTCTTGGCGGTGACCGATCGCCCGATTGCCGTCTTGGTCAACGACGTCGGCGAAATCAACATCGATGCAGCGCTGATCGCCCGCCGTCACGGCGACACCGTGGAACTCACCGATGGATGCGTGTGTTGCAGTCTCATCGACGGCTTCGGCGCAGCGTTCGACCAGCTCCGAGCACGTGACACCCCTCCCGACCATGTCATCGTCGAACTGAGCGGCGTCGCCGACCCAGACCGGATGACCCCGTGGGGGAACTCCGCCGGGTTCATGCTCGACGGCGTCGTGGTTGTCGTCGCCGCGGATCAGCTCCTCACCGACGATCAGCCAGCACGAGTGACCGACGCAATCGAGTCGCAGATCGCCAAAGCTGATCTGATCGTGCTCACCAAAACCGACTTGATCGATGATGAACAACGCTCGCTCGTCGATGCCAGATTGGGCGACCTCGGAGACGACACGCCGGTCTTTGTCGTCGGCGCGAGCGACCCTGCCATCGGCAGATTTCTGGCGCTCGGGGGGCGGCGACCGGACGGGGTTGCAGCCACCGCCACGCCCAGCCTCTTCGACGCCCACACCGTCACGACGCTCGAGTTCGGGCCGTTCGAATCGGTCGGGGCCATCGATGCCGCGTTGCAGCAGACCTTGGACGACAACGTCGGGACGGTCATGCGGGCCAAAGGCATCGTTGCCACCCATGACGAGCAACTGCATCTCGTCCAAGTCGTCGGTCGGCGCCGCGAGATCACCCCGCTCCCCATGTCCGAGTTCGCAGCACCCACCCCGCTGACAGTCATCGCGCTCAACTGACTGACCCTCTGACCCTGCCTCAGACGGTCAGGTGCGGGTCAGGAGCGCTTTGTGCGGCGCGGCAGCATCGACTTCGGCAGGCGCAACGTGACCACACTGATCGCGAGAATCACCGGATAGATCTCGAGTCGACCAAGCAACATCTGTCCAATCGCAATCAAACGACCCTCGCGTGGGATGACCAAGAAGCCCCCGGTGTGGTCGAGCGCACCGAGACCCGGCCCGACGTTGCCGAGCGACGTCGCCGATGCCGAAAACGACGTGATGAGGTCCGGGCCGGTGGCTGCGATCGCAAACGATCCACCACCGAAGATCACCAGCGCGAGGATCAGGAACCCGACAACCTTGCCGGCCACATCATCGGACAGCATCGCGTTGCCGACACGAACAGGACGCACCAGTTTCGGATGCAGATGCTTGAGCGCCTCGCGGTGCGCAAAGCTCGACACCGCCATGATGCGGAGAATCTTGATACCGCCGGCCGTGGAGCCTGCCATCGCTCCCAGTGGCAACGCGATGAGCAGCAGAGACTGCGCAGTCTCGCTCCACAAGCCGTACTCGGTCGCGACGTACCCGGTCGTCGTGACCGTCGATGACACCGTGAACAACGCATCGCGGAAACCAGTCGACTGGCTTCCACCGTTCCCTGCCGTAATGAACGCCCACAGCGTCATCGCGCCGACCATGAACAAATACACGCGGAACTCAGTCGACCGCAGCAGCGGCTTGACGTTGCCTCGCAACGCACGCCAGTACAACGTGAAGCTGCCACCGGCAAGCATCATGCCGACGATGCAGATCCATTCGAGCGTCGCTGACTCGAAGTGGCCGAACGACCCCTGATACGGAGAGAATCCGCCCGTCGACACCGTCGTAAAGGAGTGACTCACCGCGTCATAGAGACTCATGCCGGCAACGAAGTACGCCGTCGCCATCAGTGCCGTGAAGCCGAGGTACACCGCCCACAGCCGTCGAGCGGTTTCACGCACGCGCGGCGTGAGGCGTTCACCCGTCGGACCCGGAGCCTCGGCTTCGAGCAGGCTCATGCCGCCAGAACCGACCGTGGGCAGCACGGCAACGACCAACACGATGACGCCCATACCGCCCATCCACTGCGTCATCGACCGCCAGAAAAGCAGACCCTTCGACGTCGCCTCAATGTCGGCGGTGACCGTTGCACCCGTCGTGGTGAACCCGGACATCGCTTCGAACAAGGCATCGTCGATGCGGGTGAAGTGACCGGTGACGAGGTAGGGGATCGCGCCGACCGCGGCGATAGTCACCCAGGCGATCGTGACGGTGGTGAAGACGTCAAGTACCCGAATCTGACTGGGAACCACCGTGGTCCGCCACAACACAGAACCGACGATCCAGGTGACCAGTCCCGTGAGCAACAACGCAGCCACATCGGGGCCACCATCGATCAGATCGACCATGCCGGACACCGCAATACCGATGCCGACGACTGCGACGGTCAGGCCGAGGACATTCAGTGCGAGGGACGGCCGACGTCGCTCGGTCAGTAACCGTTCGCCGCGCGCGCCAAAGATCGACGCCCGTGGGTTTGACGCCGCGCGCAAGTCTGGATGGTGCAGGCGCCGACCATGGTCCGACCCCGGTGCCGATGGCACGTTGGTCACGTGGTGAACACCTTGCGCAGGGCGGGCAGCGACTCTGGCCGAGCGAACACCACGACATTGTCGCCGGCGTTGAGCACCGTGTACCCACGAATGATCCGACCCGGCTCTCCCGGCCGAATCACCGCACCCAGCACGATCGAGTGCGGCAGGTGCAGCTCGGAGACCACGGCGCCGTCCGCCTCGGAGCCGACCTCGATCTCAATTTCGTCAACCTCGATATCACTTTCGAGGAACGTCGCCACCGATGCCGTTCCGCCACGCACATGCCGCAACACCGCATTGGCCGACGCAGTGCGCGGGCTGAGCGCAGCGTCGATGCCGAACTGACGGACGAGCGGAAGCAAGCTCAGGCGATGGATGACCGCGACCGTGAAGGTGTCGCGACCGCTGGCCGCGAACGCGCATGCCAGCACGTTGGCGGCGTCGTCACCCGTCGCAGCAATGACAAGATCCTTGTCGCTGATCGACTCCTCGCTCAGCATGTCGGTGTCTTCGATGTCGCCCCGCACCACGGTGATCCGCGGGAGCCTCTCGGAGAGCACGCGGGCGCGGTCAAGGTCGTGCTCGACCAACACGACATCAGCGCCCGCGATTTCCAGCCGCTCGGCCACACGTGAACCGACGGCCCCGCCACCAAGCACCATCACCCGCTTGGCACGACGGTGAGACGCGCCGAGCAGCTCGAGGATCTTGTTGCGGTCTTGGCGACTGGTGAGCACGCGCACGTGGTCGCCGGCCTCAAGTCGTTGATCGCCGCGCGGGATCACTGTTTCGCCGCCGCGAGTCAGCGCTCCGAACAGGAAGCTCCAGTCGGGCTCAAAGCTTGCACCGATCTCCGCGAGGGTGCTGCCGGCAAGCGCAGAGCCTTCGCCAATGGTGCAGCCGAGGACGATGAGGTCGCCACCCGACATCTGGTACACCTCGTCGGCACCGGATGCCTCGGTGAGTTCCATGATCTCATCGGCGGTGTCGGCGTCGGGGTCGATGACGACGTCGGCGCGCATTGCCTCGCGCAGCGGCGCCCCGGATTCGCCGCGCAGTTCCTCGGTCTGAATGCGGACCACGGTCTGCGGTACGCCCGCCTCTTTCGCAAGCAGCGAGGCGATCAAGTTGACCTCGTCGTTCTGCGTGACGCCGGCGAGGAGGTCGGCGCGATCGATCCGCGCGGCCTGCAGCGTTGACGGCAACGTGGCGCTGCCGATGACAACCTGCACGTCAAGTTCGGCACCGATCGCCGAGGCAATCGCCTCGTTCTGTTCGATGACGACTACATCGTGACCCTCGGCGCCGAGTCGCTGCGCGAGATACCAACCGACTTCGCCGGCACCGACGATGACTACATGCATGGCCTCAGCCTGCCTGATCGAAGAGCACTCAGGGGGACATTCCCGCGAAGACCATGGAAGAACACCATGGAAGGAGGATCCCGAATGGTCGGTTCAGGCGGGGACAACGGCTGAGTCGAGCAGGACTCGAGAAGCCGTGCGCAACGCCTCGGTGGCCGGAGTATCAGCAAATCCGGCGACGGCATCTTCGGCCCGCTGCACGTATTCGCGAGCAGTTGCCATCGCCGATGCGACACCTTCGTTCGAGCGGACGATCGTCAACGCTCTCTGCTGCTGAGCGTCGTCGAGCGGTGAGCCGAGCAGATCTGCGAGCTCGTCGGCCGCGGTGCTGTTGGTGGCCAAGGTGCGGAGCACGGGCAAGGTGTAGACGCCCTCAACCATGTCATGACCAGCGGGCTTGCCCAGCTGTTCATCGGTCGCGGTGACGTCAAGGATGTCGTCGACAATCTGGAAGACCATGCCGTAGGCGTTGCCAAAATCGGTCAGCGCATCGATGGTCACCCGGTCGTGCCCGGCGACGATGCCGCCAATGCGGGCAGCAGTGCCATAGAGCGAAGCGGTCTTGCCGTGGATCGAGGTGAAGTACGACGGCTCCGGACGGCTGACGTCATACGTGTGGCGCAACTCCGCGATTTGGCCTTCGCACAACCACCCGATGGTGCGCGCCAGTAGGCCAGCAACTTCGGTGCCCAGCGACGCTGCGATTTCAGAGGCACGCGAGAGCAGAAAGTCGCCGGCGAGGATGGCTTGCAGGTTGCCCCACTTGGCATTGACCGTCTCGACGCCACGACGCGTGTCGGCCTCATCCATCACGTCGTCGTGATACAGCGACCCGAGGTGGACGAGCTCACAGGAGACACCGCCTCGAACCGCATCTTCAGAGGCAACCACGCCGTTGATCTGGGCAGCGGCAACAGCGAGCACCGGACGTAAGCGCTTCCCGCCCGCCACGATGAGATGCGAGGCGATTTCGTTGAGATACGAGTCGGGCGTATGCACGGATTCGTGCATCGCTTTCTCGATCCGTTTGCGGTCGACATCCATTGCCGGCAGCGCAAGCAGCGGCGACGTGATGTTCTGCGGCTCTGACACGTCGTGCAGGTTACCGAGCGCGCGGGGAGTCAGCGATTTGTGCCGAACGCGTGTGGATCTTGCGCACAGACTGCGCAACCTCCACATGCCTTGACCTTGGCGGCCAGAACATCAGGGAAGCGATCTCAGGAAAGCGATCTCAGGGGAGTTGGTCGAGCCAGGCGGTGACCCGCTTCTTGTTCACACCGAGGTCGCTCTTGCCGAGCCGTGATCGCGAGAACACCGCCAAGGTGCTGGTGTCCGCATCGATCTCGATGAATTTGACCGAGATGTAGTCGGGAAATGCGAACAGCGCAGACGTTTGGACGTAGGTGACGAAACCACTCTCGGGTGAGCCGCCCACCACATCGACGCTCCCGCTCTCGCGAGCGACCCGGTCAAACGCCGCCGCAAGATCCTGTGTCGATGTCTCGAAAACTGGAGCCGCCCCATCAGCATCGACATCGGAACCAGCCGGCACGACCCGAGACGAGTTCGGTGTCGAAGGCGTCGGCGCGGTGAGCGGATCGACGTGCCACACACCGGCATCGTGGTCGAGCCGTCGAATCATGACCGCAGCGATGACGACGACAGCGGCGAGTACTCCGAGAACAATCAGAACGAGACGCATTACCCGATCATGGCCCGCTCAGCGCAGGTTCATCGACATGCAGCTCATCGGCTCGCGTATTCCCAGAATTTGAGGAAAACCTGTCACGGCGCGCGATCGGGCACCGTGGCAGGTGGCCGGTAGGGTTGACGCACAGGTTCCGAGCGCTGTTTCGCATCTCGCAGGCGGCGCTCATTGAGGGGCCCCTGAACGAAAGGGCAGCAGATGTTCGAACGATTTACCGACCGAGCTCGACGAGTCGTTGTGCTCGCGCAAGAAGAAGCGCGGCTGCTCAACCACAGCTACATCGGAACCGAGCACATCCTGCTCGGCCTCATCCACGAAGGTGAGGGCGTCGCGGCGAAGGCCCTCGAGTCGCTCGGCATCAGCCTCGAAGCGGTGCGGAGCCAGGTTGAAGAGATCATCGGCCAGGGCGGCTCGTCGCCGTCGGGCCACATCCCCTTCACGCCGCGCGCCAAGAAGGTCCTCGAGCTGTCACTGCGCGAAGCACTGCAGCTCGGTCACAACTACATCGGAACCGAGCACATCCTGCTCGGTCTCATCCGCGAGGGTGAAGGCGTTGCCGCACAGGTGCTCGTCAAGCTCGGCGCCGATCTTTCACGTGTCCGCCAGCAGGTCATCCAGCTCCTCTCGGGTTACCAAGGCCCATCCGGCTCCACCGGCGGGAGCAGCGGTCGGACCGAAGGCGGCACGCCGGCAGCGGCAGGCGTTGGCAGCAAGGGCGGCGATGACGACAAGGGCGCCAACTCTCAGATTCTCGACCAGTTCGGCCGCAACCTCACCGAGGCCGCGCGCCAGGGTGAACTCGACCCCGTGATCGGTCGCTCGAAAGAGCTCGAACGCACGATGCAGATTCTCTCGCGTCGCACCAAGAACAACCCGGTGCTCATTGGTGAGCCCGGAGTCGGCAAGACCGCGATCGTCGAGGGCCTCGCCCAGAAGATCGTCAACAACGACGTGCCCGACACGCTCACCAACAAGCAGCTCTACACGCTCGACCTCGGCTCGCTCGTGGCCGGCAGCCGCTACCGCGGTGACTTCGAAGAGCGCCTCAAGAAGGTGCTCAAAGAAATCAAGACCCGCGGCGACATCTTGCTGTTCATCGACGAGATCCACACCCTCGTCGGCGCCGGCGCCGCTGAAGGTGCCATCGATGCTGCGTCGATCCTCAAGCCGATGCTCGCCCGAGGCGAACTCCAAACCATCGGTGCCACCACCACCGACGAGTACCGCAAGCACGTCGAGAAAGACGCCGCACTCGAGCGTCGCTTCCAGCCGATCAAGGTCGACGAGCCAACGCTCGCTCACACGATCGAGATCCTCAAGGGCATCCGCGATCAGTACGAGTCGCACCACCGGGTCACCATCACCGACCAGGCCCTCGTCGCTGCTGCCAACCTCGCTGACCGCTACATCAGCGATCGGCACCTGCCCGACAAGGCCATCGACCTCATCGACGAGGCCGGCTCGCGTCTGCGCATCAAGCGCATGGCGACTCCGCCCGACCTGCGCGATCTCGAATTGAAGCTCAACGAAGTGCAGGAAGCCAAGAAGACCGCTGTCGAAGAGCAGCAGTTCGAAGAGGCCGGCCGTCTGCGCGACGAAGAGAAGAAGCTCCTCGAAGAGAAGGCCGAGAAGGAGACCGAGGTCAAGGCCTCCGGCGTCGACCTGTTCGACGAGGTCGACGAAGAAGCGGTCGCCGAAGTGCTCTCGCTGTGGACCGGTATCCCCGTCTACAAGCTCACCGAAGAAGAGACCGAGCGTCTCCTCAAAATGGAAGACGAGCTGCACAAGCGGATCATCGGCCAAGAGAACGCTGTGGCCGCCGTATCGCAGTCGATCCGCCGGACGCGCGCCGGCCTCAAGGACCCCAAGCGTCCGTCGGGCTCGTTCATCTTCCTCGGCCCCACCGGTGTCGGCAAGACCGAGCTCGCCAAGACCCTCACCGAGTTCCTGTTCGGTGACGACGACGCGCTGATCACGCTCGACATGTCCGAGTACATGGAAAAGCACACGGTCAGCCGCCTCGTCGGTTCGCCTCCCGGCTACGTCGGGTACGAAGAGGGCGGCCAGCTGACCGAAGCCGTGCGCCGCAAGCCGTTCTCCGTCGTGCTGTTCGATGAGATCGAAAAGGCCCACCCCGACGTGTTCAACACGTTGCTGCAGATTCTCGAAGAGGGTCGCCTCACCGACAGCCAAGGTCGCTCGGTCGACTTCCGCAACACGGTGTTGATCATGACATCAAACCTCGGTACCCAGGATCTACGCAAGGCCAACCTCGGCTTCACCACCGACGATTCGGCCATGAGCTACGAGCGGATGAAGGAAAAAGTCAACGACTCGCTCAAGAACCACTTCCGTCCCGAGTTCCTCAACCGCATCGACGAGACCATCGTGTTCCACGAACTGTCTCGTGACGAGGTGCTCCAGATGGTCGACCTGCAACTCGTGCGGCTCACGGCTCAGCTCGAAGGCCAGGGTCTCGGCATCGAGGTCAAACAAGCTGCAAAGGAACTGCTCGCCGAAGTGGGCTACGACCCGCAGCTCGGTGGCCGTCCGTTGCGTCGTGCGATCCAGCGCCACATCGAAGACTCGCTGTCCGAGAAGCTGCTCTACAAGGAGTTCTCGGCGGGCGAGATCATCGTCGTTGATGCCGAGGACGATCCCGAGCGCGGTGAGGGCAAGAAGAAGTTCGTGTTCACCTCGGTTGAGGGCTTTGTCCCTCCGGCGTCGGTCGAGCTCGAGATGACCGCGACCGAGAAGCCGGTTCCGCCGGTGACGGGCGAAGGCGAACTGCCGCCGCCCGAAGCAGCTGAGTGATCAGCTGATCTTCTCGATCGTCACGATCTGGTCGAACGCGCGGCCACGCAATCAATGAATCCATGGCCCGTGCCGCAGCGCGGACCATCGGCCCCGTCATAATGGCGGGATCATGGATCGGGTGATCACGCGGCTCGTCGCACTTCTCGCATGCGCCGTTGCTCTCGCTGCGTGCCAACTCGACGTCACGGTTGATGTCGTCGTCGAATCTGATGGAACAGGACAGATCGCCGTCACGGTGCTTGCCGATCAAGACGTCCTTGATCAGGTCCCGACGCTCGTCGACGACCTGGTCCTCGACGATGTCATCGAGGCCGGCTGGTCGATTGACGGACCTCGTGCGCCCGATGACGGCAGTGGCGGGCTGTTCCTCCAGATGACCCATCCGTTCCGCTCGCAAGGCGAAGCGACCAATCTGTTGCAGAGTCTCGGACCACCCTTCACGCAGATGGAACTCGGTCGGGGAACCAACGGCGATATCACCACCAACCAACTCAGTGGTCGTCTCGTGCTCAGCGGCTTTGATGACTTCGCCGATGCAGACCTCGTCGCTTCGGTTGGGGGTCAGCCGTTCGCCGACGAGATCGCCGCGAGCGGAGCAACCCCAGCCGACTCGTTCAATGTGACACTCCAGGCGCTCTTGCCGGGCGTGATCAAAAGCGAGCAGACCAATGTGGAACCGGACGCGAACGGAATCCTCACCTGGGAGCTGCCCGACAATGGCTCTGCGGCCCTGATCCTCGCTCAATCGACGCAGCAGCCCGGTGAGGGCCAGCGTTGGGCACGCCCGCTCTCGATTCTGGCGCTCATTGCACTCGTGGCATGGGTGAGCTTCATGACGATCTTCATCGGCTATGTCACCGTCGCGCGATTCCGTCGAGCCCGGGCGTACAAGCACCGCCACCTCGGCGAGCAGTAACCCATCCCCGCGTGAGCGGCGGTGGTGGCAGATGCTCTAGGTCCTGTTGGGCAGCGGCTTGACCACGTACCCGGCCGGCAGTTGCTCGGAGGAGTCCATGACACTCAGACGCGTCAGATGTTGTGCGTGTTCAGACAACTTCTTGTGATCGGCGTACGTGATTCCTGGGATCATCGGTTCGCGGAACCACGGCGCGTAGAACTCGAGGTTGGGAATGGCCCGCAGCTCGTCAGACAGGTTGGGCGTGCCGCCGTGCCAGGCCCGCACGTCACGGATCTGAATCGCACCGGCGGGCGCCGGGCACGCAGTACTGAGACGCATCCACTCGGGTTCTTCGTCCAGCGTGGGAATCGGAGCACGGGAGTGCTGGGAGCCTGGAATCTGGCGGGTGGGCCCGTTCAGCGCCGTTTGATCGAACGGCAAGAAGTTCACGCACACATACGGGCAGGGAAGGTCGCGTAACGTCAAGAAGCCGCGTGGATCGTGGAACGCACTGAACGGTGTGTTCCCGTCCGGCGCGAAGTCACGAATGTCGGAATGCAACGGCTGGTACTCGATCGCGCCGGGGAGACAGAAGTCGCCGCTCGCTGAGCGGAGCAGGTAATCGGACGACTCGAAGATCGCGGTGACGATCGGTGTGACCGTCGGGAGATCGACAAGCATCTGCCACTCGGGCCGATGCAACATGCTGCGGGTGACGCTGGAACCTCCGAACGAGTAGCGGTGCGATCCACGGTTACCGCCGCGTTCGCTGTCGTGCGCCACGATCTCGTCGACAACCTCGACCACTCCATTGCGGAGGAACTCGGTCTGGTCGGGGCTGAGCGCATCACCGACGAGGACGAAGCCATCGCGCCGGAAAATCTTGACGGCACGCTCGATCTCAGACGGGTCGAGAATCTCGACATCCCGGAGCCCATTATTGGCCCCGAGATACTCGCGTTGCTGCACAACCTCTGGTGCGTTTCGGTCGGTGCCGTGCCATCCGAGCTCGGCGTGGCGTTCGACTGACTTGGTTTCATTGCTGTTCGACATTGGCGTCTCCTTCTTTCGGTCCAGGTGTCACCACGCGTAGGCCTCGGGCGCCGGGCCCGGACCTGGGAAGATCGCATCGATGCGATCGAGAACGTCGCGTGAGAGTTCAATCGAGGTGGCATGCAGCGCTCCATCCAACTGCGCGATGGTGCGCGGCCCGACGATCGGCGCCGTCACAGCGGGCTGGTGCAACAGCCAGGCGATGCCGACATCGCTGGGCCGTTCGCCCAGGTCCGCACACAGTGCCTCCCATTGTTCGAGTTGTGGTCGGAGCGAAGCAACTCGACGCTGCATGTCGGCTGACCCTCGGCGGCCAGTGTCGCCACCGGACAACACGCCGGCCAAGATGCCGCCGCCGAGCGGGCTCCATGGCAGCAGGCCGAGCCCGTACGACTCACAAGCAGGAATGACCTCGAGCTCAATCGTTCGCTCGGTCAGGTTGTACAGGCTCTGTTCGGACACCAACCCGAGAAAGTGACGGGAGCGCGCTGCCTCGTTGGCCTGAGCGACGGTCCAACCGGCGAAGTTGCTGGAGCCGACGTAGATGATTTTGCCTTGCGCCACCAGGGTCTCCATGGCCTGCCACACCTCGTCCCACGGCGCAGCCCGGTCGAGATGATGCATTTGGTACAGATCGATGTGGTCGGTCTGCAGTCGACGCAGACTGGCATCGCACGCCAACCGGATGTTGCGAGCGGACAGCCCACGATCGTTTGGCCGGTCCGACATCGGCTCATACAACTTGGTCGCCAGCACGATCTGCTCACGGCGGTCACCGCCCTGTGCGAGCCAGCTGCCGATGATGGTCTCCGTGGCGCCCACCCCGGTGCTTCCGCCGTATTGATTCGCCGTGTCGACGAAGTTCACGCCATTTTCAAGCGCCCGATCGAGAATGGCGAACGACTCGGGCTCGGACGTCGTCGGACCGAAGTTCATGGTCCCGAGGCACACTTCGCTCACCTGCAAAGCAGTTCGGCCCAGTCGTCGATATCGCATGGTGATCTCCTGGTGCTCTCATCGTGGCGCGGACCATCTGAGGTCGGCGGTCAACGCTATTGACAGAATATCCAATAGTGAGTCTGGCAGCAAGGTCGAACTCTCCGGGCGCCCCGATCCTGAGGCGATGCTTACTCCGAGGCGATTGCATCATCGGCTGCGAGGAGTTGGTCGAGGCCAGCACGGCACGTGAGGAAAAAGACCGTTTCGATGGCCTCCCGAGATGCCTGCCCGCGAGCGATCAGACTCCACATCACATGACTCGGGGCATTGACGAGCGCTGAGAACACCAGGGCACGGTCCTTGTCAACACCCATCGCCTCGACCAGCCGAGCCCACCACTCGATGTTGTCCTGCTCCACGCGCTTGCGCACCTCTGAAATCGAGGATTCCAACACCGGCTCAGATTGGAGCCGATGAAAGAGGAGGCCGCTGCTCTCCACCTGGTCGAAGAACCAGCGGGTGTTCGACACAACCCGATCGTCGAACAACTCACGCAATGAGCCCGACCCGACGAGCTCCTCGTGGGGTGGCATGGCCTCCACCTTCCACAACGCCGCGACCTCATTCCACAGCGCGTCCACCAGACCCGCCCGGTTGCTGAAGTACGTGTAGACCAGACCGCGTGACACGCCCGCTTCGGCTGCGACCGATTCCATCGACAGCGCGCCAACACCGTTCTCCTCGACGATCACTCGCGACACGTCAAGCAGATGCCGGCGTCGATCCTCGGGGGACAAACGGGCACCCATCATCGTTGCGACTGCCGGAGCGGCTGATGCGGGATCCATGGGCCCTTATTCTGCCGTCTCCGCGACGGGCAAGCGAACACTTTCGAACATTGTTGACACAAAGTGCAAGAGAGGCAATGATGTGATCGGTTATGCACCGGAGGGCCGTGAGGGGGAAGAATTCGCGTCACCACGTCGGAGGGTTCGCCTGACGACACCGGGGTTCCGTTTCACGATGCAGCTCGATGTTCCGCGCAGGGACTGAGTGCTGCAACGAACAGCAGAACAAGCACCGGCTCGCGATCGCGAGCAGGGGGAGAAACGGTGGCGACAATCGCCACCATCACTGAAGGAGCACACTGTGCAGAGAACACGGAAGATCGCAACCGCAACGGTTGCCTTGTCACTGGTCGCCGCCGCATGCGGTGGGAGTGACGACACCGCCGACGAGTCCGGTAGCACCGAGGCACCCGACGCAACAGAAGCGCCGGCAGCCGATGCCCCGGCCGCAGACGAGCCCGCTGAAAGCGGCGAAGACGTCACGATCCGCTGGCGCACCCGCCCAGACAACGACGCCGAGGCCGAGGTCTACGGAGCAATCAGCGACACCATCGACGCCGAAAATGGAGACTCAGTCACCCTGGCCTATGAGCCGGGTACCACCGACGGTGCTAACTATCAGGACCAGCTCATCACCGAGATCGCCAACGGCACCGCCCCTGACGTTTTCTGGATCCCGGGAACTGACATCGCTCGTTTCCAGAGCGCTGGTCTCATCCTCGACCTGGCCCCGATCGCAGCCGAAGACGGCTTCGACACCAGCGAGTTCTACCCCGAGCCCATGTACCACTTGACCTTCGACCCCGACGCAGGTGCGCCGGGCGACAAGCTGTGGGGTCTGCCCCGCGACGTGTCAACGTTCGCCATGTACCTCAACAACGACCTCATTGCTGAGGCCGGTGCTGACGACCCCCGAGCCCTCGCCGAAGCCGGCGAATGGGACTGGGATGCCTACGCCGAAGTCGCTACTGCGGTGAGCGCGCTCGGTGGCGAAAACAAGGGCTTTGCAATGGACGCCTGGTGGGGTCCTATTGGCTACTTCATCCAGGCAGCTGGCGGTAGCTACCTCAACGAGGACGGCACTGAGTGCACGGTCGATTCGCCGGAGGCCATTGCGGGTCTGACCCAAATGAAGGCGGTTTACGACGGCGGTCTTGCAGTCGCTTATGGCGAAAGTGGAGAGGCTCCGTGGAAGGCCGGCACCGTCGGCATGTTCATGAACGGTCGCTGGGCAACGCCTGGTGCACGCGCTGACGCCAACTTCAACTGGGACGTTGTCCAGCTGCCCACCGGTCCCGGTGGCACGCAGGGCAACTGGTTGTTCTGGGGCGCATACGTCGTCAACGCGAACACCGAGAACCCTTCCGAGGCGTTCGACCTCGTGCAGTCCCTGACCACCGCCGAGACTCAGGCAGCGATCAGCGAACTCGGTGCCAACATCCCGAGCCGCCAGAGCGATGCCGCAGAGGAGGCCTTCCTTGGCTTCACGCCGCCAGACAACGCGCAAGCGTTCCTCAACGGTCTTGCTGACTCGCCGACAGCTGAAGGTCCTCTCTGGACCGGTAGCCGCACCGAGTTCGACAATGTCGTGGGTGCTGCAGTGACCGCAGTGATCAACGGTGAGCGCACGATCGAAGACTTCGCTGCGAACATTTGTGCCGAGGCTGAGATCGCCACGTTCGGCGGCTGATGACTTCCTGACCGTTACATTCGGTGCCTTGCACCGGATGTAACGGTCAGGGCTTCGCCCGTTCACGCGGGACACCGACCATCACACCTGGGGGACTTGTGTCGGACACCATGGCTGCAGATGCAGCCGACAAAGCGGACGCTGGGGTCGACCTACCTGACGCACCGGACACCGCGCTTGGCCGCAAGCTGAAACTGCTGAGTTTATGGCACCTCGTTGGTGCCGCCGTGAGCGTCATGGGCATTCTGCTCGCTCGGCGCAGTGGCGACATCGAGCTGCCGTGGATGCCGCGCTACGCACTCCAGGGCTTCTTCAGCTTCGCGTTCGTAGCCCACATGGCCAGCGCCTACGGCGTTGGCGCTCGGACACGTTGGGCTCGCCCGCTCTCGCTTGCAGTCAACTATCTCCTCACGCTCGTCGCGGCGTCCGCGACGTTGCATCTCTTCAACGCCTTTCGAGCCCTTGGCGACTTCGGCGAGGGCTTGTACAAGGCGTTTCTCCCCTTTGTCGTCATCTGTGTCGGACTGCTCTGGGTACTGCTGAGCGGTCAGATGTTGGCGCATCGGCCGACGGCAGCCGGGCCGCTACGCCTCCGCCAAGCCGGCTGGGGTCTCGCCGGTGTTGCCAGTGTCTGGTTTGTCATCAAAGCAGACCCATCCGGCTTCATTTCGTCCATCGGCGAGACGCTCACTCGCCCGCTCGCGCTCGGCGCGATAGCCCTGACCGTCTGCGCAGCGCTCGCCACTCGACTCATGTGGTCACGTGCCGCCGCCAAGCACTTCGGCTCGACCCGTCAGGTCGATGAAGCACTGAGTGGCCTCGCGTTCTTGTCACCGAACCTGCTCGGGTTCCTCATCTTCTTCGCCTTCCCACTGCTGTTCTCGCTGTGGGTCAGCTTCTTCGACTGGGACACCACCAACACCACCCGCGATTTCATCGGGCTCGAGAACTACATCCGAGCGTTGTCACTCGACTTCGCCAACAGTGCGCAAAGCAATGCCGGCACCGAGGTGCTGAAGTCGGACTATCAGGTGCTTGCAAACCTCGACTGGTTCGGGCAGCACTGGGTGATCGGCGCACGCGATGTCGAGTTCTGGATCTCCCTGAAGAACATCACGGTCTTCCTCGTCCTCGCCGTGCCACTCGCCGTGCTGCCAGCCCTCGTCCTGTCCAGCGTGCTGGCCTCGAAGCTCCCCGGCATGAAGGTCTTCCGAACCATCTATTTCGTCCCCTCGGTGGCGGGCGTGATCGGCGTCTCAATCGTGTGGGGCCAGATGTTCGACGCAACAATCGGCTGGATCAACTACCTCCTCGACCTGATCGGTGTCTCCGAAGCAGGCCAGGGTCAAGGCTGGCTCACCCAGCCCAACACAGCGCTGCTGTCGATGGTCATCGTCTTTGCCTGGATGAGCTTTGGATTCAACACGGTGCTGTACCTGGCAGGGCACCAGGCCATTCCGAAAGAGTTGTACGAGGCAGCCGAGATCGACGGAGCCAACACCTGGCAGGTCTTTCGACGGATCACAGTGCCGCAGCTCCGCAACACGACCTTCTATGTCGTCATCACCACGTCGATCCTGGCCTTGCAGCTCTTCGACATCGTGTGGATCCTGGCACGACCGATCGCAGGTGGACCGAACTTCGCCACGCAGACGCCGGTGCTGACCCTGTACCAAGAGGCCTTCACCAACAACCGCCAGGGCTACGCGTCAGCGCTGGCCTGGGTGCTGTTCATCATCATCTTCAGCTTCACGTCGTTCCAGTTCCGGCGACAACGCAGTGAAGCCAGCGCAGGAGGCGTGTCATGAGCGTCCGCAGAAAAGGGCCACGAGCGACCATCGTTCGGATCTTCACCTACCTGTGTCTTGTGTCGGTTGCGGTCATCGTGGTCTTCCCGTTCGTCGTCGCGTTCGCCACATCGACGAAGAACAGCCAAGACATCTTCAACTATCCGCCGACCCTGATCCCGAAGGAACCCCAGACCGTGGATCCTGCTGAGGTCGCGTTCCCGGATATCGACGCCGATGAACCGCTTCCGCTGTACGCGTTCCCGGATTCCGACACACGATTCGCGCTCGTCGACAACGACGTCTCGGTCGCAGAATTCCGACCGCTCGACGACGTTGATCGAATCATCCGGCTCGACGTGACGTCGGGGGAAAAGACCGGCGAGGTCGTCATCATCGACGGTGCGGAAGAAGACGTTTTCGTCATCGAGGTCGACGGCATCAACATCGAGGCATACCGATCGCGACTCACCTCTGGCGGCCAGTTCGTCTCGCTCGACGACCCGACCGACGTGCGCGTGGAACTTGTCAACGTCGTGGAGCCACTGCAACAGTTCGGCCCCCGGCTCGAGAACTTCGAAGAGGTCCTCATCGACAAGGAGCTTGGTCGATCCCTCACCAACACGGTGTTGGTGACCATTGCGGTCGTTTCCGGCCAGATTCTGACCTCGATCCTGGGTGGCTACGCCTTCGCTCGAATCAAGTTCAAGGGAAGCGGCTCATTGTTCCTGCTGTACCTCGGCTCGGTCATGGTGCCATTCGTCGTGCTCATCATCCCGCTCTTTCAGCTGATGCTGCAGGTGGGCTGGCTCGACAATCTCTCGGCGTTGATCATTCCGTTCATGTTCAGCGCCTACGGCACCTTCCTCATGCGGCAGTTCTTCATCAGCATTCCTATCGAAATCGAAGAAGCTGCGCTGCTCGATAATGCATCGCGCTGGAAGATCTTGTGGCGCATCATGGTCCCGCTTGCTCGCCCAGCCATTGCCACGCTCGCCACGTTCGGGTTCCTCTATGCCTGGAACTCGTTCTTCTGGCCACTCGTCATCATCAACTCAGGCAACCCCGACGGCCGCGTGTTGTCGCTCGCATTGTCAACACTTGGTGGCCGCTCAAGCACCGATCTCAACCTGGTGTTCGCCGGCGCGATGATCGCGATGACCCCGCCCATCCTGGTGTTCCTGTTCGCCCAGCGCTATTTCGTCGAGAACTCCGCTTCCAGCGGGCTCAAGTAGGGAGTTACCCATGGCTGAAGTTACCTTCCGCTCCGTCAGCAAGCAGTACGACGGCGGTGGACCCAAAGCAGTCCACGATCTTGAACTCGATATCAAGGACGGCGAGTTCATGGTGCTCGTTGGACCTTCCGGCTGCGGTAAGTCCACCGCGCTGCGCATGATTGCCGGACTCGAAGAAATCACCGAAGGCGAACTGCGCATCGGAGATCGCCTCGTCAACGACGTCCCTCCGGGCGACCGCGACATCGCGATGGTGTTCCAGAACTATGCGCTGTATCCGCACATGACCGTTCGAGAGAACATCGGATTCGCGCTGGAAGTCGCCAAGGTCAAGAAGGCTGAGATCAAGGCGCGTACCGAAGAGGCCGCTGAAATGCTCGGCCTCACCGAGTATCTCGATCGTTTGCCGAAGGCGCTCTCCGGCGGTCAACGCCAACGCGTCGCGATGGGCCGAGCAATCGTGCGTAGCCCACAGGTCTTCCTCATGGACGAGCCGTTGTCGAATCTCGACGCCAAGCTCCGCGTCCAGATGCGATCGGAGATCATCCAGATCCAAAAGCGGCTCGACACCACGATGGTGTACGTCACCCACGACCAGATCGAGGCGATGACGATGGGCCACCGAGTTGCGGTGATGCGTCTTGGAGTGCTCCAACAGGTCGCTCACCCGCAGGAGTTGTACCAGCGCCCAGCCAACCTGTTCGTTGCTGCGTTCATTGGTAGCCCGGCCATGAACCTGATCAATGTGACCCTCGGAGGCACAGCCGAGCGGCCCACCGCGAGCTTTGCTGGTCATACCCTTGCGATCGACGAGGGCGCGATCGAGCGTTACCCGCAAATTGTCGACCGCATTGGATCATCAGTCGTACTTGGTTTGCGTCCCGAACACTTCTCGATGGAGGGCGACTTCGACCTCCCCGATGATCAGATCGTTGAATTCAAGATTGAGTTGGCTGAAGCGATGGGCGCCGAGGCGCATCTGCACATCACGCTCGATGTCCCGGTTGTCGAACTCGACGGTCAGCCAGTGTCCGCCGAAGATGGCGACGAGACGCCATTGTCAACGACCAAGATCATTGCTCGGATCGACGGTATTCACTTCGTCACCAGCGGCGAAAACCTGCGACTCGGTGTCAAGACACATCTGGCGCACTTCTTTGACCCAGACACCGGCCTGCCGCTGAGCTGAATCACGCAGCCGTCGACGTCGCACGTCGACGGCCCGTCACAAGTCCCAGACAAGGGGTGCGATTGGGTCCGGGGTGTAGACGCAGTACGTCCCGGTCTGCACGGATTGTTCGAGGTGCGCAGCGAGCGCCGGATGGTGCTCGGCCATCCGGCGGAGCGCGTAGCGCAGTGATCGAGTCACGCTCGTCCGAGCGCGCTCAGCAGACCCACCGACTGAGCGAGTGCGCCCACCGAAGCCGACTGCGCTCGTCAGTTCCGCGATCAGGTACTCGCGATCGCGTTGCGCCAGTTCCATGCGGCCGAGGTCGTTCAACATCGTCGCTTCTTCGATGTCGTCGTCGACTTCGGCGAGCCGTCGACGGTAGGCATCCCGCGCTACATCGTCGATGACTTCCAGCCCGCTGCTTCCTTGACCGACGTGTAAATCGTCGCCGTGCTCGACAATGCCGCCGGTCGGAAGCGAGCCACGTTCCACAGCAACGAGGTCCAACACGTGGATCTCGCGACCCGGGTCAGCGAGCAATCGTTCAACGTATCAAAGGCCCTTGAGATCGCGCATCAGCGTGGTGTCGTCGTCGAAACCAATGGTGCGAGTGTCTCCGTCGCATCGGAAGACGGCGGTCGCCTTGCTGGCTATCCGAGACGTCGTTGAGTGTGACGGCGCGTTGGTGATGAGACGCTCAGCCTGCTCGGCTCTGCGCACCGCCCCGAATGCGTCGAAGGCCACTCGTGCCGCACGCCATTCCATATGTGCCCCTTCGACATCGCCGGACCGGTGGCGAGCTTCGCCGAGCACGATGCGTGCGGCGGCCGCTTCGAACGGGGCTCCGATGTCGGCCCACGCACCGGTTGCGGCCTTTGCCGAGTGGATAGCGGCCCCCAGGTCTCCACCGACCAACGATGCGCGAGCACTAGCGAGCGCGGCACTGGCCTCGAGGGAACGGCTCGGGTAGGAGTCCGCGATCGATGCGAGCGCATCGGCGGCCTGTCGAGCAGTGTTGGCATCGCCTGCTGCGGCAGCGATCTTCGCCTGGGCATCGAGTAGCGGGGCGAGGCGCAAGTCGCCGAACGGCGGCCGCATCTTGGAGGGAATATCGAAGGGGTGAGCAATTGCATCCGTGATCATCGACGCAGCCACGTCGACCTCGCCCTGCTCCAACCGCAACAACGCGAGCCCAGGGTGAGGCGACCAACTGCGTTCGTGCGCTGCGATAAATGCTTCCTCGGCACCGGTGAGATCGCCGCGACGTAACCGGATGTTGCCGAGTTCGACGAGTGGCCAACCGAACTCGCGGCGCATCCAAGGGCGCAACTCCTCGCAGGCCCCCAATGCTTCGGCCTCAGCGACATCGCATGGCCCAGAAATCCTGAGGATCTCGGCGCGGTGGACGCGGCATCGTCCGCTGATTGCCCCGATCGCCGCGCCGTGACGCCATTGCTCCATCACCTCTGTCCACTGCGTCGCTCGGTCGTGCAGCGCCATCCCCTGGGCGGCGCAGATCAACTCGCAGTACATCATCCCCGTGGTGAGTGGGTCGGCGGCGCCTGACATGAGATCCACCGCGATTTCATCGAGGAGGTCCAGACCCGCATCAACATGTCCATCAAAGACACGAACTCGTGCGGCGCACACGCGCCCAATGATGACGGCCGGATTGACGCCGAGTCGGCCTCCGAGTTCGATCGCCAAGGCCGAAAACATTCTTGCGGCATCCATGTCTCCGGACATAAACCGTTCGTACCCACGCACGACGGCGATCAAGGCGTGAGCGGGCGTCTCATCATGGCCTTGTAGCAGTCGCTCGGCACGGCGTAACCACCCTCGAACAGGCGCCATGAGACCGGTGTCCATCATCAAGAACATGGCAACCATCGCAGCGGCTCGTGCAGCGCCGGCGATGTCGTCGTCGGCGAGCAAGAGTGCGTGCAGTTGTTCCCACGCGGACACGGACGCTTCGAATCCGCCGTTTCCGTACTCGGCCTGAGCGAGGAGTTCGAGCCCCTCAGCCGAAGCTGCAGCTGATCCACTTGCGGCAAGCAGGTCGAGGGCCTCAGCCCATTCGCCCTGCTCAACTGCCGTCTGGGCGGCTGCAAGTCCCTGCATTGTCGCATTGTGACATCAATTGTCACGCCTCTTTGACATCGCACCAATCGACGGAGCGATCTCGACAAACAGATTCAGAAAGGCCCACTCATGGAACCCATCGAACAGCTCTCATACATTTTGCCTACCTTGAATGCCACGGTCGATCGCATCCAGACGATGCAGATGAACGACCCCACGCCGTGCAGCAAGTTCACCGTGCACGACGTGCTCAATCACATGATCGTCCTCGGCGGGACGTTTACCTACTCGTTCAGGGGCGAGGATGCCCCGGAATTGAGGGCGCCGGGTGTGTACGGGTGGGTTCCCGCCGCCGAGTTCCGTGAGGTGATGGACGATCTCCTTGCTGCGGTCAAGTCCCCAGGGGCAATGGAGCGACAGGTGACGACTCCTATGGGGGAGATGCCCGGTGAGACGTTCGCTCGGCTCGTCGCATTCGATGGTCTGATGCACGGCTGGGACCTCGCCTCGTCCACCGGACAACGGTTCGAAGTGCCCCCGGCAGTCATCTGCGCCGTCGATGAGTTTGCCCGGAGTGCACTGACCTCTGAAATGAGGGACGGCGACACATTCAAAGACGCGACCACCGTGCCTGACGACGCCAGTCAACTCGAGCGACTCGCCGCATTCAGCGGCCGCTCACTCTGAGCGCCCGTCCCGACGACGCGGGCAACTCTGTGAGTGCCCATCTCTAGGGTGGCCACCATGGCGAAACTGAAATTGGTGTATGCGTGCAGTGAGTGCGGCACGTCGTACCCGAAGTGGTCAGGACAGTGCGGCAGTTGCGGCGACTGGAACACCCTGGTCGAAGAAGTGGAGGGGGCTGGCGATGATCTGGTCGCTCCCCCTCCACCGACCAACCGGCCGGGACCTACCCTGATCGGCAACGTCGGCACTGAAGCAGGCCGCCCGACCCCGACCCAAATTCCCGAACTTGACCGGGTGCTCGGCGGCGGCATCGTCCCCGGCGCTGTCACCTTGCTCGGCGGCGAGCCGGGCATTGGCAAGAGCACGTTGCTGCTCCAGTTGCTTGCTTCATGGGACGGACCGACGCTGTATGTCAGCGCCGAGGAGAGCGCCCAGCAGGTTCGCCTCCGCGCGGAGCGGCTCGATGCCGTACGACCTCAGCTGTGGCTGCATGCCGAGACCTCCTTGCCGCACGTCCTCGAATCCATCGAGCAAACGAAGCCTGAGCTGGTGGTGATCGACTCGATCCAGACCGTCTTCGACCCGGCGCTCGGGTCGCTACCGGGGAGTGTCGGCCAAGTCCGTGGATGTGCTCAGCGCCTGGTCAACGTCGCCAAAGAGCGCGACATCGCCATCGTCCTCGTTGGCCATGTCACCAAGGACGGTGGCCTTGCGGGGCCGCGCGTGCTTGAACATGTGGTCGACACAGTGCTCCAGTTCGAAGGCGATAAGCACCACGCGCTGCGGCTGCTGCGTGCGTCCAAGCACCGCTTTGGACCCACGAACGAGCTGGGACTGTTCGAGATGGCCGGTTCCGGTCTCATTGGCGTGCCCGACCCGTCGACCATGTTTCTCTCCGACCGCCGCACCGGCATTCCGGGCTCGGCCGTGGTCCCCACGATGGAGGGGCAACGACCCATCGTCGTCGAGGTGCAGGCACTCACGTCCCCAGGCGTGCCGGGGGTTCCGTCGCGGCGGAGCGCGCTCGGGCTCGACGGGGCTCGACTCTCGATGTTGATGGCCGTCCTCGGCCGTCGAGCGCGGCTGCCCGTCGGCGAGAACGACGTGTATGCATCGACCGCCGGGGGCGTGAAGCTGGTCGAGCCGGGCCTCGACCTGGGCGTCTGTCTGGCAGTGGCCAGCGCACTCCGCAATCAGCCGATGCCGGCTGACGTCGCAGTGTTCGGCGAAGTGGGCCTGGGTGGCGAGCTTCGCCAAGTCGGCCAGGCCGCACGACGACTCACCGAAGCAGCTCGGCTCGGCTTCTCACGAGTGGTCGTGCCCGCAAACTCTCCTGACGGCGACGACAATATTCGTGTCATCCGGGCAAAGACGCTCAGTGAAGCCATCGCGGCCGTCGGCCTCAACGGCGACAGCGCGCTCTGACGCATTCGTCTCTGACACTCGCCTCCAGCATGAACTAGAATTCTCACGTGGAGTATCGCTATAGCGGAGCGAATGAGAAAATGCGCAACGCGCTGGCTCGTGTCGCACCGGGCACGCCACTCCGCGATGGCATCGACCGCGTGGTGCGGGCCCAGGCTGGGGCCTTGCTCGTCCTGAGCGACGAGCCCGACGTGCTGTCGATCTGTTCGGGTGGATTCCTCGTCGACGCGCCCTACAGCCCACAGCGCCTGTCCGAACTTGCGAAGATGGACGGCGCGATCATCATCTCAACTGAGGGCGGCCGCATTGCTCGGGCCAATGTGCACCTGGTCCCGGATCCCACTGTCCCAACGAGCGAGACCGGCACCCGCCACCGCACCGCCGAGCGCGTCGCCCGGTCCCTCGACGTCCCTGTCGTGTCTGCGAGCGAGGAGATGGGCGTTATCAACGTCTATGCGGGCGGCAACAAGCGGCAGCTCCAAGAGGTCGGTCACCTGCTCGAACGAGCGAATCAAGCATTGCAGACGCTCGAGCGCTACAAGGCCAAGCTCGACGACGCGATCACCAACCTCACTGCCGTCGAGGTGGAAGACGTCGCCACGCTCCGCGACGTCGTTGCTGTTGTGCAACGTGGCGAGATGGTGCACCGGGTCGCCGACGAGATCGAAACGATGATCATCGAGCTGGGGTTCGATGCGCGACTGCTGCGCTTGCAGCTCGATGAGTTGTACGGCGAGATCGATGACGAACTCGACCTTGTCGTGGTCGACTATCTGCCTGCCGGGAGCGTGGCCGAAGACATCCTGAGCGAGATGTCCAAGCTGTCCGATGACGACGTGCTCAACCTGCGCGTTGCTTCAGATGTTCTCGGCCGCGCCGGCGACAATGACGATCTGAGCCAAGAGGTCGCTCCCAAGGGACTGCGCTACCTCCACCGCGTGAAGCGTCTCCCGAGTGGCGTCGCCGAAGGCGTCGCCGCTCACTTCGGTGGCCTGGCAAAGATTCAACGGGCCACGCTCGACGATCTGATGTCGGTCGATGGCGTCGATGAGTCAACGGCACGAGCGATCCGCGAAACGATGACCCGCATCACTGAGTCGACGATCCTCGATCAATACTGACCCCGTCGAGGGTTAGGGCGTCACGGTTGGGAGAATCTCGGCCCAGACCGCGTCGTCGTCGAACCCCAGGGCCCAGAGCGACACGCCGTTGAGCTGATATTGCCGGGCGAGATCCATGCGGAGCCGAACGCCATCACCATCAACGAAATGGACGCGTCGCCCCTGCGTGCAGGTCAGGGTGCCATCGGTGACTTCAAGGTCGTAGTCGAAGGTGTACTCACCCGTCTCCGGCACAAATACCGGCACCGCACCACGAAGCTCGAGTAGCGCATCAACTGATCGTGCAGTGACAGAGGTGCGGCCCTGCAGCTCGGATGCCGGACATGCGCCGGTTTCGCCGTTTGGCCAATTTCGGCCGTACGCCGGAAGGCCAAGCACCAACTTTTCAGGATCACCCGTGGCCTCGATAGCGCCGATGATTGAACGTTCGACAAAATCGAGCGGAGCAATCGGCCCTGCCTCGCCCACCGAGAAGTCGTAGGCCATGATGCGAATGCGGTCGACGTGCTGAGCAATGGCGCCATAGTCGTAGACCCAATATCCGCTGTCAGCGGTCTGCCCTGCGTCGTAAACAGGTGGAATGCTGACCGCCAGCGTCCGGTCGTCGCCACGCAACGCCGCGCCGAGTTCGGCGATGAACGCCACCCAGTTGGGCCGTGTTGCAGCCCAGGTGTCTCGACCATCAGCAAACGCAAACTGCTCGTAGTCGATGTCGATGCCGGCAACGTCAAGCTCGGCGGCAAATGACCGGA
>JABJAB010000034.1 GCA_018666235.1 Ilumatobacter sp.
CGTGACCGTCTACGAGGCGAGTGACGGCGTCGGGGGCAGAGTTCGCAGTGACATCGTCGATGGCTTCACTTTGGATCGCGGATTCCAGGTGGCGTTGACCGCGTATCCCGAGATGCATCGACAGCTCGACATGGAGGCTCTCGACCTCCAGGCTTTCGATCCCGGCGCCCTGGTGTGGCGGAATGGCAAAGGATCAGTCGTTGCTGATCCGTTCCGGATGCCCCGCGCGACCTTCGCCACCGCGACCGCGCCCATTGGGTCGCTGCTCGACAAGGCGCGCATTGCTCAGTTGCGTCACAGCGTTCGAAGCGTGCACCCGTCGAAGCTGCTGCAGAACGACGACATCACCACACACGATGCGTTGTCCAAGTTCGGCTTCTCCGACCGCATCATTGAGCGATTCTTCACGCCACTGGTCGGCGGCATTCAGCTCGACCCTGATCTTGGCGACAGTCGGCGCATGTTCGACATCATCTTCCGGATGCTTGCTGACGGCGACTCGGTTGTCCCCGCCGCTGGCATGCAGGCAATCCCGGACCAGCTTGCTGCTCGCCTGCCTGCCGAAACCATTCGGCTCGAAACGCCGGTGGCCTCGGCCACTGCCAACTCGGTCACCATCGACGGTGGGGTCCACGTCGAGCATGACGCCGTTGTGGTCGCGACCGAGGGTCCTGCCGCATCAGCACTGCTCGGTCTGCCCACCGTCGCATCGAAGGCAGTCGGATGTGTCTACTTCGCCGCTGACGCGGCGCCGACCGATACCAAGCTCGTCATTCTCGATGGCACGGGTGCCGGCCCAGTCCTCAACGTGGCCGTGATGAGCAACGTTGCGCCAAGCTACGCACCAGCGGGACGCCACCTCATCGCTGCAGCCATGCCCGGCCATGCTGATGGCGACCTGGCGACGGTGGCTCGTCGGCAGCTCCGATCTTGGTGGGGCGCACAGGTCGACACCTGGGACCACATCGACACGTACCGGATCGCCCATGGCCAGCCTGGGCAACAGCCTCCGTTCTCACCCAAGCAAGCGGTTGCGATGACCGACGGCCGCTTCGTCTGCGGTGACCATCGCGATACCGCATCGACGCAAGGGGCACTGTATTCCGGTCGGCGGTGCGCCCAAGCCGTTGCTGAACGGATTGCCTGAGCATCGACGTCACTCGGGACCACGCCGTCGTGTCCCGTGCCGGCCTTCCGATATCCTGGAAGTTGTGAGTACAACGTCTGTGGGTAACTGGTTGACCTCACGTGAGATGGATGCCTGGCGGGCCTACATCGAGGTGCAGGGCGATCTGATCAATGCGATCGAGCGAGACCTCGCCAGCCAGGGCCTCACTCTCGGCGACTACCAGGTCCTCGTATACCTCTCCGAGGCCGAAGAGCAGTCAATGCGGATGTGTGATCTTGCCGACATTCTCCAACTCTCGCCGAGCGGTCTCACTCGACGCCTTGATCGGCTGGTCGCTGACGGATACGTCTCGCGCCAGAGCTCGCCCGCTGACCGTCGCGTGATGATGGGGTCACTGACTGCCACCGGGCGCAAACTGCTCGAGCGGACCGCTCCCCACCATGTGGACAGTGTTCGTCGACGGGTGTTCGATCACCTCGACGCAGATCAAGTTGCGGCCATGGCGTCGATCTTCACGTCGATCGCCAACGGTCTGGCGGCCAGCGAAGCAGAAGCCGTCGACAACGCTGGCTGACGCGGCAAATCATCCGCTGACCATCGCACTCCAACTCGTAGCCTCGGCGCCATGACCGATCTTCCCGCGGGGTTCCGTTCGTACGTCACGAACCTGGGTATCAAGGATGAGACCGACGACTTCGTCGTGATTGCGTGTGATGCTGTCGTGCCGACCGCCGCAGTCTTCACGCAGAGCCGATTCGCCGGACCCAGCGTCACGCTCAGCCGCCGCCACATCGCCAACGGCATGGCCCAAGCCGTCGTGGTGATCTCGAAGAATGCCAACGTGGCAACAGGCCAACCGGGGATCGACGATGCCGGCACCGTCACTCACATCGTCGCTGAGCGGGTCGGATGCGATCCCACCGACGTCATCTTGACGTCGACCGGCGTGATCGGCCGTCGCTATCCGATCGATCGAGTCACCGCAGGCCTCGGCTCGATCCCGCAGCCGCTGCCCGGTACCGATGCCGACGGCCCAGCGCGCGCCATGATGACCACGGACACGGTCCCCAAGCTGGCAACGGCCTCCATTCCATCGACGAGTGGCGAGGCACGCATCATCGGGATGGCAAAGGGCGTCGGCATGATCGAGCCCGACATGGCAACACACATCTCGATGCTCTTCACCGACGCCGCAATCAACTCCGCTGATCTCGATGCGATCTTCAGGCGAGTCGTCGATCGCACGTTCAATTGCGTGAGCATCGACACCGACACGTCGACGAGCGATTCATCGATCGTGATGGCGTCGGGCGCAGCAGGAGCCGTCGACCTCGCCGCCTTCGAAACAGCGCTGTTCGATGTCGCCGTTGACCTGACCAAGCAGATTGCCCGTGATGGCGAGGGAGCAAACTCACTGATCGAAGTCGTTGTCGACGGCGCCGTCGATACCGCCCAGGCGAAGCGGGTTGCCAAGGCTGTCGTCAATTCACCGTTGGTGAAGACCGCTGTGCACGGCGGCGACCCCAACTGGGGACGGGTGGCCATGGCCATCGGCAAGTGCAGCGAGCAGCCCGAGGATCGGCACATCAATCAAGACGCTGTCGTCATCAGGTTCGGATCCGACGAGGTCTATCCGCGCCAGCTTGACGACGCGGCGCTGGCCGAGCTGTCGAGCTACATGTCGGGCGACCACGTGGTGATTCATGTGAGTCTGGGCATCGGCGCAGGGTCTGCCACCGTCTGGGGCTGCGACCTCAGCGATACCTACGTCCGCTTCAACGCCGACTACACCACCTGAGTCGGGCCCACCGGTAGCGGGCTACGCGACGGAGACGACGCTGTAGAAGGCGACGTGATCTTTGATCTCGGCCGCTTTCTCCTTCGGCGCCGGGTAGCACCATGCCGCGTTCGACTGCGTCGCGCCATCGACGGTGATGTCGAAGTAGCTCGCATCGCCCTTCCAGGGGCAGTGCGTCGAGTGATCGGTTGAGGTGAGGTATTCGGACTTCACCGAATCGGCGGGAAAATAGTGGTTGCCTTCGACGACCACCGTGTTGTCCGACTCGGCAAGAACAGTTCCATTCAGCACAGCTTTCATGGACTAATCAACCCTCCAAGCCATCGAGGTGTTCCCGAAAGCGGAAACGATCAGCTCACAGCACCGCTCAGTTACACCTGGTCCCAAACCCGACGAAACTGAGCAGGCAGTCGGCTGGACAGCGAGCAGGCGCCGGATGTCACTTGGGGGGCATGCGGATGCCACCGTCAACGCGAATGGATTCCGCGTTCATGTAGCTGTTGGTGATGCACTCGATGACCATCGAAGCGAGCTGCTCTGGGTCGCCGAGGCGCTTCGGGAAGAGAACGCCCTTTTGCAGGTTCTCTTTGAACGCTTCGCTGTCTTCGCCCTCGCCGTAGATCGGCGTGTCGATGAGGCCCGGTGCAACCGTGTTGACGCGGATGCCCGAGGCGGACAGGTCGCGCGCGATCGGCAGGGTCATACCGACGACACCGCCCTTCGATGCGGAGTAGCTGGCCTGCCCAATCTGGCCGTCAAACGCTGCGACGGAGGCGATGTTGACAATCGCGCCGCGCTCGCCGTGCTCCATTGGCTCAGTGGTGCTCATCGCCGTAGCGGCGATGCGGATGGCATCGAACGAGCCGATCAGGTTGATGGCGATGACCTTCTTGAATGCGTCGAGATTCGCCGCCGACTCGACCGTGCCATCACGACCAATCGTGCGTTGCGCCCAGCCGATGCCGGCCGAGTTGACGAGCACCCGAACGGGGCCCATCGACTTGGCCATCTCGACGGCCTCGATGATGTCGTCAGTGTTGGTGACGTCGACCTTGGCGAAAGCGCCGCCGATCTCGTCGGCGAGGGCGTTGCCGGCCTCTTCGTTCAGGTCAGCGATGACGACCTTGGCGCCGCGGGCGGCCAACATGCGTGCCGACGCGGCCCCGATGCCCGACGCTCCGCCGGTGACGATTGCACTTGCTCCAGAAATGTCCATACACAGGAAACTATTCCGACAGAG
>JABJAB010000035.1 GCA_018666235.1 Ilumatobacter sp.
CGCAATGTGACCAACACTTCTACCAAGTTTGTCTGTGTCGCTCAGCCTTGCCTTCGCGAGGAGTGGTTCCCACTACCGGCCAGTTCCACGCTGCTCCAGTTCTGGGACGAGGAACTCAAAGATGAGATCAGGCGCGGCAGCAACCAGCATCGGCGGCAGCCCGCAGCCCTCGGGGGCCGTTGACCCCCATGATCCAGGGAACCTCGATCGGACGTTCCACTGCTTGCCCAGGCCAGTGCAACATGCGCACCGATTGTCCGTCCACCTCAATGTCTTCGCCCCGCAAGAGCGCACGAATATCGTCGACCATGCCTGGGAAGTGTTTCCAACTCAGTGGCTTTTGTCCCATTGCCCGACGACCCGTGAAGCCGGTGCCAGCTCCCACGATGACGCGATCTGGACCCACCAGCCCGACAAGGGTGGCGATAGCCGCCGCCGCCATGGGGTGACGAAGCGATGGAATCATCACGCCGGGTCCCAAGCGGATTCGCTCGGTGCGAACTGCGGCGAGCGCGAGCGTCATCCAACAGTCGAGTTGCAGCGCTGGCGTGTCGTAAACCCATGCGGTCTCGAAGCCAAGTTCTTCGGCGAGCACAATGTGGTCGGGGGTCTGCGGGACCGGCGGAAACGCGCAACTGATCTTCATGCAGACACCCTTTCACGTGACCTGGCTGCGGTGTTTACCGGATCTTGCACTCTCACCGAGTCTGCTCGGCATATCGAGCGCCCGATAATCACGGCGGCTGCTCGTCAGCCGAACACGGTCGGTGGTCGCGTTATGTGCGGCCTGTTGCCCGGGTCGAGCCGCACACTTCGCCGGTTATCGGGTGGGTGGCTGAGTTGTAGTTCGAGTGTGGCCATGACTAGCCGGGACCAAGCAGTCGATGAGCGCGTCGCACGGGCGGTGACCGCGGGACTGTTGGCCTAATACTCACAGCACACTTCGCGGGAAGCCGAGCGCGAGACGGCGCGTTCTGAGCCGGGACGATCGCGCGGGTCGGGGCGACTGGCCGACCGAGCGGAAGTACCCTCAGCGGCTCTCACTCTCGGGCGAGTCGGAGAATCGTTCGACCAGCGGGTCACCCCTGTGGGTTTGGACGCCAAACCCGGGCACGAATCAGGCCGACTACGGTCGCGATATGGCCGACTCCCCGTTCGATCCGTCTGCGTACAAGCGCACAACACGCGACCAGTGGGATGCCTCCGGAGTGGGCTATGACGCCTGGGGGGCGACAATCCAGTCAATGATCCGACCAGCGGCCGAAGAGATGCTGGAGACGATGGGCGTCGACCAGGGAAATTCAGTGCTCGAGCTCGCCTGCGGCAGCGGTGCATTCACGCAACTGCTCGCGGAGCGGGTCGGAGCTGATGGGCGCGTCGTCGCGACCGACCTGTCGCCCGGCATGGTGGCGCTCGCCAGTGCGAACGCCGACCGCTCCGGCTTATCGCAGGTCGAGGTGCGTGAGATGGACGGGGAAGTGTTCGAGTTCCACGGCCAACGCTTCGACGCGGTGGTGTCGAGCCTTGGTTTGATGTTCTTCCCCGATCCGGCGTCGTCGTTACGCGCTCAGAAAAGCGCTCTTGTACCGGGCGGTCGCGTCGGAGCGATCGTCATCTCCGGGCCCGCCGCGAATCCGTTCTTTTCGGTTCCGGCACAAGTCATCGGCGCACGCGCCGGAATCGCGCCGCCGGCACCGGGGGTACCGGGCCCATTCGCCCTCGGAGATCCTGCACGGCTCGCAGGGCTTTATGAGGCGGCCGGGCTCTCGAATGTTGCTGCGTGGACGGTCCCGGCGGCCGTCCAGCTCGAATCGGTGGACGAACACCTCCGCTTCCTGAAAGATGCGTTCGGAGCGCTGCACATGCTCATGCAGGACATGTCCGACAGCGAGCAGGCTGACACCTGGGGCGCCGTCGCTGAGGCGCTCGCCGAGTACGAAGGTCCCGACGGGTTCGTTTCCCCCGCCGAGCTCATCGTCTGCACCGGCACCGCCGACTGATGCAACCGGCGCGCCAGGGCGACCCGGTCGGACACCATCAGCCGTCGCATTTCGAGCGACCAGTTGGACGGGCGACCGCGCACACTTCGCCGGTTCTGTCCTCCCAAGCCAAGCGTTCTGGCCCGCGATGAAGAGCGCCCGCAAGGTGAGCCGTCGACTGAGAATCTGGGCGACCCCACAGTTATCGAGGGCGTGCGACCCGAGAAATGCCAACTTGGGAAGCGTCGAGCGAGTGGCCAAGCCAGCAGAAAATATCGAGATGAGAACCTGTCCATGTCGGCAGGACAGATGGAGCACGGTCTTACCTCAACCGCCACACTGCAACCATCAG
>JABJAB010000004.1 GCA_018666235.1 Ilumatobacter sp.
ATCAAGTTGACGGCAACCGACGCCGGGCACGACCCTCAAGTGGGAGCCGGATTGAGTTGACTACTCCGCTGCCTCGGCAAGCGCTTCGCTCAGCGCCGGATGCACGAGGATGCTCTCAACCAGGTCACTCACCGTCAAGCTTGCCGTCACTGCGACCGCGATGACGGAGATCAATTCGGCTGCGTGACGGCCGACAATCGACCCACCGAGTATCTCACCGGTGTTCGGGTCGGAGATGATCTTGACGAACCCTCGAGTGTCGCTGTTGATCATTGCCTTTGCGGTCGACGAGAAGGGCACCTTGGTCACGCGGATCTTGCGACCCGAAGCGAATGCCTCCGCCTCTGCCAAGCCGACGTCGGCAATTTCAGGCTCGGTGAAGATCGCCGAGGCGGCTTTGTCGTAGTCGAGGTGGCGATGGTTGCGGGTGTGGAGGCCCATCACGTGTTCGGCGACTTTGCGACCCTGAATCGACGCCACGGATGACAGCGGGAGCTTGCCACTGATATCGCCCGCTGCATAAATGTGCCCGACGTTGGTGACGCAGTGCTGGTTGATGTCGACATAGCCCCAGTCATTGACGTCGACGCCCGCCGCATCGAGGCCAATGCCGGCGGTGTTCGGCACAGAACCGATGGCCAACACCGCATGGGACGATTCGATGACTCGACCATCGTCGCAGCGGACGACAACGGTGTCGCCAGCCTCGGAACGCTCGATTGCCTCTGCCCGGGCGCCCATCACCAGTTTCACGCCACGACGCATGAACTCCTGCTCAAGCACGGCAGCGACTTCAGGATCCTTGCCGGGCAGCACCTGCTGCCGGCTGACGACGAGGGTGACCTTGGCCCCGAACGACGAGAACATGTGGACGAACTCCACGCCGGTGACACCGGAGCCGACAACGGTAACACTGTCGGGAAATACCTTGGGCGGATAACAGTCGCGTGTCGTGAGGATGCGGTCACCGTCAGGGTGGCACCACTCGGGGACACGCGGCTGCGAGCCGGTTGACACCAGCGCGGCGTCGAACTCGACGGTCTGGAGGCCATCGACACATTCGACTTCCATTGTGTGCGGACCCGTGAACCGGCCCGACCCACGGAGAATGCGAATGCCCTGGCTCTCGAGGATCTCGGTGTTGTTGTCGCGCATCCGGTTCTTGATGCTTTCGATGCGGGTGGTCAGGCTCTCGACGTCGACTTCGGCATCGTTGTTCTCCAACCCCATGCCTTCGAGACGATTCGAGAAGCTGATCGCGCCGCCGGTGGCAATCATCGTCTTCGACGGAATGCAGTCCCACAGATGGGCCGCTCCCCCGACGACGTCGCGCTCGACCATGGTGACCTCAGCCCCCATCCGCGCCGCATGCGTCGCCGCATTGTTACCGGCTGGGCCGCCGCCGAGGATGACAAATCGTGTGCTCACACGGTCAGGCTACGCGAGTAATTGACTCGGGGCGTCGACCGATGGGCCGTGATGTCGCAGGTGTTCAGTGGTCGCCGACGTACAGGCCGTCGTCAGCGAAGATCGTCGACCGTTCGGATTCTCCATCCAGCGCAGCCAACGATCCGGCATTCGTGTTGCCGCAGTACCTGCTCGGGTACAACCCGACGTCGCGTCGCTTGCCGACCCATTCAAAGTGCATACCGTCAGGCGTCAGGAAGTTGCCGCCCCAGGCAAAGCCATGCTTGCGGAAAATCCGAACGGTGCGACAGTCCATGTCCGGCGGAGCGCAGCCCTGGCACGAACCGACAGTGTTCGTGTCCACCGCCTGGCCCCACGTGTGACGCGACAAGAAGCCGATGCTGCTGTTTGGGGTCAGTCTGTTGAATCGCGGGACATAACAGCCGCCTGCCGTGTTCGCGTGGAAATAGTTGATCGTGTACTCGAGACCGGACGCGATGACTTCGTTCATCGCGTTCGTCAGCGCAGCGCGTACGAGGTTGTGACACCCGGACCTCAGACTCAGCTGACCGATGGAGCCCGCCGAGATGTTCGCGTTCTTCCAGGTGCTGTCGATCGACACCGATCCGTTCGTGTTGACACGGTAGGCAAACTCGCCCAGGGCAGCTTTCGTTTGCGCCATCCCGAGCGTCGCATCCGGATCTGGCGGATCCCAGCTGCGGCGCACGCGGATTGATGTACTGATCAAGTTCTGCCTGATGAGTTCGGCATCGAGCGAGGCTCGCGAGTCGAAGCCCCAAAGCACCATCCGGCTCTCACGCGTGACGCCGAGACGCTCCGCAGCCTCAATCGACAACAACAACTCGGTACCGCCGGAGATTTCGTCTGGGACGACCTTCGCAATGGTGAACTGCAGCACCGCACCGTTGGAAGCGACGAGGTCGACAACGTCACCGGCACGAGCCCCGCGCAGCTCGGCTGTCAGTTGACCCATCACGATGTCGGTGGCGGTCAGGACTGCAGCAACGTCGTTGCCCATCAGATTTGCGACCGCATGTGCCGGTAGCACCGTCGTGGCCATGGGATACGAGTAGCCGGAGGGTGCCTGTTGCACGACCGAGCCACCTCGACGAACACGTCGCATCCCGGTACTCGCAGAGCGACCAATTGCGCCGGTGCCTCCGGCCGCTCGGGTGGCAGCCAACGCCCGTGCGCCGACATCGGACCGAAGCGCTCCGCTGTTGTAGATGGTCACGACGTCGACGTCCGGCCCTGCCGGGCCGGGAACACGAACCGCCGGCTGCGCCACCGCAGCTGGGCCGTCGATCTGCGGGTCACTCAGCGCGACCACCGGAAGTGCACCGGCCAGAGCAAGAGCGATCGCGATGACGACAGCGGGACGGCGCATCAGGAGAATGCTACGAACTCGCGACGAAAACATGGTGGCACGACCCCGAAGTTTCGCTACGGTCATCGCACCGTGAGCGAGCCGACCGACCCCCATTCCGACGACACTCCGGATGTCGTCGCCGCCCCTGAGGCGGCTGCCGGAAGCGGCCTCGCTGCCGAAAAGGAACGCCGGCTGGGCCTGGTCGAAGCCATGCGGGAGTCAGGCGACAACCCATACCCCTACCGGTTCGACCGCACCCACACGCTGGCCGATGTGCGCAGCGGCTGGGGGCACCTCGAGCCGGGCATCGAAACCGAGGATCCAGTCTCGGTCGCAGGCCGCATCATGCTCAAGCGCGACTCAGGCAAGCTCATCTTCGCCACGATCCGCGACCGGTCCGGCGAAATCCAACTCTTCATCTCGAAAGCTGTGGTCGGCGACGACGAGTTCGCTGCCATCAAGGACCTTGATCTCGGCGATTGGGTCGGAGTCAACGGCACGGTGATGACCACCCGCAAAGGCGAGTTGTCGGTCAAGCCCGATCATGTCGAATTGCTGTCCAAGGCCATCCGTCCAATGCCCGACAAGTGGCACGGGCTCACCGACGTCGACACTCGATTCCGCCAACGGTATGCAGACTTGATCGTCAACGAGGACGCGCGCCGCAACTTCGAGATCCGCCACGAGACCGTCGCCAGTTTCCGCCGAACCCTTGCGAAGCATGGGTTCATCGAAGTCGAGACGCCGGTGCTGCATCCCGAGGTCGGCGGCGCCCACGCTCGGCCGTTCACCACCCACCACAACACACTCGACATGCAGCTGTACTTGCGCATCGCCGTCGAGTTGTACCTCAAGCGCTTGATCGTCGGCGGAATGGAACGCGTCTACGAAATCGCACGGACGTTCCGCAACGAGGGCGTCTCGACTCGACACAACCCCGAGTTCACGATGATGGAGCTCTATCAGGCCTTCGGTGACTGGAACGACGTGATGGACATCACCGAGGAACTCATCACCACCGCCGCCCAAGATGCCCTCGGCACCACGGTCGTCGAAGTTCGCGGTGAGCAGGTCGACCTGGCTGATGCCTGGCCTCGCAAACGCATGATTGACTACGCCTCCGAAGGCACCGGCGTCGAGCTCCATCCGTCCATGCCGATCTCCGACGTCCGCAAGGTCGCTGCGAATCACGACGTCTTCGTCGAAGACCGCTGGGGCGCCGGCAAGATCATTGAGGAGCTGTTCGAGAAGACGGCCGAGTCATCGATCATCCGGCCGACCTTCGTCACCGGACACCCGGTCGAGATCTCGCCGCTCGCGCGCGTTGATCGCAACGATCCCTTCCTCACCGAACGGTTCGAGTTGTTCGTCGACGGCCGAGAGCTCGCCAACGGGTACTCCGAGTTGAACGACCCCGTCGAGCAGCGTGCACGGTTCGAAGACGAACAGGCGGCCAAGGCGGCCGGCGACGACGAAGCCGGCAGCCTCGACGAGGACTACATCCGAGCGCTCGAGTACGGCATGCCACCCACCGGTGGTCTCGGCATCGGCATCGACCGTCTGGCGATGCTGTTGGCGGGCGTCGACTCGATCAAGGAAGTCATCCTCTTCCCCACCCTCCGACCCGAAGTTCACTGACCACGAGTGACTCCGGGGTCGGGACCAGGTGTAGCTCAGCTACTCCGGGGCCGGGCCACGCGTCACTCGACCATCTGAAAATCTGGAGAAACCAATGACACGCATGGCATGGGGCGCTGGCCTCGCAACGATCGACTCAGCAGGCAACACGCTCGACACCTGGTACCGCTGGCTTGGCTGGGGCGAGTACGGCAGCGACCCCGGCGCAGATGGCGCCGGGGGCGACTCTGTGCACTGGGACACGATCGAATCAAAGCTCGGCATGCGCGATCACCGTGACGAAGTACGCAACGTCACGATCCGGCCCGTCCGAATTTCGGTTGATGTCGATGCAGCACCCGCCTCGCCAGAGGATGCGTATCTCCGACTGCACCTACTCTCCCACCGCCTCGCTCCCCCGCACTCTTTGAACATGGACGGCACCTTCGGGGCCCTCAACAACGTCGCGTGGACCAACCTCGGGCCCGTTGCTGTCTCCGCGCTTGACGACGTTCGACTCAAGGTGAAGCTCGACGGCGGCGTACTGAGCGTGCACGGCCTCGACAAGTTTCCGCGCATGACCGACTACGTGGTGCCCACCGGCGTCCGCATCGCCGATGCCGATCGTGTGCGACTCGGCGCCCACCTCGCCGAAGGCACCACGGTGATGCACGAGGGCTTCTGCAACTTCAACGCAGGCACGCTCGGCACCTCGATGGTGGAAGGCCGCATCTCAGCCGGCGTCGTGGTCGGCAACGGTTCCGACGTGGGCGGCGGCGCCTCGATCCAGGGCACGCTGTCCGGCGGCGGCACCGAGACCATCTCGATCGGCGAGCGCTGCCTGCTCGGGGCAAATGCCGGCATCGGCATCAGCCTCGGTGACGACTGCGTTGTCGAAGCCGGTCTCTACATCACCGCCGCAACGCCAATTCTGACTCCCGACGGCGTCGTCAAGGCTCGGGACATCTCCGGAGTCAGCGGTGTCCTGTTCATTCGTGATGGGCAAACAGGACAGGTCATCGCCCGGCCGCGCGATAAGAGCTGGGGCGAACTGAACAGCGAACTGCATTCGAACCAGTAGCAAGCACCACATCGAGCACCGCAGTTTCGATACGTTGCAGCGCAATGGTGTGCACCGCTCCGAGCCACAATCTGCAGAGCTGCTGATGGCGAAAGCTGACGAATTCGGTGCTCCAGTCGAGATCGAGGCCGCCGGCCGCATCGTGCCGATCACGAATCCGAACAAGCCGATGTTCCCGTCGGTCGGACCAAAGAAGG
>JABJAB010000036.1 GCA_018666235.1 Ilumatobacter sp.
GCCTACGAGGCACTCAAGGCGTCAGACCACGCGTGATGCTTGCCGCAAAGCACGGTGGCTGTCCGGCGATGGTTGACGATGGCCCGGAGTGTCATCCACACCAGCAGGCCGAGCCAGATTCCTACGATTCCGAGTGATGGCGTCACGATGACGACCGCCGCGATTGGCGCGACTGCCAGCAGATAGGCGAATGACGCGCGTCCAATGAACCGGTAGTCGGCTGCACCAATGAGGATCCCGTCATAGGCGAATGCAACCGCACCGGGGAGGAGCAGAACGGCCAGGATGAGCAGCCCGCTGGTCGCCCGGCTGATCACGTCCCCGTCGGTGGAAAACGCGCGAGCAAGCAGCGGTGACGCTGCGGCAATCACGACGGCGAGTCCCGTCGCAAAGATCACGGACAGGCGCACGACGCGGCGAGCGAGCACCAGCGCATCGGCGCCGTCGACCCCACGCTCGACGCGTCCCAGTTCCTCGGCGACCAACGTCTGGGCCGGAACAGCCAAAGCATCCAGCGTGAGCGCCAGAAAGAGGAACATCGTGACCACGATTTGGTGGGCAGCAAGCGTGGCGTCGTCGATACGCGCCGCAATGGCCGTGGCGCCGGTGAACACAGCCAGAATTGAGCCAACGCGGAGCAGGAGATGGCGCCCGGCGGTCAGCAGGGGCAACATCTCGGGCCAGTTTGGTCGTCGTTGCGAAGCGGCCTTGAGCCGGCCTTGGATGACGACCAGGAATGCGATGCCGGCACCCACTTGGGCAACCACCGTCGACCATGCGGCCCCGGCGATGCCGAGGTCGAATCCGAACACCAGAATGAGTTCAACGACCACGTTGACGATGTTCGAGCAGACCAAGATGATCAGTGGCGTTCGGAAGTCAGATGCGCCGCGTTGTACTCCCTGTGCTGCGAGCGAGACGACGACGAACGGCACGCTGAGCGCAGCGATACGCAGATACTCAACGGCGAAGTCCAATACTTCGTTGCTGGCACCCAGCGCTGATGCCATCGGTTCGGCACCCAGGATCAAGACGGGCACGGCGGCAATTCCGACCATTGCGCCGAGCCACACCGCCTGCACTCCGACGTTGGCCGCTTCCGTGTCGTGTTGCGCGCCGAGACGGTGAGCCACCCTCTGCGTCGTACCGTAAGTGATGAAATTGCTGCTTGCGATCACGAGCGAGAGGATCGCGACTGCGATGGCGAGTCCGCCGAGTTGATCGGTTCCGAGCCGACCAACCACCGCGGTGTCGACCAGGCGATACAACGGCTCCGCCGCCAAGGTGCCGAGCGCGGGAAGGGCCAGCGCGATGACGCGCCGGTCGAGGTCGTTCAAGCCGGCAACATGCCGATGTTCGTGTACGCCCGCTCGAGGGTTGCAGCGGCAACGCCTCTGGCTCGCTCTGCGCCAATCTTGAGCAGCCGCGCAAGCTCTCCGCGGTCCTCCATTAACTCGTTGTAACGCTCGCGGATTGGATCGAGCACGGCCAACACCGCCTCGCCAGTGGCGACCTTTAAGGCGCCGTACTGCTCGAATTCCTCCGCAACAGCCTGAGGTGTGCGATCGGTGACGGCGGCATGGATCTCGAGCAGATTGCTGACACCTGGCTTGATCTCGCGGTCGAAGCGCACCGAATCGGGCCCAGTCTCGGAATCGGTGACCGCTCGCTTGAACTTCTTCATGACCGCCTTGGGATCATCGGTGAGGTAGACGCAACCGGCATCGGAATCGTCAGACTTCGACATCTTCGAAGAGGGGTCCTGCAAGCTCATCACTCGCGCGCCAGCCGCGGGTGTGACTGCTTCGGGGAGCACAAACGTCTCGCCGAACCGATGATTGAACCTGAGGGCGGCATCGCGGGTGATTTCGATGTGCTGGCGCTGGTCGTCGCCGACAGGGACCTGATTGGTGTCGTAGAGCAGGATGTCGGCGGCCTGCAGAGCGGGGTAGGTGAAGAGCCCGCCGCTGATGAAGTCCTGCTCGCGTTTGGCCGACTTGTCCTTGAACTGTGTCATCCGCGACAACTCGCCAAAACTGATGGTGCACTCCATGACCCAGCCCAGCTGGTTGTGCTCGGGAACATGGCTTTGGACGAACACAGTTGCGACGTCGGGGTCGAGTCCCACCGCGAAGAACATGGCGGCCAGCTCAACCGCAGCCTGACCGACGACCCCTGGTTTGTCGGTCACGGTGAGCGCATGCAGGTCGACGATGCCGTGGAACGCATCGTTGCGATGCTGTCCAGCAACCCAGGGTTGTAGCGCACCGAGGTAGTTCCCGAGGTGGACATCACCAGTCGGCTGCATGCACGACAGCACGCGGGGCTTGGTGGAAGATGCTGCTGGATCGGTCACGTCAGAGACGATACCGCTGGACTCACCGCCGCTTCTGTATCGTTTCCCCAGATGGTTGATGTCGCAACACCGGTCTATGAAGGGCCGTTCGATCTGCTGCTGCAGTTGATCCTGAAGGAACAGGTCGACATCTACGAAATCAACCTGTCGACCATCGTCGATGCATACCTTGTCGAGCTGGAGCGGCTCGCTGAACTTGATCTCGACATCGCCACCAGCTTCTTACTCATCGCAGCGACCCTTGTCGATCTCAAAGCCCGCCGCTTGTTGCCGAACACCGGCGATATCGATCTCGACGACGAACTTGCCCTGTGGGAAGAGCGCGACATGTTGCTCGCTCGACTGCTCGAAGCGAAGACCTTCAAGGATGTGGCTGGAGTGTTTGCTCGTCTCGCTGATGAAGCGGACAAGACATTCCCGCGGGTCGTCGGGCCCGATGAACGTTTCAACGCCGTGCTCCCGGACATGCTCGAGGGCACCAGCCTGAAGCGATTCCAGAACGCCGCAATCAAGGCGCTCACACCGCGGCCCAAGCCGATGGTCGACCTGTTTCACGTCAACCCAATCAAGGTCACGGTCGCCGATGCTGTCGCTGAACTTCTCGACGAACTGCCCCGTGTTGGGAAGATCTCGTTCCGACGTCTCACGTCGCAGTTCGCCGACCGAATTGACGTGATCGTGCGCTTCCTTGCGCTCCTCGAACTCTTCAAGCAGGGTGCCGTCGAACTCGAACAACCCGAACGCTTCGGTGACATCGACGTCGTGTGGTCCGTTGACGAGGACTTCGACACCGATTCCATCCTGATCGACGCCTACGAAGGCTGACATGACTGACATGACTGATTCTCCGACTCCAGCCAGCGCAGGTGCGCCCGAACCGGACCGCCCTTTTGAGCCCATCGGTGATCAGGTCCGCGCGTTGAAACGGGCCATCGAAGCGATTGTGCTCGTTGCCCATGACCCGGTCCCGGCGGACCTGCTGGCACAACTGCTTGAACAGCCGACGACCTTGATTGACACGTGGTGCGACGAGATCGCCGAGTCCTACGCCGCAGCCGGCAACGGGTTCGAGTTCGTTCGCGTGGCCGGTGGCTTGCGCTACCAGACAGCGGCCGACGTGACGCCATATGTCGAGCGGTTTCTCTTGCATGATCAGCGGGCGCGACTCTCCGGCGCGGCACTCGAGACGTTGGCGATCGTGGCATACAAGCAGCCGATCTCTCGTGCCCAGGTCGGAGCAATTCGCGGGGTCGACCCTGACGGTGTGCTCCGGACCTTGCAGGCCCGTGGCTACATCGACGAGGTCGCTCGCGATGATGGACCGGGCCAGGCCATTCTGTTCGGCACCACAGCAACGTTCCTCGAGAAGCTAGGTCTCGAATCACTCGACGACCTGCCGGCCATCGCTGAGTTCATCCCTGGCGCTGACGTTGTGGAGCTCCTTGAGCACGGGCTACGGGTCACCCCTGAAATCGACGTGGCGCCCACTGCGGTGCATGCCGCAGTGCAGAGCGATCCGGCTGTCGAACTGCCTTCCGACGATGTCTCGTGACTGACGACAACGGTGCGGGCGCCGGGTTCGAACCGCCGCTGTGGGAACAATTGGCAGAACAGAGTGCACAGCTCCACCAGGGAGTGCGTCTGCAGAAAGTGCTGGCCGCCACTGGTTGGGGAAGCCGCCGCGTCTGTGAAGAACTGATCGCAGAGGGCCGCGTCACGGTCAACGGTGAGGTCGCGATACTGGGGCGGCGCGTCGATGCAGATGTCGACCGAGTTGAGGTCGACGGTGCCCCGATCGGAGTCCGGCCCGGACTCGTGTACTACCTGCTCAATAAGCCCGCGGGAGTGGTCACGACGGCAAAGGACACGCACGGCCGGCCAACGGTGGTGGAACTCGTGCCGAGCGAGCCGCGCGTCTTTTCCGTTGGACGGCTCGACGCCGACACCGAGGGTCTGCTGCTGCTGACCAACGACGGCGACCTGGCCAATCGCATCGCTCACCCGTCGCACGGCGTCGAGAAGGAATATCTCGCCGAGGTGAGCGGGGGAGCGCTCTCGGCCGGGCAGCTTCGACAACTGCGTCAGGGCGTCGAACTCGAGGACGGCATCACTGCGCCAGCGAGGGTGTCCCAGCCCGAAGCCGGCTTGCTGCGGCTGACTCTCCACGAGGGCCGCAACCGGCAGGTGCGGCGGATGTGCGATGCGGTCGGTCATCCGGTGACCCGCCTCGTGCGGACCCGCATCGGTCCACTGTTCGACCGTTCGCTGGTTCCAGGTGACTGGCGCGAACTCACTGCCGCCGAGCGTCGCTTGACAATTGAGGCGGTCGCTGAATCCGCCCGCCAGTACGATTCGCCATCGTGACCGACATGTCGAGTGCCCCGCAGCGGCGAGCCAACGTCATTGGCCTCGGCCTGATCGGTGGGTCGATCGCACTGGCGCTGCAAGAGCGCGGGTGGACCGTGTCGGGCGATGACGCCCGCGAGCCAACCCTTATGGCCGCGCTCGAACGTGGAGTCATCGATGCAACAGGTCTCGACCAGCAGGCCGAGATCACCTTCGTTGCGGTACCGGTGCTCGCCGTAGCCGACCAGGTCAAACGAGCGCTCGCTGAGACCACGGGATTGGTCACCGACGTCGGCAGTGTCAAGGGCCCGGTGTGTCGTGCGCACGACAACCGTCGCTTCGTCGGCGGGCATCCGATGGCCGGAAGCGAGTTCGACGGCCTCGACGGTGCCCAGGCGGATCTCTTCAACAGCGCGGTCTGGGTGCTCACGCCGCTCGAAACCAGTGACGATGCAACATTTGCCCAGGTCAACAGCATCATCGCGTCACTTGGTGCCGATGTTGTGGCGCTCAGTCCCGAGCGCCACGACCAACTCGTCGCCGTCGTGAGCCACGTGCCGCACCTCACGGCCGCCACGCTGATGGGAATGGCCAGCGAACGGGCTGAGGAGCACGCTGCGCTCCTCCGGCTTGCTGCCGGGGGCTTTCGCGACATGACACGTGTCGCCAGCGGCCAACCAGATATTTGGATCGACATCTGTTCGGAGAACAAAGTTGCGATCATGAGCGCACTCGACGGTCTGATCGCCGGTCTGAGCGAGATACGCGATGTCGTTGCTGTCGATGACCACGACGTGCTGCGCGCACGGTTGCAAGCGGCACGTGAAGCACGGACGAATCTTCCGTCGCGTGTCGTCCGTCCGGAGGACCTCGCCGAGGTCCGCATCCCCATCCCCGACCGCGCTGGCGCGGCGGCTGAGGTGTTCACTCTGGCTGCCGAGCTGGGCGTCAACATCGCCAACTTCGAAGTGGTCCACTTGGCCGAGAGCAACCGAGGTGTCGCCGTCGTCTTGATTGACGAGACCACGTCTGAAGTGTTCCGTGGCGGCCTCATCGCTCGAGGGTTCCGGCCGTCTGTGCAAGCGCTCTCATGAGCGAGTCTCATCGCGTTCGCCGAGCTGATGGGCCGGTCATCGCCGACGTGGTCGTGCCGCCGTCGAAGAGCATTGCCAATCGGGCGCTGATCTGTGCTGCACTTGCCGATGGTGAGAGTGAGATCACCGGCGTGGCCCCGGGTGACGACACCTCGGCAATGCTGGACTGCCTTGATCGGCTCGGTATCCCGGTCGCCGTCTCGAAGCGCGACGGAAACTTGGTCGGCGCCGTCGTGGGCAGCGCCGGCAACCTCCCCGCCGGTCCCATCACCCTGCCGACGCGGTTAGCCGGTACGACGTCACGGTTTATCACCGCCTTGGCCGCCATCGGCCCTGGGCCGTACCTCGTCGATGGGGATCCGCCACTGCGGAGCCGGCCGATGGGGCCGCTTCACAACTCCTTGATCGCGCTTGGCGCGACGCTGGAACCGGGTGACCGGCCCGGCCACCTGCCGGTCACCGTCAGTGGACCGTTGCGCGGTGCCGACGCGGTGGTCATGCCAGGCAATGTCTCGAGCCAGTACGTCTCGGCGTTGATGTTGGTCGCGCCGTACATCCGCCGTGGACTGCGGCTCGGGCTCTCCACGTCCTTGGTATCGCGTCCGTACGTGGAGATCACGCGCGCGGTGATGACAGCCTTTGGTGCCGAGGACATTGAGTTGAGCGACCGTCGCGTCCACGTTGGCGAGGGCGGCTATTTCGGTGCGGCCTATCGAGTCGAGCCGGACGCATCGTCGGCGAGCTATCCGCTCGCTGCTGCGGCGATGGCTGGGGGAGCGGTCTGCGTGCGGGGTCTCGGCGCCAATGCGTTGCAGGGCGATGCTCGTTTCGTTGACGTCCTGGTTGAAATGGGCTGCACCGCAACGGTGAGTGCTGACGACACGGTCATCATGCGCCGGCGCGACACGCCATTGCGAGGCATTGAGATCGACATGTCCGACATCTCGGACCTCGTCCCGACGATGGCCGTGATCGCAACGCAAGCTGTCACGCCGACGCGGATCACGGGGGTGGGCTTCATCCGCAAGAAAGAGAGCGATCGGCTCGGCGACCTCGCAGACGAACTCGCCAAAACTGGTGCCGACATCACCGTCGAGGCCGATGGTCTCCTGATCACCCCGACCGACCTCCTGCACGCTGCCACACTCGACACGCACCACGATCACCGACTGGGTATGGCCTTTGGCATCCTCGGACTGGTTGTCGATGGCATCGAGGTCAACGACCCGGGAGTCGTGTCAAAGAGTTGGCCCGCCTTTTGGGATGCGCTCGAGGCGATCCCCGCCCGCGGGCAGTGAGCAGCGATCGGCCCCGAGTCGCGGCCTTCGATGTCGACGGCACGCTGACCACCCGTGACTGTGTCGTCCCGTTCCTCCGTCGTGTTGCAGGCACACCCCAGCTGTCGCTGAAGCTCGTCGTGAATGCACGCCACACGGTGCCCGCGCTTGTGCGGCGGGACCGCGACGCACTGAAGGAAGCCTCGGCACGTGCCGCGTTTCGGGACCGTTCAGTGCAGGACATTGGTCGACATGCCGCCGAATTCGCCCGAATGGTGCACACGTCCTGGCTTGAACCGCAAACACTTGAGATGCTGCGTGCGCATCAGGCTGCCGGCGACATCGTGCTGCTGGTCTCAGCCTCGTTCGAGGTCTATCTTCGTCCACTCGGCGGCTTGCTTGCCGTGGACGATGTGCTCGCTGTGCGACTTGCGGTCGGGTCGGACCGAACGTTCACGGGTGACTTGAGCGGCCAGAACTGTCGTGGCCCCGAGAAGGTACGCCGTGTACACACCTGGCTCGATGAGCACTGCTCCGATGTCGGCGGTCGCCAAGGAGTGCATCTCACCGCGTACGGTGACTCCGTAGGCGACCGCGAACTCCTCCTCGACGCGGACACTGCCGTGTTTGTTGGCAAGCATCAACCCAGCTGGCTGCCGGCGTCGGCCGGATAGAACAACGCTGGTCAGTCAGACCGGACAACGTCAGGTGCCCCGCAGCTACCTGCAGGGCGCTATGGTCAGCGCAGTGATTTCGGGCCTGATTCGCACCGCTCGGCCCAAGCAGTGGCTGAAGAATGTGCTGGTGTTTGCCGCGCCCGGCGCCGCCGGTGTGCTGAATCAGGGCCGCGAACTCGGCCTGACGATCATTGTGTTCGTGGCGTTTTGTTTCGCCGCATCGGCGGTGTACTACTGGAACGATCTGATCGACGTCACGGCGGACCGGATGCACCCGACCAAGCGCGATCGACCGATTGCTGCCGGTGATGTGCCCATCAGCGCTGCGCGTGCGGTTGGCGTCATTGCTCCCTTCGTTGCGCTCGGTCTGGCTGGCCTGACGGGCCGTTGGCAAACCGTGGCGGTGATTGGGATCTACCTCGTTGTCAACCTCGCCTACAACTTCGGACTGAAAGACATCCCCGTCGTCGAACTCCTGGTGGTCGCATCCGGTTTCGTCTTACGCGCCGGAGCAGGTGCCGTGGCCGTCGACGTGCCGATGTCGCGATGGTTCGTGCTGTGCACCACCTTCGGCTCCCTCTTCATCGTTGCCGGCAAGCGCTATGCCGAGTTGAACGACCTGGGGCCTGGGGCAGGCACGCGCGCCACGCTCGAAATGTACACCGTTGGCTACCTCCGGATCGTGCTGTCGATCAGTTGTGGTGCTGCCCTTCTGAGTTACTGCGTCTGGGCCTTCGAGACCAGTGCCGAAGCAGACGCGCTCGGCGAGTTCGACTTCCCGCTCTACGAACTCTCCATCGTCCCGATGCTCGCAGCACTCCTGCGGTATCTGCTTGTGCTCGAACAGGGAGGGGGCGGAGCCCCTGAGGAGGTTTTTACCAAGGACCGCATCTTGCAGATCCTGGGCCTCGCTTGGATCGTGATCTATGGCATCGCCGTCTACGCTGGCTGACCACATGGACAACGCACCTGGCAGGCCGCAATTCGATCGTCCCGCGCTTGTTTCGGTGATGGCGCAGGTGGCCGACGTTGATGGGTGGATGACCCCGGGGCAGGCATCGACGCTGTACGACAGTGCTGTTCGCTGCCCGGACGGCAGTCAAGTCGTCGAGATCGGCTCGTTTCAGGGACGCTCCACGATCGTCCTGGCAATGGCTGCTGACCCGTCGGTGCAGGTGATCGCGATCGATCCTCACGCCGGCAACGATCGCGGGCCACAACAGATCGATGGCTACGCAGACGAGGCGGACAGCGACCATGCGATCTTCAACAAGAACCTCGCTGATGCCGGCGTAGCCGGGCGGGTGCGTCACCTCCGGATGTTCTCCGATGATGCGCACACTGAGGTCGCCGGTGACCTTGGCGTGTTGTACGTCGATGGCGCGCACCGCTACGCACCGGCACGGGCCGACATCGTGTCCTGGGGCGCACGGGTCGAGGACGGCGGCACTCTGCTGATCCATGATTCGTTCTCATCAATCGGTGTCACTTTCGCAATTCTCCGCGAGTTCTTACTCGGTTCGAAGTTCCGGTACGTCGGTCGGTCACGATCGATGACGATCTACCGGGCCGACTTCGCGAGCGGACCGCTTGATCGAGTCAAGAACGCAGCGCGGCAGCTTGCGCAGCTGCCATGGTTCGTGAAGAAC
>JABJAB010000037.1 GCA_018666235.1 Ilumatobacter sp.
CCGAGCAAGACGACCAGCACTGCGGCGCCAGCGGCGATCCCGCCCGGACCGCGGTACCACGGTTGGTCCTCCTTCGGGACCGGTCCACCGGGTGCCGGATTGAATGGCGCACCTGCCGCCGTGATGGGCTGCACGATGGTCGGATCGGTCGGGTTCCCCCCAAGAGGGGGCAAGTCGCCAGGATTGCCGGCGGGAGAACCAGGAACGTCAGTCATCTCACTGTTTGTAGCAGGTTTGCAACGTTCAGCGGTCGATACCGGAACATTCTTGAGTCAATCCAGAACGACTCGGGTCAACGGAAATCGCGGCTTGCAATGGTGCCCGACATCGGCAGCGGATCGAGGCGCTCGGCGACGATGTTGATCACGCCTTCGGAACGTTCGAGACGACCTCGGATGACCATTGCCGACGCTTCGCGCGCGACGTTCCGGAAGCGCTGCCAGCAGCCCTTCGACACCACAACATTGATCAGCCCGGTCTCGTCTTCGAGGTTGAGGAACGTGACACCTTGCGCAGTCTGTGGCCGCTGACGATGGGTGACCACGCCGGCAACATGCACCATCGAGCCGGGTTCGGGATCCCACAATTGCGCCGAGGTGAGCACTCCGATCGCGTCGAGTTCCTTGCGGACGAACTGAGTCGGGTGCCCATCGGGCGACACGCCGGTGGCCCAAAGATCGGCCACTGCTTCTTCGACCGGCGTCATCCCTGGCAGACGTGGTGCCGCGTCACCGGTGATGATGCCCGCAAGTCGTCCCGGGCGCGACTGCACGGTGGCTCCCACGGTCCACATCGCTTCGCGTCGGTCGAGCCCGAAGCATTCGGTGAACACCCCAGCGGTGGACATCGCTTCGAGCTGTGGAAGCTGCAGCGCAGGGACGCGGCGCACCAGGTCCTCGGTATCGCCAAACTGGCCACGCTGCTTGCGCTCGGACTCGATCTTGTCGGCCAGGTCGGCACCAATACCGCGTATCGATCCCAGCCCGAGACGAACGGCGACTCCGCCGACTGATGCTCCTGGCCCATCTTCCTCACACGGCTCCAAAGTGGCGCCGGCCAACGATGCATTGAGGTCGGGGGTGCGCACGACGACCCCGTGCCGACGAGCATCACGTACCAAGGTGTGCGGCGACCAGAACCCCATCGGTTGCGCATTGAGCAGTGCTGCGCAGAAAGCCGCCGGCTCGTGATATTTGATCCACGACGACGAATACACCAGGTACGCAAAGCTCACCGAATGCGACTCGGGAAACCCATAGTTCGCGAACGCCTTCATCTTGAGATACAGCTCGTCAGCGATGTCACCGGTGATGCCATTGCCCTCCATGCCGACATACAGCCGTTCCTTCAGCTGCTCCATCCGACGAGCTGACCGTTTCGAACCCATTGCCTGACGCAACTCGTCGGACTCGGCTGGCGTGAATCCGGCGACGTCGATCGCCATCTGCATCAACTGCTCCTGGAACAGAGGGATGCCCAAGGTCTTGCCGAGTGAGTTCTCGAGCAACGGATGGAGGTACGTGACCTGCTCCTTACCGTTCCGTCGCCGGATGTACGGATGCACGGACCCACCCTGAATCGGCCCCGGGCGGATGAGCGCCACTTCTACCACCAGGTCGTAGAACCGGCGCGGCTTGAGTCGCGGCAGCGTGGCCATCTGCGCCCGCGATTCGATCTGGAACACGCCGACGGTGTCTGCTCGACACAACATGGCGTACACGTCGTCATCTTGCGGGAGCGTGGCGAGGTCAATCTCGTAGCCACGATGCTCGCGAACGAGGTCGATGGCGGAGTGCAACGCCGAGAGCATTCCGAGTCCGAGCAAGTCGAACTTGACCAGACCGGTGGCTGCGCAATCGTCCTTGTCCCACTGCAGCACCGATCGCTTGTCCATCCGTCCCCACTCGACAGGACACACTTCGATCACCGGTCGGTCACAGATGACCATCCCGCCCGAGTGGATGCCGAGGTGGCGTGGAGCGTCTTCGACTTCGAGCGCGAGGTCGAGCACCGACTGCGGAATGGAACAATCGTCCTGTTCCATTGTCACGCGGACGCCGCCCCAGCCGTCGACCTGTTTTGCCCAAGCATCCTGTTGTCCCGGCTCGTACCCGAGCGCCTTGGCCATGTCACGAACTGCCGAGCGCGCCCGGTACGTGATGACGTTGGCGACCTGTGCGGTGTGATGCCGGCCATACCGCTCGTAGACGTACTGGATGACCTCTTCGCGACGATCACTTTCGATGTCGATGTCGATGTCGGGCGGGCCATCGCGCTCGGGCGACAGAAAACGTTCAAACAGCAGGCCGAGCGACACGGCATCGGCCGCGGTGACCCCGATGGCATAACAGACCGCTGAGTTGGCAGCGCTCCCCCGGCCCTGGCACAAGATGTTGGATCGGCGACAGAACTCGACCAGGTCCCACACGACCAGAAAATACCCGGCGAAGTTGAGTTGATCGATCAGCGCGAGTTCGCGGTCGATCGTCTGCCATGCTCGAGCCCGCAAGGACAGGTCCTCGACCATCCTTCCGTTTGTCACAGAGGCGGGCGTGGGCCGCTCGCCGTAGCGCCCACGGCCGCCTCGCTCGACGATGCCGCGCAAGTGCTCCATCTCGGTCATTGGCCGGCCACTTGGGTCAGGCGGGCACGGGAACGGCGGCAGATTCGGTGCAACGAGCGCCAAGTCGAACGCAGCGGAGCGCCCGATCTCAGCAGCACGCTCCACTACGCCGGGGTACCTCGCGAAACGTTGCAACTGTTCGGCCCCGGATCGCAGGTGGGCTCCTGATGCTCCAGGCAGCCACGCATCGAGATCGGCCAGGCTGCGACGTGCCCTGACTGCAGCAAGCGCCGCGGCCAACTTGCGTTGTGGCGGTGTGGCGTAATGCACGTTGTTGGTGGCCACACATCCCAGACGTTCCTGTGTGGCCAGTTCGAACAGCGCGTCGTTGCGTGCCGAATCAAGCGGGTCGCCGTGATCCCACAACTCGACAAGAACCCGGTCGCGTCCGAAGGCTTCGATGAGGCATTGGAGCTCGCGTCGCGCTGCAGCCACCCCATCGGTGGCCAACGCTGCCGGAACTGCCCCTTTCCGGCAGCCGGTGAGCACCCAGGCGTGTCCGCTCAGGGCGTCGGCGAGATCACCGAACGCGAATTGGGGCGCGCCCTTCTCGCCGGCAAGGTGCCCGATACTCAACGCTCGCGAGAGCCGGCCGTATCCGTCGACGCCATCGGCAAGCACGAGTAGATGCGTCCCTGCTGGGTCGGGAGCGTGCGAATCGGGCACGAGTCCGGTGGCGATCTGTTGCTGGGTGTCGGCTTCAGATCTACGCACCCTGCTCGCCACTCCGCTCGTGAGCGTGATCTCGCTGCCGAACACGGTTGGCAACCCCACGACTTTGGCGGCCTCGGCGAACCTGACGACGCCATAGAAGCCGTTGTGATCGGTGACGGCCAACGCTTCGAGGCCGAGGCGCGCTGCTTCGGTGGCCAGCTCTTCGGGGTGCGATGCGCCATCGAGGAACGAGAAGTTCGAGTGACAGTGCAGCTCGGCATACGGCACCGCAGCGGCTCGTGTTCGAGCTGTCAGGTCAGCTGGCGCTTCGAAGGGCTGACGCCGACGGCTCCATGCCGGCCCATCGCCACCCGCATTCCACGACGGGCTGCCGGGGGCCCGTCCATCACGATTCGACTTGGCCTGCGGAGCCGAGCGCGGCGGCTGATCAGACAGTGTGGCTTCAAGTTCGCTCCAGGACCAGGACGGGTGATTGAACCCCATCCACACAAGTATCGAACAAACGTTCTATTCGTGCAAATCGAGTCCACGTCGTTGGAGAAAGCGCAAGATGCCTTCCAAGCCGGGGTCGGCTTGCTCGACAGCAGCCTCCCAGTCGTACCAGCCAATCTCCTGGCTCTCGCCCTCCGGCGGATCAGGGTCGGCGTCGCCCCCATCGAGCAAGTACCGCACGTCGAGATGCGTATGCCCTCGGCCACCGGGGTGCACATCGACGTGCAACAGCTCTGGAACCCCCTCGTCATCGAGCGGCCCGACAAAGTGCACCTCGAGCCCCGTCTCCTCGCGAGCCTCACGCAATGCGGCTGCCCACGGCGACTCACCTGGGTCGATGTGCCCTCCCGGCTGCAACCAGAAACCGAGCCGCTTGTGCTTCAACAGCACCACACCGCGCGGCCCCACCACCAAGGCCGAACCGGTGACGTGGATCGAGTTCGATTCCTGCGCAAACGGTTCGTCGAGTTGATCAAACGCCTCGACGAAGGCGCGCAGTGACTGACGTTCGCGGTCGTCGACAGGTTGCTTGGCGATGACATCTCGACGGAGTCGAGCAATGACTGCAGCGTGGCGCACCGTTCCATCTTTCGCCACCCACATCGTCATTCCAAATCACATCGATGCCGTCCGCTCCTCATTTCTTCTTGAGTTCCAGAAACTCCTGACCGATACCACTGAAAGCGAACAAATGACCACTGACCCAGCCGAGCCAATCACTCGGCTGTGGCCCCAGACGGCGGAAGAACTCAACATGGACCTTGAAACAAATCTTGCACCACGCATCCTGATCGCAGTCTCAGACACCGATCTGCGACGCATCGCCGTGGCCGGTCTCCGTGCCAGCGGTTTCTGCGTGAGTGCCCCGACCGATGCAGAGGCAGCCATCATGCTTGCCCAGTCGTTCTCTCCTGACATCTTGCTCGTCGATGCACGACTGATGTCGCCTGAAGGTCGCCCACTCTTCGAGATGCTTCGCCACTCGTCCGAGCAGTACATGCTGTGCGTCGCCGGTCATGGCGAACACCGAGTCCGCGCCGCCGTACTGCACGCTGGCGCCGACGATGCCATCTCGACTCCACTGCACGTCGATGAACTCGCTGCGCGCTGCCATGCCATGCTCCGCCGCCCGCGTCAGCTCCAACAGCGCATCGAGACGACACCCGTCTCGTCACTCGTGCTCGGCCCGCTCACCATTGACCTTGGCCGACGCGAAGCCCGCGTCGACGACGAAGAAGTACAGACCACTCGCATCGAGTTCTCCTTGCTTGAACAGCTCTGCCGTCGACCCACTGAGGTGTGCACTCGCGAAGAGCTGCTCGACTCCGTCTGGGGCCCTCGATGGGTCGGTGACAGTCATGTCGTCGACGTGCATCTGTCGAACCTGCGTCGCAAGCTCGACAAGGCAGCTCCGGGCACGAAGGTGATCCATACCGTTCGTGGTGTGGGCTTCCGTCTCGCCAACGACGTCACCGACGCCATCGAAATCCCCGCCGTCATCGAAATCCCCGACACCGTCGGCGTTGCCTGACGCGTCACCTCCGACGCCACCAAGATCCCGCGGGCCCACCAACACGGTCACCGTCACGATCCGAGTCAGTCGTAGAGGGCAGCGACCCACCACCGGCGATGCTCGGCGACGACGAGGTAGCCGCGCTGGTCCCCTGCAGGGTCTTCAGTGATCACCTGGAACCGAGCAAGACGCCGGTGACCTTCCGGCTCCCACCACCGCTCGTCAATCGGCCACGGCCCCGCCCAGGCCGCGATATCGCGAGTCCGACCCGGCCGCCACCCTGATGCTTCGTCACCGGACATCAGCCGGAACTGAGCCGGTGGCGCCGACACCACGCCTCGACCGCTCACCTGCACGGGCTGCCCGACGTCGTCAAGCACCTCGGCCGGGTGAGGATCAGCGAAAACCGTCGACGGCGACGGGGCTGGCAATGCCCCGGGCCACGGACCGCTGGGACCACTCCCCGTGCCAGCACTCGACACTGCCCGCGCCCGCCCGTCGAGATCGACGTTCGAGGCCGGAACCCATCGATATCGATCAGCCGGCAACCGACCTCCGTTCCAGACCGGCACGGTGACCGCATCGTCGGATGTCATGCTGGTCAGCCGGGCAATGGTCCGCGCCGCTTGACGGTCGGCTTCGGACTGCCCACCCCACAGCCCCAACTGGCTCCCGACGTCGGCACGCACTTCATCAGGCGTCAACCGGATCAGCGCGATACCGCCGGTGATCTCGTGCTCGCTCCCGCGCGGCAGATTGACCCAGGCATCGAGCTGCCAACGCACTCGCTCAACCATTGCTGGCGCGTTCAACCCCGCTGACCGGTACCACGACCGCTCAGATCGTTCACCGTGCTCGGTCTCGAGTTCGACGACCAGCCGAGTGCACACCCGCCCGGTCGCCGCCAAGGACTGCCCAAGCTCGTCAGCCAACTGCTTCGCGACAAACACCACTGCAGAAGCCTGCGCCACTGGATCGTCGAGGACCTGGTCGAGTCGGCGCTCCGGGGCCGGGTCAGTGGTGCTTGATGGACGAACATCAGCCCCCGCAGCCAAACGGTGCGCGTGCACCCCCGGGTGTCCGAACCGTCCGAGCACGTCAGCAGGATCGAGCGCCGCGAGGTCACCGAGGCGACGCAGGCCGAGACGAGTGAAGAGATCGATCATTTCCGGGTCGGATTCACCAAGTGTCTGCAACCACCCGATCGGAAGCGACGCGCAAAAGGCCGGCGACTGCTCTGGTTCGACGACCACCGGACTGTCTCGACGCACCGACAATCGAGCCGCCACGCTCGACGAGAATCGCCCGTCAGCCACACCGACACCGGCGAGCACCACCATCCCGACCTCAGCAACGACGTGCTGCAAGTGCTCGGCCACCGCAGCGTCGCCGCCGAAGTACTTCGATGGCCCTCGCGCCGCCAGGCTGACCCATCCGGGCTCGATCACATCGAGCCGCGGAGATACCTCGGCAACAGCACGGACCACCGGCTCGAATTCGCGCGCATCCCGAGCAGGATCGTGATCGACCAATTCGATCTCCGGACACCGACGCTGCGCCTGACGCCGGCGCTGCCCGATCACCACCCCTTCTGCTGCCGCTGCTGCGGTGCGGGCCACCACCCGGTTTGCCGACATCACCGCCGCCGGCAGATTTCCGTCGAAGCCCGCGGCAACGACTGGCCAGTCAGGAAGCCACACCGTGACCATGCGCATCACCATGGCACTAACTCGCAGTGGAGAGCTGATGGATCGACGGTGCACCCTCCGCCTCAACGCCAGCCATCTCAACGTTATCCGCCTCAGCGTGATGCAACTCGGGCACCGGGAACTCCATTGTTCGGCAGCGCTGACCGGGGAGCCGACGTCCCGCTGCGGTGACCTCGACAACACGCTGCTCCAGCCGACCCCATCCAGCTCCAACACCGGTCCAGACCTGACGGCCAGTGTCGATCACGCCGTCACATGCCAGCGGTCCGGGGTCGCCGACGACCATCATCACGACACCGCGCTGCTGCAATCGTGTGACCACCTTGCGCAGCGTTGACGGCCGAACCTCACTCGGCACTCGAGTGACCAACACTTCGAAGCCATCAGCTGCTGCTGCAACAACATCGGCCCACACGCCTGCATCCTGAGTGTCGATCGCCACGACGCGCTCGAGCGCAATGCCCAATTCACTCGCGGCATCAAGCCCCAGCGTCGGCACGTCAATCACCGCCATCCATCCCCCCGCTTCGATGGCGGCAGCGACGAGCCGCAGCATGACCGTGGTGGCCGCCGGGCCCGTGGACGACAACGTCCGGCCACGTACCAGCCCTCCTTCGGCAAAAAGTTCGGCACAGTCGGCCGGCGTGGGCAGCGTCCGCTCGAACGCCATCGATACCGGGGCCACTCGATCACCGAGCGCCGTGAGCACCTCGCTCAACGCAGGAGCGGTCAGCGCAGAAGAAATCGTCATTGCAGCACTGTATCGAACAAACGTTCGAGACAGCAAGAAGTGATTGATTCAGTCCGCGGCAACCTCATTCTGAACAACACGGTCCTGAACAACACTGTTCTGAACAACACGGCCCTGAGCAGCAAGATGCGCTTCGATCAGATCACTCATCTGCTCACTGGTCGTTGCCCAGTCATGCCCACCGAGCGCCACTGCGTGGTCGCGGTCCTGGATCGCCCCGCCGCCGAGCACCACAAGCAGCTGCGGCGCCGCGGCGCTCACGGCGGCACACATTTCGGCCAGCGCTGCAAGGCTCTCCGGCGACGACGCAGAGAGCCCGATCGCCACTGCGTCAGGCGTGTCTTGCATGAGACGGACCAGTGACGGCGCTGGCAGATCTGCACCCAGGTCGGTCACCTCCCACCCTTCAAGTCGCAGCAGGTCACTCAGCATCGCCAACGGCAATCCATGTTGCTCGCCAGTCGGTGATGCCACGATGACCACCCCGCGCGAGCGCCCACGACGAACGAACTTCGGTCCGATCTGACCAATGATCCGCATGGCGATGCCGCTGGCGCGGTGTTCGATCGCAATGTCAAGTTCACCAGCGTCCCACCGCTCACCAATCCTGACAAGAGCCGGGGTGAGCACATCGAGATAGACCCGGTCGAGTCCCATTCCCGACGCCATTGCCTTTTCGATCACGCCCCATGCGCCCTGGGCATCACCGCCGATCAGACGCGACTCAAGTCGCTCGCTCCATGGAGCACGATTGCCAGCCGCAACCGGTGAACGATTCGAACCCGCCCGAAAGGCCGCAATCGATGAGCGTTCCACCTTCCAGACACCGCCGCGCTTGGCCGCATCGAGCAAACCCAGGCGCACGTACCTATACGCGCTCATGTAGTGCACGCCGAGTTCCTCGGCAGCTTCATGGAGGGTCAGGACATCGTCAGCCATACGTCGCTTCTTCGATCAGCGCGACGATATGCCGCACAATCCCACGAGCTGGCACCGTGCGGGGAGATTGGTTCACACGTCAGCAAGGCGCGGACGTCGACATCAGCCTGATTTGGCGTTCCACTTCTCGCGAGCCGCTTTGCCACGCTGGAGCAGATGCATCGGCACGAGTTGTGCCACGGCACTCAGCGCGTCGTCGCCACCGCCACCGCTCGGGGCTGCTTCAGCAGCAGCGGGCTCTGCCGGCTGAAGATCGGCTAACGATGGCGGTTCAACGCCGGGCTTCCAGTACGTGTACATGTCACGGACCAGATCGGAAAGCCCGGCCGAGTCAAAGCCCTTTTCGAGGTCAACCGTGATGATGTTCGAGTACACGTGAACGCCAGCGACTTGGCCGGTCCCAAAGAGACGGCGAGCGAGTTCATCGGATGGCGTGTTGCCATGCGCATCGAGCACCGAGCGGAACCGCTCGTGTCCTTGCCCAGACAGTGTCCGATTGATCTCGAAACGCACCACGCCAGGCGTGGAACTCGGCTTCTCAGTGACGGCGACCAGCTGACCCATACGGGCGAAAACCTACACGTTCAGTGTGCTGATCAGGCCAGTGCGTCAGCGAGTACCTGTGGGAATTCTGCCGGCGTCGTCGCCATCACGGTCGCTCCCAGTGCCGTGAGCGCCGCTGCCTGCGCGTGATCATGCGCCGGAGCTCCCTCGTCGCTCAGCGCCAGCAACACCACGACCTGCACGCCTGATGCAACGATCTCAGCAACGCGCCGCTGCATCGTGGCGACGTTGCCGCCTTCGTACAAGTCGGTGACCAGGAACAACACGCTATGCCGCGGCCGCTCGATCAGCTGCTGGCAGTAGCCAAGCGCATTCGCAATGTCGGTACCCCCACCGAGTTGGACACCGAAGAGGACCTCGACCGGATCGTGCAGGAATGCAGTCAGGTCAGTGACGGCGGTATCGAACGCCACAAACCGTGTGCGCAGCGCCGGCAACTGCGCAAGCACACCGCCGAACAGCGACGCATACACCACGCTGTCGGCCATCGACCCGGACTGATCGACCGCGATCACGACATCCTTGGCGAGACTGCGCTGACGACGGCCGTGGCCGATCAGACGCTCGGGGACCACCGTGCGATGTTCGGGGAGCCAGTGCTGCAGGTTCGCAGCGATGGTGTGATTCCAGTCGATGTCGCCCGGCCGTGGGCGACGGGTTCGTGCCGATCGGGCGAGGGCCCCGCGCACTGCCTGACGCGTCTGGTCGACCAGACGCGCTTCGATGTCGGCAAGCACCTTCGCGATCACTTGGCGTGCGGTTGCGCGAGTCTCGTCAGGCAACATCGCATTGAGCTCGACGAGCAGCGTCACCATGTGAATGTCGGGCTCGACCGACTGCAACAGCTCGGGTTCAAGGAGCAGCTGCTTCAAGTCGAGTCGCTCGACCGCGTCGCGCTGCATGATCTGCACCATCGGGGTCGGGAAGTACGTGCGAATATCGCCGAGCCATCGCACCACACCCGGCTTCGATCGTCCCAACCCACCGGCCCGTTTGCCGCCACGTCGTTTGCCACGCGCACCAGTATTCGAGCTCGCATCGTCTCGGTCATACAGGGCTCCAAGGGCTGCATCGACTCGTTTGTCGTCACCACCGAGTGCTGGCGCTGACCCCGGAGCACTGCGCGACGTTGGCTCCTGCGGACCTCGCTGCTGCTCCTCCACGCCCTCCGTACCCCCGGCGCCTTCGCTTTTGCCTTCGCCTTCGCCTTGACCATGACTTTCGCCTTCGCTTGCACCCAAGCCGGTGGCTCCCGGCGCGTCCTGGCTCTCCCGCTCGTCATCAATTCCTTCGGCCGCAGCGCCGAGCACCAGCCGCCAACGTCGGCGCCGTTCCGACGCCGAGACCTGCGGAAGCGGCGCCTGCACAACATCCGCACCAGCTGCGCCAGCCGTCGATGAGGTCATGCCGGCACCTCGTCGTGCGCAGCAGTCACATCTGCCGGGGCGAGACCGAGGAGGTGCCGGACCGTACGGAGCGCCTCAGCGGAGCGAACAGGGTCGACGTCGGTACCGAAGCCGACGTCCCGTGCAGCCATCTGCCCCATCAGCAACGTCATCATCTGGCGCCGTTCAGCTGCTTCAAATCCACCAAACGTTCGGCGGAGCAAGACGAGCACTGCATCG
>JABJAB010000038.1 GCA_018666235.1 Ilumatobacter sp.
CGGCCGTCGGCACGTGATCGGCGAGTTCGGGTGCGCCCGAGGTGGTGATGCAACCTTCGGTTTGGAACGAGTCCTTGATGGTCATCGGCACACCGTGCAGGGGCCCGAGGGTGTCGCCGCGGGCGACCGCGGCGTCGGCTGCTGCGGCCTCGCGTCGGGCCCGATCGAGATCCCAGTGCACCACGGCATTGATGGGGCCGTCGAGTCGTTTGATGCGTGCCACGAGGTGTTCGAGCGCTTCGCTGGAGGTCACCTCGCCTGTCGCGATCGCTGTTGCGAGTTGGCTGGCTGACATCCAATGCAGTTCGTCACTCATGACGTTCACCATCGCGGATCGCAGTGTTCCGTGACGATCTGGACAACGACCCCGTCACCACCCCGGTCCGCACGCGTTGGGCGAAGACGGTGATGCAGACGGCCGGAAAACGACGAACGCCCCGGCCGGATTGATCCGAGCGGAGCGTTCGTGGTGGTTTCGACCGGCGTCGATCCGGTGACCTCTCACTTTTCAGGCGAGCGCTCTGCCAACTGAGCTACGAAACCATGTTCTCAACGTGGAAAATGTTGCTCCACGATCACAAAAGCCACCTTGCACTTTCGTGCTTGGTGGCCCCTGTTGGCGGTCCCGACGGGATTTGAACCCGCGACCTCCGGCTTGACAGGCCGGCGTGAACTCCTGACTTCACCACGGGACCAGTATTGCTATGTATTCAACGACTGCGTGTCACCGCAACCGCTGTGAAGACCCAAAAGTCTTCTGCACCCCCAACGGGATTCGAACCCGTGCCGCCACCTTGAAAGGGTGGTGTCCTAGGCCACTAGACGATGGGGGCCTGTTCGTTGAGGCGAGTGAACTCGTCTCGTTGAGAGCAACGAGAATCTAGCAGCGGTGCTCTGGTGTTCCACGCGCGTTCGCGGGAACCTGGGAACGGGGAGAGAACCTGATCACCATTGCGGTCTACGCTCACCGCCTGATGCGCATTCCTCGTCACGTCCAACGCCTGGGTATCGCAGTCGGCCTGGGCTATCTGCTCGGTACCTTCCCGACTGCGGATCTGGTGACTCGACGAGCTGCCGCCGGTGTCGATCTGCGATCGGCGGGTACGGGCAATCCGGGAGCTGCCAATGCACTCAAAGTGCTGGGGCCTCGAGCCGGTGCCGCCGTGATGGTGGGCGATATCGCGAAAGGCGCTGCTGCCTGCGGCGTTGGGGCCCTTGTTGCGGGCCCGGCGGGCGCGCACCTGGCGGGTACTGCTTCGGTGACAGGGCACTGCTACCCGGTCTGGACCGGGTTCCGAGGCGGTGGCAAAGGCGTTGCGGCAAGCGTCGGCCAATGCCTCGTCACATTCCCGGCGTACTTCCCGATCGATGCAGCCGTTGCCGCCGTCACTGCCGCGAATCCGAAGTGGAAGCAGCAAGCTTTCGCCGCAACGCTGGCGTCGAGTGCCTGCTGGGTGCTCGGCGGCGTGGTTTGGTGGGCCAAGGGGTGGCCCAACCTCTGGGGGCCGAAGCCGTCGGCGCTGCTTCCGCTCGCGGCTGCGACGACGAGCACGATCATCGTGCAACGGTTCCTGGCCGCCGGCCCGCCGGCCCTCGACACCGACCCCACCAATGTCACTGCCGACACCAACGGCACCGACGACACGAACGGCACCGAGCCGACAGGTGCAGAAAACGCAGGATGATCGGGCTCTGCGTCGACTCGAACAGTCAGCTGCCTCCATCGCTTGCGGATCGGTTCGGCATGGTCGTCGTCCCGATCAGCGTCACGATCGACGGTGTTGACTACCTCGAAGGTGTCGACATCACCGCCGCCGAGTTCTACGCAGCGTGGGAGAACGGGCAGACCCCGACGATTTCGACCAGCCAACCATCGCCCGGCCAGTTCGTGACCGCCTACCAGCAGCTCGTCGACGCCGGAGCGACCGAAATCCTGTCCATTCACGTCGCCGAGGCAATGAGCGGCACGCTCAACTCGGCACGGGTCGCGGCACAATCAGCAACGGTGCCGGTCACGCTCGTCGATTCGGGCACGGCAAGTTTCGGGATCTCGTGCTGCGCATGGGCTGCTGCCGATGCCGTCGCAGCCGGAGCGCCGATCGACGAAGCGGCGCGCATCGCCGGTGCCCGTTCGTCCGCCCTCGGGTCGTCGTTCATCGTCGGCATTCCGCAACTCGCCGAGCGTTCGGGCCGCGCCGTGGGCGCAGGGGTCGAAGCCGCTGCGAGTGTGGGCATTCCGGTGCTGTCGATGGCCGGAAGCGACATTGCGGTGCTCGACACCGTGACCACGGTCGATGCTGCGGTGACGGCGATGGCTGACTATGCGCTGGGCTGGACGCCGAGCTCGCCGGACGGGCTGCGGGTCGCGATCGGAACGTCGGATGTGTCGAGCGGTGTGGTCGCTGCCGCGCTCACCGAGGCATTGAGTGGGCATTCGGCGCTGGCCGAGGCACCGGTGCAGTACAAGATTGGCCCGTCGGTCGGAGCGCACACCGGCCCGGGGACCGCCGGCCTTTTCGTCTTCTGACGCACCGCGTGCCGATCTCGGCGCGAAATGCGGCGGATGACTGGTCTGCGCGCGCCGAGATGGCCGCAGGGGTGCAGGGTCAGGCTTTGACGAGCGGGTTGCGGGTGGTGTGTCCGGCCCGCTCACGGAGCGCAGCGGGCACCACTGGGGCGAGCATGCCGTAGGGCGCAGCGCTGTACAGGTGGTGGATGCGGTGTGCTTCGGCGAGCCGGTCGAACGTTGCGACTTGACGGTTCGCGAACCAGTTGAGCCGTCCGTGGATGTACACGTCGTGCACGAGCGCGTATGCCGCGCCGTAGGCGGTGACGCCGATGCCGACCGGGACCAGCACACCGAATCCGTCCCAGTTGAACCCGGCGAAGAATCCGAGATTGACAATCGCAGCGAATATCACCGGGTACCAGTCGTTCGCTTCGAACCGTTGCAGCATTGGACGGTGGTGGCTGCGATGGAGGAACTCGCCGATGCCGTGCATGACCCAGCGGTGGATTGCTGCGGTGAGCGGCTCCATCATCACGAACGCGACGATCGCGATCAGGATCGTCGTGGGAGCCGGCATGGGATGAACGCTAACCGGCAGAACCAGACCCGTCTCGCTCATCTCTCCCATTTCGCCCAGGCGACGACCGGGCAACGGGGGATGGGATGGTCAGAGGTAGGCGGCGAGGGCTTCGGCGAGGGGGACGTCCATCACACCGTGTTCACCTGCCACCTCGGCAAGCCACTCGGGGCGGAACACGCTGCACACCGCAATGGGCTCGTCGAGGTCCGACCCGGCGATCGCGAGCTGGACGAACGAGCGCACGTAGTCAGGTGGCCGCAGGTCTCGTCCGAGTTCGACCAACGCGTAGGGATCGGGGGTTTGTGTCGCCGGCGGCAGCGAGAAAAAGCTTTGCGATGTCGGCCCGGTCGGTCCGCCGGCGAGGCCCGGCCCGTCGAGCACGATTGCGCCGTGGACCTGTGCTGAGCGGGCGCCTGCCAGTTGCAACGCGATATAGGCGCCGAGACCGCGTCCGAGCACGGAAATCTTGCCGTCGGGGCTCTGCTCGACGAGTGCAGCAAGTGCAGCGTCGGCGTCGCCGAGCAGCAGTTCGGCGGTGTATCCGCCGCCACTTGGAATGCTTGA
>JABJAB010000039.1 GCA_018666235.1 Ilumatobacter sp.
GAGCCGAGGCCATCCATCCATCGTGGTAGACCGACCGGCTCCCCATGATCTCGAAGTACTGGGTTCGCAGACGACCATCAGCGGCTGGATCATTGAATGTGTAGACCATGCTCACACCATCGATCGGGTCCTGTTCGACTCCGTTGACTTTCTGCGGTGGAGTGATACCGAGAATCTCATAGATCGTCGGCACCACATCGTTGCAGTGGTGGAATTGCGGACGCGGCGTTGCGTCAGCGGCAATCTTGGCGGGCCAGCGCACCGCCATTGGATTGCGAGTGCCACCGAAGTGCGAGGCCAGCAGTTTGGTCCCCTGGTAGGGAGCACTGCCCGCCCATGCCCAGCCACCGTGATACATGTTGTCGGTCAGCGGGCTGCCGAGCGCGTCCAGACCACCGAGGCCTTCCAACGCCTCCAGGTGCTGGTCGACGGTGCTGGGGATGCCGTTCTGGGCGAGCAGTTCGCTGATGGTGCCGTCTTGCCCTTCGGCTGAGGAACCGTTGTCGCCCCAGACGTAGACGATCAGGGTGTTGTCGGCTTTGCCAAGCCGCTCGATCTCATCGATCAACCGACCGACTTGCACATCAGTGTGCTCGGCGAAACCGGCGAGCACTTCCATCAACCGGCGCTGGAATGGCCGTTGGGTTTCGGGAATGCTGTCCCACGACGGCATCGTTGGATGCCGCGGCGTGAGCTGTGCGTCGGCCGGGATCCAGCCTTTGTCCTTGGCGTTCACAAAGGCCCGCTCGCGGTAGGCATCCCAGCCGTCGTCGAACTTGCCCGCGTACTTGTCAGACCATTCCTTTGCGACTTGGTGCGGACCGTGGATTGCGCCGGTTGCCCAATACATATAGAAGGGTTTGTCAGGCTGAATCGCGTCCTGAGTCTGCAGCCAGCCGATTGCGTCATCAGCGAGATCTTCGGTGAGGTGATAGCCCTCCTCAGGCGTCCGGGGAGGCAGGACGCTGGTCGTGTTGCGCACCAGGTTCGGCTCGTACTGAGAGGCTTCGCCGCCAAGGAAACCGTAGAAGTACTCGAACCCCAGCCCCGTCGGCCAGTTCTCGAACGGCCCGGCGATTGTCGTCTCGTCCGCGGGCGTGTTGTGCCACTTGCCGAACGCGGCCGTGGCGTAGCCGTAATCTTTGAGCACCTCGGCCTGCAGGGCACTGCTCCGGGGAATCAGACCCGAATAGCCATCCCAGTCGTTGGCCAACTCAGCGATCTGGCCTGCTCCGACGCGGTGATGATTGCGGCCGGTCAGCAGTGACGCGCGCGTCGGCGAACACATCGCAGTGGTGTGGAAACGGTTGTACCCGACTCCTTCCTGAGTGAGCCGCTCCAGCGTCGGAGTGTGAATCTCTCCACCAAACACCTCGGGGAGCGCGGGCCCGGCGTCATCGATCAGCACGATCAGAATGTTCGGAGCGTCACCGGGCAAGCGCTGCACTCCCGGTTGCGGGCTGTAGATCGATTCCTGCATCGTGCGGCCGGCCACGCTGCCTAAGCCCGTTGGGGGAAAGGGAGGACCGTTCCGTCGACGTGTGGGCGATCAGTCGGGTCGGTCATTGTGGGTACCTTTGCGGTTGGCGACCGCTTCAGGGCGGCACAGGCAAACCATAGATGCGGATACTGCGATCTCACAATCGCAGGCAGCCTGTTGTGGCCGACGGAGCATGCACTCAGCACCGTCGCTCCGGACCAGTGCCAAGCAGCGAAGAGACGGCAGAACGGGAAGAGATTGGTTGGGCATCTCAGCAGGCACATCGGGGGTCTCGCTACTACGATGTGGTCTTCGCTCCGGTTTTCGGGCGCTGCCACCGACCTGACGGATGGGGCGCTGATCGTCGCCGAGCGCACCTCCGCATGACCCAGCATTCCTCGCACAGCGCCAACATCGACACGAGCTCGACCACCACGGTGGTCGTCCCCGGCGAACACGTCATGACGGCGCTCGTCGGGCCGCGCGACCAATTCCTGCGACGCGTCGAGCAGCAGTTCCCGGCCGTTCATATCCGAGTTCGCGGCAACGAGGTGCGTGTCGCCGGCGATGACACAGCGCAGGTCACCTCAGTGGCCCGGCTGTTCGAAGAGCTCGTCACGCTGATCCAGAACGGTCAGCAACTCGACGACAACACACTTGACCGGGTCTTCACCATGATCGAGGCCAACGAACGCCCGAGTGAGGTCCTCACCCACCAGGTACTGCGCGGCGCCAAGGGCCGCCAAGTCAAACCGAAGACCGCAGGACAGAAGCGCTACGTCGATGCGATCTCGAACAACGTCATCACGTTCGGCATCGGCCCGGCTGGTACAGGAAAATCATGGCTTGCTGTAGCGATGGCGGTACGAGCGTTGCAGGCAAAGCAGGTCGAGCGGATCATTCTCACACGCCCCGCAGTCGAAGCCGGCGAACGGCTCGGCTTCCTGCCCGGCGACCTCATGGCCAAGATCGACCCCTACCTCCGGCCCCTTTACGACGCGCTCTACGACATGATCGACGTCGAAGGTGTGCAGCGTCTTCTGGAGAAGCAGGTTGTCGAAGTCGCCCCGCTCGCGTTCATGCGCGGTCGGACACTGAACAACAGTTTCATCATTCTCGACGAGGCACAGAACACCTCTCCAGAACAGATGAAGATGTTCTTGACCCGCATCGGGTTTGGATCTCGCGTGGTGGTCACTGGCGACACGACGCAGGTTGACGTACCGAACGGCAAGAGTGGTCTGGCCTCCCTCGAGCACACGCTGACGGGCATCGACAGCCTGGCGTTCGTCAAGCTCGGCGGTGCGGATGTGGTTCGGCACAAGATCGTGGCGGACATTGTCGCCGCGTACGAACGTCGCGACGTCGAACGCGAGCAACAGCGCTCTGACGCGTCCGATGCCTGAGCCTGTCGTCGTGGTCGAAGACGTTCGATCCGCAGACGATTCTCCACAATCGGTCGTCGATGTCGACCGCTGGGAACGTCTCGCCGCGGCATCGCTGCGGACTGAGCAGGCCACAGGTGAGTTGACGTTGACCTTCATTGATCGAGACGAGATTGCGGCGTTGAATGCCGAACACATGGGCAAGACTGGACCGACCGATGTGCTGTCGTTCCCGCTCGATGACGAACCGATGCCCGATTCCGACATTCCTGTACTCCTCGGTGACATCGTCATTTCGCCGGCGGTCGCAGCTGGCCAATGCGCCGAGCATGCGGGCACGTTTGACGATGAGATCGCATTGCTCGTTGTGCACGGGGTCTTGCACATCATTGGTCACGATCACGCGGATCCCGAGGAACGCATGGTGATGCAGGAGCGCGAACTGGCACTCCTCTCCCAACATCACTGGGAAGGGCCGGCTCCGGTGGGCTTCCGGCAGGATCACCGTGATGATCTGGGCGGCACAGCGGAGTAGCTTCGCCATTCATGGAGATCTCCCTGGATGGAAAAGTTGCATTGGTCACCGGAGCATCGCGCGGCATCGGCAAGGCGATCGCCGCGTCAATGGCTGAAGCCGGCGCCAAAGTGATGCTGAACAGCCGTAAACAGGACGCCCTCGAGGCGGCCGCAGCTGAAATGACCGGCGAGGTCGACGTGTTCGCCGCCAACGCTGGCGACGATGATGCCGGTCAGCGGGCGGTGCAGGCCACCATCGAACGCTTTGGAGGCCTGGACATTCTCGTGAACAACGCGGCGACCAACCCGTACTACGGGCCCACTATGGGGGTCGACAAGTCCCGGTACGACAAGACCTTCCAAGTCAACCTCGATGCCCCCATCTTCTGGACGCAAGCCGCATACGAACACGCCATGAAGGACAAGCCGGGCGTCATCATCAATATTGCATCGGTCGGTGGTCTGCGGGCCGAAAGCGGGCTCGGCGTCTACAACCTCACCAAGGCGGCGATCATCCACCTGACCCGTCAACTGGCCGGCGAAATTGGGCCGAACCGTGTGGTCGGTATCGCTCCGGGTCTTGTGCAGACGGACTTTGCTGCCTACCTCGTCGACAATTTCGGAGAGAGTCTGGCCGCTCGGCTGCCGCTTGAACGGCTCGGAGATCCGCAGGACATTGCCAACCTGGCCGTCTTCCTCGCGAGCGATCAGGCCAGCTGGATCACCGGCGAGACCTACGTGATCGACGGGGGAGCGGGCGTCGCCGGATCGGGCGGCTGACCTCGCTGCAGCTTGCCGAGCGAGGTGCGCGGCAGCACCTCGACCAGATCGATGTGTTTGGGCGCCATGTAGGCGGGGTGCGTCGCCTTGACATGGTCGCGGAGTTTGTCGAGCGTCGGCGCGGTCCCGCTCACCGGAACGACAACGGCTGCGACAATTTCTCCCCATTGAGCGTCCGCCATGCCGCGAACGAGCACATCGGCCACATCAGGGTGCGTCGACAACGCCGCCTCGACTGCCTCAGGCCAGACGTTTTCTCCGCCGCTGATGATCAGGTCGGATCGTCGCCCAGCAACCTGGAGGCGACCGTTCTGCCAGGACCCAAGGTCACCCGTGGGGAGCCATCCGGACTCGTCGAGCGGGGAGGTGCCGTCGCGGTAGGAGCGAAGCAGCATCGGTCCACGGAGCCGGATCTCGCCGTCATCGGTGATGTCGACCTCCACATCAGCGAGCGGGAGACCGTCGTACACCACGCCCGAGCCGGTTTCGGTCAGCCCGTACGTGGTGATGGCATTTGGTGGGCGGTTCGCGGGTGGGCGTGAGCCGCCGAGCACGATGGCCCGATAGCCGGTCGGGTCAATCCGAGCCAGCGCGGTACCGACGAGCGAGATCAACGTCGCGGGCGACGCGTTCACCGCCGCCGTGTCGAACGCCGGAAGCACAGTGAGCGCAGTGTTGCTGTGCAATGCGCGCGTGACCACTGACAGTCCGCCGACGTGGGAGAGCGGTAGACACGCCAGCCAATGGTCGTCCATGCCGACACCGATGCGTGCCGTTGTGGCGGCCGCCGACGCGGCAACAGCATCGTGTGTGAGAACGACGCCTTTGGGTGTTCCGGTGGATCCACTGGTGGCGACCACCAGCGCATCGCCCTGCTCAACTGCAGCACCGACCCGCATCGCTCGACACACCTCGGCCTTGGCAGCCGCCGGCAGCCGCTGGTCGACCGGGAACGCAGCATTGCCGTCACGCCAGATGCGCTGCAGCTCCTCGACGAAACCAGGGCCCCCCGGCAGGTCGATCGCAACCAGGATCGCTGTCACGCAGTGATCGGATCGATGGGCGTGATGGTGCCGACCAGCGACTCGATCTCGGCGGCCACGGTGAGGCACCGCAGATCGGTCCACCGATCACCCATCACCTGCACGCCGACAGGAAGTCCGTCGACAATGCCGCCGGGAGTAATGACCGCCGGCGTGCCGAGAAGATTCGCGGGGACCACCGGGCGGATGGTGTCGGTGATCATCTCGAGATTGTCGAGGTCGAGATCGGCGCCATGAGCGAATGCCGGCTGAGCCCAGGTCGGGCCGATCAGAACCGGGTACTCAGCGAAGAACGCTGACCAGGTACGCATCGCCGCGAAACGCTCGGCGTGCAACGTCAGCATGAGCGGGAAATCGGTGTTCGGCAGGTTGGTGTCAAAGCTGGCCAGGACTTGCAGCGCCTCCTCACCCATCACCATCGACAGCAAATCCTTCTGGGCCCGGATATCGGCGATGAGGAGACGTCCCCAGAGATCAATGACCTCTTCGTAGGCCGGCGGCACGACTTCGACCACGTTGTGGCCGGCATCAGAGAGCCGGTCGCCAACGGACCTGATCGTCGCAGCGATTCCCACATCGGTGGCGCCGCCGGGCGGATCTGCCAGCACTGCAACCGTGAGCCGTTCGTCTGGAGCACTGTCGGTGAGGTTGGCAGGCAGCGAACGCGGATCGCGGATGTCAGGCCCAGCGAGCACGTTCAGCCCGGTGCGGACATCGGCCACGGTCCGAGCCATCGGCCCCTCCACCACCATCATTTGCGATGCCACCAGCATGTCCTCGGGCGGGACCACGGTCGCCATCGGGATGACCCCAACCGTGGGTTTGAGCGATGCGATACCGCAGCAATGTGCCGGGTTGCGGAGCGAACCACCGATGTCATTGCCCAGGCCGATCGGGCTCATTCCCGACGCAATGGCCGATGCCTCGCCGCCACTCGACCCGCCAGCGGTGACATTTGGGTTCCAGGGGTTCCGGGTCAGCCCGTGGAGCTGGGAGTCGGTGTGCACGCGCAGACCGAAGTCGGGCAGGTTCGTGCGCACGAACGGGATCGCTCCGGCGGCACGCATCCGGGCCGTCGTCGGTGCATCGATGGGTGCGATCGCCTCCGCGAAGGCAACGACACCCTGCGTTGTCGGGGTCCCAGCGACGTCGATGTTCTCTTTGATCGAGCACGGAACTCCATGGAGTGGGCCCAACTCGTCGCCAGCCGCCACTGCGGCGTCCGCAGCGTCGGCGGCAGCGAATGCTTCGTCGTCGAGTCGGCGGACCACCGCATTGAGATGTCCGTTGACGGCATCAACGCGCGCGAAATGGGCGTGGAGCACCTCGCGGCTCGAGGCCCCACCAGTCCGAATTGTCTCGGCCAGTTCACCTGCCGACAACTGCCACAGCTCACTCATCGCGACAGTCTCGCAAAGTTCTTAGGATGGCGAGGACATGAACACCTGGATCATTGGGGCACGGCCTCGCACGCTGCCCGCCGCCGTCGTCCCCGTGGCACTCGGCGCCGCCGCAGCCGTTGGAATCGGCACGATGACCTGGTGGCGCGTCGCAGCCTGTCTCATCGTCAGCGTCGCGCTGCAAGTCGGCGTGAACTACGCCAACGATTACTCCGACGGTGTGCGCGGTACCGACGACGTTCGGGTCGGCCCGACGCGGTTGGTTGCGAGCGGTCTCGCAACGCCAGCCGCAGTCAAACGCGCCGCATTCGTGTCGTTCGGCGTGGCAGCCGTCGCGGGGTTGGCCATTGCGCTCGACACGTCGCTCTTGCTCCTCGTTGTCGGCGCCGCCGCGATCGCCGCGGGCTGGTTCTACACGGGAGGGCCCAAGCCCTACGGGTACCTCGGGCTTGGCGAGGTCTTCGTCTTTGTCTTCTTCGGCCTGGTCGCCACCGTCGGTTCGACCTACGCCGCAGTCGGAAAGATCACTGCGCTGTCGGTCGTGGTCGGGTGCGTCGCAGGTTCGCTCGCATGTGCCTTACTCGTCATCAACAACCTGCGTGACATCCCGACCGATCGCGACGTCGGCAAGCGCACCCTCGCTGTGCGGCTCGGCGACTCCCGGACCCGATCGTTCTACGTGTTGTTGATCGTTGCGGCTTTCGTCCTGATCGGGGCGAGCGCCGCATGGCGGCCCCTCACGCTGCTGGGCCTGCTCGCTGCACCGCTCGCAGTGCCACCCATTCGCACGGTGCTCGGTGGCGCCTCCGGCGGTGCGCTGATCCCCGTACTCGGCGGCACGGGCAAACTGCAGCTTGCCGTTGGCCTCGCGACGACGATTGGTCTCGCGCTCGGCGGCTGATCAAGGCCGCTCGGCGAGCCAGTCGAGCAACGCCTGAACGGTGGCAGCCGGCTGCTCGAGGTGAGCGCTGTGGCCGGCGCCGTCAATTACTGCGACCGTGGCGTCGGGGAACAACTCCGCCATGCTCTCTGCAACGGTTCGAAATTTGCGGTCTGTGGCGCCGACGATCAGCAGGACGGGGCACGCAATGTCAGCGAGCCGGTTCCACAATGGCTCCTGGGTGCCGGTGCCGGCGAGCCGAAGACTCGATGACAAGCCTGCTGCAGTGTTGCGAAGGCGATCTGCTCGCTGTGCCGTTTCATCGGTCAGTCCGGCAAAGAGCGGGTTCGTCAACCACTCGTCAATGAAGGCAGCAACGCCGACTCCATCGATGTGGTCGGCCAACGCATCGTCGGCAGCCCGGCGAGCACGTCGCTCGGCAGCATCGGCGATGCCGGGTGTCGCGCCGATCAACACCAGGCGCTCCACGGCGTCACGGTGTCTGAGCGCTGCGTGGAGAGCGACCCGTCCGCCCATCGAGTATCCGACAAGCGTGCCGGTGCTGCCGGCTGCAACGAGGCGTTCGGCCGAGCCCCACAGGTCGGCTCGAACCGCCGCCGAATCGCCATGCCCAGGAAGATCAACTGCAGTGATGCCCGCAGTGTCGAGCCCGTGACCGGTCAGGATCTCGACGACGTCAGCCCAGGATCGACTGGTCTGCGTGAATCCGTGCGCCAGCGTGATGTTCACGCGGTGCCGGCCGCCCCCAGCGCGTTGGCGGCCATTTTCCGCAGCACCTTTTCGAAGGTGTCGGCATCTTGTGCGCCGGGGACGGCCCATTCGCGATTGAAGACGTAGGTCGGAACTGCGGTGATCCCGTTGTGGTGCGCGTCCTCCAGTTCGGCCTGCACCTCGGCCACCCCGCGATCGGAGGACAGGAACTCCTCGATGTCGTCATGGTCGAATCCCAACTCAGCGGCACACGATGCCAGGACTTCCGGGGTGCCCACGTGTTCGCCGTCGGTGAAGTACGCCTGCATCAGCCGCTCCTTCATGGCCGCCTGAGCGACCGGCGAGCCGGGCTGGCCCGCAAGCCAGATCATCCGGTGGGCGAGCAGCGTGTTGGCGCGAAGCGCTTGATCCATGTGGAAGGTGATGCCGTCCTCGGCAGCGGCGTTCGTGACATGACTGAGGATCTCATCAGCGCGTTCAGGGCCGCCAAACTTCTTGGCATAGGCCTCGCGGACAGGCGTGGCGACCCCAGGTGCCGCAGTCGGGTCAAGTTGATAGGCGTGATACGTGATGTTGAAATCGACGCCGAGGTCGTCGTCGATCTGAGCGAGACCCGTTTCGAATCGGCGCTTGCCGATGTAACACCACGGGCACACAACATCAGAGAAGATGTCGACAGAGATCGATGGTCGGGTGAGAGTTCGGGTGCTCGTTTCCACGAAGGCCACGTTACGCCCCTAACGTCACTGGACAATGGTCGGCAAGAGCTCCGGTGATCCGCAACCCTGTGACGTGCAGGCGACGTTCTGCGCCACTCTTGTCGACGAATGGATCCGCTCTGGAGTGAGTCATGCGGTCATCTCGCCGGGCTCGCGGTCGACCCCGATGGCCATCGCCCTGGCGGAGCGAGATGACATCGATCTCCACATCGTGCACGACGAACGCGTGGCAGGGTTCCTGGCGTTGGGCCTCGGGCGCAGCGGTACCGCCGCGCTGTTGCTCTGCACGAGCGGAACTGCGGCAGCCAACTTCTTTCCTGCCGTCGTTGAAGCCGGGCTGTCTGACATCCCGATGGTGGTGCTGACTGCGGACCGTCCCCCAGAACTGCGCGGCGTCGGCGCCCCGCAGACCATCGACCAGACTGATCTCTACGGGGCCCACGTCCGATGGTTCCACGAGGCCGAAGTGGCCAACCTCGACACCCGGAATGACTGGCGTCCGCTTGCGCAGCAGGCCGTGACGCAGAGCGCACAGGGCCCAGTTCAGATGAACCTGGCCTTTCGTGAACCACTGTTGGGCACCTCGCAGGAGTTGCCGCAGGCGATCGAACCGTTGACCCACGTGCTCGAACAAGAAACCTGGCCCGTTCCTGAAGCACTGGCCCAAGCGCGGGGCGTGATTCTGGTCGGGGGGCGCAGTGGAGTCTCCGCCGACGACGTCCGTACTCTCAGGGCAGCGACGGGCTGGCCACTGGTCGCGGATCCGATCTCGGGCTTCCGCCATCTTGATGGTGTTGTCACCGCCGCGGAGTCAATGCTCAGGCACACACCGTTCGCCCAGGGGCATCTGCCCGACGCAGTCATCCGAATCGGTCGTCCGTCGACGTCCAAAACGTTGGCGCAATGGACGGACCGGGCGGTTGCACACGGAGCAACTCTGGTCCAGGTCGGCGGCCCAGGAGTGATCGACCCGGGCCGAAACGTCGCGGCACGTTGTTCGATTGCCGACGTCATCGACCGCTGCGATGGGGTCCGCCCCGACCCGGCGTGGACGCTGAGTTGGGAGTCAGCGGACCGTGCTGCGGACCAAGCGATCTTGGCGACGCTGGTCAAGCTCAACAGAACAGGCGAGCTGACCGAACCTGGAGTTGCTCGTCTGGTCGCCGATCATCTTCCCGACACCGTCGAGCTCGTCGTCAGTTCGTCGATGCCGGTGCGCGACCACGAATGGTTTGGCGGAGCCAACGCCCGAGCCCATGCCAATCGGGGCGCCAACGGCATCGACGGGGTCACCTCGACCGCATTGGGCTTGGCCTTGGGTCAGGGGAGCGCGGCTGTGCTCATCGGCGACCTCGCGTTCGTCCATGACAGCAACGCGCTCGTCGGTCTTGCCGGCCGCACGACCGACCTCCGCATCGTCGTCGTCGACAACGACGGCGGTGGGATCTTCTCGTTCCTCCCGCAGGCAGCAGCACTGCCAACGGAGCGTTTTGAGCAGCTCTTCGGCACTCCGCACGGTACAGATGTCCTTGCGCTCGCAGCAGCGCACGGACTCGCAGCGATCGATGTCAGCACGGCGGATCAGCTCGTCGATCAGCTCGCCCAGCCAGGGCCGTGGGTCGCACGGATTGCGTCGACGCGCAGCCGTAACGTGGAGGTCCACGCGGTGCTGCATGAAGCGGTCGCCGTGGCACTCGGCTGATCTTTGTCGTTTCTTTGCTACAGCGACATCGGACCTTGGTCCGCGGTCGTCACGGTGGAGCCATGTCACTGCACCAGACCCCCGACAGCCAGCCGTCAGGTATGGCGTCAATCGACGTCAATGTCGATGAGCCCACAGCCATACCGCCACCGTCGCGCCGGGCATTTCTCAGTCTGATCGGCGCAGGTCTCGGCGCGGCCGTGGCTGCGCCTTCGATTGCGACAGCACAACGTGCCGATGATGGTGGCCGACGCGAACGGCGGCGTCCTGATCGTGAAGGTCCTGACACCCGAGGCGACCGCAATCGTGACGGCGGTGGTACCGGCGGGGTGTCGGTCGACGGACCCGATCGATTCGGCCGGATATTCGACTTGCCGCCGTTCGCCGAACCAAGTATAGAGCTGCGTGCAGCACTGATCGAAATGGGACGGCCGGGCGGAATGATGGACGCCAACGATCCGCTTGAGGTCGGGCCGATTCGGCTGATCACCGAACCCGAACTGAGCCCGAACAATCGAGATAATCCTGCCAACACCGCTGGCGTGACGTTTCTGGGACAGTTCCTTGATCACGACATCACACGCGACGCAGGGTCGCGACTGGGCCGAGCGACGTCTGCCCGAGGCAGCACCAACTTACGGAGCGCGCGTTTCGATCTCGACAGCGTGTACGGCGGTGGCCCAGAACAATCGCCCGAGTTGTACGAGGGGTTCCGGCTCCGTATCGAGTCGGGCGGACAGTTCGAGGACCTCCCCAGGGACGACGACGGAACAGCAATCCTTGGAGACGACCGAAACGACGAGAACATGATGCTGGCAGGGCTCCAGTGCGCCTTCATCATGTTCCACAACGCGGTCCTCGCAAGTATCTCGGCCTCGACGGCAACTGCAGTCGACTTCGCTGATGCGCAACGCATTGTCCGACGGCACTATCAGTGGATCATCGTCCACGAAGTCCTCCCGCAGTTCGTGGGCCAGGAGATGGTGGACAGCATCGTCAACAGCGGCCGGCAAGTGTTCACGCCGAACGTGGCGCGGATCCCGCTCGAATTCCAAACAGCGGCATACCGCTTCGGTCACTCGATGGTCAGGCCGTCCTACCGCGCCAACCTTGCCGGAGATGAGGGTGAACCGTTCTTCGCCTTCGTGTTCGATCCAAAGACATTCGGTGACGATGACCCTGACGACCTCACCGGACGGTCGCGAGCGGCTCGCCGATTCATCGGGTGGCAGACCTTCTTCGATTTCGGTGACGGCGAGGTCAAGCCCAATAAGCGCATCGACGCGGTGATGTCCACGCCGCTGTTCCAACTGCCGATGTTCAGTATCCCGACCGCCCGTGGCGAGGACATTGGACCGACATCACTCGCCACCCGCAACCTCCTGCGCCACATCACCTGGCAGATTCCCTCTGGGCAGCGCATCGCCGCTGAGATGGGGGTCGACCTGCTCAGCGCAGCCGATCTCAGCCAAGTGGGCCAATTGGGTGCGAATCTCGACCAGTCGACGCCGCTCTTCTACTACTTGCTGCGCGAGGCCGACGTGGTTGCAGACGGCCTCCACCTCGGGCCGTGCGGGGGTCGCATCGTCGGCGAGGTCTTCATGGCGTTGATCGAGCAGGACCCGGACAGCTACCTCAACGCCACGGCGGCAAACGGAGGGGTCTGGAGCCCTTCACTTCCGCAGCGCAATGGTCAGGTCGGCGACGATTTCACCATGGCCGACCTGCTGACGATTGCCGGCGTCGACCCTGACTCACGAGGCCAGTGATCACGGGCGGACAATCGCGCTGAGCATGGCCTGAAACTTCGCTTGGGTCTCAGCGAGTTCGGCGAGCGGTTCGCTGTCGGCAACAATGCCGCCGCCCGCGACGAGGCGTGCGCTCATGCGATCGGCGCTGAACTCGGCACACCGGATGGCGACCGCCCAGGTGCCGTTGCCTGCCGCGTCAACCCACCCGACAGCGCCTCCGTAGCGTCCTCGTTCGAACCCTTCGACGTTGCTGATGAGGTCGAGGGCCGCAGCACGCGGATGTCCTCCCAGTGCTGGGGTGGGCGAGAGCGCCTGAACAAGCTCGATCACCGACGGTCCGGGCTGGCTGAGCATGCCTTCCATGCGAGTTCCGAGGTGCTGCACGTTCGCGACGCTGACGATCGATGGCTCGGGTTCCCAGTCGAGATAACTCGCCCAGGGGAGCAACGTGTCGTGGACGACGTCGATCACGATGCGGTGCTCGATTTGGTTCTTAGCACTCGCCTGGAGTTCCGCGGCGAGGGCTCGATCGTTGTCGACGTCACCGGTTCGCCGCGTCGTGCCAGCCAGCGGATGGGAGCGGACGGTCGCTCCGGCGACTTCGACCAGCAGCTCAGGTGACGCGCCGACGAATCCGTCGATCGAGTAGCGGTAGCTCGACCCAAATGATGCTTTGAGGCGCTGGAGTACGGCGTGGATGTCCATCGGGACGTCGGCCGTGACGGTGATGGGCCGGGCAATGACTGCTTTGGTCAGGGCGCCCGCCCGGACCGCGTCTCGAGCGGCGGTGACCGCATCGAGGTACACTTCGGTGCTGTGGGGAGCTGTGGACCTGGAGTTGCCGATCGTGTAGTTCGCTGCAACGGGGACGGGTTCCGATACCGGAGCCAGCGCAGCAGTCGGGTCGACGTCGTCGACCCAGGTGACCCAGTGAATGCCGTCGTCGCGCTTGCCGACCGTGACCTGCGGGATGATCAGTTCACCCCGGAAGCCTGGTGCAAAGGGGACCGATCCGAGGGCCAGTGGTGTCACGCCCTCGACGGTGCTGTCATGCTCGATTGCTGCAAGAGCGGCAACGGCGTCGCTGGTCTCGACGCGTCGGGCGACCCCCCGGCCCGCGACGCCCACGCCATCGCGCACGAAGAGGTACCCATGGCCACACGCGACGTCGTTCAGATCAGGTGCATCGCCGACAACATCGGCGAGGGGACGGGTGACAGCGCGCATCTTTGGAGCTTCGTCGATTTCTGACGTTCAGCTCCGCGTTCCCACCATCAGCTGCGTCAAACCACCCGACAGCTGCTCGTGGGTCGCATCGTCGAATCCGGCAGCGGCGAGCGCCTCAAGCATCACGGCGGGCTCAGGGAGATAGGCAACACTCTTCGGAAGGTAGGCGTAGGCGGGCCCGTCCGAGAGCGCTGCGCCGATCTTGGGCACGATCTTTCCGAAGTAGATGCCGTTGCCCCAGCGAACGAGGCCATTCTTGGGAACGCTCACGTCAAGGAGTGCAATACGTCCGCCTGGCTTCACGACTCGCCCGAGTTCGGTGAAGAACGTCGGGAGATCGAGCAGGTTGCGCAGCGCGAACCCGCACATCACACCGTCAACAGATGCACTGGGGACCGGGAGGCGAAGAATGTCGGTTTGGACGCGAGGGCTCCCCGATCGGTCGGCCGACAGCATGCCGAAGCTCAGATCCATCGAGATTGGGCGCATTCCGGCCTTTGTCAGATCAATGCACAGATCACCGGTGCCGCTCGCTAAATCGAGCACTGTGCTTCCGCTGGGAAGCGCCAGGTCACGAACGGCCCGCTTCCGCCAACGGACATCGAGCCGAAAGGAGATGATCCGGTTGAGACGGTCGTATTTTGGTGCGATCGCATCGAACATGTCGCGGACGGCCGCGACCTTCTCTTCGCCCTCGGGCAGCTGGTCGGTGTCCCAGGATCGTGCGGTACTCACACCACCGAGGCTAGGGCCGGGCTCAACGCGTTGCAGTGCCCGGCTCGTCGTCACGGTCGGTGGTGATCTCGCCGGTCGCCTGCTGGTCGAGTTGTTCGACCTCGGCGCGGGCCTGGGCAAGCGCTTGCAGCTTGATGTCGGCGTCGGACACAGCTTGTTCGAGTAACGCTTTGGACTGGCTGATCGTCGTGCTCGTGATGAGAGCAGAGACGGCATCTTCGAGTTCGACGACGTGCGGCTCCAGCGCGTTGACAGCGTCGGCGCGGTGACTCATGGGAAGCCCCGCTGCAGCAACGAGTCGTTCATCGATGGCGAGGGCCTCGGATTCGATTTGCTTGGTCCGTTCGGACAGGCCCAGCTCAACCAGACGGGGATTGTTGCGAGCGGAGCGAACTGCGGCGCCCAGCCGGCGATGCATTTTCGCTTCGGCACTGTGTGCACCGGCCCACGATGCAGGGGCCGCTGACTTCACGCCGGGCACCACTTCGTTGGCATCGTCAAAGTCCCTCTTGGACCGAACGGTCAGCGCGACGCCCAAGGCAACGATTGCTCCGACCGCAGCGAGCAGCAGCAACGAGACCAGCACTAGCCGCCACCGCTTGCAGAGACGGCAATCACAATGACCACGAGAATCAGTGCCGCAAGCATCACCGCGGTGAGAATCTTGACCTTGCTGTATGGGCGAGCGCCGTGCACTTCGCCGGTGACCCCATTGATGTAGACCTGGAATGGCTTCTGCTCGTAGATCACGGTGAGCAGCCAGATCGGCAGCAGCAGATGCTTGTAAGTCATCTTGAGCCAGTTGATGTTCATCGAGTTGATGTCCTGCTGGTCGCCGCCGATGTCTTGGCGCACGGTCTGCGTGATCGCTGCTTCCATCTGCGACGTCGCTTCAGGCAGACATTCTTCGACGTCGTGGTCGTAGGTGCGACGGAGGTGCCCGGCGGCATATTCCGCAGAGTACGGCTTTGCTGTCTCGGTCGGCCACGGCTCGAGCTTGGCGATGCGGTTGCGTTCGAACCCCTCGTTGGCGAAGACCGTGACGTCGTCGAAGCTGTTGGTGACCGTGCCGCTGGCCCGGCTCCAACTGGTGCGTGTCTCGGTGCGTCGATTCTCGCCCGAGCCGACTGTGACGGTGTAGTTGTCGCCGCGACGGCCCGTGTAGCGCGTCCGGGTGTCAGCGTCGTAGGTGAAGTACGCGGTGTAGACGCTTGAGAACGCTCCGGTGCGGCTGTAGGTCTTGAACTCGGTGGGCGCAAACCAGCGCTTACTGATCCACTTTTCGATCAGCTCCTTGGCCTGTTTGTCGTCGATGGAGAACGGCAGCACGCCATCGACCGGGAGGCGTTCGGGAGCGTCGTGGACGTCATCGCGCTGAATCGGTGTTGCGCAGTAGGGGCACTTCTCTGCGGTGAGTGACCCAGAGAACATCGTGTTGCCGCCGCAGTTCTGGCAGGTGACTTCCTTCTCGGTGCCGACAAAGTTCTGTTGATGGGATTGCTTACTGGACTGCACGAGCCTGAGCGCCTCGCGCAGGTCTTTTTCGTTGACTTGTCCGTCGTTTTCCACCAACTCATGGGTGTTGCCGCAGTGCGCGCACTTGAGGAGTTGGCTGCGAATGTCGAAGTGCAACTCCCCGCCGCAGGCTTCGCACGGATAGGTCCGGCTGTCTTCGGTGGAGTGCTTCATCGCCATTGATTCCGCCGATGGGTCGGTCTCGTCGGGCGCGCCCTCGTCGCCGGCCGGAGGTGGCGGTGAAGGCGGAGGTGCCAAACCGTCGGGTTCGGGAAGCGGGGGTGGCTGTGAAGGTGGGGGTGGGGGTGACGACGGTGGAGGTGGCTGTTCGCTCATCGGTGGCCCGTCACCCGGCGGCGGGCGATGGCGGCATTGGCGGGGGCTCCGCGCTGCGCGGCGGCATCGGCGGGGGAGTGGCAAACAGGGCCTGCAACTGCGGCACCGTCTGGGCTGCTGCCCACCCAGCCATGCCGTGAGACCAGACCAGGGTTTGTCCGGTGACCTGGCCGTTCCCAATGCCGGCTTGCATCTGGGCCATGTTGTACGGACCGCCCGGCTGGCCTCCGTGATCGACGTGATACATGGTCTGGCCGGGCAGCGGCGGCGGCGCCGGCGCTGCGGTCGGCGCGGGCGCCGCTTGCTGTTGTTGCGGCGCGACCTGCTGATTTGCCCCCATGCCAGGCATCGACTGAGCCATCTGGCCGGCCATGACGGCGCCCATTCCCATCTGCATCATGTCGCCCATGACGGAGCCGCCTTCATTCTCGGCAGCGGCAAGCATTGCATTGGCGGCTTGGGCCTGCTGGTACTTGTTGAGGTCGACGTTCTCGACGAAGCCGGATGCTTCGACTCCCTTGGCGACACCACGGGTCATGGCCTGGGTGATCTCGTCGGGCAGCGAGATGTTCATTGTCATCTCGGGGATTTCGAGACCGAACTCGTCGTCGACGCGTTCCTGGACGAACTCGGCAAGTTTGCCCGACAGCGCTACCTGTTGCCCCTGGAGGTCGATCGCACCGAGACCGGTCTCGAGGACCATGTCCGAGAACGCCATCGAGATGACTCTGCGGAGCAGCTCTGCGATCTCGTCGGCCTCGACAGCGGAGTCGGTGCCGATGACTTCCTTCAGAAAGGTCTCAATATCGGCAATTTTGACAACGCAGAGGCCGTTGGCGCGGATCTGCACCATCTTGAAATCCGGGTCGCGAACCGTGACGGGCTGCGGAGTACCCCAGCGCAAGTCGGTGACCGGGCGGGTGTTGATGAAGTACACCTCGCTGCGGAATGGGCTGTCGAAACCGTGTTTCCAGCCCTGCAGCGTCGACATGATCGGCAGGTTCTCGCTCTTCAGTTCGTAGTGGCCGGGCTCGAATTGATCAGCCAACGCACCGCGGTAGACGAACACCGCCTTCTGGCCTTCGCGGACAATGAGTTGCGCGCCGTTCTTGATCTCATTCTGATAGCGGGGAAAGCGCCATGCCAATGTCGAGCGGGAATCATCGATCCACTCGATGATGTCAACGAGTTCGCCCTTGAGTTTGTCGAGAAGACCCATGTCAGGCCCGCCTTTCATCTGTCCGTGAGGTTCGCTGCTCACCATAGATGACCGATGCGAACCGTACCGCTGCCCATCGTCGGTCGAGTGGGCGGGGAGAGTGCGAAGCGGTCACTGCCGGACGCAGTTGTCGGGTTCGGACGCACCAGCGACAGAGAAGTCGTAACAGGTCAAGAACCGAGCGTGTTCGCGTCCAACGATGAAGCCGATGGCACCGAGGACAGCAACCAGGGCCACGAGCGATGCGGTGTTTCTCCGACTACCGGTCTGGGCGAGTTTGGGCATTGACATGTCGACGAAGAGACGCAGCGTCAGCGGCACCGAGATGAGCAGAATCAGGATCAGCGACACGACGAAGATGGGCTGATCCATCGCCTCTGATGTTGACCCTGTGAGAAAGGCTGCGGCGAGCAGCCAGAACAGAGGCGCCGCCAAGGCGATCCGGATGAGCCATTTCCACGGAGCGCCGTATCCGCCGTTGACTGTCGTGATCACGAAGAGGATCGACGCGGCCACGACTACCTGGAAGATGTTGACGTAGAAAATCTCGCCGCACGCACCAAGGTTGAACGCAATAGGCCAGGTGAGCAACCCGAGTGTCACCGCGGCGAGCGCCAACGGTCCGCTGACCGTCAGCCGTTCCCGGGCGGATTCCGTTGGGATGGGATCGGGCACGGCGGGTGATCTCCTGCGGGTCGACCGGGCAAGCTCAACTCACTGTCTCATGGCTGGCCTCACCCTCCAGCACCTGGCGGGTGATTGAGTCGGACGCTGAAACGAGGAACAGGTCGGCGCTTGCGGCCATGAACGCCGGGAGAGCGAACGACACAATCAATGCCAGGATCAACCCTGCCGAACGCCACGGGCGGACGACTCACCGCCACCATGCCGCAAGACGCATCCACACGGCGGCAGCCTCACACTTTGGATCGCCGTGCTCCTTTGGCTAGGCCTGCGCGATCGACTTCGCCCAGCGGTAGTCCGCTTTGCCGCTGGGGGATCGCACGATTTCATTCACGTGCACGATTGCCTTTGGCAGCTTGTATCGAGCGATGTGCCGGGCGGCCTCGGAGAGTAGATCGGTGTCGGCGACGTCATGACCCGAA
>JABJAB010000040.1 GCA_018666235.1 Ilumatobacter sp.
ACGCGCCGCTGGTCCCCGAGCGCGCACGACGCAGCGACCAACGCATCGTCGAGTTCGACATTGACGTTATTGAGGGCGAGTGTGTCGTCGACCCCGCCAACAACGTGTCCACCCTGATGTGGGGCTTTCGCATCGGCGGCGGCGGCGCCGCAGGTACGACTGTGGCCCCCGGCGAGTCCGCAACGATCAACGCCCGTCTGTTGTACCCCGGGGCGTTCATGTATCACTGCGCATTCGGTGACGTGCCCGAACACATCACACACGGGATGTACGGCATGTTCATCGTCGACCCTGAAACACCGCTTCCTGACGTCGATCACGAGTGGGCGATCATGCAGTCGGAGTGGTACCTGGGCGAACCGAACGAGGACGGCGTGGCCGAGTTCGATCGCGATCGCCTCGAACTTGAGCACCCGACCTACGTGACGTTCAACGGACGCACCGACGCACTGGTCGACGACAACTCACTTCAGATGCAGGTCGGCGAGCGCTCGCGGTTCTACATGGTGAACGAAGGTTTGAATCTCGATGCCAACTTCCACCCGATCGGGTCCCACTGGGACGTGGTCTACCCCGAGGCAGCGACGCACCCGGTCAACCGCGTGATCCGGGGCTCGCAATCAACGCTGGTCGTCGCCGGCGGCGGAACGGTGACCGAACTTGTCGGGCATGTCCCGAGCACGATCATTCTCGTCGACCACGCACTCGTGCGGACCTTCTACAAGGGGTGCATCGGCCTGGTTGTTGTCACCGGCGACGACAACGCGATTCTGACAGTCGGCGACGATGGTCTCTCCGCTGCCGCCGACAACGAGCCTGCGGCACCGGCCGGAGCCGGAGACCCGAACACGGTCCTCATTCCGGCTGGCGCCTACGACCCGGCAAACGCAGACACCGCGTACTCGCCGCAGGCAATGTCCGTTGCGGTCGGCACCACGGTGACGTGGATCAACGAAGACTCGGTGTTCCACACGATCACATCCGGGGGCAGCAACGGTACGACCGTCACGCCGAACGGAGAATTCGACTCCGGTGAGGTTCAGACCGGTGAGACCTACGCGCACACCTTCGACACACCCGGCACATTTGACTACTACTGCACCCCGCACCCCTGGATGATCGGACAGATCGAAGTGACAGGGTGATCAGAGGCGGGGCGGGTCGACCTCCACGCGCAGACGGCTGCCCTTGGGGCGTTCGGCGACATTGAGTTCGGTGCCGAGGGTGGTCCAGTCGTCGGCTCGAAGTACGAAGCCTGTTGCCTCGTCTCCACCGACCTGTACCCCCTGGCCAAGTTGGCCGACGAGCTCAGCAGCCCCGGTCCCGACAACTCGGGCGAGCGCGCCGAACGGAGGCAGACCAAGCATGACCCGTCGTTCGCGCTCGCTGCGAACGACGATGTCGGGATTGCCTTCGGCCGCGGCCCGAATCACCTCGTGGTCAGGAGAAAAGGTCTGGACCAATACCTCGGGGGCCAGGCGACCCGCCCGAATCAGCAACGACATCGCCTGTTCTGCAGCACGGAACCGAGGGGCGAGCATCTCGGAGTCGAATTCGAGGAAGGCCACAACATCAGCGTTGGCCACGCGGTACAACACCGCCTCGGTCCCGACGTAGACACCGGCCGAGGCCACCGCCTCGGTGTCGGTACCGCTGACTTCAACGACCGGTCGAGCCGCAGCCCCCTCGAGTTCCTCGCGCAAGCGGCTGATTCCAGGCCGGAGGTTCGCAAAGTTGGTGGCGCCGCATTCCTGGCACACCGCGGGCCGCGTCGCTCCGCAACGAGCGCAGTCCAACCGGAGGTCACTCGATTGACCGACGGCTGCATCACATCGCTCGCAGCGGATCAATGACTGACATGCTCGACAGGCCATGAGCCTGGCTCGACCCGTGATATTGCTCACGCAGACGACAGTGAGGTCGGGGTTGCGGATTCGATCGATCAACGCCGAAGTCACCAGTGACTTCTTCCACGGCTCCTCGTCGGTCCGGTCCACGACCGTGATCGTCGGCCACGCCAAACGCTCGCGCGTGAACGGTGGGTGCACCACTCCGCCGTCGCCGGCGGCCGTCTCGATCGCCGTCAGTGTCGGAGCCGGCGAGACCACGAGATGGGGAACACCCAGGCGTCGGCATCGTTCAACAATGACGTCACGTGCGTGCCAGGTGGGCGAGCGTTCCTCTTGGAGTGCCTCGTCGTGTTCATCGAGGACGACCGCAGCCGCCATGTCCGGGCAGGGCGCCCACGCCGCCGATCGCGGCCCAATCACCAGATCGACGCCGCCCACCGCCGACGCCCAGTCATCTGGCATGAGCGCAACGGACACCCCCTCGCGACGAAGTCGCAATGCAAACGAGTGGGCATCGACAATTGTCGGCGTCACTGCCAGGGTGGGACCACATGCAATTGCTGAGCGCAGCGCCGGCAACACGTCGCTCCGCGGCGGCAGCCGCAGCACCCCGCCCCCCGACTGGAGTATCTCAGCAGCGGCAGGCGATGTCGCCCCTAGCTCCGACGTCGACCGACGTTGAGAAGGCAACGAGGTGATCGCCCGCTGTGGTGACGCGGCAACGATGAAGGGCCGCGGGCGCCGAGCTGCCCACCGGACGGCGGCCCAGTCGGCGAGGTCAATCAACGACGCGTCAGGGCCGTGGCCGGTCACCTTGGCAATCGGCTTCAAGGCATCGGCGCCAACGGCGGCCTCACCGTCATCGAGCATCTTTGTGACCCAACCACCGATGCGGCGCCCATGGAGTTCGACGCGCACGATGGTGCCGACTTGGACCCTGGGCGCAAGTTCCTCGGGAATGAGGTAGTCAAAGCTCTTGTCGAGCCCGGTGACGTTCGGGAGAACCCGAGCGACCCGAACAATCATGTGGTGCCGATCAGGCCCCGACAGCAGCCTTGAACTCGCTGAGACGGCTGAGTTGCTCCCACGGAAACTGGTCGCGGCCGAAGTGGCCGTACGCCGCAGAGTCCTTGTAGATCGGGCGCTTCAGATCGAGGTCGCGCACGATGGCTCCGGGGCGGAGATCGAATGTGGCTCGCACGGCTGCTTCGATCTTGGCCGGATCTTCTTTGGCGGTCCCAAAGGTCTCGACGAGAATGCTCATCGGCTGGGCCATGCCGATGGCGTAGGCGAGCTGCACTTCGCAACGGTCAGCAGCACCGGAGGCCACGACGTGCTTAGCAACCCAGCGGCCGGCGTAGGCAGCTGATCGATCGACCTTGGATGGGTCCTTGCCGGAGAATGCGCCACCCCCGTGGCGACCCATGCCGCCGTAGGTGTCGACGATGATCTTGCGGCCGGTGAGGCCACAGTCGCCCTGCGGGCCACCGATGACGAAGTTGCCGGTCGGGTTGATGTACACGTCGTACTCGTCATCGGCGAACTGCTCGGGGATCACTGGCCGAATGACCTGGTCAATTAAGTCCGGGCGGATCACCGTGTCGCGATCGACGCCTTCTTGATGCTGAGTCGAGATGAGCACAGCCTTGAGCGCGACTGGGACGCCGAGCTCGTTGTACTCGAAGGTGACCTGAGTCTTGCCGTCGGGGCGGAGATACGGAATCTGGCCGCTCTTGCGGACTTCAGCGAGGCGCTCGGCGAGACGATGGGCAGTGTTGATCGGGAGGGGCATGAGGACGTCGGTCTCATTGCATGCATATCCGAACATCATGCCCTGGTCACCCGCACCCTGGAGGCTGAGGTGGTCTTCGCCGGCAGAACCGCCACGCACCTCTTCGGAGGTGTCAACGCCCTGAGCGATGTCCGAGCTTTGCTCGTCGAGGGTGACCATGACGCCACAGGTATGCCCGTCGAAGCCTTTGTGGGCGTCGTCATAACCGATGGCGTTGATGGTCTCTCGGGCGATGCGCTGGATATCGACGTATGCGTTAGTGGTGATCTCGCCTGCGACGATGCAGAGTCCGGTCGTCACCATGGTCTCGCACGCGACCCGAGCGTCGGCATCCTCGGTGAGGATTGCGTCGAGGACAGAATCAGAGATCTGATCTGCCATCTTGTCGGGGTGACCCTCGGTCACGCTCTCGGAAGTGAAGGTGTAGTTGGCCATGGTGGTCCGCTGTGTCCTGTCAGTGGTCGGAAAGATGGGTGATGATCAACGGGCGTTTCGTATGTCGACGACCGCGTCGATGACCGCCCGAGCGACATCTCGCTTGGTAGCGAGGTCGATCTCGACAGGCTTCGCGCCGGGCCGCAGCAGCGTAACCGCATTTGTGTCGTGAGCGAAGCCAACACCAGGAGCGCTGACATCGTTGGCCACGATCAGATCGAGCCGCTTGCGTTCGAGCTTTCCTTGGGCATTATCGACGAGGTTCGCGGTTTCTGCGGCAAACCCAACGAGGACGTGATCGTCACGCTTGTTGGCGCCGAGCCCGGCGAGGATGTCTGGTGTTGGTTGGAGCACAATTTCAGGGACGCCGTCGCGCTTCTTGATCTTGCCGGATGCAGCATGCGCTGGCCGGAAGTCTGCGACCGCGGCCGCCATGACGATCACGTCGTGATCGATGGCAGCTCGTTCCATCGCCTCCTGCATCTCGGCGGCAGTCTCGACGGCGATGACCTGCACACCCGCGGGAGTCGGCAGCCCAACAGTCGACACGAGCGTGACCTGAGCACCGCGTGCTGCGGCTTCGGCCGCAACGGCATAGCCCTGCTTGCCGGAACTCCGGTTGGCGATCACGCGGACCGCATCAATCGGCTCACGTGTGCCGCCGGCCGAAACGACCACCCTGACTCCGGTGAGATCGGCAGGGCCGAGTATCCGTTCGGCTGCACCGAGGATTGTTGCGGGATCGGCCAGCCGACCTGCACCCATGTCGCCACCGGCCAGCCGACCTGACTCGGGTTCGACGATATGCACACCACGTTTCCGAAGTGTCGCAATGTTGTCGACGACACTCGGGTGCTCCCACATTTCGGTATGCATCGCCGGGCAGACGATGACCGGCGCCCGCGTCGCGATCAGCGTGTTCTGCAGCAGGTCGTGGCTGTACCCCATGCGGTAGGCCGCAATCGACTTCGCCGTGGCCGGTGCAACGATGATCAGATCGGCACCCTGTCCCACCTTGGTGTGCGGGATGGGGGTCGTGGGGTTATTCCAGAGTTCGGTCTGGACTGGCTCAGACGCCAGCGCGCCCAGCGTCGTCGCGCCAACGAAGTGCTGCGCTGCGTCCGTCATGATCGGCACCACGTGCGCACCTGCGTCGACGAGGCGGCGCGAGAGTTCAATGGCCTTGTAGGCAGCGATGCCGCCGGTGACGCCCAGCACGATGCGCTTGCCAGTGAGAGGCGAAGCGCTCATCGATGCGAGTGCTCGGTGATCAGCTGTCGGCAGCGTCTGCTGCGGCCTGGGCTTCAGCTTCGGGATCTTCTTCGATCTCGACTTCTTCGACCGGCTCAGGTGCCTCGGTCCAGACAATCTTGTCGGCAGCAATCTCTTCGAATGCCATCGACAGCGGCTTGTGCGCCGTGGAAGAGACCTGCGGCGGAATCATGTGGCCAAGGCCTTCACCGAGCTGGTTGAAGTAGGAGTTGATGTTGCGGGCCCGCCGTGCAGCCAGCGTGACCAGCGTGAACTTCGAATCCACCTTGTCGAGGAGTCCCTCGATAGGAGGATCAATCATCGTGTCGTGATCAAGCGCCATAAGGCCAGCAATACTACCGGGTTCAGGTCAGCGTGCAGCGTCGATGATTGCGAGCATCTCGGTGATCGTGTCTTCGAGATCGTCGTTGACCACAACGTGATTGGCGAGATCTCGGCCGATCGGTTCTTCCTCCTCGGCCTTCTTCAGGCGAGCCAGCACCTTGTGATCGACGTCGCCACGTCCGCGCAGGCGGCGTTCTTGCTCTTCGCGGCTCGGCGGCAGAACAAAGATGAGCATCACATCTGGTCGGAGACGCTTGACCTGTTGAGCACCGTCAACTTCGATTTCGAGCACGATGTCGCGGCCAGCAGCCAGCCCCGAGCCTTCGTCCGGAACCGGCGTGCCGTAGTAGTTGCCGAGGAAATTCGTCCACTCCAAGAAGCCACCGTCCTCGATGCGTGCCTCGAACTCCTCCGCCGACACGAACACGTAGGCGTCATCGGCCTCACCAGGCCGCTGCTCACGAGTGGTCCATGACCTGCTCAACCACAATCGGGCGTCGCGCTTGACCGCCGCATCGACGATCGTGCCCTTACCGACCCCGCCAGGGCCGGACACTACGATGATCAACTCGTGTCAGCCGAGTTCTTCGAGCAAGGCCTTGCGCTGCTGAGCACCGAGGCCCTGCACACGACGGTTGTCGGCGATGCCAACTTCTTCCATCAGCCGACGCGCCTTGACCTTGCCGACGCCCGGCAGTGATTCGAGCATCGAGACAACCTTCAACTTGCCAACGTTGTTGTCGTCGGAGTCGAGTGCCTCTTGTAGTGACATCGAACCCATCTTCAGGCGGGCCTTGATCTCTGCCCGAGCGGCGCGAGCCTCCGCCGCTTTGACAAGAGCGGCAGCCCGCTGCTCTGGAGTCAATTGTGGAGGTGTAGCCATAAAAGTCAGACTAACGCGCGGAGATCGGCAACGCGGGCGATTCCCCGCTCCTCGGCCCATTCGACGAGCTCACGCTGGACGTTTGCAGCAGCCCGAGGGTCTGCAAACGACGCTGTTCCGACCTGCACAGCCGATGCCCCCGCCAAAAACATCTCGATGGCGTCCCAGCCCGACGCCACTCCCCCGACGCCGATGATCGGAAGGTCGGGCAACGCCGCATGCACATCGTGCACCGCCCGAACCGCAACGGGATGAATGGCCCGACCGGAATACCCACCGCCTCCTGCGCCCAGCGTCTTGTTGAGCGAGTCCGGATCGTACGCCAGGCCGAGCAGTGTGTTCACACAGGTCACCGCCTCGGCTCCTGCGTCGTGGACTGCTGCTGCGACCTCGATGATCCGATCGGTGTTGGCGCTCAGCTTGGCCCACCGCGGACGATTGCATCCGGCGGTCGCCGCCATCACGGCAGCGGACAGCTCGATGTCGTGGGCGAAGATCGCACCTCGTCCTTCGAGGTTCGGGCACGACAGGTTCACTTCGACCGCAACGACCTCGGGCGGCGCGTCCGCCAACATCTCGGCAGCGAGTTGGTAGTCCTCAAGCGAACGGCCCCAGATACTGCACACCACCGTGGCGCCCGTGTCGACCAGCGGCGGCAGCACGTTGACCAACCAGTGCTCCACGCCAGGCCCCTGGAGCCCAACGGCATTCATCATGCCTTGCGTGGTGGGATGGACCCTTGGTGCAGGATTGCCGGCCCATTCGAACGGAGCCAACGACTTCGTCACGATGGCTCCGATGCTGGACAGGTCAACAAACGGCGCCATCTCGACGCCATAACCGGCGGTGCCCGACGCCATCATCACCGGAGCGTCGAGCATGACCGACCCAATCGTGACTGTCGTGTCCATGTTCAAGCAGTGGTTCCTGTTGCGTGGTACTCCTGCAGCGGGCGGACGCCGAGCAGCACCCCGTCCCGTTCCGCGAGCCCCTCGGCTGCAGCCAAAGCGGCATCAACGGTCGTGACACAGGCAACGCGGTGCAGGCTTGCTGCCTTACGAATGTGCGCACCGTCGGTGCGGCCGATCCGGCCTCGCGGTGTGTTGACCACGAAGCTGATCTCACCGGCGGCAATCAAATCGACAGCGGTGACGCCAGCCCCCTTGGTGTGGACGTCCTGCACCTTGTCGAGCACCTGGTCGACCTCGACGTCAAAACGCGCGAGGTACTCAGCCGTACCGACTGTCGCAACGATTCCCAAGCCGAGGGCTTGCATCCGCTGCGCCACCACCAGCCCGGCGGGCTTGTCCGGGTCAGCAAGCGACAAGAAGACCGTGCCCGACTCGGGCAGAATCGTGCCCGCCGACAACTCGGCCTTGTAAAACGCCTTGCCGAACGTGTCGGCAATGCCCATCACTTCACCCGTTGACCTCATTTCCGGTCCCAGTGCGGGATCGACCTCGGGGAAGCGAGTGAACGGCAGCACTGCCTCCTTCACGGACACGTGGCCGCCGATCGCTGGCTTCAGCAAGCCTTCGGTGCGCAACTCAGCCAAGGTGGCGCCCAGCATCACTCTGGTCGCCACTTTGGCAAGCGGCACTCCGGTCGCCTTGGCAACGAACGGAACCGTTCGGCTCGCTCGCGGATTGGCCTCAATGACGTACACGGTCGTTCCGGCAACCGCGAACTGCACGTTGATCAGCCCGCTCACGTCGAGGCGCTTCGCGATTGATGCGGCGTACGCCTCGATGACTTCGACAACCCATGAGGGCAGCGTCTGTGGCGGAATCGCACATGCTGAATCACCGGAGTGCACGCCGGCTTCTTCGACATGTTCCATGACACCACCGATCAGCACCTCGCCGGTGTGGTCACGGATCGCATCGACGTCCACTTCGGTGGCATCTGCGAGGAATCGGTCAATGAGCACTGGACGTTCGGCCGAGAGCCCGCCTTCTTTACCGAGGCTGCCGAAACCGGCCAGCTCCGCCATTGCCGACGCAAGATGGTCGCGGTCGTGGACGATCTGCATTGCCCGCCCTCCGAGCACATAGCTCGGCCGGATGAGTACCGGGAAGCCGATGGCCTCGGTGATTTCCAGCGCCTCGTCGAGGGTCACCGCGGTTCCACCGGGAGGCTGCGGGATCTTCAACTCGTCGCAAATCTTGTTCCACCGCTCGCGGTCCTCGGCGGCGTCGATCGAATCGGGCGACGTCCCGGCGACGAGTTCCAACGGGATCTCGCCCGCCAGCTTCAACGGCGTCTGCCCGCCGAGCGACACGATCACCTTGTGCGGCTGCTCCGCTGCGATGACGTTGAGCACGTCTTCCTTGGTCAGCGGTTCAAAGTAGAGCCGGTCAGACGTGTCGTAGTCGGTGGACACGGTTTCGGGATTGCAGTTGATCATGATCGTCTCGAACCCGGCATCACGCAGCGAGAACGACGCGTGCACGCAGCAGTAGTCGAACTCGATGCCCTGCCCGATGCGGTTCGGCCCCGAACCCAGGATGACGACCTTCTGGGCGTCGGACTCGCGTACTTCGTTCTCGTCTTCGTATGTCGAGTAGTGGTACGGGGTTTCAGCGGCGAACTCCGCAGCGCAGGTGTCAACAGTTTTGTACGTCGGAATGACACCAGCGGCTTCGCGAGCAGCACGCACTTCGTCTTCGGTTCGACCCCATTGGTACGCCAGCTGCACATCAGAAAAGCCGAGTCGTTTAGCCCGCTTCCAGTCGCGAGCGGACACTGCGTCGAATCCCACGGCAGCGAGGTGGTCGCGTTCTTCGTTGATCAGCGACATCTGATCGAGGAACCAGGGGTCGATACCAGTCCGGTCGTGCACGACCTCGATGCCGATGCCCCGGCGCAGCGCCTCACCCACGTGCAGAACCCGGTCAGGAGTGGGAAGAGCGGCTTGGACGAGCAGCGATTCGTCATCCGGGAACTCGGTGAGCAGGCGACCTTCGGCAGCGTCGCAGCCGAGGCCGTGATATCCGAGTTCGAGTGATCGGATCGCCTTCTGCAGGCTCTCGGGGAACGTCCGGCCAATGGCCATCACCTCACCAACTGCCTGCATCTGGGTCCCAAGGATGCCGGAGGCCCCGGGAAGCTTTTCGAATGCCCACCGTGGGATCTTGGTCACGACGTAGTCGATGACCGGCTCGAAGCTCGCCGGTGTGGCGCGGGTGATGTCATTCGGAATCTCGTCGAGGGTGTATCCGACGGCGAGCTTCGCAGCAATCTTGGCGATCGGGAAGCCGGTCGCTTTCGAGGCCAGCGCTGACGACCTCGATACGCGCGGGTTCATCTCGATGACGACTTGCCGGCCGTCAGCCGGGTTGACGGCAAACTGCACGTTGGAACCGCCAGTTTCGACACCGACTCGTCGGATGCATGCGATCGCCGCGTCGCGCATCTGCTGATACTCGACGTCGGTCAGGGTTTGGATCGGAGCGACCGTGATCGAGTCGCCGGTGTGCACGCCCATCGGGTCGAAGTTCTCGATGCCGCAGATGATCACGCAGTTGTCGGCGTGATCGCGCATGACCTCGAGCTCGTATTCCTTCCAGCCAACGATTGATTCCTCGACAAGAATCTCATTGATCGGGCTGGCTTCGATACCGGTCGCCGCCAGAGTCTCGAACTCTTCGACAGTGTGGGCGATGCCGGTGCCTCGGCCGCCGAGGATGTACGCCGGGCGAATCATCGTCGGCAGGCCAATCTCGTCCATGGCCGCACGGGCTTCGTCCATCGAGTGAGCGATCCGGGACCGACACGACTCAAGCCCGATTTCAGTCATTGCGACCTTGAAGTTCCCGCGATCCTCTGCGGTGGCGATCGCCTCGGCGTTGGCACCGATCATCTCGGGCTTACCCGGAACACCGATCAGCCCGCGTTCGAACAACTCCATGGCGATGTTGAGACCGGTCTGACCGCCGAGGGTCGGCAACACGGCATCGGGCTGTTCCCTGTCGATGATTGCCGACAGCACCTCCCAGGTGAGCGGCTCAATGTAGGTCGCATCTGCAAAGTCAGGGTCGGTCATGATCGTCGCCGGGTTGGAGTTGGCGAGGATGACGCGGTAGCCCTCTTCTTTCAACACTCGACAGGCTTGCGTGCCCGAGTAGTCAAACTCACACGCCTGACCAATGACGATCGGCCCGGAGCCGATGATGAGAATCGATTCGATGTCGTTACGCCGGGGCATCAGATACTCATCTTCTTGGCGGTTGCCTTCTCGATCATGGTGGCGAACTGCCCGAACAGGTAGTTCGAATCGTGGGGGCCGGGGTTGGCCTCGGGGTGGTGCTGGACGCTGAACGCCTGCTCGCCGTTGACCTTCAGTCCTTCGCACACGCCGTCGTTGAGGTTGACGTGCGTCATCTCGGCACGACCGCTGAGCGAGTCCGGGTCGACGGCGAAGTTGTGGTTCTGGCTCGTGATTTCCACACGTTCGGTCAGCAGGTTCTTCACCGGGTGATTACCGCCGTGGTGACCGAATGGCAGCTTGACAGTGCTGGCCCCGATCGCGTTGCCAAGCAGTTGGTGCCCGAGACAGATGCCGAAGATCGGCACCTGCCCGATCAGACCCCGGATCGCCTCGATGGCGTACGGAGACATCGACGGGTCGCCAGGGCCATTACTGAGAAAGACGCCGTCTGGACTGTGAGCCAACACATCAGCCGCTGTGGTCGCTGCGGGAACGACGTGCACGCGACCGAGACGAGCAAGGCTGCGGCCGATGTTGGACTTCATGCCGAAGTCCATCGCCACGATGTTGGTTCGGCTGTTTGGGTCAGCCGCCGGAATCACGTATGGCACCTGGGTGCTCACCGTCCTGACGAGGTCGACACCGTCGGTGCCTGGCTCGGCTCTGGCGGCTGCGAGTAACTCGGATTCCGAGGCTGAACCAAACGCACCGGGCAGCGCGCCGCTGTCGCGGACGATGCGCGTGAGGCGCCGGGTATCGATGCCGGCAATGCCGGGGACACCTTGTTGGAACAGCATCGAACCGAGGTCCGACTGCGCCCGAAAGTTGCTGTGGCGACGCGCCAGATCGCGCACCACGATGCCGCGGCAGAACGTACCGACCGATTCGAAGTCGGTGGCGTTAATGCCGTAGTTGCCGATGTGCGGGTACGTGAAGGTGATGATCTGGCCGGCGTAGCTCGGGTCGGTGATGACCTCCTGGTAGCCGCTCAGCACGGTGTTGAAGACGACCTCACCAGCTGCAATCGGCGCAGCCGCGCTGATCGCAGCGCCGATCAATTCGCCTTCGAACACTGAGCCGTCAGACAGCACCAGCGCGCCTTCTCGGATGCCTCTGGTCGTCATGGCGTTCATCGGTGTTCCTTCATCTGCATGGGCATCTGCATGGGCATCTGCACGGGCGACTGCATGATCATGCAGTCTATTGGATGATCATGCGGATTCATTTTTGTGCCTTTCCATCGAGCACGACGATGTCTCCGTGCAGGATCGTATGTTTCACGCGTCCGGTCAGCGGGACGCCAATAAACGGCGTATTCCTGCTCTTGCTTGCCAGCTCGGCGGGAACGACTTCCCAGGTCTCATTCGGGTCGAACGCCGTGAGGTTGGCAGGCTCGCCCGGTGCAATCGGTCGGCCGTGTCGATCCGCGATTCCGGCGATGGCAGCAGGTTTCCACGACATCGCCGCCACGACGTCCACCAACGGCATGTCGAGATGGGCCAGGGCGACACCGAGTGCGGTTTCGAGGCCAAGCATCCCTGGGGGCGCCTGGTCGAGCGGCATCTCCTTCGTCTCGGACACGTGCGGAGCATGATCGGTGGCAATGGCGTCGATTGTGCCGTCTTGCAGGCCCTCGCGCACCGCCACCACGTCCTCGATCGTGCGCAGCGGTGGGTTGACCTTGTAGAGCGCACTGTACGACGCCAGCAGTTCATCGGTCAGGCTGATGTGGTGCGGCGTGGCCTCGGCGGTGACCGGTAGGCCATCGGCTTTGGCAGCGCGAACGAGGGCAACCGAACCAGCCGTCGACAGATGCAGGAAGTGAGCTGGGGCACCGGTGAGACGAACGAGTTCGATATCACGGTGCACCATGAGTTCTTCGGCAAGCGACGGCCACCCGGGCAGCCCGAGATGGCTACAGCAGGACCCCTCGTGCATCACCGCACCTGCGGTGAGCGATTCGACCTCGCAGTGTTGGGCCATGGTGACACCGAGGTCGCTTGCGTACTCATAGGCCCGCCGCATCAGCTGGGGGTCCTGCACACCGTTGCCGTCATCGGTGAAAAGGCGCACGCCGGCATTTGCGAGTTCGGCGAATGGCGTCAGCTGCTCGCCCTTGCGGCCCATCGTGATCGACCCTGACGGGTACACATCACAGAGGCCGGCGCGCTTCCCTTGCTGGCGGACGAATTCCACTACTCCGACCGAGTCCTGCGTGGGATCGGTATTCGGCATTGCCACGACAGCGGTAAACCCACCGAGCGCGGCACCTCGGCTGCCAGTCTCGATGGTCTCAGCCTCTTCGCGACCGGGTTCACGAAGGTGAACATGTAGATCGACGAAGCCGGGACTGATGACCAACCCGGCGGCATCGATGAGACGCTCGTCCCTGCTGCTGTCAGAGTCTGGGGCGAGCTGGTCGCCGACCTCGACGATGATCCCGTCGGAGATGCGGACACTTGCCAGCCGGTCGCCGGTCTGGTCGATGAGGCGACCATTGGTGATCAAGATGTTCATGATTCCGTATTCCCTGTGAGTGAGTTCTCCGAGCCACTCCCGAGCAGCTCGAAAAGGACCGCCATGCGGACATTGATGCCGTTGGTGACCTGTTGATTGATGACGCTGCCAGGCAACTCGCCGGGATCGACTGCCATCTCGACGCCACGATTCATGGGCCCGGGGTGCATCACCAGCACGTGCTGGCCCAGGCGAGCAGCACGCTCCGGGGTGAGGCCGAATCGCGCGGTGTACTCACGAAGATGGGGCACCAACGCCTCACTCATTCGCTCGTTCTGCATGCGTAACAAGTACAGGATGTCGATGTCATCGATCACCTGATCGAGGTTTGCGACGACGTTCTCGTCGTGCGTAGGCGGAAGCAACGTCTTGGGCGATACCCAGGTGACGTCGGCGCCGAGCAACTTGAACGCTTCGGTTGTGCTGCGCGCGACACGACTGTGCTTGATGTCGCCGACCATCGCCACACGCAAACCGTCGAAACTCCCCCCATCGACCGAGACGGGCCGGTTCAACGCGGTGCGGACGGTGTACATGTCGAGCAGTGCCTGAGTGGGGTGGGCATGCCAGCCGTCACCAGCGTTGATGACGCTGGCGCTGGTCCACTCCCCGAGCTGCCAAGGCGCCCCGCTCGATCCATGCCGGATCACAAAGGCATCCACGCCCATCGCAGCGATGGTTTCAACGGTGTCGCGCAGGCTCTCGCCCTTGTTCAAGCTCGACTGGCTGACCGAAAAGTTCATCGTGTCGGCCGACAGCCGCTTGGCAGCCGTCTCGAAACTGAGCCGAGTTCGAGTCGAGTCCTCGAAGAAGACGTTGCACACGGTTTTGCCGCGCAGCGCCGGGACCTTTGGGTTTGGCCGCCGGTTGACTTCGGCCATGTGATCAGAGATGTCAAGTAACCGTCGTAGACCGGTCTCGCCGAGTTCGGCGATCGACAGCAACGACCGGCTCATGTGTCGGTCCCTTGCGTGATCGTGACACCGTCCGGGGTGACGCTGACGCTCTCCTCGGCGCTCGTCGGCAGGTTCTTCCCAACGAAGTCAGGCCGAATCGGCAGCTCCCGGTGACCACGATCGACGATCGCAGCCAACTGGACCGCCTTCGGGCGCCCATAGTCACCAATGGCGTCGAGCGCCGCCCGCACGGTGCGGCCGGTGTAGAGCACGTCGTCAACGAGCACCACCGTGACACCGTCGACCGTGAACGTGAGATCGCTCACCGACCCCGGAGACACGGGACGCAACCCGATGTCGTCGCGATACAGCGATGCGTCAACCGAGCCGATGACAATCGAATCTGCACCGCCATCTTCGGCCGCCTCGATCCGCGAGATCTCAGCGGCGAGGGCTTCTGCAACCCACACCCCGCCGGTCTGAATGCCCACCAGGGCCACACCAGCCGTGCCGCGGTTGCGCTCGATAATCTCGTGTGCCATTCGGGTGATTGCCCGACGCACATCGTCAGGTCCGAGGACCTGCTTCCTCACACCTGAGGGAGTGTTCATGTTGTCCTTTCCGTGTGAGCCTCACTGAACTCACTTCACGGGTCGGACACGCAACGTAGCAGCCAGCTGCGGGCCGTCAAAACACCACCGTGAAACTCCTCAGTTTCCCGGCAGCGGAACGCTTCGATCCCGCTCGTACAGCACCCAGAACTGGTTTGCCGCCACTTCGACAAACGCCGCCTCGATAACCGCAAAGTCATCTGCAACGTTCTCATCCTCGCTCGTCGGCAAGACCACGAAGTCGACCCTGTCAGCACGCTCGGAAAGGCGGATTCCTTCGAGTTCGCGATCGGGTCCGTACAACACGACGCGGAAGGGATTCGGGAACTGATAGATCTCGGTGCGATACGCAATGTGGGGCGTCACCCGATGATGTGCAGCGACGCTCGCCCCCGCCGGGATCTCTTCGATGATCTCGCGCATGGTGACCGCGTACACATTGTCCGGGTCGCCGTGAAACAGCACGGTCCGGCCCCAGGGCATCGGCGACCACATGAACGCCGCGACGAAGGACGACAGTGCCAATGCCCCGATGCCGACCGCACGAAGTGGAACCTCCAACGACTGCACCGTGACCTTGCTCTTGACCGCACCCAGCGCATACACCGTGCCGATGGCGAGCGCGGGGACCGCAACCAGCGCGTAGTGATACTGCACCTGATACTGGTACCAGAACGTGCTCAAGACGTTCGTGAACAACACCAGTGCACTGATCATCGCCACGCTCGGCAGCCGCAGGAAGATCCACGCAAACGGCGACGTCATTTGCCAGAGGTACCACGGGCGTCCATCAGCGCGTAGGTGGTCAGCAAGTTGCGTCGGATTGGTCACCGCCGTGTCGATGAGGCGCCGAGCGGCCGCACCGGTGCCGTCGCCGGGCTGGCTGAACGGAATACGCCAGGCATTCAGAGTGGGTTGGCCGATGAGCCCACGCATCACCACGTACATCGCGGTGAACATGAACCAGAGCGAACCGAACACGGTGATCAGCCCGATGCGCCAACTGCGGCGCAGTGCAACCCAGATCCCGAGCGGCACAATGACCAGCGAAACATCTTCTTTGACGAGCAACGACAACACGACGAATGCCCCGTACAACTTCCACTTCCGCTCCAGCGCCGCGTACAGCGCGACGCCGATGAAGAGCCCAAGGAATGAGTCGGGGTGGAAGTTCTCGAGGTTGGCCCAGCCGACGGCCGGATGCAGCAGATATGTCCCCGCGGCGATCAGAGCAAACCACTCCGATTCCAGTCGGCGGCGACCATACAAAAAGACCGGGATCGCACCCGCCGCGATCACTGCCGACTGCGAGAAGAACATGATCCACGCGCCGGGAGCAATCCAATAGAGCGGAACAAGAAGGAGCAACACGAACGACGTGTGATCGCCGAACATGTTGCGGCCCATCAACGTGATAAACGGTGCCTCGCCCCGCGACAGCAGCCACATGCCCTGGTCGTACAAGCCCGAGTCGTACGACGACGTCCCGAGGCCGTGGTGAATGTCCAGGCTGCGCTGCGTGAAGTACGCCGTCCAGAGCAGTACCGCACACGTCAGCAGGATCTGCGGAAGTGTTCGTGCGCCGAGCCATTCATTGACCGTCGGACGGACGACGGCAACGTCATCGAGATCATCAGGATCGACCGGGGCGTCGTCGCTCCCTTCGATCGCCACCTGCTCGGTCATTGCCTCAGTCTCGCGTCAACGAAGCGGATCGTCCGGTCGCAACTCTTTCGACAGCGCGGCCAGCACGCCATTGACGAACTTGCCGCTGTCGTCGGTGGAGAAGCGTTTTGCGAGCTTCACCGCTTCGTCGAGCACCACGGCAACAGGCACGTCGCTGCGTTCGCTCAGTTCGAAGGCAGCGAGACGCAGCACGTTGAGATCGAGCACCGGCATACGTTCAAGGGTCCACCCCTTTGCCTTGGCAGCAATCGCCGCGTCAAGTTCGGCGGCGTGCGTTTCGACGCCCGTGACCAGCACCACGGTGAGTTCGTCCGGTTCGAGTACTTGCAGGCTGAGCGCGTCGGAGGGGCTGATGCCCTTTGAGTGCGCTTCGTAGAGCAGGTAGAGGGCGCGTTCGCGCGCGTCTGACCGCTCGTCAGGGCGCGCAATTTTTGCGTTGATCGATGCCACAGTGGTGTCCGGACTAGGCGCGAGCCATGTACTCGCCAGTACGAGTATCGACCTTGACCCTGTCGCCGATGTTGACGAACAACGGCACCTTGATCTCCTTGCCGGTTTCGAGCGTTGCCGGCTTGGTGCCACCGCTCGACCGATCGCCCTGGAGGCCGGGCTCGGTCACCGAGACCTCGAGTTCGACCGAGGCCGGAATCTCCACGCCGATGATCTCACCCTGGTACATCGCGACCTGAGCAATCATCTGCTCGACCAAAAAGTCCGCAGCGTCGCCAAGCGCAGTGCGTTCCACGTTGAGCTGGTCGTACGTCGACGTATTCATGAACACGTAGTCATCACCGTCGGCGTACAGGTACTGCATGTCCTGACGGTCGACAATGGCCTGCTCGACCTTGATACCGGCATTGAAGGTCTTGTCGATGACGGCGCCGGTCCGCGCGTTGCGAATCTTGGTGCGCACGAATGCGCCACCCTTGCCCGGCTTGACGTGTTGAAACTCGATGACCTGGAACAGGCCATTCTCCAACTCGAGTGTGAGACCGTTCTTCAGGTCGTTCACGGAAATCTGCGGCATGGGCTGCTCTGTTTCTAGTTTGAGAATGAGGTATTGAACGGTCGCTTGGGATGATGCGTCAGGACTCGGTGCCCATCGGGGGTCACCACCGCGAGGTCTTCAATGCGGAAGCCACCGAAACCGCCACGATAGAGGCCCGGCTCGACGGTCACCACGTTGCCCGCCTGGATCACGTCATTCGACGCCTGAGAATGGAACGGAGATTCATGGATCTGCAGCCCCACGCCGTGCCCTGTTCCATGGAGGTACCAGTCGGCGTATCCCGCATCGACGAACACGTCCCGGCAGGCGCTGTCCACCGCCGTCGCGGTGACACCCGGATGCAGCGCAGCAAGTCCGGCAGTCTGGGAGACCTGCACGAGTTCGTAGATGTCGCGCTGCCGCGCTGTTGGCTCGCCGATGACGTACGACCGCGTCATGTCGGAGTGATACCCCTCGACCAGGGCGCCGACATCAATCACGACCGTGTCGCCTTCGACGATGGTACGACGACCAACTTCGTGATGCGGCCGCGCCGCATGATCCGGACCGGTGGCCACAATCGTCTCGTAGCTCCGGTCGTCGGCACCGTGACGACGCATCCGGTATTCGAGCTCGTCGCGGACATCGGCCTCGGTGAGCGGCGAGTCAAGCGTGCCAAACAGCAGCGGCTCCACCTCCTGCATCGCGGCATCAGCAGCAGCCGAGGCAGCTTCGATTCGCTCGATTTCAGCGACATCTTTGACTTCTCGAGCCGTTGCGACGATCGAGTCGACCGACGCCAACGACACGTCGACGGCCAACTGCTTCCATTGCGCATGAGTCGTCGATCGAGCGTCGAGCCCGACTGTTCCGGTGCCAGCCGCGTCGACAAGCGCACGGTGCAGGTCACCGCGATGCTGGATTGCCACGATCTCGACACCGCTGCCGTCAGTTTCGGCTGCCGCTCGCTCGCCGTACCGGGTGTCAGTGCCGAGCACCGCTCGATCGGGTCGCATGACGACCCAACCGTTCGAACCGGTGAAGCCCGTCAACCAACGGACGTCGACCAGGTCGGTGAAGAGCAGCGCATCGACGCCGAGATCGCCAGCGCCCAACAGTGATCGAATTGCCGAGACTCGGGCGGCGTGATCGATCGGCGTAAAGTTGCGCATCAGACCACGCTAGGCGGAGATCAGCCGTCGTCGTCCATTCCGCTGTCCATCTCGCCATCCATCTCGGCCGTGTCCTCATCACCGATCGCGCGGACCTCGGCGGCGAAGTCGAACGTCGATCCGTTATCGAACGAGAGGGTGACATCCACCATCTCCGGGTAGGTCGCCGGATCGATGTCGAACATCATGATGTGTGGTCCGCCCGGCTCAAACGTGAAGGATGCCCCACCCTCGATCGTGAATCCGCCTTCCTTCTCGCTCATCGACATTTGGCCTTCGTCGTTCATGATCACCTGGTGCAGTTCCGCCGTGTCAGTGACCGATGTCGAGACAGCGATCGCAGTGACGTCCTCCTCGCCGGCATTGGTGACAACGCCGTAGACCGCCGTTGCGGTCTGCCCGTCGGCTGGCTGACGAGACCACGGGTCGGCAATCGAAATTGGGTCGTCCGACGACGGAGATGCATCGTCGGAGCCGCACGCTGCAAGCCCGAGGCCTGCGACCAGAACGAACGCTCCGAAGCGCCGGCGAGAGAAACTATTGATCAGCTGAGTTGTCGTCACATCTGTCAGGTCGTCGCAACGATCTGATCAGTTCCCAGGCACCGAGGATCACCACCAGCAGTCCTGCGATGAGCACCGCAACGGTTGCCCCGCGGTCGAACCAGTTCGGAGCGTTGCTCGGCACGATCGCAGCGGTGAGCCCATCGCGCCGCATCCACCCCCACCCGGCGAGCAGCAGTCCGGCCAGCCCAATGAGCACTGCGGCGATCGTCCGGTCCCGTCGGACAAACGGAATCAACGCACACAGCGCCGCGCCTCCGGCGAGCAGCGGGAGGAGCCACCAGGTGAGCTTCGGGCCGGTCTCAGCGGGCAGGGATGCGTACTGCCACAGACCCACAACGAAGCCGAGTGCAGCAGGAACCAAGACCGCCGCGGCCATCGGCCCGCCGCGCGTGATCAAGAGCACTCCGGCGAGTCCGACGAGCAGGCCGACGACTCCGCCGATCCAGATGGGGACCGCCGACGGCTCCGGCTGCCACGTGCTGATCACCGTGACGTCGACCTCGTTTCCGTCGACAACCAGTGGCAGCACACTTTCGAGAATGCGATCGCCCGGCTCGGTGCCGAAGGGCGGCACCGGTTGCATGAGGTGAGCACGGTGGTCGTGCCACGACCACCGGCCAGTTGTGCCGACCTCGCGCCACTCCGGCTCCGCGTCAGGGTCGGCGAAGGCGGGAAAGTCCGTACCGTAACGCTCCGCGTTCAGGTACGTGGACGGCGACAAGGTATTCTCGAGCACCGTGCCATCCGGCTGAAACCACAGGTATGGATCACCGCGATAACCAATGACCACCACCTCAGTGCCCAAATCAACCGTGAGTTCGACGAACGAGTCGCCCCCCAGCACCGCAACCGAGATCTCCGGAGTCGGTGGATCGATAGCAATGATCTCGCTGCGGTAGTCAGTCGGACCGGCGGGGTCAGCCAGGACGACCCCGGTGGGGATGATCGTCAACACGATTGCCGCCAGGATCCCAACGAAGGCCCTCCCGCCGCGCTTCGTCAACGGGGCAACACCTGCAGAACGAATTCACCCGACGGATGGACCGTGCACAGCCCCTCGTAGGAACCGGGAGTCGTGAACTCCTGACGCAGGGTTGCTCGAGCGCTCACAAACCATGGCCCCACGCTGTGCCCACGTGTGTCTTCGTTGACGATACGAATCGTCTGGCCAACCGTCGTGGTGAGCGAACGGGGCAGAATTGACAAGGGCTCGCCGGCGTCGAGTGCATCTCCGGCGCCAACGGGGATGGTGTACTCGTAGGTGGCTTGGTCGGCGCTCAACACGGCACCGAAGCCAGGGAGGTTCTCTTCGAGGTCAGGCACGCCAGCGGTGCTCACATTCGAGCTGTCTCCACCCCCGCCACAGGCGACAAGCACGACGGTGGCCAGCCCGACCAGAGCTGCACGTACGGTCATCGTCATACCTCGTTTCGGTTCAACAGAAGTGACAGATCGTTGCTCATGTCGTCTGATGTTGCACCGAACTGCCAGGTCAAGACGAGTCGACCTGCGTCATCGACGGCGTAGAGAAAGGGTGAATGATCCACCTCGACGGTTCCGTCGTCGAGCGTGCGGACCTCCCAGCTGGCACCAAAGGGCATGCCGGCGGCGGCGGTCTGTTCGATGTCGAGCGTGCCCGCAGCGACCGCGTCCTCAATGAAGCTCGTGACATATGTGTCGAGCACCTCGAGGTCTCGTTCCGGGTCGACCGTGACCATCACCACGTCGACCAGATCTGCGTCGGACGGGTCGAGCTTGCGCAGTGCGATCGTCAGGTCGGCCAAGGTCGTCGGGCAGACGTCCGGACAGTTGGTGAATCCGAAGTACACCACCTGCACGCCACTCGGTCGAGCACGGAAGTCGATGTCAGTTCCGGGGTTGCTCAGCGAAGGAAGGCTCACGAGATCAACCTGTGGTGCTGGATCGATGACCGCACCCGACAGCGTGTCGCCGCTGCCGCCATCAGATGACCCGCCACAGGCGACCAGCACGAACGTGATGATCGTGGCCATCGCCACCTGGCGCAACCGGGTATTCGTCGCTCTCAACTCCACGCCGTTCAGGTCGCTGCCGAGGCGTCGTTGGTTCCCGTCGCCGGCAATTCGTCGCAGCGGTCCAGAGCAACCAAATCACGCCGGGCGCGGGCCACCCGCGAGCGAATCGTGCCGATCGGGCAACCAAGCACATCTGCAGCTTCGGCATACTGCAAACCCAACACCTGAGTGAGGACGAAAGCAGCTCGCCGGTCCTCGTCGAGACCGTCGACCAAAGCGTCAAGCGTCAACCGCCCGGCGTCATCGGGCGCGATGACCGACCCGAGGCCGCCGCCAAGCAATGCGTCGTGGACGGCGCGGCTGTCGCGCCGCCGCCGACGTTGTTGGCGGCGCGTGTGATCGACGCAGACGCGGCGTGCAATGGTCAGCAGCCAGGCCTTTGCCGGCCCCTCGCGGCGGTATCGGTGCAGCGAGCCAACGGCGCGCTCGTAGGTCTCCTGGGCAAGGTCGTCAGCGTCGCTGAGATCGCCGAGGTAGCGACACATTCGCCACACGTCAGCCTGCGTCTCGGCGATGAACTGTTCGAAGGCGCGCCGGTCCCCACTCTGCGCTTCGAGCAGCAACTGCGTCAGCCGATCCACACCAGCATTCTGTCGAGTCGGGAACCAAACATCCGGGACCTTCGACCTCTGTGACATGGTTCGCAATGATCCGCCCGCCGTCCCGCCGATCCTGACGTGTTTGGCTGCAAGCGAACTGCTCTCAGCGCGTGAGGACGGCGAAACCACGGCTGCCGAGCATGCGTCGCTCGAGCAACATCTCATGAGCTGCGCCGCATGCACGGCCGTGGCGGCGCAATACGGTGCTTTGAGTCGGCAGCTCCGATTCCGAGCCGCCGATCCGATTCCCAACCTGGTCGGAGCGATCAGCGAACGAACCCGTCCAGCGGTGCTCGGCCGTGGAGGCTGGCTGCGGCCGGCAATGGCCTGGGTCGCAGTTGTGCTGTTTGCCCAGAATGCCGTCGCGTTGGTCGGTGGACGCCTCGACGGCGCCGACGACCATCTTGCTCGTCATGTCGGAGCCTTCGGTGTCGCGCTCGCCATCGGCTTTGCTTACGTCGCCTGGAAGCCGCACCGGTCCCACGGCCTTCTGCCATTTGCAGCTGCCCTGATCGTGACGATCTCGGTCAGCGCCGTGGCCGACATCGTCGACGGCGGGCGCACTGTGCTCGCCGAGAGCGCCCACATCACCGAGGTCATCGGCCTGGCGCTGCTGTGGATGATCGCTGGGTCACCAGGCTGGACCCGCTGGACTCAGTGGGTGAATCGGCGTCGCCACATCCTCCCCGGTCATCACCACTAGCTCTCGGCCGCGAGCAATTCGATCACTTCGGTCTCCAGGCGTGACTCGTCGAGCACACCGGTTCGCTCGACGATCGATCCGTCGGCCGCGACGAACAACGTCGTCGGAAATGACGTCAAGCGCAGCTCGGTCTGCAGCTCGGCAAGTCGGTCCTGATACAGCTCGTAGGTGACGCCGCGCTCGCCAGCGAACGCGCTCATCTTGTCAATGCTGTCAATGGCATTCACTCCAACAAATCGGACCCGATCGCCGTAACTCGTGTGCACTGCAGCAAAGTCCTGCAGTTCGTTTGCACACGGCGGACAGGCCGAGTACCAGAAGTTGATGACAAGCGGTTCCCCAACGAGATCATCGGTCGACAAGGTCAAATCCCCCGCCGCCGTCAGTTCGACCGACGGCAGCACCGCATCGTCACCGCCGGAATCGTCGCCTCCGCTCAGTCGAATGGCCGCGCCGATCGCCAGCAGGAGTGCGAGAACTGAGATGACGATCGCCGTGCGCCGTTGACCGTTCAACTTCACGAGAGCAGCCTACGGGCGGCTCAGGTTGTGGGTGGCAGGACCTTCAGCCCCAGTTCAGCCATCGCTTTCGGATCCCCGGCGATCGGGCTGTTGGTCATCGGGTCAGCACCGCTCTGGGTCTTGGGGAAGGCGATGATCTCGCGGATGTTCTCCTCACCGGCCAGGATGGCGACGAGGCGATCAAGACCGAACGCGAAGCCGCCGTGCGGCGGAGCACCGTATTCGAACGGGTTGAGGAAGAAGCCGAACTTCTTCTCTGCTTCATCGTCAGAGATTCCCAGCGCCTGGAAAACCTGACGCTGCAGCTCCGGCTCGTGGATTCGGATCGAACCTGAGCCGAGCTCCCAGCCGTTGAGGACGAGGTCGTAGGCAATCGAGCGGACCGACATCGGATCGCTCTCGAACTTGTCGATGTCGTCAGGGTGCGGCATGGTGAAGGGGTGGTGGCCCGACTTGGGCTGTCCGGTCTCCTTGTCCCGGCCGACGAAGAGCGGGAACTCGACCACCCAGACGTAGCGGTATGGACCCTCGTGGACAGGCGGCCGAGCGATCTCATTGCGGAGCATGCCGAGGACCTGGCAGGTGGTGTCCCATTCGTCGGCGACGATGAGGATCAGGTCGCCGGTGGCGGCGCCCATCGCTGCCTTGACAGCAGGCACTTCGTCGTCGGAGAGGAACTTGGCAACTGGCGAGTCGAAACCCTCGTCGGTGCACTTCAGCCACACCAGGCCCTTGGCGCCGGCCGACTTGGCTTTGTCGGTGAGCTTGTCGAGCTGGTTGCGGCCGTATTCGGATGCCCCGCCATCGACCTTGATGCCCTTGATGGCACCCGCACCGGAGAATGCCTTGAACTCGGTGTGAGCAAAGACAGGGGTGAGTTCCTGCAGTTCCATGCCGAAGCGGAGGTCAGGCTTGTCGCTGCCGAAGCGGTTCATGGCGTCGTGCCAGGTCATCCGTTCGATCGGCGCGGGCCGCTCCCCGGTCGCTGCCTCGGCGGCAGCAAGCACCGCTGCAGACACTGCATCGAGGACGTCGTCCTGGTTGACGAAGCTCATTTCCATGTCGAGCTGCATGAACTCGTACTGGCGATCAGCGCGCAGGTCTTCGTCGCGGAGGCAGCGGGCCATCTGGTAGTAGCGGTCGACTCCGGCCACCATGAGGAGCTGTTTGAAGAGCTGCGGAGACTGCGGCAGCGCGTAGAACGAGCCGGGCTCCTTGCGCGACGGCACGAGGAATTCACGGGCGCCCTCGGGTGTCGACGGGACCAACATCGGGGTCTCGACCTCGACGAAGTCTTGGATCTCCATGGCGTGACGAACCGCGGCGTTGATCTTGGAGCGCAGACGCAGGTTCTTCTGCATCCGCTCGCGACGCAGGTCGAGGTAGCGGTGCTTGAGCCGGATGTTCTCGTCGACGTCGTCGGCGCGAGCATCGATAGGGAACGGCGGCGGCGTGGCGCTGCGCAAGATCTCCACCTCGCAGTCGCCAATCTCGACCCGGCCGGTCGGGAGCGCATCGTTGATGGTGCCCTCGGGCCGCTCACGAACCGTACCGGTGATCCTCAGGACGTACTCGCTCCGCACGTCGACGTCGTCGTTGATGACGCATTGCACGATGCCTGAGTGATCACGCAAGTCAACGAAGGCAAGGTGTTCACCGTGCTCGCGGCGACGACCGACCCAGCCGCACACGCTCACCGTGCTGCCGACGTCGGCGTCGCGGAGCGCTCCGCACAGGTGGGTGCGCATCGAGGTGGATTGGGTGGTCGGTGTCGATTCAGTCATGAGTTCGTGGTTTCTGAGAGATGAGCGATGAGCTCGGATCGGGGAATGGTGACTTGATCTCCGCCATGCATCGGCTTGATCACGACGGTGCCGTCGGCGTGCTCTTGCTCGCCGACGATGACCGCAAACGATGCTCCGCTGCGGTTGGCGAGCTTCATCTGGGCTTTCATGCTGCGGTTGTCGTAGCCACGATCGGCCGACAGGCCTGCTGCGCGTAGATCGGTGGTGAGTACGGCCGCTTCGAGGCCGCCGACCACATCGACGACGAATGCGACGAGCTGCGGCGCCTCAGCGTCAAAGCAGCCCTCGTCATCGCACGCGATGAGCGTCCGGTCGACGCCGAGGGCGAACCCGATACCGGGAGTCGCCGGGCCACCGAGCGCCTCGACGAGACCGTCGTAGCGACCGCCGCCACCCAGGGCATTTTGGGCTGAATCAAGGGTGCCGCCCAGGAATTCAAAAATCGTCCGGCGGTAGTAGTCCAAGCCCCGCACGAGCTTCGGCTCGACGACGAAAGGAATGTCGAGCGCACGAAGGCCAACTTGCACGGCGTCGAAGTGAGCAGCAGCCTCATCGCTATAGAAGTCGGCGATCTGGGGCGCTGATTCAATGAACGGTTGATCAGGCTCCCGCTTCGAATCGAGGACGCGCAGCGGGTTCTTCGCCAGCGTGATGCGGCTCTGTTCGCTCAACTGTTCACCCGCTGCCTCGAAGTGCGTGCGAAGCGCCTCGACATAGCGCGCTCGATCGTCGGGCTCGCCGAGACTGTTCAGCTGCAACGTCACCTGACGGAGCCCAAGTGCACGGTAGAACTCCCAACCCAGCGCAATGACTTCCACATCGAGCATCGGGTCGTCCACACCGAGCACTTCGATGCCCACTTGATCGAACTGGCGGTAACGCCCGCGCTGGGGCTTCTCGTAGCGGAAATTAGGTCCCGAGTAGAAGACCTTCCAGGGCACGGTCGGCCGATGTTGAGCGAACGATCGGCACACGCTGGCCGTCTGCTCAGGGCGGAGCGCCACACGCCGCTTGCCCTTGTCGACGAAGTCGTACATCTCTTTGGTGACCACATCGGTGGCATCACCGATTCGCGTGAAGACACCAAGGTCTTCAAGCAGCGGCGGGATCAGTTGCTGATACCCGGCAGCTTCGACGACATCAGCGAAGACAGCCGTGAACCGGCGCCAACGGCCGCTCTCGGGCGGCAGGATGTCCCGCATGCCGGGACTGGTTTGGAACTCGGGCACGGCCCGTCAGGCTACCGGCGAGGTCCACCGGGCAGCGGGACGGTTTCGTCAGCCGGCCACAGCGGCAGCAGCAGCGCTGCCAGGATTCAACCGATAGGCGTCGTAGACCGAGTCGATGCCCTTGATCGTCTGCAGCACCGAGTCCAGCTGATCCAAATTGAACAGCTCGAACTGGAACTGCATCTTGGCGACACGGTCGGTGCCCGTCACCGTTTGCGACGACACGATGTTGATCTTGTGTTCTGACAGTGCCACAGCGACGTCCATCAGGAGTCGTGAACGATCGAATGCGACGACCTCGACGCCGGCGATGAAGGTCGCGTTGGACTGCTCTTCTCCGCCCCACTCCACGTCGATGAGTCGCGTGGCTTGCTCGGCCATCAGCGACACGGCATTGGCGCAATCGCTTCGATGCACGCTCACACCACGACCGCGGGTGACGAAGCCAATGATGTCGTCACCCGGCACCGGGGTGCAGCAGCTGGCGAGTCGCACCATGACGTCGTCGAGGCCCTCGACGTGGACGCCCACCGTGGTGCCCCCGTCGTCGCGCTGTTCGCGCCGCGGAGTGTCGACCGTTGACGGCAGTTGCTCGTCTTCCTCGCCGGTACGGAACCCGCGGGCGATCTTCTGCGCCACGCTCTGCGCCGACACGTGGTGCTCGCCGATGGCCTGCAGCATCGCGTCGAGATCGACGTAGCTCAACTCGGCGACCACCGCCTCGAGCTGCGGTGACTTCCAGATCCGCTGCACCGGCAGACCTTCACGCCGGAGACGGTCACTGAGGTCATCGCGTCCCGCCTCGATCGTGTCGAGACGACGCTCCCGGCTGAACCACTGGCGGATCTTGTTCCGTGCCCGCGGGGACACCACGAAGGCCAACCAGTCCTGCGACGGACCCGCTGTTTCGACCTTCGAGGTGAAGATCTCGACGTTGTCACCGCTCTGCACGGTGTGATCGAGCGGGACCAGCCTGCCGTTGATCTTGCTGCCGATACAGGCATGGCCAACTTCGGTGTGCACCGCATAGGCGAAATCGACAGTGGTGGAACCGACCGGCAACGTGATGACCCGGCCCTTCGGCGTGAAGACGAATACCTCGTCCTGCTCAAGATCTGTCTTCAGGCTCTCCATGAACTGAGCCGGATCGGAGACTTCCTCCTGCCAGTCGATGATGCGGTTGAGCCAATCAATATCTCGCGTGCCGCCGGTGCCGTCCTTGTATGCCCAATGTGCAGCGACACCCCATTCGGCACGCTGATGCATTTCCCGGGTCCGAATCTGCACTTCGATCGGTTTGCCGGCGGGCCCAATGACCGTGGTGTGCAGGCTTTGGTACAGGTTGAACTTCGGCATCGCGATGTAATCTTTGAACCGACCGACGATGGGTCGCCAACGCCCGTGGATGCAGCCGAGCGCGGCATAACAATCCTTCATCGACGGCACGATGACCCGAATCGCAACGAGGTCGAAGATCTCGTCGAACTCGCGGCTCTTCACCACCATCTTTTCGTAGATGCTCCACAGGTGTTTGCCTCGACCGGTGACTTCGGCATCAATATCCAGTTCGCCCAGCCGAGACCGAACCTCGGCCACCGACTTGGCGAGGTACATGTCGCGCTCGGGCGTTCGACTGCTGACGAGATGGTCGAGCTCAGCAAACCGTTTCGGATGCAGCGCTGAGAACGACAGATCCTCGAGCTGCTGCTTCATCTCCTGCATCCCGAGGCGGTGCGCCAGCGGGGCATAGATGTCAAGCGTTTCCTGTGCCTTTTGCTGCTGCTTCTCGAGCGGCATCGCGGCAATCGTTCGCATGTTGTGCAAGCGGTCGGCGAGCTTGATCACCAGCACGCGCAGATCTTTCGCCATGGCGACAAGCATCTTGCGCATCGTCGCCGCCTGCTGCTCCTCGCGACTGTCGAACCGAATGCGCTCGAGCTTCGTGACCCCGTCGACGATGGCCGCAACCTCGTCGCCGAAGTCGCGCTGCACATCCGCCACGGTGATCTCTGTGTCTTCGACCGCATCATGGAGCAGTGCCGCAACGACGGACACTTCGTCGAGCCCGATGTCGGCGACGATGTACGCCACAGCCAGCGGGTGGTTGATGTAACTCTCGCCGGAACCGCGGCGTTGCGACCCGTGCGCAGCCGCAGCAACCCGGTACGCCCTGTTGATCGTGGTCGTCGATGCTCGAGGGTGGCGGCGCCGATACGCGGCAAGGAGCGGACCCAGCTCAGACGCGGTTGGTGTGGTCGGCGTCCGTCTCCAGGGTAAGACTCGGTCGACCGTCCCCATGATCAGTAGTGGAGCAACGCCTGCGCGGTCCGTTCACCGAGTTTGGCTCGACCGCCAAGGTCGTCGATCTCGAGCAAGAAGGCCAGACCAGCCACCACGCCGCCGAGTGTTTCAACGAGCTTGGCGGTTGCGGCAGCCGTGCCACCGGTGGCGAGAACGTCGTCAACGATCAGGATGCGTTCGCCGGGATGGATCGCGTCGCGGTGGATCTCGAGCTTGTCCGACCCGTACTCGAGGTTGTATTCCTCACGGACCACCGCCCACGGCAGCTTGCCGGCTTTGCGGACCGGTACGAATCCAGCACCTGCCCGATAGGCAACCGCCGCACCGAAGATGAACCCTCTGGCTTCGACACCGACAACCCGATCGATCGGTACGCCTGCAAACTGCTCGACCATGGCGTCGACCGCTTGAGCCAGTGCCGCCGAGTCGCCCAGCAAGGGGGTGATGTCGCGGAACGTGACCCCAGCAACGGGATAGTCGGCGATGTCGCGGACAAAGCTGCGAAGTGCGCCGTGATCAGCTGTCATGCGCCGAGGTTATCTGCCGAGTCGGTCAGCGGCGCTTCTTCTTGCGCGGTCGCGGCGGATGGGTGAGCAACTTGCCCGCCGGTTCGAGGATGGCTGCGGTCTTGGCGTCGTCGTCATGCTCATCGCCGCCATCGTCGTTGTCGCCCCCCGCAGCGGTCGGTGCTGCTGCCACGCGCCCGGTGACCCCGGATCCGATGACTGCAGCGCGCAAGTTGTCGCCAGTCAGGCGCTCACGACGGGCTTTCCGCCCGACATTCGCCTTCAGGCCTGCAAGCAGTGGTGTTGCCACGAAGATCGAGGAGTAGATCCCCGAGATCATGCCAACCAGCAGAGCCAGCGCAAACTCGCGCAGCGTCACGGCACCGAGCAGACCGGAGCCGATCAGTAGCAGCGAGATGACGGGAAGGATCGATGAGATGCTGGTGTTGATTGAGCGCATCAGCACTTGGTTCATCGAGATGTTGACGATGTCCTCGTACGGCATCCGAACGCCCGCGTACTTGCCCTCGTTCTCCTGCACTCGGTCGAAGACGACGATCGTGTCGTACAGCGAATAGCCGAGAATCGTGAGGAAGGCGATGACCGTCGCAGGGGTCACCTCAAAACCGAACACCGAGTAGACCCCGACCACCACAATGACGTCATGGACCATGGCGGCAAGGGCTGCCACCGCCATGCGGTACTCAAATCGGATCGAAATGAAGATCGAGACGATGATCAAGAAGATCACGAGCGCTCGAACGGCCTTCTCGGTAATCTCGCCGCCCCAGGTCGAACTGGTGAACGAGAAGCTGATCTCTTCGGCGTCGACACCGGCTCGCTCTGCAAAACCGTTGGTCAGGTCCAAGGCAACGTCGCGGCTGACCTCTTCGATTTGGATCGTGACGACATCGGTCGTCTCGCCCGAGCGACGCTGGATGCGCGCGCCGGTCGTTGAAACACCGTTTTCTTCGAGCACGTCCGCTGCGTCATCGGTCGTGAAGGTCTCGCTTGCAGGAACGTCCCAGGCATCGCCACCTTCGAAATCGAGTCCGAGGTTGAGACCTCTGGTAAACAGCGACAGAAGCGTGACGACAATGACCACGATGGCCACGATCAGTCCAATACGGCGCTTGCCGTAGAAGTCGACCGCAGTCTGTCCACGGAAGAGCCGGCCGAGGCCGGTGGATGCGATGTGGTCCCCGCGACTCATGACGCTGCCACCTCCAGCCCGAAGGCGCGTTTGCCGACCATGAACTTGCTTCTCGCCAGGAGGAGCACCGCCGGCCGGGTGAAGAAGAAACACACGAAGAGGTCGCAGAGCGTCGTGATGCCGAGGTAGAGCGCGAAACCACGCACGGACCCAACGCTGAGAGAGAACAAGATAACGGCGCCAATTACCGAGACGAGGTCTGCGGACCAGATGGTGCGCCACGTGCTGTTGAAACTGCGCGGTGCAGCGTTGCGCAGCGTCCGCCCGTTGCGAATTTCGTCTTTCATGCGCTCGAAGAACACCACGTAACTGTCAACCGTGACACCGATGGCAACGATGATGCCGGTGATACCAGCGAGGCTGAGTGCGTAGTTCGTCGCTCCCGACACAAATGCCGCAGCGCTGTAGACGGTCATGCCCCAAATGATGAGACCACCGATGATCACCAGCGCAAGCAGACGGTAGTACAAGACGAGGAAAATGAGCACCAGTGCGAGACCAATGAGCCCGGAGATGATTGCGGCGTTCAGCGAGTCGCCACCAGCGGAAGCTGAAACGGTGCGGGTCTCCTGCGGCGTGACCTGGACCGGGAACGCTCCACGGTTGAGCACGTCGGCGAGCTGTTCGGCTTCTTCTTGACTGAAACTGCCGGTGATCGAAACATTTCCGTCGAAGACCGGCGTATTGACCACAGGGGCCGATTGCACCACGCCATCGAGCACGATCGCAATCTGACCGGGACGCGACGCGCCGTTCGCGTCAATTCCGGTCGACGGGCACGTCGGGAGCTGATTGAAGCACTGCGTCGCCAAAGAGTTCCACGCCGCTTCGCCGTCGCTACGCAGCTCGACGTTGACACTGAATCCACCCACTTGACCAAGCGCCACCGAGGCGCTGTCACGCTTGAACACTTCGCCGCTGGCCTGCGCCGGGCCGACACACACCGCGCCGCCGTCAAGTGTCGGCAGGAACTCTGCACCGTTTGCAAACAGCGTGGGCACCGGCGGCACAGTGTCGTCCGGCTCCGGTTCGGGAGCCGTCCGCCGGAATCCATTCGGCTCGACATCGTCAGTGACTTCTGGGTCAACGATGGGAGCGGAGCAGTCGGACAAGTTGACCACAGGCCGGAGTTCGACGATGCCGGACACGCTGACGCTGCGCAAGGCTTCTTCTTTATCCTTCACCCCGGGCAGGTCGACCACGATGTTGGAACCCTGCACGCGCACGTCGGGCTCAGCGACGCCGCTCCGTTCAAGCGAGGACCGGACGAGGTCACGAACGACCAGCAGATCAGCTTCGGAGGCACCTTCCTCAGGAGCCAAGATGACCGACAGGCCACCCTGGAGATCAAGACCGAGAATTGGCTTGTTGTCGGTGGCGAGATTGAACGCCAAGGCACCGACAACGGCGACGATCGTGCCGATCAGCGAAATCCAGAGGCGACGTTTCATCAGTTGCTGGTGTCGTCGTTCGACACCGCATCGACAGCATCACCATCGTCCGAGTCGCCAGCTGTGTCTGCGTCGCCAGCTGTGTCCGCGTCATCAGCTTGGTCAGCATCAGCTTGGTCGGCATCATCGGTACCGTCCGCCTCATCCGCGTCATCAGCTGTGTCCGCGTCATCGTCGGGGGTGACGACGTTCTGAATCGCGGCTCGCGCAATGCGGATCTGCACATCATGCTCATCGTCGATTTCAAGCCAGAATCGGTTCGGACCATCTTCGCCGGTGATCGTGCCGAAAATGCCCGACGTGGTCACCACCTCATTGCCAACCTCGATTGATTGCTGCACGTTCTGCTGCTGACGCATCCGCTTGCGTTGCGGCCGGATCATCAGGAAGTACATCGCGGCCAGGATCAGCGGCAGGAAGAGGAACGACAGGATTGAACCGCCTGAACCGCCGTCGGCGTTGGCGAAAAGAGTGCCGGTCAATGAAATCGCAAATGTGGAGGGCATAACGGCGTGCGATCCTACCGGCGTCAAACGCCCGAGACGGGGCATGCCGCAACTGCGTGGGTCACGCCCAGACGTCGAGCACCTCGCGCCGCAGCGTGTCGAACGAGCCATCGGTGATCGCAGCACGCATCCGGCGCATCAAATCGAAGGTCCATGCCACGTTGTGAATCGACAGCAGCCGCGACGCAGTCGGCTCGCCGACTTGGAGCAGATGTCGGATGTAACCCCGGCTGTGCCGAGCGCACACTTCACACGGGCAGAGCTCGTCGAGCGGTTCGTCGAGTTCCGCATTCCTGGCGGCCTTGGCTTGAAATCGGCCCGTCGAGGTCAATGCTGTGCCGTGCCGACCAAGTCGTGTCTGCATCACGCAGTCGAACTGGTCCACTCCGAGTGCGACCGCTTCGATCAGCGAAGCTGGGTCGCCGACCCCCATGAGGTAGCGCGGCTGATCGGCTGGAAGGTGCTCGATGACTGCAGCCAGCGCCGGCAGCATTTCGTCACGCGACTCCCCCACTGACAAGCCACCAATTCCGTAGCCATCGAAGCCGATGTCGACGGTGCGCTGCGCACTCTCGGCACGCATCGTCGGACTGACGCCGCCCTGCACAATGCCGAACAGCGCCTGATCCTGGCGCGTATGGGCCGCTTTGGCCCGCTGCGCCCACGCATGGGTTCGCTCGACCGCGAGGCGGATGACCTCGGGCGGACTCGGCAGAGGCGGACAGACGTCGAGCACCATTTGGATGTCTGCACCTAACTGCTGCTGCACGGCAACGGCAATTTCGGGCGTAAAGCGGTGTGACGAGCCGTCGTAGGTGCTCTTGAACGTCACGCCGTCGTCGTCGACCTTGGGATCGAGCGAAAAGACCTGAAAGCCACCTGAGTCAGTCAGCGTCACCCCGTCCCAACCGGTAAAGGATCCGAGTCCACCGAACCGCTCGATGAGGTCGGCACCAGGTCGCAGCATCAAGTGGTACGTGTTGCCGAGCACGATTTCGGCACCAAGCCGGTCGTAGTCTGCAGCGCTCAGATACTTGATCGCGCCACGGGTACCGACAGGCATGAACAGCGGTGTCTCATATGTTCCGCGTGCCGTCGTGGCAGTTCCGGTTCGGGCTGCACCGTGCGTGGCGCTGACGTGGAGGTTGACCCTGTGCACGCTGAGAGGTTAGGGGATTTGCGACCGAGACCGCTCGAGCAACATGGCGTCGCCAAACGAGAGAAAGCGGTACTCCTCGCGTAGCGCCTCGGCGTAGAGGTCGCGCCAGTCCGGGCCCGCAAACGCGTCGATCATCATCAGCAACGTCGTTTTCGGCAGATGGAAATTCGTCATCAGCACGTCGACGAGTTGCCAATCGAAACCCTCGTGGATGAACAGCCTGGTTCGTCCGGACAACTCACCGGACTTCGCCGCAGACTCGAGTGCACGAACCGCGGTGGTACCCACAGCGACCACGCGCCCGCCCTGCTCGCGAGTCTGCAAACACGCCTCCATGGTTTCGGGCGGCACCCGATATCGCTCCGTGTGCATCGGGTGATCGAGTGGGTTCTCAGTGCTGATCGGCTGAAACGTGTCGAGCCCGACAATGAGTTCAACGGCGACGCGATCGATGCCCTGCGCGGCGAGTCGCCCGAACAGTTCAGGGGTGAAATGCAGTCCAGCAGTCGGCGCTGCCGCGCTCCCGGGGGTGTTGGCAAACACGGTCTGGTACCGATCCGGATTCTCAAGTGTGGCGGTGATGTACGGCGGCAACGGCATCTGGCCGTGCTGATCGAGCAGCGTGAGCGGATCGGCATCTCCGAGTAAGTGCACCCAGAAGGTGTCCCCGGCGGGTGTCCGTTCGCCGATGCTGACGAGAGGCACACCGTCCGCAAAGAGGCGCTCTCCGACTTTCAACTTCTTGCCCGGGCGGACCAAGGCCTCCCACACTCGCCGGTCCGGATCGATCGCCTCGAGCAGCAGCACCTCAGCTGCCCCACCAGTCGAGCGAGTGAGCTTGAGGCGGGCGGGAATCACTCGCGTTTCGTTGACCACCAGCAGGTCGCCTGGCTGCAACAGGTCAGGCAGGTCGCTGACGTGTCGATGCTGGACGGGGTCGCCCGCCACCAGGAGGCGAGCAGCGTCGCGCGGAGCGATCGGGGTCTGCGCGATGCGCTCGTCCGGGAGGACGTAGTCGAAGTCGGAGAGCCGCACGCGGGACAATGCTAGGTGCGAGCGACAAAGGTTCAGTCGAAGAGTGAGCCGTTCTGGACTTTCGCTGGCGCCGTGATGCCGACGTGGTCATAGGCCGCAGCGAGCGCGACTCGACCCCGGGGAGTGCGAGCGATCATTCCCTGTGTGATGAGGAACGGTTCATAGACGTCCTCGACCGTTTCCGGCTGCTCGCCGACGCTGATCGCCAACGTCGACAAGCCGACAGGTCCGCCATGAAACTGCTTGCACAGCGCCGCGAGGAGGGCCCGGTCGACCTTGTCGAGTCCACGGTTGTCGACGCCGAAGAGCGCGAGCCCTTCTTCTGCGACCTTGGCAGTGATCGATCCGTCAGCGCGCACTTCGGCGAAGTCGCGCACACGTCGCAGCAGCCGATTCGCAATCCGCGGTGTGCCGCGGGACCGTCGCGCAATTTCGAAGGCGCCCAGCGGATCGATCGAAATGTCGAAGATCCCGGCCGCTCGCACGACGATGGCTTGCAGTTCGTCATGGTCGTAGTAGTCGAGCCGCGCCACCAGGCCGAACCGGTCACGAAGCGGACCGGTGATCATGCCCGTGCGGGTGGTGGCGCCGACGAGCGTGAAGGGCGGCATCGTGAGCCGAATACTCGACGCTGCAGGCCCCTTTCCCACCACGATGTCGAGCTGGAAGTCCTCCATCGCTGGGTACAAGATCTCTTCGACGGCCCGGTTGAGCCGGTGGATTTCGTCGATGAACAGCACGTCGTGGTCTTCGAGTTTGGTGAGGATTGCTGCGAGGTCACCGGCTCGTTCAAGGGCCGGACCCGAGGTGATGTGCAACTGCGTGCCCATCTCCGTTGCCACGATGCCGGCCAACGTGGTCTTGCCGAGTCCGGGCGGACCGGCGAACAGCAGGTGGTCGACCGGCTGTTCGCGGCGCCGAGCTGCCTCCATCACGATCGCGAGATGCTCTTTGAGCTCGCGCTGGCCAATGAACTCGTCGAGCGCCCGGGGACGGATGCCTTCTTCGAGTTCGACCTCACCGACATTGGTCTCGTGGCCGACACCGGGATCGAGGAATTCATCGCGCATGATGCAGCACTCCGTTTCAGTTCTGGATCAGTTCTTGGACAATGTCTTGAGCGCGTCGCGCAACAGTGTGGCCGAGTCAGCATCGCTCGGTAGTTCACGCAAAACGTCACGGATCTCGTCAGTTCCGTAGCCGAGGCCTGCGAGCGCCTCGCGTACGTCGGCAATGCTGGAGTTCCCGCCACCGACACCGAGACCACCGCCATCGAGCACGTCGAGTGACAACCTATTCTTCAGCTCGACGATGAGGCGTTCTGCGGTCTTCTTGCCCACCTTGGGCACCAACTGCAGCGCGGCGATGTCATTGTTGGCAACAATGTCGACCAGCGAAGCGGCCGGGTGCGTGGCCAGCACCGACATGGCCATCGCCGGCCCGACCCCGTGGGTCGCGAGCAGAATCTGGAACGTCGCTTTGTCTTCGTTTGATGTGAATCCGAACAAGGTCTGCGCGTCTTCGCGAATGTGATGGTGGATGCGCAGGAACGTGGAACTACCCGGCTCAAGTTCGGGGATCACGCGCTGGGACACCGTGACGAGGTAGCCGACACCTGCGACTTCGAGCAACACGGTGCCATCGACGTTCCGTTCAAGAATCTCGCCGCGGAGCGACCCGATCACGAGCTTGCCGCCTGACGAAGACGACGCCCGATCGGCGACATGGCGAGATGACAAAGTGCCAATGCGGCGGCATCAGCGGCATCGGCTGGCCGAGGCAACGTGGTCAGCTTCAGACGAGCCTGCACCATCTTCTGCACCTGTTCCTTGCCAGCTCCACCCCACCCGGCAACGGCGTCTTTGACCTGGTTGGGGGTGTATTGGATGACTTCACACCCTGCCAGCGCCGCTTCGGCGAGCGCGAGGCCGCTCGCTTGGCCGACGCTCATGGCTGTGCGCACATTGACCTGGAAGAACACCTGCTCGACAGCGACAGCGTCGGGCTTGAATTCGGCGATCAGTGCCGTGAACTCGGTCCTCAATGCGCCGAGTCGCTGCGGTAACGGATCCGTCTTCGGTGTGCGGATCACACCCATCGACACCGCCGTCGCCGACCCGGGACCTCGACCGTCAATCACCGCGAAGCCACATCGGGTGAGCCCAGGGTCGATGCCCAACACTCGAGTGGTCACCCCGGAGGTGGCGTCAACACTGTTGGCGAACATAGGTTCGTAGCGTACTCGATCGGGTGGTCAGGAGGGGAGCTTCTCCAACTCGTCGACCAATTCACTCACCGGGCGGTATGTCAGCCCGGCGATGGCCCGATGGGCGTACCGGACAATGCCGTCGCCATCGATGATGAACACGCTGCGGCGAGGAAAGCCGAGCGGCCCCAACGTCCCGTACGTGCCAGCGACTGACTTGTCGACATCTGCGAGGAGTGGAAATGCGAAGCCGTGCTTGCCTGCAAAACCTTCGTGGCTGGTCACGTCCTGCGCCGAAATCGCCAGGACCTGCGCATCGAGGTTAGCGAACTGCTCGAGGCCGTCGTTGTAGCTGTTCAGCTGCTTTGTGCAGACCGGCGTGTCGTCGCCCGGGTAAAACACGAGCACGACCGACTTGCCCGCAAACTCGGCCAAGGTGTAGCTGCGTCCTCCTGTACCGGGCAGATCGAAGTCGGGAGCGGCTTCGCCGACCGAGAGGCTCACTCGGCTGCCGCTTCCATCAGGTCGTCGCTCATGTCGAAGTTCGAAAAGACGTCTTGCACGTCATCGTTGTCTTCAAGCGCCTCCAGAATACGGAGGATCGCTTTGGCATCTTTCACGTCGGTGACCGGCACGAGGTTCTCGGCCATCATCGGCGAGTCCGCTGATTGCACTGTGAATCCGCCAGTCTCGAGCGCCGTCTTGATGTCGTACACGGGCGACGGGTCCGACGTGACCTGGAAGGCCTCGCCCACCTGGACCATGTCCTCGGCGCCTGCTTCGAGTGCAGCCATCATCAACTCGTCTTCGTCGGCGCTCGCGTCGACCATGATGACGCCCTTGCGGGCGAACTGCCACCCCACTGCTCCCGGCTCGGCCATCGACCCACCGAGCTTGCTGAAGATCTGACGGATGTCGGCGCCGGACCGATTGCGGTTGTCGGTGAGCACGTCGATCATCAGGGCCGCTCCACCTGGGGCGTACCCCTCATACATGATGCTCTCGTAGGCATCGCCTTCGGCGTTGCCGCTCCCCCGTTTGACCGCACGATCGATTGCTTCGTTGGTCATCTGCGCCGACTTGGCCTTTTGGACGGCCGTTCGCAGTGTCGGGTTCATGTCGACGTCGCCACCGCCTTTGGCGGCAACTTCGATCTGGCGGGCGAGTTTCGCGAAGAGCTTGCCGCGCTTCGCGTCGGTGGCGCCCTTCTTGTGCTTGATTGTTGCCCATTTGGAATGGCCGGACATACGAGGATCCCTTGTTTTCAGTTTCCGGTGAGTTGAGCGACGAACAATTCGTGGAGTCGGGTGTCGTGAGTCAATTCCGGGTGGAACGCTGCCACCGTACAGGTTCCGTCCCGAACGAGAACAGGAATGCCGTCGTGCTCGGCGAGGACCTCGACGGCGACGCCGACACGCTCGACTCGCGGCGCCCGGATGAACACCGCGTGGAACGGCGTGTCGAGCCCCACAATGTCGAGGTCGGTTTCGAAGCTGTCGAGCTGCCGGCCATACCCGTTGCGGCGTACCGTGATGTCAATCAGGTCGAAGCCATGCTGATCTGGTCGACCGTCGAGCACGTTCGAGGCGCACAGGATCATCCCGGCACACGTGCCAAAGACCGGCATCCCGTCGCCGAGCAAGTCGCTGAGCGGATCTCTGAGACCGCTCGTGTCGAGCAGCATCGACATCGTCGTGCTTTCACCGCCCGGCAAAATAAGTGCGTCAACACCATCAAGATGCTCGGGCTGCTTGACCAGGCGTGCATCGACGCCAAGCGCTGCGAGACGCTCAAGATGGGTGGAGAACGCACCTTGCAGTGCGAGCACCCCGACGACCGGGCCGGAAGCCTCAGCGGATCGATTCACCAACCGCGGTCGGCGTACTTGACGCTGATTTCGTCCATGCCGATGCCTGTCATCGGGGTGCCAAGGCCCCGGCTGACCTTGGCGAGGATGTCGGCGTCTTGGTAGTGCGTCGTTGCCTCGACGATCGCCTTGGCGCGCGGCGACGGATCATCGGACTTGAAGATGCCTGACCCGACGAAGACGGCGTCGGCACCGAGTTGCATGGCGAGTGCTGCGTCGGCCGGCGTCGCGAGACCCCCGGCGCAGAACAGCGGGACTGGCAGCTTGCCGGTCTGTGCGATCTCCTGCACGAGTGGCAGCGGGGCCTGCAGGTCTTTGGCCCAGCCGAACAACTCAGCTTCGTCTGCCTGCGTCATGCGCTTGATGTCACCGAGGATTGACCGGAGGTGGCGGACCGCTTCGACCACGTTGCCCGTGCCAGCTTCACCCTTCGAACGGATCATCGCAGCGCCTTCGGAGATACGCCGAAGCGCTTCACCGAGGTTGGTCGCGCCGCATACGAACGGCACGTCGAATGCCATCTTGTCGATGTGGTACGCCTCGTCGGCGGGAGTCAGCACTTCGGACTCGTCGATAAAGTCGACACCCAGCGATTGGATGATTTGCGCTTCGACGAAGTGACCAATGCGCACCTTTGCCATGACGGGAATCGAACACACGGCTTGGATTCCGTCGATCATCTCAGGGTCGCTCATACGGGCAACGCCACCGTCGACCCGAATATCGGCCGGGACGCGCTCCAATGCCATCACGGCAACGGCGCCGGCGTCTTCTGCGATCTTGGCTTGCTCAGGATTGACGACGTCCATGATGACGCCGCCCTTCATCATCTCGGCCAACCCCCGCTTGACGGGGAACGTTCCGGTGCTGTCAGCGATCATGACCACAGGCTACTTTCGCTGGACCGAACCCGCCCGATCGTTTGTCAGGAAACTTCGAAGGCTGGTACTTCGCCTGGCGTGCTGACCTCGACCAACTCGACCCAGGTCTGCCCAGGAGTCAGTTGGATGACCTGCTCGCCGCCGACAGTCAACGTGAACGGGGAGGTTGCCAACTCACGTTCCCAGGTGCCCGAGAGATACTCACCATTACTGAAGACCGACACGAGGCCCGAACCGACCGTGATCGCCTCAGGCGCATTCTGATCGATGGAGCTCTGGCGGTAGTCGACGCCGAGGAGCACGACGTTCTCCGCTCCAATCCGGCCGTAGGTCTTGTCGACGTGCGCTTCACCCTCCTGAGACCGCTCGTAACGCTGTTCTTCGTCGCTCCACGTCCACTCGATGTCAATACTGCCGATCGAGAACGACACATTGCGACCGGGCGCTCCGGCGAAGACCTGACCGTCATCGAGGTAGCCGTACTGCGCGGGAGGAGCGCCTGGGTGGCCCTCCGGCGTCAGCGAGTACAGCGAGTCGGAATCGGAATACAAGTTGTGCGGTCCGGATCCGGGACCACGGTAGTAACTGCCGGGGTACGACGGAGCGCCGATGTCGACCAGCGACGACGACCGAACCAAGGCTGTAACACCAGGGTTGCCGCCGCTCCAGGCGAACAACGGCTCGTTGAACGAACTGAGCAGTGCAACGTCTTGCTCACGACCGGAACGAATGGGTCCCAACGGGTCCGCGTCCTGGGTGTGGAGCACGGCAGCGAAACGAGTCAGCGACCCTTCGACCTTTTCTTCGAAGACGATGTCGGCAACCGCCAAACCGGAGTGGTTGCGGCGCGCACCGGGATGGTTGTCGATCTTGACGGCCATTGCCGGACGCTCAACAAAGTCCGCCTCACTCGCCAGCGGCTCACCTGTGAGCGGCTGGCGGATGATGGCCGGGGCAAGGGTGGTCGTCGTTGCCTCGACAGCAGTCGTGGTTGTCACCTCGACAGCAGTCGTGGTTGTCACCTCGCTCGCCGTTGTTTCGACGGGCGTAGTGATCGCGGCTTCTTCGGACCCTCCCGAGCACGCCGCAGCGCCCACCATTGCGACGGCGGCGAGCGCCAAGCTGCGCCGGACAGACAGGAAGGATCTCATGGTCATCAGAGCTCTCTCAGAAGTGCGATTCGCTCGTCGAGCGGCGGATGGGTATTGAACAACTGGTGGACGGCGCGCAGTTTACCTTGGTCCCCGACACCACTCATGGGCTGTTCAATCCACAAGTGTGCCGTAGCGGTCGACGCGCTGTGCGTCACCGTAGTGTCTTCCTGGAGCTTCTCGAGCGCAGAGATCAGCCCCGGCGGGTAACGAGTGAGTTGGCAAGCCGTGACATCAGCGAGCGTCTCGCGGCGACGCGAGATGGCCGCCTGCATCGCCTTTGCAATGAGCGGTGAAACAATCAGCAGGGCAAAGCCGACGTAGGCAAGCGGGTTGTTGCCGTTGTCGTGGTCGCCGCGACGCGCCACGCGTCCGCCGTTCCACCACATCAACCGAATCGCACCGTCAGCGAGCAGCGCAACCGTGCCCACCATGGTGACCGCGAGCGTCGACACCAGGATGTCGTAGTTCTTGATGTGGCCCAACTCGTGCGCGACCACACCTTCGAGTTCGACGCGGTTCAGCTTTTCCAGCAGACCAGTCGTCACGGCGATGGCCGCATGCTCGGGATTGCGTCCGGTTGCAAAGGCATTCGGTGCAGGGTCTTCAATGATGTAGACACCGGGCTTGGGAAGTCCCGCAGCGATACAGAGGCCCTCGACCAGGTTGTGGAGGCGCTGATATTCAACCGCTGACGCTGGGTGGGCACGACTCATGCGCAACGCGATCTTGTCTGCCTTCCAGTAGGACGCAAGTGCGACTACACCACTGATCACGAGAGCGATGAGCGTAAAAAGAATGCCACTGCCAACGACGAGGCCGATGGCGGCCCCGACGAGGGCGACGACAACCATGAAACCGGCAACGAGCGCGAGACTCCGGCGTTTGTTCGATCTGATCAGTTCAAACATGGAGATGAATCAGAATTCGACACTCGGTGAGGTGCGAGCTGCTTCTTCAGCTTGGAAGTACTCGCGGCGTTCAAACTTCATTGCCTTTGCGAACAGAACGGTCGGGAACTGCTCAAGCTTGTTGTTGTAATCAAGCACACTGTCGTTGTAGAACTGGCGCGAGTACGCCACCCGACCCTCGGTTGCGGTCAGTTCTTCCTGCAACTGCAAGAAGTTCTGGTTCGCCTTGAGGTCGGGGTACGCCTCACCCAGTGCAAACAGCTTGCCGAGCGCACCTTCGAGCATGTTGTTGGCGCCGGCTTGTCCCGCCGGCGTGTCGGGCGCCTGGATGGCGGCATTGCGAGCATTGATGACGGCTTCGAGCGTCTCGCGCTCATGGGCGGCATAGCCCTTGACGGTTTCAACCAGATTGGGGATGAGATCAAGGCGCCGCTTGAGCTGTACGTCGATCTGGGACCAAGCATTCTCGATCTGGTTTCGGCGACGAATCAAGCCGTTGTAGGCGCCGATGATGATTGCCACGACGACAACCACCACGACGATGACAAGGAGAAGGACGATCATCGGGCCAGTGTACGACCCCGGCAAGATCAGCGGGTGGAGTCGAAAATCAGTTCCCGGTAGATCTCCACGTACCGGTCCGCCAGCGTCGACATTGCGAAGTCCGTGGCTCGCAATGCTCCTGCGGAGCGGAGCCGGGCTGACAGTTCGTAGTCGTCGAGCGCACGACGCAGTGCGCCAGCGAGCGCATCAACCGATCCCGGAGGTGTCAGGATCGAATCGACGTTGTCGGTGGCAACGTTGCGATAACCGTCGAGCGCGCTGGCTACCACGGTGGTCTCAGCGGCCATCGCTTCGATCAGCACGACTCCGAACGACTCTCCCCCCAATGAAGGAGCACAAAAAATATCTGCGCCGCGCAGCCGAGCGAATTTGTCCTTCTCAGTGATACGGCCGAGCCAGTGGATTCGCTGGTCACCGGACGTCCGTCGCTGCAGTGCTGCCGTGTCAGGACCGTCGCTGCCAATCCAGAGATCGACATCGGCGGGCATTTGCTCGAAGGCATCGATCAAGACGCTGAGCCCTTTGCGGTCTTCATGGCGCCCGCAAAAAAAGATTGTCGGCCGGTCCGTCACCATCGGGTCGACCGCTTGAATCTGGCCGATATCGACACCGTTAAACAACACTTCGTAGTCCCCGCCGAGGTGAGATCGGGCAAGGCCCAGAGCATCTTTTGAAACGACGACCTTGTGATCGATCCGCTTGATGATGCGACTTAGCGGACCCTTGAACACCCGGTAGCTCGTCGACTGTCCGGCCGCGTGGAACGTTGCGACGATCGGCGCCGGCCGCGTCAAGATCGTTGTCAGCGTCGGCCCGGGTGCCAACGGTTCGTGCACGTGGAGCACGTCAAATGCTTCGTCGTTGAGCACCTGAATCGTACGGAACGCTGCAGACGGGTCGGGTGCAAGCGGGGCGATCGAACCATTCGCAGATAGCGGCAGGGAATTGCCGAGCGGTGTCACGAAGCTCTCTGGCGGAGGGCCGTCACAGGGGCCGAGCACTCGCGCTTCATGCCCGCGAGCGCGAAGTTCGTGTGCCAATGCCAGCACTTGCATTTGGACCCCGCCCGGGATGGTCAAGCTGTATGGGCACACCAGCCCAACGCGTAGCGGTCGGTTCACCGAGATATGTCTAGCTGATCTGCGCGGAAGTCCAAGCCTGAACCTCTGCCCAGGTGTCGCGGTGGACACCGCACTCAGGTATCAGCACGGATCGATTCGCCGTAGCCGGGGTCGCTTGGCCAGTTTGGTTGGAACAGGTGCCACTGCGACGGTGCTCGCCGGATCAACACTTCGAGCTCAGCGGCGATCAGTTGCGTGACGCGTTGCACATCGTCACGCAGCCGCTTCGCCTGACGCTCGACTGGAATCGGGGGACGGACGTAGCCGAGATGGCCGTCGAATCGGTCGGTGAAGTACACGCCCGTCGGCAGAATCGGAGCCCCCGTGCGCAGCGCCACGGTGGCCGCACCTCCGGGCAGCGTTGTGGTTTCCCCGAAGAACTCCACTGTGGGGCCGCCGCCCTGAATGTCGCGATCGGACAGCAAGCACACCACATGGTTGGCCCTGAGCGCCGCAATCACTGCGGTGCCGGCTTTGGGACCGAGCGGCACGACGGTCATGCCCAGCTTCGACCGCAGGTCCACGAACCACTCGAACAGTTCCGGAGGCTCGATCTGCTCGACGATGACCGTGATGGGATGGCCCTGGTCCGCGATCCACCGACCGGCCCACTCCCAGCCTCCCAGGTGGGGTAGGGCAATGATGGCGCCGTTGCCGGCGGCGAGTGCTTCGGTCAGGTGCCGATAGCCGTCCTCTCGGAATGATGCCGCAACAGCGCGCTTGGACATCGTGGGGAGCCGAAAGCTTTCGATCCAGTAGCGCGCATAGGAGTCGAATGCCTCCTGCACCGCCCTCCGCAGCCGCAGGCCGCGCAGTGTGGGATCGACCCGCTGCAGGTGTCGTTCGATGATCGCCCGGCGTTCCGGGCTAGCAAGGTTCGCCCCCGCACCGGCCGGGGTCGCGAATCCCATGGCGAGGGGCCCGGGAATCAGCCTGGCGGCCAACGCTCCGAGTTTGTAGCCGTTCGTGGTGAACTGGCTGATGAACTGCTGCTGCAATTCTTGGGGAGTCACTGCTTTCGGCGCGGCACGTGTGTGCGCCGCCGCTCAGTGCGTGCCACTCGGCGGCTTTGCCGTCGCGATCGACGCATCTCGATCTTCGCTGCGGTAACAGGCGCAACGTCTGCGGCGTTCCATACCTTGGCGAATCGCTGCACTGCGGTGATGGCCGTGAGCACAAGCATCAACCACAGAATCGGAATGAGTAAGACGTTGAACGCCAGTCCGATACAGATCGCGATGATCCGCTCGGCGCGTTCCATCAGGCCGCCCTTGGCATCGATGCCGAGTGACTCTGCCTTGGCCCGCTGGTAGCTGATAATCGACGACGTCGAGGCAACGGCGAAGGGCAGCAGCACCAGACGAGGGTCTTCGGTCAAGGCAAAGTGCCAGCCGATGCCCCCGAGGAGCAGCGAGTCGGTGACTCGGTCAACGGTCGAATCGAAAAAGGCGCCGCGCTGGCTGGAGGTTCCTGTTGCCTTGGCAAGCGCACCATCGAGGAGATCGGGCAACCCCGCCAAGATCACGAGGGCCAAACCCAACCACAGGCGGCCGAAACCGATGGCCACAGCGGCGCCAACGCCGACGAGGAGACCAAGAATCGTAAGGTGATCAGGGGTCAGTTTCGTTTTACGCAGAAACGCGCCGATCGGCTTGACCGCCGTGTCGACTGGCTTTCTGAATGTGCCGTCAAACATGTTCTGCCGACTCTAACCGGCAGCCGACTCGAGGTCAGCCTCGTCGTTGATCTCGACGAGGTGTTCAAGGATGCGACCATCGACTGCGTCGACGAGCACCAGACCACGCTGCGCCGGCGGTTCCTCGGCTGAGTAGCAGAGCACCCGCCAGGTGGGGCGGCTGCGGAGTCCTCGCCAGACCTGCTGCGCTGAGGCATGGCCGACGGCAAACCCGACAGCGCCCTGGGCTGCGACCAGTGCTTCTTTTTCATCGACTGTCATCCGCCAGCCGGAGCTGATCGAGAACAGTCCAACCGCAGCGAGCACGACCGCTGCGACCAGCCAACCAGCGTTGACCACTGCCGCGTCATTGGCGAGGAAGTAGACCGCCGCGATGATGGCAGCGAATCCGAGGTACATGACTCCGGGCCAGCGCCGACGACTGTTGTCGGGAAAGAGGTAGGCGCCGACAAATCCTGCGGGATTGAGGTCGTCGGGAAGTTCGTCGATCTGATCGTCGGTCGTCACCACGTCAGCCTACGCATCAGCCGGCAGATGTCGGCCGAATGCTGCTCGAAGGCGACCAGCCGACACTTCGAGGGCTTCGGGAAGAGTCTGAGCGTTGGCGATCGACGACATGAAGTTCGAGTCGCCGGTCCAACGAGGCACGACGTGCACGTGGAGGTGCGTCGGGACCGAGCCTCCCGCAGCACGACCGAGATTGAGCCCCACATTCGCACCATCGGGGGCATACGCGGAGCGGACCGCATCAACCGTTGCGCTCACGGTGGCCCAGAGTTCGGTTGTCTCGTCCGGCGTCAGGTCGTTGAGGTCGGCCACCTCCCGGTACGGCAAGACCAGTACATGGCCCGACGTGTAGGGATGGATGTTCAAGACAGCGAAGACGAGCTTGCCGCGGTAGACGATGTGCGTCTCCTCGTCTGGCGCTCCCGAATTCAGGAGTTGTGTGAAGACACTCCCTGCGGCATCATGGCCGTCCTGACGGGAGGGCGCGTCAGTCACGTACGCAGCCCGCCAACCCGACCAAATGCGGTCAAGCATCAGGCCTGCAGCGCTGCGTCGGTGGCTTCGGCGACCTCGCCCTCAAAACGGCAGACGAAGTCATCGAGCGGCACGTCACGTTCAACATCCGGAGCGCCCTCGCTCTGCATATCAGCGCGAACGTTCACGCCGACGGTGCGCGCGGCGACGTCGTCGTCACCGACCACCAGCACGTATGGGAGCTTCTCCACCTTGCCGTTACGAATTCGCTTACCCAGGCCATCGTCCGCGGCGACCATGTCGACCCGGGCACCAGCGGAGCGCAGTCGGTCGACGACTTCGTGGGCGTACTCCTCGTGCGGCGTCGCAACCGGAAGGACGCGCACCTGCACAGGCGCCAGCCACGTGGGGAAGGCCCCAGCGTAATGCTCAACGAGCACGCCAAAGAAGCGTTCGATCGATCCCATGAGCGCACGGTGCAACATGATCGGCCGGTGCCGGTTGTTGTCGGCGCCAACGTATTCAAGGTCGAAACGCTCGGGAAGCTGGAAGTCAGCCTGAATGGTCGATAGCTGCCACGACCGGCCGATTGCGTCGCGCACGTCGATGTCGATCTTCGGGCCGTAGAACGCTGCGTCGCCTTCCTTAACGGCGTACTCCAGGCCGTGTGAGTCGAGCGCGTCACGCAGTGCGGTCGTCGCCGTCTCCCAGATCTCGTCGGTGCCGACCGACTTCTCGGGGTCACGCGTGGACAGATTGAACGTGAACTCGTCAAAACCAAATGCGCGGAGGACCGACAGCACGAAGTCGAGCAAACCGGCCACCTCGCCGGCGAGTTGTTCCTGCGTGCAATAGATGTGGCTGTCGTCCTGCGTAAAGCCCCGGATCCGCATCAGACCGTGCAATGTCCCCGCCCGTTCGTAGCGATAAACGGTGCCGAGTTCGAACAGTCGGAGCGGCAGTTCGCGATAGCTGCGCTGACGGCTGTCGAAGATGAGACAGTGCATCGGGCAGTTCATCGGCTTCGGGTAGTACGTCCCGTTGTCCATCTCCATCGGCGGGTACATGCCGTCGGCGTAGAAGTCGAGGTGACCGGATGTCTCGAACAGGTTCGCGTTGGCGAGGTGTGGCGTGTAAACGAACTCGTAGCCCCCGTTCTCGTGACGCTGGCGGCTGTAATCCTCCATTAGCTTGCGGATGGTTGCACCCTTCGGGTGCCACACCGCGAGGCCGCCACCGAGCTTGCTCGGGAAGCTGAGCAGATCTTGCTCGACAGCGAGCTTGCGGTGGTCGCGCTTTAAGGCTTCTTCGAGCTGGTGGAGGTGCCCTGCGAGCGCCTGCTTGCTTTCCCAGGCTGTGCCGTAGACACGTTGGAGTTGTGGACCCTTCTCGTTGCCACGCCAGTACGAGCCCGAGACGCGCTGCAACTTGAAGAATGCAAGCTTGCCCGTGCTCGGCACGTGCGGGCCGACACACATGTCGATGAATTCGTCGGTGTTGCGGTAGGCGCTGATGATCCCATCGCCGGACACTTCGCCTGCATCTTCTGCATCTGCGTCTGCTGACTCGACGCGCTCGATGATCTCGACTTTGTACGGCTGATCTGCAAACAGTTCCTTTGCTTCGGCCATCGAGTGTTCCGAACGCGTGAATGGCTGGTTCTGCTTAACGATCTCCTTCATTTGTTTCTCGATGACTCCCAGGTCGTCATCGGTGAAGGTCTTGCCGTCAGGCAAGTCGAAGTCGTAGTAGAAGCCGTTCTCGATGGCAGGGCCAATCGTGAACTTGGCGCCGGGATACAGCTGCGTCACCGCTTGGGCCAGTACGTGTGCCGTCGAGTGACGCAGCACGTGCCGTCCGGCGTCGGTGTCGTTGGTGATCAGCGCCACGACGTTGCCGTCGACGAGCGGGACGGTCAGGTCGGCTTCGACGCCGTCGATGCTTGCAGCGACGGCTGCCTTGCGCAGACCGGACCCGATGGATGCTGCGAGGTCGAGCGCTGTCGACCCTCCAGGCAGCTCTCGGCTTGAACCGTCGGGAAGCGAGATGGTGATGTTCGACATGGGACGTTCAGGATAGAAGCGCACGTCGCCGCACAGGCGGACGGTTTCAGATCAGCCGTCCGCTACAGCGACGAGTTCGCGTTCCGCGGGCACGGCGTCGGTGACATGACCGACGTGTGCCGTCACGGTGGGCTCGGAGTCGGCTTCGTCACCGTGGTATCGGTTGACGTACTCCTGGCCGGACAGTTCGCGGATCTCAAACATTACTTCGTCGATCATCGATCGCCAGGCGAGGTGCTCCGCCCCGCGATTCATGTATCGCTCCGGTTTGACCGGACGACCGATCTTGATCTCGGCGCGCTTGCGGAGCTTCGGCGCCTTGGCGTCGGGCGGCTGAATCTCGTCGGTGCCAATGATGCCGACCGGGTAGATCGGGCATCCAACAGTCATGGCCAGTCGGGCCGCACCCGTCCTCCCCTTTCCGAGCGACCCGTTGCGGCTCCGCGTCCCTTCCGGGTAAATCCCGAACAGCTCGCCGCGCCGGAGCACAGCTTCAGCGGCATCGAGCGCTGCGGCGCTCTTGGTTCCACCCGTCCGGTCGATGGGGATCATGCCCATCGCGGGAAACAGGAACTTGGTCTTCCATGAGTCCATGTACTCGGCTTTGCCGACAAAAGAGATGTTTCTCGGCAGCGTGAACGTGAGCAATGCCGAGTCGAGAAACGAGATGTGATTGGGGCACAAAATCGCCGGTCCATCGGAGGGCAACTGTTCGAGGCCAGACACGTCGAGGTCCCACAAACGCGTGACGAGCGGAGCGCCCACCTTGCGAACTCTTCGCTGCAGCGTCCCTGCGCCGGGGCCTTCGCTCATGAGAGCGACATTAGAACAGGTACCGCGCGCTTCGGAGGCGGCTCGGTGAACTTCGTGTGAATCAGATTTCGTGTGAGTCAGGTGAGGTCAACGCCGAGCAGTGCGGCCGATTCGAGAACCCCCTCGCCGGCAGTCGCTGCGGCATCAATGGCGGCAATCGCACCGGGCGTGTCGAGGTCGTCGTCGAGACGTTCGCGCACGACTTCGAGCAAGCTTGGATTCGGTCGAGCGTTCGCGAGCCACTTCTCCAGACGAGCTGCGTTGCGCGGCATCAGGTCATCGGCCCAGTGCCAGTCGACGCGGTAGTTGTGTTCGATGATCGCGAGTCGGATTGAGCGCGGGTCGTAGGTCTCGCGCAATGCGTCGACAAACACGAGATTGCCGAGGCTCTTCGACATTTTCTCGCCGTCCATGAAGATCATGCATGTGTGCATCCAGTGTTTGACGAACTGCTCACCGGTGGCCGCCTCGGACTGTGCCCGTTCGGATTCGTGGTGCGGAAAAATCAAGTCTGAGCCGCCACCGTGCAAGTCGATGGTCGTGCCGAGCTCGCGCAACGCAAGCGCCGAACACTCGATGTGCCAGCCGGGACGACCAGCACCCCACATCGTGTCCCAAGCCGGTTCGTCGTCTGCAGATGGATGCCACAGCACAAAGTCGAGCGGGGATCGCTTGTTCGGATCCTCGATGTTTCCTCCGCGCTCTTTTGCGTAGGCGAGCATCTCCTCTTCGGAGTAGCCGCTCATCGATCCGAACGAGTCGAACTTCGAGACGTCGAAGTAGACGGAGCCACCCGCTTCGTATGCAAAGCCACGATCGAGCACCATGCCAATGAAGCCTCGGATGTCAGGGATCGCCGAGGAGGCTCGCGGGCTCGATGCGACGGGGAGCGCGTTGAGCGCGACCATGTCGCGCTCGAAGCGAGCTTCCTCCGAAGCCGCCAGGTCGAGGTAATGCACACCGAGTTCACGCGCCTTCACGAACAACGGATCGTCAACGTCGGTCACATTGCGGACGCACTTGACCGTGTGGCCCATGTCGATGAGGCGGCGCTGCAGGATGTCATATGCGATGAACGTGGCAGCGTGCCCCAGGTGCGTGGCGTCGTACGGCGTGATGCCGCAGGTGTACATCAGCACCTCATCGCCGGGCTCGAACGGAACGATGGTGCGACGAGCGGTGTCGTAGAGCTGCATTGTTTGCTTCACGGACATTTGTCAACCCCCGACGACTGACGTTTCATTCCCGACATGGCGACAGGGTGCCACACGGCACGGCTACTCCCCCGCCTTCGCAACGCGTGTCACAGTCGATGATCGGGCTAGCTTGCGGGTCATGGGTCTGCTCGACGGAAAGAACATCGTGATCACCGGCGTCCTGACGGACGCGTCACTTGCATTTGGGGTGGCGAAAATCGCGCAGGAACAGGGCGCCAACGTCGTGCTCACCGGCGCCGGGCGCGCGCTGCGTCTAACGCAGCGCACAGCACGCAAACTCGGCACGAACCCCGACGGCTCCGATATCGAGGTGTTCGAACTCGACGTGACCGTTCCTGAACACGGCGTCGCTGTCAGCGATGCGCTTGCGGCGAAATGGGGCCGAGTCGACGGTGTGCTTCACGCAGTGGGTTTCGCTCCGGAATCGTGCCTCGGCGACAACTTCATGGATGCCCCGTGGGATGACGTCGCCATTGCGATGCATGTGTCGACCTATTCGCTCAAGGCGCTCGCCGATGCATTCGTTCCTCTCATGGGAAATGGTGGTTCGATCGTCGGCCTTGACTTCGACAACTCAGTGGCCTGGCCGGCCTACAACTGGATGGGTGTCGCCAAGTCCGCGCTGCAGAGCGTGTCTCGATACTTAGCCAAGGAACTTGGCCCGCAGGGCATCCGCTGCAATCTGGTCGCCGCCGGACCGATCCGCACGATGGCTGCCAAGTCAATTCCTGGTTTCGCCAAGTTTGAGGACGTCTGGGATGGACGCGCACCTCTCGGCTGGGACGTCAACGACTCAGAGCCAGTTGCGCGCACCGTCGTCGCAATGCTGTCCGACTGGTTCCCCAAGACCACGGGCGAGATCATCCACGTCGACGGCGGCTTCCACGCAACTGGCGTGTAAGTCCGCCCTCTTCTAGCCGGCGTTCCTCGGTCCGCGCCCAGCGATCGCCTGCAACACCAGCAGTAACAACACCGCGCCGATCGCGGCAACACCAATGCTGCGCAGCGAGAACTCGTCGACGCCACTGCTGTCGATCATCGACATGAGCCAGCCGCCGATCATCGCGCCGAGTACACCGACGATCATCGTGTAAATGCAGCCACTGCGGTCGTCCTTGACGATCCACCGAGCCAGACCGCCGGCAATTAATCCAACGGCGATCCACCCGATGATGCTCATAGGCCCGACGCTAGCGAGTTGTTGGACGTGCCCACAGCTGCTCCCAGACCGGTTCGCAGCGAGTTGTGGAGGTCGCGGTGCCTCCAGTTCCAGCGATGTCGTCCGCGTTCAGGCAGGGGTGATGTCGCTGGGCTTCCAGCTGTGGTCGAAGTAGCCGTCGGTCGGACCGTAGAGCCGAAAGATCGTGAACCAGCCCTTGCCCGGGATCGTGCGGATCCAGTTCGACTCCCCCTCAGCGGGTTGCTCCGGACCGAAGGTGATCGTGATTGAACCATCGTCGTTCGTGTCGAGTTCGGCGAAGCTGTTGAGACTCGGTGCTGCTTGACCATTGGCGAGCATCGACCGAGTCCACACGTCGTAAATCACAACCGACCAGAAGTTAGCCATGGGGACTCCCGGTGGAAGGTTCAACTCGTACGTGCGGGCACCGTCGAGCCACTCGCCGTTACCGTCGTTGTAGGTCCAGATGTATGCCGAACCTTTGCCCGGTGGCGGGGTCACCATGGCAATGGAGGAACCTGTGGCAAACCAACCCATCAGACTGAGGCCCGACAGCATGGTGTGGCCGTCCTGCTCGTAGTAGGGATAGCCGGTGTTGCCGATCTCGATCCACTGGCGGTCGTCATAACGCTGAAGTGGAAGTCGGGTTCGGTAGCTCGTGGCGAGCGCCATCGCCGAGCCGACCTTGGCCGATTCAGTCAGTATCCGGGTCATGCGGTCGTCGGGGCTGAACGGCTCGCCGTGAGCGATCCCGAGGGTGGCCAACATGCCCGCTGTCTCGGCATCGATTGCGTCCGGATGTTCTTCGTTCACGAGGGTGGCGAGGTCTTCGAAGAAACGGAAGTCGATCGGATGGATCGTGTCGAGGTCCTGACCAGAGGCGTTGACGAACTCGGTCTGACGAGGCTCGTCCATCTCAGCCAACGGATAGATGCGCGTCTGCCGTTGCAGCGCCACGGCTTCGGCCGACGAGCCATCAGGTGTGCGCATGCCACGAAGCAAGAGCCACAGCCCGAAGGTCTCCGACGGGCAGATGTGGAAGCCATACGGGGGAAGTTCACCGTCGTAGCCGGGGGGCAAGAACAGGAATCGACCGCCTCGGCCCTGGTCGGGTCCGGCCGGGCCGATGTTCGTTGTTTCGCGCATCCACATGTCGTTGACCAACCCCAGGATCCCTGGGGCCACCTCGACCACCGTCGGGCCGTCGGTTTTCAGGTCGAGGTAGGTCATGCCGTAGACCGTTTCGGAGTTCGGCGTGAGCAGCAGCGACCGGGCATCGAACTGGTCCTCCCAGACAACGAGTTGGCTCGCCGACGTGACTCCCAAGTCTCGCCGCAAGCCTGCACGGAACGAATACATCGACGACGCGGTGATATTGCGCAGAAACGCCTGACAGCCCCGCTGGAAATCGAGATGGTCGAACAGCTTGTCCACCGTTGCATCCGTTGGGTATTCGTTCTCGAACTGAAGGTCGCCGACGAACTCAGAGGTCACCACCTGTAGCGGTGGATTCGGTGCCGTCATGCGGACGACATCGTTTGGCCCGGTCGATTCAAAGGTCATTGGAGGTCCTCACTCAGTAGTGGTGTAAGCCCAAGTAAGTGGTGGTGTGCGACGACTGACGATATCTCCCGCAGGCGACGGGCTGTCTGGTGCAGCCCAGCGAACCAGTCCCCGGCCGACTCGGGCTCGCTGGAGAGAAAGAGAGACATCGAATCTTGAACGAGGCCTCACATCTCCGTAGGTTCGGGGCATGGAGACGCGAGCTGAGCATGCAGCAAAGATGGTCGACTACTGCGACAGAGGTGAGCGGTTGGCCAACGAGATTGGAAATCGGGGTCCTCTTCGATTCGACGAGGACGGTGGGCTTGCCAGTGACATTCTCGACGCATACTCGACACACGGCTTCTACATTTTCGAGGGCGTCATCGAGTCCACCGAGCTCGAAGAACTGCGAGTCGGCGTGGACGACCTCCTCAGTCGAGCCCCTGTTCGGCCACGCGCGGAGCACGATGCTACGGGCCGACCTGCATTTGGACGAGACCTCGCGATCGATCCCTTCTTGTTCATCAAGCCACTCTCTGACCCGTGGGGTGGCACCAGACTCCTAGCGGGACGGCACCCGACACAGATGGAGCAACCAGCCGCTGACGCTGACGCACCGGAGTACGTCGTGCATCTGATCTCCGGCGTCTGTCAAGCAATTCCTGCTGGTCTCCGCCTCTACGGACACCCCCAGTTACTGGGCGTGGCCGCTGCGCTGAACGGCGCTGACTTCGTCCCGTACAACGATGTCATTTTCGTGAAGCAACCGGGTTTGGGCGGGGCGGTGTCATGGCATCAGGATGGGGCCACACACTGGGAGAGTCCTGACTGGGACGACAGCATTCACGGGTTCAACTTCCAGGTACAGCTCCACCGCACGACCGCAGCGAATGCGCTGTGGGTGATGCCGGGCACCCACAAGTCGGGGCGAATCAACGTCAGCGGTCTGGTGTCCGACAACGGCGGTGATGAGCGGCTACCCGGCGCCGTTCCACTCGTCTGCGTCGCGGGCGACGTCACCATCGTCAACCGTCAACTACTCCACGGTTCGTTCGTGAACTCATCGCCAGACCCGCGTCTCTCCATCACCTTCGGATTTCATCGGCGATCCTCAGTGCTCGGCGTCGAAGGCAAGCTTCAGTACAAGGCCGACGTCCCCGGCCAAGCCGACCTCTACGACGAGGAGCGGATCTTTATTCGGTCAGCGGTGATCGCCACGGCGATTGATGCTCGGTCGCAGCACTACCCGGGAGAATCCCGCTTCCGGTACGCGCCGTTCGTCGGTCTTGAACATGACTATCGGTACAACGACGACACCTACGAGCGCGTGCTTCGCGACTACAACACCCGCGACATCTTCATCTGAGGGAGAGCGCCGACCTCTCACCTTCCTGACGCGAAACCGGCCGATCCTCCGTACTTCTTGGTCAACTCCGGTCTGACGGTTCTCCGATGTCATCACGTTCGTGGCCAAGCACCGCATCGACAGCGGCACCGACCGTTGGGGCAAATCGCTCAGGACCGAAGCGACGATCGAGTCCGTAACGCGCGAGACGATCTTTCACCGGACCTTTCATCTCGGCAATGAGGAACGTGATGCCGGCGTTGGCGAGGAAGTCGTCGAGTTCGACCAAATCATCAACGGCGGTCGAGTCGATGTCAGTGATCGGCTCGGCCGCAAGGATCAAGGTGGTGACTTCAGGACCAGCGGCCACCACCGATCGCACGTAATCGGTGAACATGCCACCGTTGGCAAAGAACAGCGGCGCGTCAAATCGCAGGATCACGATGCCGTCGATGCGGTGACCCTCCGGATGACGGCTTCGGTCGTGGTACCCACGCATTCCAGGAATCTGCACCAGTTCTGCGCGGTAAGGCCGCCAGGCCTCGTTGACGAACGCAACGAATGACAGACCGATCGTGATGACAATGCCCTCGAGCACCCCCACCCACACCACGCCCAGAAATGCCGCTATCGACAACAATCCCTCGATCGGATTGACATTCATCAGCCGAACAACGGCGGGCACGTCGATGAGACCACCGGCCGCGACAATGACGACCGCCGCAAGCGTTGACGAGGGCAAGTAGTTGGTGAGCCCTGGAGCGACGAACACAAAACCAACGATCAACAGCGCTCCGGTGACTCCGACAAGTTGCGTGCGCGCTCCTGCCTGCTCTGCCACCGGCGTGCGCGACGAAGACGCCGACACTGGAAACCCTCCGAACATTCCACTCGCGATATTGGACAGACCGATTCCGCGCATCTCATGGCTGCCACTGACCGTCTCGCCATGACGCGCAGCGAATACCCGAGACAGAACGCCCGTGTCCGCAAAAGCGATCAGCGCAATACCCAGGGCCGGGCCAATGAGCGAAGCCACATCGCCCCAGCTCAGGCCACCCAAGGCAGGAGCGGGCAAGCCGCGCGGCAGGGCTCCGACAACCGGCACTTCATCGTTCGCACTCGTGACGGCAACCCAGATCATCGCCCCAGCGACAGCGATCAACACCGCTGGAACACGCTTGAAGAAGAGACGCAACCCGACGATCAACGCGAGCGATGCCAGGCCGATCAACATCGCCGTCGAGTTGACCAGCCCATCAGACATGCCTTCGGCCGTGGCGCGCATGTTGCCGACGAATGAGTCCGACTCAATGGTGAAACCGAGGAGCTTGGGGAGTTGGCCGACGATCACGACAACCGCGATGCCGTTCAGGTACCCGACGCGAATGGGCTTCGAAAGCAGGTCGACGACGAACCCCAGATGCAGAACCCCTGCGACCAGCAGCAGGATGCCCATCATGATCGCAAGCAGTCCTGCGAGCGCGACCGCGCGGTCCGGATCGCCAGAAGCTGACCATCCGCATCAGTTGGTCCCTCGAGGAAGAGATCGAGGAGAAACACCTGAGCATCTCCTGAGCGTTTCTGTGCGAGCGCGGTGGGCGCAGGTGATTGGCTGCATCATTGTGAAACAGAGCTGACGGATCTCTAGCAGGTGCCAAGTTCCGTCAGCCACCTCCGCATCGGTTCGATACCGGCGGAAACACCCAGTTCCATCCGCCCATCACCTGAGTGCCAAAGGCACCACCAGTCTCAATCAGGGCCATATCGAACGCACGATGATCGCGTCGGCGAACCGTGAGTCGAACACGATCAGAGGCCGCGTCAAATGGCGCCCTTCGGTGGCCCCCAACCCACACAATTCCCCGGCAGTGAGGCGAATCGGGTCAGGTTCGACTGGTTGGGGTGTCGCCGTCGGCGACGGCTGCCATTGCAGTTCCATCGAGGAAGTAGCGACGTGCCCAGATACCCGAAGCCGCCTCGTCGCCGACCGGCATTCTCCAACACGAGACGCGACTCGTTGCATCATCGAGCGCGACCCCGAGCAAGGCCCGTGGTTGGTCAATCGTGTTGAGGACGTAGTCGTAGGCCGCTTCTTGTGACACGTAGCGAGCTGCGATTGCCCGGTACAGATCACGCCACTCGTCATCGGCTCCGGGAGGATGCAGCAGTTCGGCGAACCCCTGCACTGTGACCTTGCGATACGGGAGGTCGGCTTCGTCGATCGTCAGTCCGACGCGCGGATTCCGCATCATGTTCGCCAAGAAGACCGAATGCAAACGCGGCGTGAACACGATGCGGTTCGCGTCGATGATGTACCAGATCGGCACATTGCGGGGCATGCCGTCAGCGTCGACGGTCGCCACGCGCAACAGATGGCGTCGCTCGGCGAGGAACGCGGCGACTTCGGTGTCGGTCATCTTCGGCATGACAACACACCTTTGCATGATGGTGTGGGAGCAATGCGGCTGGAAGGCACCCCCTCGACGCCCCATCGCGATGCTGCTTCTCTGTCGAGCCAACGCCGAGGTTGGCACAGAGGTGACGCTCTACAACGCGCCCCGAAGGTCCGGGACAGCGGCGCACACAACGCGAGCGCCATGCGACTATCACCACCGTCGAACGCGCGAGGGCTGATGGCGATTTCAACTCGACCCGAGCACCCGAGAACTCAGAGTGTTTCTCCCCGACGGCAGACTGCACCGCTGGTGCCAACCCGACGTATTGGCTGACCAACACGACCAGCTTGCACACCAACCGTCTGCTGCCCCAGCCGCAGCCTGAATCGAGCTGAACTGGGTGACCATTGTGCGGGCGTGGCAGACCAGGTCGCCGTTACCCTGCTTCGCATGAACCGGCTTGCCGACGAAACTTCGCCCTACCTGCGCCAACACAGGGACAACCCGGTCGACTGGTACGCCTGGGGACCAGACGCCTTTGCTGCCGCAAGAGAACGCAACGTGCCGGTGTTGCTGTCGGTCGGGTACTCGGCATGCCACTGGTGTCACGTGATGGCCCATGAATGCTTCGAAGACAACGAGGTGGCGGCGAGGATGAACGAGCTGTTCGTCAACGTCAAGGTTGACCGCGAAGAGCGCCCCGACGTCGACGCGCTCTACATGGATGCCGTGCAGGCGATGACCGCCCGAGGCGGCTGGCCGATGACCGTCTTCATGACGCCCGACGGCGAACCGTTCTACGGCGGCACCTACTACCCGAAGGAACCGTTCCTCAAGCTGCTTGATGCCATCAACGGCGATGGCGAGAACGGTGATGGGGGTATCTGGACCGTTCGCCAACAAGACGTGCGCAAAAACGTCGATCAGCTCGTGAAGGCAATCTCTGCGAGCAGCGAACTGAAGGCTGGCGACGACCTTCCCGACGTCGAGCAGCTCAACAACGCCGTCCAGGGCCTCGGCAAAGCCTTCGACCCTGAATGGGGCGGCTTCGGTCAGGCACCCAAGTTCCCGTCCAGCTTCAACCTTGAGCTCATGCTCCGCGCCTACATGAGCAATGGTGCTGAGGCAGCCCAGAACATCATTGTCACGACGCTCGATGCGATGTGCTCCGGCGGCATGTACGACCACATTGGAGGCGGATTCGCCCGCTACTCGGTCGACCGTGAATGGCTCGTTCCGCACTTCGAGAAAATGCTGTCGGACCAGGCCCTCCTGTGCAAGACCTACCTCCACGGCCTGATCGTGCTCGGCAAACAGCAGTGGAGGCAAGTGCTCGGCGAGACGATCGGTTACGTGCTCACAACGCTGCAGCATCCTGACGGAGGCTTCTACTCGGCAGAAGACGCTGACTCCCCCGACGAAAACGGCAACGGCGTCGAAGGCCTCTTCTACACCTGGACGCCCGACGAGGTTCGCGCCGCGATGCCCGACGTCAAACCTGCCATCGTCGATGCGACCATCGAGTGGTTCGACATCACCGACGAAGGCAACTGGGCCGAGAGCGGTGGCCGCTCCATCCCGAACCGGATGCAAGCCCGCGGAGTGTTGCAGCGTCCGAAGGAAATCGACTATGCCACGTTCCGCATGGCGCAAGCTCGACACGAGCGCCGCCGCCCCGGTCTCGACGACAAGATCCTCACCGAGTGGAATGCGTTGTTCCTTTCGACGCTCGCCGAGGCTGCATCAGTGTTTAACAACTCCGACTGGCGCGACGCTGCAGTTCGCAACGGTGAGTTCCTCCTGCGTGAGCTCCGCAAGCCAGACGGCCGATGGCATCGGAGCTGGCACGCCGACGGCGAACCCCGAGCTCGCCACGATGCACTCGCCGGCGATCACGCCGCGCTCGTCGACGCGTTCACACGACTCGCTGAGTGCACCGGCGAGGCACGTTGGATCACTGCCGCGATCGAGACCGCTGACACGATGCTCGACTGGTTCTGGGACCCAGTGAATGGCGGGCTCTACACCACAGCCGAAGACGCCGAAGAGTTGATCGTCCGCCAGAAGGACCTCAAGGACAACGCCCTGCCGTCAGCCAACTCCACTGCAGCAGTCGCGCTCTACCGGCTTGCCGGTCTGACCGGCGAACAGCGTTATGCCAACCAAGCTGACCGCATCCTCCACTTGCTCAACACTCAGGTCGATCAAGGCATCGGTATGTACTCCAACGCACTCATTGCCGCCGACCTTCGCCGTCGCGGCACGACCGAGGTCGTCATCGTCGGCGACCGTCCCGACATCTTGCGCATGGCACAGTCGATCTGGCGTCCCGACACGGTGCTGGCCTGGGGCGAGCCGTACGACTCGCCATTGTGGGAGGGCCGCGACGAAGGCTATGTCTACGTCTGCCGTGACCACGTCTGCCAGTTGCCGCAGGACACCGTCGAAGGCTTCTCTGAAGTTCTCACAGGCAAACGTCTCTCGATGCCCGGCACCCCGGCAGCGACTCCGAATGGACAAGACCCGGCCCCGCCGAGCGAAGCGAGTCAAGCCCCAGCCTGAGCACCATCGGATCCGGAAGGCCAACCAGCGTCACCAGCCGTTGCGGTGGATGATCTGGTCCGGTGACCGGCGCTCCCGATTGGAGCTTCGGCCAAGCCCACTCTCATCGTCCAGGCGGTGCCCCAACGCGATCGCACCGAGCAATTCGAGGTCGTCAGGGATACCAAGTTCAACGCGCAGCGCGACTTCGTTGTGGAATACGCCGAAGAACAGGGCGCCGAGGCCAGCGTTCTGCGCAGCCAGCAGAAACGTCATCACCGACATCGACGTGTCGATCGTCCAATATGGCACCGGCCAGGCGTCGGCTCCCACTCCGAGTCCGGTCCGAGCCTTGTCAGGTTCGGCGTAGCGGGCCGTGTACGCACTGGCATCCGCCAACGGCAGCGCAATAATCGGAGCGTCAAGCAGGTGTGTCCACCGAAAAGACGCACGCTTCGCTGCGGGCAGCGAGATATCCCAAAACCGTTTCGTCTGCTCGCCTTCGAGCACAACGAGATGCCAACCCTGCGTCTTGCCGGCGCTGGGGGCTCGAGATGCAAGATCGACGAGAGAATCGACAACAGCCGGATCAACCGACTCAGTCGAGAACGCCCGCGTCATCCGCCGCGAGCGAACGACGTGCGTGAACTCGCTCAGCGCTTACCGAGCTTCTGCAGATCTTCGGCCATGGTCCAGCCATAGACCACCATGACGCCACCCTTGTCGACCGGCACAGCATCGAACATCTCGACGACATCAGGATCGAGTTTCTCAGGCTTGGCCGACTCAAAGTCTAGGAAACCGTCTTGCGCGCCAGCCTTCGAGATGAAGGACTTCGCGTCATACTTGCCATCGATACCGAAGCGCTTGGCCAAGCGTCGACCCCAGGCACGTTCTTCGCCGACGGCGTCGTTGTCGGGACGCGGCGTGAGATCGTCGAGATCCTTCAACGCCACCACAGAATCAGCATTGACGAAGCGACAGCCCACAACGACGTCCTCGTCGGGGAATGCCATCAGCGCCCGGTGGTATGCCTCGCTCATCAGGCCGCGCAGTACCTGGTCACGCTTCGACGAGCGCTTGACGCTCATCAGCCCGATGAGCACACATGGAGTGCCTCCGATGCGTTCGAGCGTGGAGAACGTGAAGCCATGCAGAGCATCACCGAAGCGAGCCGTCGTGATGAGGACCCAGTCTTCTTTGGCCTTCGAGAGCGATCCGGCGCTGAAGGCCTCTTCCATCGACGCCAATTCGTCGAGGTCGGTGTCCGTCAATGCGGAGGCGTCGTTGGTCGAAACTTCAAGAGCCATCGTTCCCATTCTACACTGGGAATCGGCTAGAGGAGGACGGCTTCGTGCCCGAAGGCCATCCGCAACTCGCCGACCGACCGATCCACATCGACACGGAACTCGTCAGCCAGCTTCAAGACTTGGCCCATTCCGATGTCCACCATGACCACTGAATCGCCCGGATGCTCCTTCAGAATGCGCTTCAGGCGCTGGATCTTCAGCTCGTCAAGCGACGTGGACGGCATGCGCAGACGGAGCGGCACAGCTGGCCCGTCATCGAGCCCATGGAGCACCGTGATTGTCTGCCCGATGATGCCGAAACGCGACTCGTCGCGCCGGTCAAGCCGACCCTTCACGGAGACGATGAGGTCGTCTTCGAGCTTGTGGCCCTGCTCGGCCAAAGTCCGCGGGAAGATCGTCACCTCGATCGATGCGTCGAGGTCTTCCAGCAGGAAGACCGCCATCTGGTCACCCTTCTTGGTGAACTTGCGCGCCAGGTTGGTGATCACACCACCCACGACCACTGGCGTGCCGTCTTCCATGTTCGGCAGGTCGATCAGGGCATGTTCGACCTTGCGCTTCAAGGCCCCCTCGACGCCAAACAGGGGGTGGTCCGAAACGTAGAGACCGAGCATCTCCTTTTCGAAGCGCAACTGCTCACTCTTGTCGAAGTGCAGGTCGGGGATTGGTGTCCGCTCAGTGAAGCTGTCTCCGTCACCACTGGAGTCGGCTTCGCCGTCACCCCAGTCGCCGAACAAGCTCATCACTCCCTTTTCGCGCTCGCGGCGGCGCTTGACGGTCGTGTCAATGATGTGTTCGAACACGGTGAGCAGTCCGCGGCGCGGGTGCCCCAGTGCGTCGAAGCCCCCGCCTTTGATCAACGACTCGATGGTTCGCTTGTTGAGCACCGCTTCGGGCACCCGCTCCACAAAGTCGTAGAAGTCGCTGAACTGCCCGTTCTCTGTGCGCTCAGCGATCAGCAACTCCACAAGAGCCTCGCCGACATTACGCACGGCTGAGAGGCCGAAGGTGATCGCTCCCGGGCTCCCGACTGGCACCGTGACTCCGGGCGGCAATTCCTCCGGCGACAACGCTCCGAAGTTCATCAGCGACCGATTGACGTCAGGAGTGAGCACCTTGATGCCCATCGAACGACAATCGGCCAGATAGGTGGCTGCCTTGTCGAGGTTGTTCTTGACGCTCGTGAGGAGCGACGCGATGTACTCGACCGGATAGTGCGCCTTCATGTACGCGGTCTGGTACGTAATGAGTCCGTACCCGAAGGTGTGGCTCTTGTTGAACGCGTAGTCAGCGAACTTCTCGATGATGTCGAACAGCATCGGGCCCATCTCGTCGCCGTAGCCCTGCTCAACGACGCCGTCCTCAAAGGCCTGGCGCGCCTTGGCCATGACCTCGCGGCTCTTCTTGCCCATTGCCTTGCGGAGGTTGTCGGCTTCAGCGAGTGAGTACCCGGCGAACTTCTGTGCAACACGCATCACGCTCTCCTGATAGATCATCAGGCCATACGTGTCGCCGAGCACCTCCTTGGCGTCCTCGTGGAAAAACTCGACTTCCTGACGACCGTTCTTGCGGTCCGCGAAGTCGTAGTGCATGTTGACCGACATCGGACCCGGCCGGTACAGCGCCAGCACGGCGGCGATATCAGGAAAGGTGGTCGGCTCCATGGCCTTGAGCAACTGACGCATCGGCGGAGATTCGAGCTGGAAGATGCCGATCGTGTCGCCACGCGACAGGAGTTGATATGTCTTCGGGTCATCAAGCGCCGTCTGCTCAATGTCGAATGACGGGTCGTGTCGCTCGCGGATCATGAACTCGGCATCGGAGATGACATCGAGGTTGCGCAAACCCAGGAAGTCCATTTTCAGCAGGCCAAGTGACTCGACGCCGTGCATTTCGAACTGCGTGACGACGGGTGCGTCTTGTGGGTCGACTCCTGCCTCGGGTTTGCGCTGGATCGGGACGTAATCGGTGACCGGATCCTTGGTGATCACCACCGCGGCGGCGTGAATACCGTCGGACCGCTTCAGCCCCTCGAGACCCTTGGCGACGTCAACGACCTTCTTGATGTCTGGATCCGTGTCGTACATCGCTCGGAGATCGGCAGCAGCCTTGTATCCGTCGGCGTACTTGGGATGCTGTTCGAAGCAGTACTTGAGCGGGGTGTCGCGACCCATGACCAGTGGCGGCATCGCCTTGGCGATCTTGTCACCGACGCCGTACGGGTAGCCGAGCACGCGAGCTGCATCACGCGCTGCGTTGCGGGCCTTGATCGACCCGAACGTGATGATCTGGGCCACGTGATCGCGGCCGTACCGTTCGGCGGCGTATCGGATCATGTCTTCCCGATATCGGGTCTCAAAGTCCATATCGATGTCGGGCATCGAGATGCGACTCGGGTTCAGGAACCGTTCGAACAGGAGGTCGTACTTGATCGGGTCGAGATCGGTGATCCAGAGCGCGTACGCGACCGCACACCCTGCAGCAGAACCTCGGCCAGGACCGACTCGGATGTTGCTGTCGCGGGCGTACTTGATGAGGTCCCACGTGATGAGGAAGTACGACGCGAAGCCCATGTCGCAGATGACCTGCAGCTCGTAGGCAAGGCGCTCGACGGCCTCCGACGGGACGTCCTTGCCCCACCGCTTCTCGGCGCCGACCTGAGTCAGGTGGCGCAGATATGCCTCGTCATCAACAAAGCCGTCAGGCAGCGGGAAGTTCGGCAGCAGCGGCTTGCCAAATTCGATCTCGACGTTCGACCGCTCAGCGATCCACAGGCTGTTGTCACAGGCGGTGGGAATCTCGCGGAACAGATAGCGCATCTCGGCGGCGGTCTTGAGATAGTGGTCGCTGCCATCGAATTTCAGCCGCTTCTGATCAGACATGAGCGACCCGGTCTGCACGCACAGCAGCGCGTCGTGGGCGTCGTGTTCGTCCTGGTGCGTGTAGTGCGTATCGTTCGTCGCCAGCAGCGGCGCCTTGATTTTTTTGGCGATCTCGAGGAGCTTTGGATTGGTCTCCTTCTGTGCCTGAATTCCGTGATCCTGGATTTCAATGAAGAAGTTGTCGCGGCCAAAGATGTCCTGCAGCCGACCGGCTTTTTCAAGCGCTCCTTTGTCGTCACCGTTGAGCAGCGACTGCAGCACGTGGCCGCCGAGGCACCCGCTCGTGGCAATCAACCCGTCGGAGTATTTCTCGAGGAGCTCCCAGTCCATCCGGGGCTTGTAGTAGTACCCCTCCATGAATGCCAACGACGCGAGTTGGATGAGGTTCTTGTAGCCCTCGTTGTTCTCGGCGAGCAAGATCAGGTGGTAGTAAAGCTTCTTGCCACCTTCGGTTTCGCCACCTGAATCGTCAACCCGGCCGCGACGCGACGGACGTTCGCTGCGGTGCTCGTGGGCCATGTAGGCCTCGGTCCCGATGATCGGCTTAATGCCTTGGTTGTTGCACTCCTTGTAGAAGTCCAATGTGCCGTACATGTTGCCGTGATCGGTCATGCCGATCGCTGGTTGCCCGTCTTGTACCGCCTTGGCCACCAATTCATCGAGCCGCGATGCTCCGTCGAGCATCGAGAATTCGGTGTGGACGTGGAGGTGTGTGAAGGAGTCGGCCATGAAGATGCTTTCGCTGCTTTCTTCGAGTTACAGCGTTGGGATTCTCGAACCTACCAGGTGCTCTCGAAGGCTCCTAGAGGTAGGTGCCGGGACGCTCGGCTTGCTGGCCCGGGATGACCGGACCGCCAGCGAGCGAACGCTGCTGCTGGGCCATTTGAGCCTGCGCCATGGCCTGCTGCGCCATCATCGAGGCCTGGATTCCATGGAACAGCCCTTCGAGCCAGCCGACGAGCTGCGCCTTGGCGACGCGTAACTCTGCCTCGCTCGGCACCTCGTCGTGCTCGAAGGGCAGCGCAAGTGATCGCAGTTCTTCCTGCAGATCCGGCGACAACGCCTCGGACACTTCGATCACCGACCGCTCGTAGACCTCCGCCAACCGCTCGCGTGACGCCTCATCAAGCGACGAGTTGCGTACCTCCTCAAGCAGCTGCTTCACCATCGAACCAATCCGCATCACCTTGGCCGGCTGCGTGACGGCCTCGCCTGACGGCGGCTCTCCGACCGGCTCCACCTGCTCGCCCTGGACGTCGTCGGGACGCAACACTTCTGGCGCGCCTTCCTCGAGGGGAGTCGATTCGATGTCTGACATGAAACTCTTTCTCTGCCGTGGTTCTAGGCGGTTGCTGCCACAAGCGGCACGTTGACTTCCGCTGACGTGAGCGAGCCGTGCCGACAGATCAGCTGGTACATCCCGGAGTCGGCATTCTCGTGGAACGTCACGTCGTCACGAGCGACGAGCGCGACATCGCCAAGACGAGCGCGCACCGGCGGCGCAACCGTCGGACCGAACCAGCCTTCGTCGATGACTTGCTCCTTGGTGACCACCCAGGCGGTGTCACCAACTTCGGCAGTCGCGGTCTGGGCGACGTCCATCTGTGCTCCCGGCGAGGTGTGGAGCCACCGAAAGCGGCCTTCGCCCGATTGCACCGTGACACCGCGCAGTAACTCCTCCGACGGGTGGATGATGTTGTCGCCAACGTGCACCTGCCCGTGATCGGCAGTGATCATGAGCGACGTTCCGGACGGCAACGCTTCGAGCATGTCAGCGACCAGGCGGTCCGCAGCCCGTAACTCTGCTTCGTAGTAGGGGCCAAACCCGCGTTCGTGGGCAATCTTGTCGATGCTGCCGTAATAGCAGTAGACAAAGCGCTCGCCAGCCGCAATCTGCGCGGCAGCGGTCACCGCGATCGATGACGGTGCCCGCCAGCCAACCGGTGTCGATCCACGCAGATGCGCCTCACTGAAGGCAGAGTTCTCAAGCTCGGCCATCGAGACCACGGGAACTGCATAGCCCAGGAACGGATCGAACGGCTGGACTGTAGGCGGCGGCTGTTGCCGGCGAACGATCTTGTCATCGACTGCCCATCGCAGCACGTTCAGCACGTCACCACCGAGCATCATGCGATATCCGACCAGCCCATGCTCGCCAGGAGTCAGGCCCGTCGTGATCGAGGTCAGGGCGGTGGCGGTCGTGGTTGGCGCCACCGTGTGAATCGATTGGCCGACGAAGGTCGAGAGCGTCGGCATCAGGTCCCAATGCGTCTGAAACTGATCCCAACCGAGACCGTCGAGCACGAGCAAGACACATTGTTCGGAATCAACGACTGGCTTCGGCATCCAGCGCGGCAGCGTTCCCGCCGACCACGTCGACGGTCCGAGGAGGGCCGGGACAATCCCCCGCACATTGGCGCCCGCGTAGTCCGGAATGATCGGCCCGACGCCGGAAGTGGAAGTCACTTGTCCAAGTTGACCACGAACGACCTCTCTTCCACAAGGTCAGCGGCCAATTGTTGGAGTTAAGGTGACGTTGTGCGCATCTCGACCCGAGGGGACTATGCCTGCCGGGCGCTCCTCAGCCTGTCGCTGCATCGCGATCAGGTCGGTCCGACGTCGGTCCGTGACATCGCCGAGCGCACCGCACTCCCCCAGCCGTACCTTGAGCAGATCCTGCTTGCACTCAAAGGCGCCGGGCTCGTCCGCTCGAAGCGAGGTGTCGGCGGCGGTTACGTTCTCGCCCGCGAACCCGAGGACATCATGCTGTCCGACATCGTCTCGGCCGTCGATGGTCCAATCACCGTCGGCGACTTCGGAGCGCCACACCAAGACGGTGCATGCGACCACGAGGGTCAGTGCGTCCTGCTTGAGATCTGGAACCAGGCTGGTACACACATGCGTGAGCACCTCGATGGTTACTCCTTGGCCGGTATCGCTGCCATTGCGCAGGGCCAGGCACCCTGGCCGCAACTTCACCGGCACTGATCAAGCAACACTGACCAGCCGGCAATCGACAAGCGTGTTTATGCGACCGCTGCGTCGAGCCAAGCCTGCAGATCGCTCGCAAGCGGGCTGTGGAACGTGACTCGCTCCTCGCTGCCAGGGTGATTGAACGCAAGTTCTGCGGCATGCAAGAACGGACGTTGCACACCGAGGTCTGGGCGGCGCTGTCCGTAGACCGGGTCGCCGACCAACGGATGATTGATTGACGCCAGATGCACGCGAATCTGATGTGTGCGGCCCGTTTCGAGACGACATTCGAGTCGAGAGACAACGGCTGGCTCCGAATAGGTGCCGATGACTCGGTAGTCGGTCCGTGCGTACTTGCCATGGGCAACCACCGCCATCTTGAGCGGGTCGTTCCGATTGCGTCCGAGCGGCGCGTCGATAATTCCGTGCGGAGCATCCGGAACTCCCCAGACAAGCGCTTCGTAACGACGAGTACAGGTGTGATCAGCAAACTGATCGATCAGGTACTCAGCAGCGTGGTTGGTGCGAGCGACGACCAGCAGCCCCGAGCTTCCTGCATCGAGGCGATGCACGATGCCTGGTCGCATCGGATCACCAACGCCTTCGATATCCGGGAAGCGGGCCAACAACCCGTTGGCGAGTGTCCCGGTCAAATTGCCAGCGCCTGGATGCACCACAAGACCGGCCGGCTTGTCGACGACGATGACATGGTCGTCTTCGTGCACAACACCGAACTCCACGGACGAATCGGCCCGCGGCAATTCGACCTGCGGGAACGTCGCCGGATCAAGCGAGACGACCTGACCTTCCGTCAATCGAACTTTGCCGGACGAAGCGGCGCCACCATCGACGATGACACCCCCAGCCGCTATCGCAGCGGCGGCGTCAGACCGGCTGATGTCGCCCATCAGGGCGACAATGCGATCGAGTCGTTGGCCGTCAAGCGCTGCAGGCACCTCGTCAGTCATCATGCTGGTACTCATGCCATCTCATCTTCTCTGGCCTCGTCAGGCTTTCGGCGGCTGACCAGAATCGTGTTGAGGATCAACACGCCGGCTCCCACGTTGATTGCCATGTCGGCGATGTTGAAGATCGGAAACCACTGGAAGTCAATGAAGTCGACCACGGCGCCACGGAGCCATGCTTCGCCACGAAACAGCCGATCAATCAGGTTACCTGCAGCACCACCGATGACGAGGCCCATGCCGACGGTCGAGAGCCGACTCGACTCAGTGCGCAGCGAAATCAGCAGCCAGACGATGACGGCGGTTGCCGCAACGGCAATGACCGGCCCGAATCCTTCGCCACGACTGAACGCCATGCCACTGTTGAAGGCAAGGTTGAACTGCAGCGTCCAGAACACTTCGATCTCACGATCGGTACCCAGGACGGTGACTGCCCAGTGCTTGGTCCACTGATCGACGACGACGACGACCATGGCCAACAAGACAGGAGCCCGCCAAGATGCGGCGCGGGCAATTGCCATGACGATGCGGTGTTGTGTTTCGGACTACCGGAACCCGGCGCCGCTGACCTTCTCGACGGCCAACACGGTGGTCTCAGGAATGGCTTCAAGACGCTCACGCGGAATCGGCTTGCCCGATACCACTGAGTACCCATACGTTCCCGCCTCGATACGGGCAAGCGCCTCATCGATATCACCAATGGTCTGGCGAGCCTGACCTGACAACAGCCGGTCGAGGTCACGCTGGACAACCATGGTGTCGCCCTCGCCACCCTCGTCGTCGAACTGCACGTCGCCCATTTCACCGTCTTCGATGATCGAGGTGGCTTCATCTTCAAGACGTGTGGCCCGTGCGAGTTCAGCCGCACGACGCGCCAGCAATTCGTCCCGCTGCGACTTCAGGAACTTCACGTCGAAGTCCTTGGTGTAGGACACGCCGTCTTTGCTCGTGCCGCGCGGCTTGGGAACTTCAACTTGCTCAGGGATCTCGTTCGACAACAACGGTGACAACGGCGAGCCGGTCTTCTTCTTGGGCTTCGGAGCGGGCTTCGGAGGCACTGTCTGCTTGGGCCGAGGAATCGCCGGGTCCACGACCGCTTTCTTGCTTGCCGCTTTCTTGCTTGCAGCTTTCTTCGTGGCAGCCTTTTTCGTGGCAGCCGGAGTCGCCCGCTTGGCGGGAGCCTTCTGAGGTGCAGCCTTCGTCGCCGCAGTCTTCTTGGCGGCGGTCTTCTTGGCGGCGGTCTTCTTGGCGGCGGTCTTCTTGGCGGCGGTCTTCTTGGCGGCAGGCTTTTGAGCGGCAGGCTTCTTGGCCGCAGGCTTCTTGGCCGCAGGCTTCTTGGCCGCAGGCTTCTTGGCCGCGACCTTCTTGGCCGCGACCTTCTTCGGCGTCGCAGTTTTTGCTGCTGCCTTCTTTGGCACGGCCTTTTTTGATGCGGCCTTCTTGGCAGCAGGCGCCTTTGCGGCGGACTTCTTCTTTGTCGCTGTTTTCGACTTCTTCGGTGCGGCCATCAACGCTCCTTGCGGCGGTATTGAGCGCTGGACTCTACCGGAACAGGTGTGCGATCGCGTTCATACCCTGGTATCACTCCGTCGTCTTCGCCACGACAATCTTCGGCTCTGCGCATCCGTCGTCGATTACTGCCTGCACGCTCGTGGCCAGGGTCTCAGCAGCGATCAGATCATGATGGCGAGCAACTGCGTCGACGGTGGCGGTCTCCGCGCTGATCGTCAGCGCAATCCTGTCGGACACGTGGAGGTCGGCGTCGCGCCGAGCCTGTTGAACGAGTCGAATCAGGTCTCGGGCGCGTCCCTCTACTTCGAGTTCGTCAGTGACCTGAATGTCGAGGGCCACAACACCACCCGAACGACCCAGGCCAGTACTGGCCATTCCGTCACCCATGCTGTCGTCGGCGACGAGTGCGAGCGTATATTCGCCCTCGAGGAGCTCGACGCCGCCCACCTTCACCGTGCCGTCCTCGACGCTCCAATCACCGGTCTTGTGGGCCTTGATGACCGTCTGGACTTCCTTGCCCAGCCGCGGACCCAGGGCTTTGGGCACCAACTGGAGCTGCTCAGTCGCGACCGAGGCGACATCGTCGGTGAGAACGACGTTGCGGACGTTCACCTCATCGGCGATGACATCGGTGAACGCGGCCAGCCGATCCGCGCCGGACGTCGCAACCGTGACCGAGTTCAGTGGGAGGCGAACACGGCGCTGGTTGGCCTTGCGGACCGAGAGCGTTGCCGAGCACACATCGCGTACCAAGTCCATCGACTCGACGAGATCACCGTTGGCAGGAAGCTCGTCAACTGACGGCCAATCAAGCAAGTGAACGCTGGTGCCATCGGCATTGAGGCCGCCGTGGATCGACTCGGAGATGAATGGCAGCAGCGGCGCCGCAACGCGCACGAGAACCGACAGGACAGTGTGCATCGTATCGATGGCGTCGTGATCGCCTTCCCAGAACCTGCTGCGGCTGCGCCGCACATACCAGTTGGTCAGCACGTCGAGGTAGTCACGCACCTGCTGGCACGCCCCAAACAGGTCATAGGCGTCGAGCGACGCAGTTGTCGCCGCGACGAGATCGCGAGTCTTGGCCATCACATACTGGTCAAGCACGTTCGGAGAGTCGGTGCGGTGGACGCCTTGGTGGTCTGCTGCGTTGGCGTACAAGGTGAGGAAGTACCACGAGTTCCAGAGCGGGAGCAGCACATGACGAACGGTGTCGCGCATGCCCGTTTCGGTCACCATGCCATCGCTACCGCGCAGGATGGCCGAACTGAGCAAGTGCCAACGCATGGCATCTGCGCCGTGCAGGTCGAACATCTCCCGCGGGTCAGGGTAGTTGTTGAGGCTTTTCGACATCTTCGCGCCGTCGTCTCCGAGCACGATGCCGTGGCTGACACAGTTTGAGAACGCCGGCCGGTCAAAGAGGGCTGTCGCCAAGACATGCAGGGTGTAGAACCAGCCACGTGTCTGTCCGATGTACTCGACGATGAAATCGCCTGGGTAGTGATTCTCGAACCATTCCTGGTTCTCGAACGGATAGTGCACCTGGGCAAAGGGCATCGAGCCCGACTCGAACCAGCAATCCAGCACTTCGGGGACGCGCCGCATCATCGACTTCCCGGTCGGGTCGTCGGGGTTCGGGCGGACGAGCTCGTCGATTTGAGGGCGGTGCAGGTCCGTGACCTCACCTCCTGCAAGACAATGACCGAAGTCCGTCTGGAGTTGTTCGAGCGATCCGTAGACGTCGATGCGCGGATAATCAGGATCGTCTGAACGCCAGACCGGGATCGGCGACCCCCAGAACCTGTTGCGGCTGATTGCCCAGTCGCGTGCGTTCTCGATCCACTTGCCGAAGCTGCCGTCCTTGATGTGGGCGGGCTGCCAGGTGATCTCCTGGTTGAGCTCAACCATGCGATCGCGGAAGGCCGTGACCTGCACGAACCAGGACGAGATGGCGCGATAGACGAGGGGTTGGGCACATCGCCAGCAATGTGGGTACGAGTGGTCGTAGGTGGCGTGACGCACAACGACGTTTCGCTCCTTCAGGCCCGCGATGATCTGCTTGTTGGCATCAAAGACGTGCGTCCCGACATAGTCGCCGATCTCGGCGGTGTAGCACCCGTGCTCGTCCATGGGACACAAGGTGGGGATGCCTGCTTCGTTCGCGACAATTTGGTCGTCTTCGCCGAATCCGGGCGCCAAGTGCACGATGCCGGTGCCGTCCTCGGTCGAAACGAAATCAGCGGCCAGCACCTGCCAGGCGTTTTCGGTGCCGTGGAGTTCGGTGTCTGTGAAATAGTCGAACAGCGGCGTGTACCGGCGTCCAACGAGATCGCTTCCCTTGAGTGTGTCGACACGCTCGGCGTCGCCGAACTCTGCCTCGTGCGCCCCGACGAGGGCGTCGGCCATGATGTACCGCTCACCATTGCGATCGAGGACCGCGTAGTCAATGTCGGGCCCGACTGCGAGGGCGAGGTTCGACGGCAGCGTCCACGGCGTCGTCGTCCAGGCAACCATGTGCTCGCCCGACTCGAGCGTGAACTGCACGGTGAGCGCTGGGTCCTGACGATCCTTGTAGACGTCGTCCATCCGAGTCTCGGTGTTCGACAGTGGGGTCTCACACCGCCAGCAGTACGCGAGCACGCGAAATCCCTCGTACACGTAACCCTTGTCGTGCAACGTCTTGAAGGCCCACATCACGCTCTCCATGTAGGAGAGATCGAGTGTCTTGTAGTCGTTGTCGAAGTCAACCCAGCGCGCCTGACGCCCGACATAGCTCCGCCATTGATCGGTGTACTGCAGCACGCTCGCACGGCAGGCATCATTGAATTTGTCGATGCCGTACGCCGCAATTTCGGGGTGGCCTGAGATGCCGAGTTCCTGTTCGGCCTTCACCTCTGCCGGCAGACCGTGACAGTCCCACCCAAAGCGACGCTCAACACGCCGACCACGCATCGTCTGATAACGCGGGATCGCATCCTTGACGTAGCCGGTCAGCAAGTGGCCGTAGTGCGGTAAACCGTTGGCAAACGGTGGCCCATCGTAAAAGACGAACTCGTTGTCACCATCGTCGCCCGCAGGCCGCTGGTCAATCGAGGCCTGGAACGTATTGTCGGCCTCCCACCCTTCGAGAATGTGCTGCTCGAGCTGGGGGAAGTTCGGTTGCGGATCGACCTCGGGGTATGACACCCGGGTGACTCTATCGACGCGGGCGCGGACCGTCAGTCTGCGTTGTCGCCGAACGACAATCGGCTGCGCGAACCCTCCTCGGGGTCGATGACCGGCATCGGTTCATCAGCCGCATTGGGAAACCACAAATCTTCCGCTTCTTCGTCGGGCTCGACTCCAGCCACTGGCTGAGGCTCTACTTCAGTCGCTGGCTCAGGCTCTGCTGCAGCCGAGGGTTCGGCGACCGGCGCTTCCTCCGGAGCTGCGTTCGTTGTCGTCGACGTCTCCACGGCGGCTGCGACATCGTCACTGGCACCCGACACCAACGGACGACGGACATCGCCCAGACCACCTGGAACACGCTCGGTGAGATCGACGATCTGACTGGCGGCTTCGCGCAGTCGGGCCCGCTGATCGACCAGGAACCGCTCAAGATGATCGACATCAGATTCGAGGAAGTCGCGACGAGCGAGCAAGGAGTTGACCTCGCCCTCCATTGCGGCGCGTTCTTCTTCGCCGACCTGACGGGCCTCGACTCGGGCCTCGACCAGCAACGATTCGGCCATCTCGCGGGACGAATCGATCTGCTGTGTGGCCTCAGCCTCAGCTTCGGTTCGGAGACGTTCTGCCTCGGCACGAGCTTCGGCCACCGTGGTATCGGCGGTGCGTTGGGCAAGCAACAGCGTGCGACTGATCGTTTCAGACTGATCGACCGACGCCGTCACCACATCCGGCTCTGCAACTGCCTCGGACGGACGCAGGATCTCGGCGCTCGCGTCGGACTGCGATCCCGCGTCATCAGCGAGCTCCTGGAGCCGAGCCACCGCAGCGCGCGCCCGCGCTTCCATCGCGGTGGACTGATTCTGAGCACGCTCGAGTTCATCGGCGACAGCGTTCAGGAACAACTGGACATCGTCGGGGTCCAGGCCCTTCTTGACGGTGCGAAACTCCGCAGACCGAACTCGTTGTGGATTCATCTCCATCTTTGTTCTTCCCGATCAGTCGTCGTACTCGTCATAACGCGGTTGGTGCTGCGGTGCGGGCTTGAGGAGGTACACGCCGGTGGCGACCTTTTCCATCGAGCCGTCCATCGCATAACAAATGCCGCTGGCAAAGTCGATGAGGCGGCGCGCCACGCTCCGATCGGTCCCCTCGAGGTTCATGATGACGGGTTGACCGTCTTTGAACTTGTCGGCAACTTCTTGTGCCTGGTCGAAACGACGTGGGCGAACGGTGTGCGGCTCCATGGACCCTCCCGGGACGCTTCGCAATGCCGGTTGAGGCGGTGGTGGTTGCTGGTCGTTGGGGCGAATCTGCACGCCTGAGTCATCGCGCCCCGCGGGGCTCTCCGGGCGAGGCCGACGCGCCGCAGCCGATGCGTCGAAGTCGCGTGATGGGAAACTCGGTCGGGGTGCAACCGTACGAACGGTGGGCTCAGGCTCTGGCCCGCGAGTGCGCTGGCCCCGCGTGTCATCACGCGGTGCTCGCTGACGGGCCGGGGGCTCCGGCTCGTCAAACTCGTCGTAGTCGTCGTATGTGTCGTCAGGACCCAGACCCAGGTAGTCCATGGTCTTTTTCCAGATGGGCATGCAATCCTCCTGCTTGCCGGGGAGGATACAGCACGACCGGTCTCAGATTGCGGACACCGGACGAGGTCCGAACAGAGCCGATCCGACCCGCACCTGCGTCGAGCCGCACTCGACTGCCATTTCGATGTCCCCCGACATGCCCATCGAGCAGATGTCGAGTTCGTGTTCGTCAACAAGCGCACGCACGATCTCGAACGGCCGCCTCGCTGCGGCCGGCGGTTGGCCGGTCGGGCCGATCGTCATGAGACCCTCGATGACAAGCCCTGCAGCGCCCGCCTGATCAACCAGCGCGGCAACCTCTGCAGGGTGACAGCCGCCCTTTTGCGATTCGCCGGTGGCGTTGACCTGAATCAACACGCGCGCACCCGGAGCACGCTTGGCCACTTCATCAAGAATCGATCGCCGGTCAATGGTGCACCACAGCGACACGATGTCGACCAATTGACGGACCTTGTTCGACTGCAGGTGACCAATGAACTGCACAGCGACGCCCAACCGTTGGATCAGATCAGCCTTCGACAGCAGATCCTGTGCGTAGTTCTCGCCCACCGTTCGACAGCCAGCGTCGACTGCTGCCTCGACGGCGTTGCCAGCAAAGCCTTTGGTCACAGGAATCACCTCGACGTCGTGCTCGAACGGGCGCTCAACGGCCGCGATCCTCGCCTGGATCACGGCGAGTCGCTCGTCGAGTCCACGGAACTCTCCACCAAGCCGCTCGGTCATGGTTCCACTGTGCCACGCGCCGGTTCGATCCACGCCACGAGAGCATGGCGTTCAATGTCGCCTCGAACCCGATGGGAGAACCAGCGAGGGTCACATCCCGTGCAGTCGCCGAGCACGTCCGGCGTGAGGTTGCGGCGTCCGAGCGCAGCGGCGACTGCTGCGGGAACATCAAGCGCAGCACCACCATCGGAGGTGACCGATGTGATCGCTTCGGCTTCCGCGCCGACGCCACGCGCAACTGCAGCCAGTTGGTCCGAACCAAACGCGTAGCACTCCGGGTGAATCATCGGTCCGATCACCGCTGCCACCACAGACTCGCCACGACGCGACAACACGTCGACAGCCACATCGACAACTCCTGAGGCCAACCCCCGCCAACCGGCGTGGGCTCCCACCACGGTGCCGGCAGCGCCGAACAGCGCAATGGGCGCACAATCCGCTGCCCACACTCCAACGGGTCTCGAAGACCAGCCGTTCGACACGATCACATCGGCTCTGCCGAGTATGGGCCACCGATTGGCTGCGTCAGCGTCGATCATCGCTGTCCCGTGGACCTGATCGACCATCCAGAACGGACGACCGATGAGCGCACGCTGGCGCGCAGCAAGGGCATCAGGTGCGACACGATGCGGATGGAAGTCTCCATCGTGGCGATCTGATACGACCACCCGAAGGCGGCGGTTGCCGATGACGCGATCGAAAAGGTCGATCGCCAGGATCGAACTACTTCAGGAACGACGGGACGTCGAAATCGTCATCGTCGTCGTCAAGCGGGTCGGGTTGATCGCTGTCGCCGTCGCCGAAGAGTTCAGTGATCCGCGTCGGTGTGGTGCTGCGCAGCCCGAGATCGGCCGAGCCAGCGGTACCGCTCCCCTGCCCCTCGACTCGATCGAATCCGGCGGCGATGACCGTGACGCGCACTTCGTCGCCCATCTCGTCGTCGATGACCGTACCGAAAATGATATTGGCGTCCTGGTGCGCAACGCCGTGAATGATCTCGGCGGCAGCGTTCATCTCGAAGAGGCCCATGCTCGACGGGCCGGTGATGTTGAGCAGCACGCCCCGTGCGCCATCGATGGCGGACTCGAGCAGCGGACTGGAAATGGCAGCCTTGGCAGCCGACATCGCGCGCTCGTCGCCACTGGCCTGACCAATTCCCATCAGCGCTGACCCAGCGTTGGACAGGATCATCTTGACGTCGGCAAAGTCAGTGTTGATCAAGCCCGGCGTGGTGATGAGACTGGTGATGCCCGACACGCCCTGCAGCAGCACCTCGTCTGCCATCTTGAACGCGTTGAGCACACTGGTCTTGTCGTTGGCGACAGTGAGCAGGCGATCGTTCGGGATGACGATGAGCGTGTCGACTTTTTCTTTGAGACGCCCCACCCCGTTGTCAGCCTGCACCGCACGCTTGCGACCCTCGAAGGAGAATGGTCGGGTGACAACACCGATGGTGAGAGCTCCGGCTTCGCGGGCGACTTCGGCGATGACCGGCGCAGCACCTGTGCCGGTGCCTCCACCTTCGCCGGCGGTGATGAACACCATGTCGGCGCCCTTGACCATCTCTTCGATCTCGTCTTTGTGGGCCTCAGCAGCTTCGCGTCCAACTTCGGGATCGCTACCGGCACCCAGGCCACGCGTGAGATCGCGACCGATGTCGAGCTTGACATCGGCGTCACTCATCAGAAGCGCTTGGGCATCCGTGTTGACTGCAATGAACTCAACGCCTTTGAGTCCGGCATCGATCATGCGGTTGACGGCATTTACGCCGCCGCCGCCGACTCCGATGACCTTGATCACGGCAAGATAATTCTGTGGAGCGCCGACCATCAGCGGTTCCCTTCGAGTGAGTTGTTCATGAGTGTCACATCATGCCAGGTTCTGTGGGTTGCGATTGGGACCATCACAATACGGTCACCTCTGTGGTGGCCACGTTGATCTCGGTGATCGTGCCAGCGGGAAGGTCGTCGAGCTGATCTTCGAGCCTGACGAGCTTATCGATCTGATCCCCGTCGCCGATGGCTGAGCCGAAGCGTACCCGGATCGGGCTGGTCTGCTCAGCCCATGCGCTGGGTTCGAGGAAGAGCACAAGGTCAGCACCGTCGTCCGTGACGTCGATCGACAGCACGTGTGGACGCAGCGTGGGCGTGAGCTTGGTCACCAGCGATGCGGCCGAGGCCTGACCGACCGGAGCGAACTCACCGGCGGCGAGGTCAAGCGTCGATGGACCTCCAATGAGGACGAAGGCGACGGGCTGACCCTCGATCACATCGAGTACTCGCCCTTCGTTGTCCAGCACACGAAACCGACCGTCGATGCCCGCCATGGTGGCAACCGGTGTTCGTTCACGAATCTCGATCGTCGCTGCGTTCGGGAAGTCGACACGAACGCGCGCATTCTGGACCCATGGAATCGACTCGAGTTCCTGCTCGGCCTGTTCGGTATCGGCCAACAGCGCAGGTGTTCCCAAGAGTTCATCCACGACAAGTTCCAGTCGGTTTTCGTCGGTGTACACGGCCCCGGTCACGTCCACATCGTTGATCGCGAACCAGCTCGACCCCAGCACGGTCAGGACGCCGAGGAGAATGAAAGCGCCGACACCGATGAGCCCCACCCACTTGATGCGCTTACGATTCGCAGCCCGGTTGACCCCGATGCGGCGCTGGCGGAGACGCGGCTCGATCCCTGGCGTGGTTGCGTCCTTGACACCGATGGCGTCGCCGGTTCCATCGTCATCGATGAAGACGGTGCCCGAGTCATCGCCGTCGAAGTCACCGTCGAAGTCGCCATCGAGATAGACAGCATCGGGCAGGACGTCGTCACCGCCGATGGCGATGGTCGTTCGATCGGGCGCAGGTCCCCGGTCGGTGATGACGACGTCTCGGACTCCATCTTCTCGGTCGGCACGACCCAGCGCCTGGGCAACGGGCACTGCATCCATTGCCCAGTCGTCACCATCGTCGCCCAGACGAATGGTTTCCCGCGCCGACGCAGGTACAGCCCGTGTGGTCTCAGGTGCCCCGTCGCCATCAGAGGTCACGATCGACAGCTCGACGGGTTCATCCGCGACTGCGTCGACCGGTTCATCACCCCGTTCGTCAACCCGTTCGTCAACCCGTTCGTCAAGGAGTCCGCTGAGCGGATCGACCGCGGTCTGTTCCGTGTCGTCGTCGTCAGAGATCAGCGCCGCATTGTCATCTCGGGCCGCATCCTGCCCCTCGTGCTGCTTGTCCGCTGTACCAAACGCCCGCGACAACTCGTCGAGCACGGAGTCCTCGGTGCGCACTCGTTCGCTCGCCGGTGTCGGCTCGCCAACGTGATTCTCGGCAGGTTTCTTGCGTCCGAACATCAGAAGTCGTCCTCGAAGCCGATCAACCTGATCTCACTGCGCAATCGCCAGCCCGAAGCAGCTTCGACTCGATCACGGACAAGACGCATCAGCGCTCGAACATCATCGGCGCTGCCGTTCTCGTCGGCCTGAATAAAGTTGGCGTGCTTCTCCGAGACGGTTGCCGACCCGTGCCGAAAGCCGCGGAGGCCGGCGCTGTCGATCAATGCGCCGCAGGTCACTTCGCCAGGTACCGGGTTGACGAACACCGATCCGGCATTCTGCCCACCGGGCTGATTGGCCCGACGCCACTGCACGATCTCACTGAGTTCACCTTCGGCGGCCTCTCGACTACCGGGTGCGAGCTGCACGGTCGCGTCGATGATCAACTGGGTCGGCGAGAGCCCGCTGCCGCGGAAACGCAACCCGAGTTGTTCGACATCCATCGACTGCACGATGTCACCGTTTGGGTCATCAGCGAGGTCAGCCAGCGTGACCGATGTCAGTGACGCCGACATATCCGATCCATGTCCGCCTGCATTCATTCGCACGGCGCCCCCGACCGAGCCCGGCACGCCGACCGCCCACTCGAATCCAGTCAAGCCCGCCGATGCGATACGGCGCGCCAAGACCGGAAGGAGGACGCCACTTCCCGCCGTCACGGTTGATGTCTCAGTGTCGATCTCGATGTCGTTGCAGATATCCGCGATCGAGAGAGCAACCCCACGGAAGCCGGCGTCGGCGACGAGCAGATTCGACCCACGCCCGATGACCAGAAGAGGAAGTCCAGAAACGTGGAGCGCTGTGGCGACGGTCGGGATCTGATCACGAGCAGTGAGACGGACAAACAGATCGGCCGAGCCACCCACGCGGTACGTGGTCATGGGGCCGATCGGCACGTCCCGCGCCGCTAACGGCCCCAGCAGTTCCGCAGCGCGTGCGACCGCCTGCTCATGGTTCGATTCCATGTCAGGCCGATCTTCGGGCATCGAGGACTTCTGACGGGAACGATGCGATGTCGCCACATCCCATCGAAATAACAACGTCGCCCGATCGAGCTTCGCCGGCGACAAACGACACCAGGTCGGAGCGGCTGGGGAGCCAAATAACACGTCTGCCCGGGTGCGCCTCGGTGACGGCGTTGACGATCAGCTTGCCGGTGATCCCCGGAATGGGCGTCGTTCCAGAGGCGAAGATATCGGTGAGCACGACGAGGTCGGCCTGGCCGAATGCATCGGCATAGTCACGCCAGATCTCTGAGATGCGGTTGAAGCGATTGGGCTGGAAGACGGCGATAACGCGATTCCAGCCATCGCCGCTCTCGCGCGCTCCGGTGAGGACCGAGTCGATTTCGGTCGGCAAGTGGGCGTAGTCGTCAACGAAAGTTGCTCCGCCGTCAACGCCGCGAACGTCGAACCGCCGGGCCACCCCACCGAACTTGGCCAGTGCTGCGGCGATGTCGGCAAACTCAACGCCGATCTCCAAGGCCATCGCAGTGGCCGCGAGTGCGTTGCGCACATTGTAAATGCCGCGCATCGGCAGATGAATCGCGCCGAGCCGGTCCATACCGCTCGCTGAGCGCCGTTCGACTTCGAACGTGAACGATCCGTCGGCGGCTTCGATGTCGACCGCACGAACGTCTGCGTCGCTGCCGAGGCCAAACGTGATGGCACCGCACTTGGCGCCAAGCCGACGGGTCACGTCGTCGTCAGCATTGACGATTTTCGGTCCGGGGATTTGCGCCAGATACGTATCAAAGCTGTCGACGATGCCATCGAAGCTGCCGTAGTGGTCGAGATGGTCGGTCTCGATGTTGGTGATAATCGTGCCGTACAACGGCAACTCAAGATGCGTGCCGTCGCTCTCGTCGGCTTCAACGACGAGCCACTCCCCGCCCGACCAGTGCGCACCCGTACCGACATCGGTGACATCGCCTCCAACGATGAAGCTTGGCCGCAGGCGTGCTTCGGCCAGCATCAACATCAGCATGGACGTGGTCGTGGTCTTGCCGTGCGTCCCCGCGACGGCCAGCGACTTGGCCCGCGCGCAGATCGAGGCGAGCATGCCGGCGCGTCGGAGGACGGTGACGCCCGTGGTGCGGGCTTCGTCAAGTTCGATGTTGTGCGCCGGGATAGCGGTCGATGCAGTAACGGCGTCGACACCGTGAACGTAGTTGCGATCGTGCCCCACGTGCACTCGCGCCTGCGCTGCACGAACTCGTTCGAGAACAGGGTGCTCGCGCAGGTCGCTGCCGGACACGTCATGTCCCATCTCGGCGAGGGCGATGGCAATGGCACTCATGCCCGGTCCGCCAATGCCGACGACGTGCAGGCGGTGTGGAATCGAAAGGTCAAGCGGCGGGGCAGGCATCACGATGCAGCAGATGTTAGAGCGACACGCTCGATCAACGCTGCCAATGCGCCAGATCGATGAACATCACCCCGCGAGCTGGCCCCAGCACTGAGTTGGGAGAGTGCTGCCGGGTCGGTGCGCAACCGTTCGATCGTGTCAGCGAGTCCGACTCCGGGATGATCCAAGTTCTGCTCGGCAAGCAGCACCGCCCCACCCTGCTCGCTGAGCCATTCGACGTTGTCGGTCTGGTGATCGTCAGCCGCATTCGGCCACGGCACCAGGATTGCTGGCGTCCCTGTGACGGCAACTTCGTGCACTGTGCTCGCCCCACCGCGTCCGATGAGTAGATCGGCAGCGGCATAGACCGACGGCATGTCATCTTCGTAGCCAACGAGTTGGTGGAGCACGCCCGGTCCGTCGGCAGCACCGTTGCCGACCCGATCAATCCCGTCCACAAAGCGATCACCGGCTACTTGTCGGACGGCGAGTTGGCTGTCGTGAGCGTGCTGTTCCAAGTAGTCAGCCACCGCTCCGTTCAAGACGCCGGACCCCTGCGACCCGCCCATGACCGCCACGACGAAGCGATCTTCCGGAAGCCCCAGACGAGCGCGCGCCGCAGCGCGGCTTGCCACCCGATCGACATCGAAGATCGCCTGACGCACTGGTGCGCCCGTGATCTCGGCCCGTGGGAGCGGCGAGTTCTCAAACGCAACGGCACATGCCACCGCACGGCGCGCCGACAGTCGGCTGGCTCGTCCGGGCGTCCGGTCATAGGAGACCACGACGACGGGCACCTTCAGGCGGCGCGCAGCGAAGACCGACGGCACGCTGGCGTATCCGCCGACCGATACGACAACGGAGGGACGGCTGGCACGGAGGTCCTTGATTGCCTGGCGGGTACTGCGGATCAGCTTCGGGACGAAGCCGAGATTGCGACGAGTCACACTGCGCTGTAGTCCGATGACGTCATAAAACCGGTGCGGGAACGGGGTGCCGGGCAGCAGCCGAGTCTCGATCCCGCGTTCGCATCCCGCATAGACGATGCTCGCTGGATCATGTCCGCGTGCCACCAGCGCTTCGGCCACAGCCAGAGCGGGGAGCACGTGGCCGGCCGTGCCACCACCAGTCACGACAGCGAACGTTGCGCTCGGCGATTCGGTCATCAGCGACGAGGCACGCGCCGAGCGACGCTCAGCAATAATCCCGCAGCAAACATGCTGACGAAGAGCGAACTACCGCCTGCGGAGAAGAAGGGCAGCGTCAGACCGGTGACGGGCATCAAACCCGTCACACCACCGAGGTTGACGATCGCTTGCACCCCGAACCAGGCCGAGATACCGCCGGCAAGCAGCATTCCGAAACGATCGGGAGCAGCCAACGCCGTCTGCACGCCAAAGGCCACGAGCACGATGAAGCCACCGACCACTGCCGCTGCTCCGATCATGCCGAGTTCATCGGCGATGATCGAAAAGATGAAGTCACTGTGCGCATACGGAAGGAAGCCGGTCTTGGCCCGGCTCCCGCCGATACCGGATCCGGTGAGGCCACCGTTCGCGATGCTGACCAGTCCCTGATACACCTGATACGACTCAAACTCTTTGTGGGCTTCGATGTCGGTGAAGGCCGTGAATCGACTGAGCCGCCGCGGGCTGGACACGACAAAGATCAGCGCACCGGCGATCGCAACGAACCCCAACATCGAGATTTGGCGCATCGGCAGTCCGGCAATCCACGCGACGCTCAGCACGATTGCACCGATCACGATGGCCGATCCGAGGTCACCCTGCACCAAGCAGAGTGCCGCAGCGAGTCCGGCAATCGCGGCGACGGGAAGCACGGTGCGAGTGGGGTCTGCCATCCCGCGCTCGCGGCGTGTCAGCAGGTCAGCAGCAACGATGACCACCACAAGTTTGAGGAACTCCGACGGCTGCATCGAGAACCCGCCGACGCGGATCCACGAACGAGCACCGTTGATGCTGACCCCAAGGCCAGGCACGAAGGGTGCTGCCATCGCTCCCACGCCGAGCACCGCAAGGGGGATCGTGAGCGGACGCCACACGGTGTACGGCACCTGCGTGGCGAAGATCATCCCAATGAGACCGAATCCCGCCCACATCGCCTGCCTCCCGAAGACGGCGTAAGGCGAGTTGCCGACGTTGACCTGGGTGATCGCTGATGCGGAGAGCACCATCACGAGTCCAAGCATCACGAACACTGCGACGATGCCGGCAATGACGTAGAACGTGCCGGGTGGCGGGCCGAGTTTCCCGCGGGTCGTCCAGGCGGATTTCGTTGCCTGCCGAGCCGGCTGCAACAGCGGCCGACGGCGTGCTGGAAGCGTCTTCGAGCGCAGGGACTTCGCAGTCTGCGACTTCACACGCGCGGCGGACCGCGCCGGCGCCGCCGACGCAGTGCGGCGTTCGAGCGCCGCCCGACGGCGGTCGGCAACGGTGAGTGTTGATGTCATGCAGAGACCTCCTGCGAAAGAGCGGCGACCAAGCGGCGAAAGGTGTCGCCACGCACTTCGAAACTTGCAAACTGATCGAGGCTGGCGCACCCCGGGGAAAGCAGAACGACATCGCCATCGCCGGCCCACTCGGCCGCCTGTGTCACGGCGCGTTCAAGGGTCTGCACATCGACAACCCGTTCGGCATTGACGCCTGCAGCGATGAACAATTCAACGATGTTTGGCGCTGTTGCACCCAGACCGATCACCCCTGCGAAGCGTTCGGGCTCGGCGGCCATCGATGACAGGGCTACGCCCTTGTCCGCTCCTCCGGCGATCAACACAATCCGTTCGAACGACCTGATTGCGGCGGCCGCGGCGTGCGGTGTCGTGGCCTTCGAGTCGTTGTACCAATCGATGCCGTTGATCGTCGCGATGCGTTCCAATCGGTGCGGCGGACCGACGAACGTTGCGAGACCACTGGCAACGGCGGCCGCGTCGGCGAGCCCAGTCTCGAGCACCAGCGCCGATGCAGCCAACGCGTTGGTGACGTCATGAGGCAGCCGTCGTCGCAGCGATCGCAGCGGCGCAATGGTCCCGTTGGGGCCGACCAGCGTTGCATTCTCGACTCGGTAGTCCGCATCGGGTCCGCCGAAGCTGCACTGCCTCCCAGGGGCTTGAGCCAGCCATGCCATCACGACGGGGTCCTCGGCGAAGCCAATCGCAACATCAGCAGCGGTCTGGTTGGCGAAGACCTGCGCCTTGGCAGCCTCGTATGCGTTCATGGACCGGTGCCAGTTCAGGTGATCCGGTTGCAGGTTGAGCCATGCAGCGGCATCGGCCCGGAATGTCGGGGTCCAAGCGAGGCGGAAGCTGCTGCACTCGACGACGAAAGCGTCGTAGCGTTCGTTGCCAACCTCGTCAACGGCATCAAGAGCGTCAACGAGAGGCGTGTCGGTGTTCCCTGCGTCAATCGAGCGAACGCCGGCTGCTTCGAGCAGGTGAACGGCAAGCTTGGACGTTGTGGTCTTGCCATCGGTTGCGGTGACTGCGAGCATCCGGCGGGGGCCACCCGGACGTTGCTGTTCCCACCGGTAAGCCAGTTCAATCTCTGAGACGATCTCGATGCCGCGAGCGAGCGCAGCTTCGATGATGGGATGCGTCTCTGGCACGCCGGGCGCCGGGCAGAGCATCGAGCAGCCGTCAAGCAGTTCGTCGACGGACCGGACTGAGGAATCGATCAGCTCCACACCGAGTTCAGTGGCAGTCGCAAGGCGTTCTGGTGTGATCGTGTCATCGGCGGCGATGACGTCATGTCCATGGCGAAGCAGGGCGCGCACGGTCGACACACCGGCGACGGCCAGGCCGTAGACCAGCGCCTTCGGACGGTTGTCGGGACGGGCGCTCATGGAACTCTGAGACCGCCGGCGACGTTGGTGAAGTCGGCGATAAAGATCGCAACAGCCGTGGCGATGGAGATGCCGGACAGGAGCCAGAATCGAATGATCACCGTGGTTTCGGGCCAGCCAATGAGCTCGAAGTGATGGTGGATCGGCGACATCCGGAAGAGGCGTTTGGTCCGACCCGATGCCTTGAACACGACCATCTGAATGGCGACCGACCCTGCTTCCATCACGTTGATGCCACAAATCAGGATGATCAGGAGCATGGTGTTGGTGGTCAGAGCGAGAAAGGCGAGTGCGGAGCCGATGGCCAAGGCCCCGACATCGCCCATGAAGATGCGCGCCGGTGCAGCGTTCCACCACAGAAAGCCGAGACAACCACCGGCAAACGCGGCGGCAAACACACCCATGTCGAGCGGGTTGACCGCGCCGTCGTAGACATCGGGATTACGGAACAGCCAGTAGCCGATCAGAGCGAACGCTCCGAAGCCCATCAGCGCGGAACCAGCGGCAAGGCCGTCGAGACCGTCGGTGACATTCACCGCATTGGTCGTTGCCCAGATAATGGCGCCAGCGAACAGCACCCACACGATCGTCGGCACCTCGATGCCGATCTCTGGGCGGGTAATCGAGATCGTCTCAGAGATACCGGTACCGATGACGAGGAACCACGCCATGGCGAAGCTGGCAAGCATGGTGATGTAGTTCTTCTGCTTCCAGAAAATGCCGCGGTTGTGCCGTTTACGCACCTTGATGTAGTCGTCGAGGAAGCCCATGGCAGCGAGAAAGAGCACGCCACCCCACACGATCATTGTTTGATTGGAAAATGCGAGGTCTCGGACGTGGGCGACGACCCAGCCGACAAATGCGGCCACGACGATCGCAATCCCGCCCATCGTCGGTGTGCCCTGCTTGACCATGTGATGTTCGGGCCCGTGGTCCTCCTTGCCGAGGATCGGTTGGCCCTGTCCGCGAGTCTGAAAAAAGACGATGAGGTATCGAGTACCGAAGAGCGAGACGAGTGTCGACACCGCGGTGGCGATCATGATGGCGATCACGAGAGATCCATGCTTTCTGGGGTTGTCATGTCCAGGAACGAGCGAGCGACGGCCCGGTCGTCGAACGCCACGACGTTGCCGCCGAGGTCCTGTGTTTGTTCGTGACCCTTGCCCGCAATGACGACGATGTCACCCGGGCGGGCCACGTCGAGTGCAGTACCGATCGCCAGGCGCCGATCGGGTTGGGAGACGACATGGTCACGGTAGTGGTCGTCGACACCCTCGTTGATGTCATTGATGATCGACATCGGGTTCTCGGTTCGCGGATTGTCGGAGGTGATGATCACCCGATCTGCGCCCGCCGCCGCAGCTGCCCCCATTGCGGGGCGCTTGGCATGATCCCGATCGCCGCCGCAGCCGAACACAACGATCACCGCTGCGTCGCTCGCGACAACCGAACGAGCTGCGGCGAGCACTTCGGCGAGTCCATCAGGAGTGTGGGCATAGTCGACGACCACCGAGAACGGCATCCGGCTGCCGTGAGATGAGCCGATGCTCTCGAAGCGGCCCGGAACGACCGGGAGACCACTCAGAGCCGATGCCGCGATTGCCGGCTCGACGCCCAACGCCACCGCGGATTCGAGCGCGGCCAACGAGTTTGAGACATTGAAGTCACCACCAATTGCAACCGAGACGTCATGGCCACGCCACCGATAGTCGATCGAGGTGGCGGTCACCCGCACATCGGTGAGATCAGAGGTACTGAAGGGGATCACCGTGATGTCCTCATCGCTGGACGTGACCACATCGACGAGCAGCCGACCATGCGTGTCATCTGTGTTGATCAACGCAAGCGGTGTGAACTCGGACCGAAACAGCGACGCCTTGGCCCTGAAGTATTCCTCAGGAGTTCCGTGCAGGTCGAGGTGATCGTGTCCCAGGTTGGTGAAGACGACCGCATCAAACCGCGTCCCGTCAACACGGTGGAGTGCAAGCGCGTGCGACGAGACTTCAAGCACCGCAGCTTGGTGGCCCTCGGCCACGAAGTGTGCGAGCGTTGCCTGGAGTTCCGGCGCCTCGGGTGTCGTGCGGAGACCGTGCAGCGTGCCGATGATGCCCGTTGCCCACTGATTCGCTTCGAAGACCGCGGCGAGCATCGCACAGACGGTGGTCTTGCCGTTGGTGCCGGTCACGCCGACAGTCCTCAACGCGGATGATGGCTCACCTGCAACAAGCGCGCTGATCGGACCCAACCGGCGCCGAGCACTGTCGACGACAATCTGTGGCACGCCGGACAGCTCGGGTTGGGTCAATTCACGCTCAACCAACAGCGCTGTGGCGCCCGCCTGGACTGCGTCAACGGCGAATTCGTGTCCGTCCGCTCGATCGCCGACGAGGCAGGCGAACAACGTGCCAACCTGGACCTGGCGCGAGTCATGCGTGACCGAGGTGACGACGACCGCGGTGGCGTCAGTGCTGGACGGAACGAGCACGGCGTCTGCTACCTCCAGCAGGGCCATGATGCGACCGACTTCGGTCATTCCTGACATCCGGTGCTGCCAGGTGCGGGCTGGATTCCCAACTCATGGATGAGCGTGGGGACAAGGGCGGCAAAGACCGGCGCAGCGGCGGTGCCACCGAAACGATCATTCGTGCCTGCTGGCGGTTCATCGACCGAGACGAGCACAGTGACCTGCGGGTCGTCGGCCGGGAAGAATCCGACGAAACTCGCGTAGTAGATCCGCTGGCCCTGCTCGTTGTAGTACGTGCCATTTGGCGCCGCCTTGAACGCCGTTCCGGTCTTGCCCGCAATGGGCAGGTTGTCGACCTGTGCCCGCGTCGCAGTGCCCTCACACACGACTCGCTGCATCATGGCGGCGGTCTGGTTTGCGGCTTGCTCGGACACAACCCGTCGGCTCGGGGCGTCTGGAGCCGGGGTCTGCGTACCGTCAGGTCCGACGACCGCTCGCACGAGCTTGGGTGCCACGTAGATTCCGCCATTGGCGATGACGTTGACCGCTGCCGCGAGTTGGAGTGACGTGCTCGAGACTCCCTGGCCATACGACACCGTCACCCGCTCGGAGCCCCACAGTTCGTCCGGCGCCTTGAGGATGCCGTCCGACTCACCAGGGAAGTCCAGTGCTGTTTTCTCGCCGAGGCCGAAGTCCGTCATGTATTCGTGATGTTCGAATCGCCCCAGGGCTTGCTGCACCATGATCGTGCCGATGTTCGACGACTCAGTGAGAATGTCGGACACGGTGAGATAGAGGTCAGGGTGTTCGTGGCTGTCCTTGAGCAAGTCGTCCGCGTACTGCTTGCGCCACGGCACCGTGAACGCCGTGTCGGGCGTGACCGCTCCAGCGTCAAGCGCTCCAGCCACGGTGATGACCTTCGCGACCGAGCCCGGCTCATACGCGTCGACCGCTGCAAAGTTTCCGTTCGTGACTGCATAGCCACCCGTGTCGTCGTCACGTCGCACCGAGGCCATGCCGAGGACCTCACCCGTTGGTGTGTCCAATGCGATGACGGTGCCGCCCTTCGCCCCGATGCGCTCGAGTTGGGCGAGCAGCACCTGCTCGGTGGAGAACTGAATCGAGCGATCGAGCGTGAGGACGAGGTCGTCGCCGTCGACCGGCGCCTGGGCGATCGACTCCGAACCGGCAATCGTGCGCTGCTTCGGGTCGACTTCGCGCGTCATCGAGCCGCTCGTTCCGGTGAGGACATCCTCGTACTGCTTTTCGAGCCCGGCGATGCCCTCGCCGTCGATGTTGGTTCGACCGAGCACGCTCCGACCGGTGTCGCCACCCGGCATCTCTCGACGCGACTCGTCGTCGACGTTGACACCCGCGTGACCCAGGTCGCGAATGAACTGTCCGATATTGGCGTCGATCTGCCGAGCGACATAGACGAACCCGCGGTCTTTGCGAGCAATTTCGTCGAGGAGGTCAGCGCGCTTCTCGTCGGAGAGTTCGAGCAGGTTGTCGAGGTCGTTGACGACCACGGCTCCATCGACGATGAGCTTCGGGTTGATCGAGATCGATGCAGCCGGCACAGACATCGCGAGTTCGTTGCCGTGACGATCGAACATTGTGCCCCGCTGAGCGGGCAGCGTGTAGGAACGCGTCCATTGATCAGCACCGGCAGACCGCAGGCTGTCGGCTTCCTTGGTTTGCAAGTATCCGACGCGAGCGATGATGCCGCACAGGATCAACGCGATGACCACCAGCGCCAACCGAAGTCGACGTTGCGGCAAACCGACACCGCGCTCAGCTGCCCGCTGGTCTGGCTTGGGGGCTCGAACGTTCCGCCGTGACCGCTGCTGGGACCGTTTTGATGCGCGAGGCTTTGATGGGCGAGAGGGCGAGCTGGATGCCGTGCGTTGACTTGGCCCGACCGGCGAGTGCCGGAGATCGCGTCGGGCGCGCTCCCCTGTCCGCTTGGTCGCCGGGCTCTGCGCTCGCCCCGACGCAGCACGCTTCGATGCGACGGTGCCGCGCACGGGTGTCTGCGATGACGAGCGACGAGTTGATGAATGTGTGCTTCGAGGAGTGGATCCGTGTGTGCGAGTCGCCATGTTCAGGTGCTCCTAGGGCTGGCCCGCTGAGACGCGCTTGACGTCGCTGAACTGTTCAAGTGGATCGGTGTCGATGATCACATCGCGCGACTGATCGTCGACAACGCCCGCTGCAGCAAGTTGCCGTGCGAGCTGCCATGGATCGAGTTCGACGAACGTGCCGGTGTCGCCCGGACCCATACCGAGATCATCTGCAGCAGCCGCCAGGCGGACCGGGGAACGCAGTTCGGCGCGCCGGTGACGGAGCTCGTCGAACCGCTCACGCTCGTCGTTGACAGACCGCTCGAGTACCCCGATGCGAATCTGCCGCTCGGCGAGTTGTGTATGGAAGACCGCCGCCCCGAGCATGCCGGCGAGGACTGCGAGCAACGCGAAGCTGCCCAAGACAGCGGGCCAGCGGCGGCGCGGCGCGGGTGAAAGCGTCAGAGCCGGGCGATGTTCGGCGGGCTTCGGCGTACGCCGCGCACTCACCGCGCTGTTCCGCAAGGGAACCGCCATCAGATCGTTCCCACCGGTTGGCCATCTGACTTGCGGACTGTTTCGATCCGTTCGACAACGCGGAGGCGGGCTGAAGCGGCTCGACGATTCGACGAACGCTCCTCATCCGACGCACGCTTCGGGACGCCGCGCACAATCCGTACGGTCTGGACGGCACCGCACACACACGGCAGGTCGTACGGGCAGTCACACGCGCCGGCAGCGACGGCAAACCGTTCCTTGACGATGCGGTCTTCTCCCGAGTGATACGACAGCACCACGACTCGTCCACCGGGGACCGTGGCCTCAACTGCCTGGTCGAGTGCGTCGGGCAGGACATCAAGCTCTCCATTGACCTCGATGCGGATGGCCTGGAATGTGCGCTTGGCAGGATGGCCGCCACTCCGGCGCGCAGGCGCCGGAATGGCGTTCGTGACCGCCTCCGCGAGTTGGGAGGTGGTGGCGATGGGGCGGGCAGCGACAATTGCTGCTGCGATTCGTCGAGCGAACTTTTCGTCGCCGTACTTCTTGATGATCCGGGAGAGTTCTCGCTCGTCATACCCGTTCACGACGTCGGAAGCGGACCATTGCTGTTCGCTGTTCATCCGCATATCGAGTGGACCATCGTTGCGATATGAGAACCCCCGGTCACCGCGATCAAGCTGCGGCGACGAGACACCAAGGTCGAAAAGTGCGCCGCTGATCTCGGTGATCTGATGGTCGGCAAGCGCGTCGTCAAACTCGTTGAATCTGCGATGGCTGGTCCTGAGCCGCTTGCGTTGACTCTTCAGGCGTTCGATAGCTGCACTGAGCGCGTCGGTGTCCTGGTCGATGCCGAGAACGTCGAGGTGGGGATGAGCCTCGAGAATCGATGCAGCATGTCCGCCACCGCCGAGAGTGGCGTCGACGACCGTGCCTGCTGGCACATCGGCGAAGAGCTGAGTGATCTCGGTCAGCATGACGGGGCGGTGTTCGAAATCGTTCGAGGGTGCCGGGGCGCTCATGATGCGTCACCCGTGAGTTCGTTACTTCCGTTGTCGCGGTGTCTTGCATATGCCGCGGGTTCCCAGATTTCGACATGGTCGAGGTCGCCGAGCACAACGATGGCCGACTGCGGCTTGATCCCGGCGTATGTACGAAGTTCCGGGGAGAGGGTGACTCGACCCTGCTTGTCGATCGATGCTTCACTCGCCGAAGCAGCGAACGCACGCTGTCGGTCGCGAGTCGCTTCACCGCGCTTGACACGAGCGATCAAGTCAGTTGCTTCGTCTTTGAACGAGTCGACGCTGCGGATGCTGACGCAACCGTCCTCGCCGGAAAAGAGGTAACACAGATCGCCGAGGGGATGTCGAAAGGTCGGCGGCAGTGCCACTCGTCCTCGATCATCGAGCTGTCGCTCGTGCACCCCGACAAACACCGGTTGCGTCTCGTTCCTGCCATCTCCCCCGGGATGGGCCTGTTACTGCTGGTGAACGAGGGAGATCTCCCCAGCGCGCCCCATTGTGCCCCCATTAAGCCCCACCGTCAACCATCTCCCCCCATTATTTCCCCAAGCACCCCCATGAACTCCCCCGCACCTCCCCGATCACCGGATTCCCGACAGAGGATTCTGGCCCTACCTACCGGTCGGTCGGGCGCGTACCGTTCCTGCAATGGACTCCGCCGCGCCCCAGACCCTGCCGCGTCAGCGCAAGCGATCGCTCAACGACGTCCGGGCGGTGATCCCTGCCACGTGCTACGAGAAGTCCAACACCAAGGCGTGGCTGGCTCTCGCGCAAGGCGCAGTCCTCTACATCGCTCCACTCACGCTGCTCGTGCTGACCACGCAATGGTGGGCGATCCCACTCCTCTGGCTGGCCGTGGGCCTCGCCATCGCCGGGCTCTTCGTACTTGGCCACGACGCCTCCCATGGCGCACTCTTCGACTCGAAACGGATGAATCGATTCGTCGCCCGCAGCTGCATGGCGCCAAGCGCTCACGTCGAAGCAGCTTGGAACCTCGGCCACAATCGCATCCACCACGGCTATACCACGCGGGAAGGATTCGACTTCGTGTGGCACCCCACTACCGTCGAACAGTTCGCGCAGATGGGCACACTCGGGCGGCTTCGCCACCGATTCGAATGGTCACTCCTCGGCTCAGGCGCGTACTACCTACGTGTGGTGTGGTGGGAAAAGATGTGGCGCTTCGCTGCAGCCGGCAAGAACCGCAGCGCAATCCGACGGGACAAGTTCGTGTTGGGGCCGGCGCTGGCGCTCGTCCTCACGGTCCCCGTGCTCTTCGGAGCGACACAGGGCGGGCTCCTTGGAGCCATCTGGCTACCCATCAAGTTGGTGGTGGTGCCATTTCTGATCTTCGTCCACATCATTGGGTGGACCGTCTACGTTCACCACGTATCGCCCGACATTCGCTGGTGGTCGCGTCGCGAGTGGTCCCAGTTCGCAGGACAAATGGAGTCGACGACCATCTTGAGGATGCCGCGCCTGATCAACCGACTGTGGTTCCACAACATCTTCGTCCATGTCCCACATCACGTCGATGCCCGCATTCCCTTCCATCAGCTTCCCCAGGCGGCCACCGCGATCGCGAGCGAGTACCCCGACACGGTCAAGGTCGAGCGCTTCTCGATCGTCGACTACGCGCGAGCAACACGATCCTGCAAGCTCTACGACTTCGAGGCGGGTTGTTGGCTTCCGTATTCTGCAGCCGCTGCCTGACACTCACTTCACAATGATCGAGCGAATCCACTGAGCACAGACCGCACATCATCGGGGTCAAGGGTGGCAACCGGGGTCAACTCCTCGACCGCTGGACGCCCGACAGCGTCGAGCAACCCGACAAGGCGAGCCGGGTCGTAGCTGCGATACCAACAACACTGCAGGCGCGAGGCCGCTCTGGTGCGGCGTTGACTGATGCCCACAAGTTTGCGACCGTCGACGAGCACCTCGCCGGGGCCGAGTCCGTCGAAACAGATCAGCGTCGACCACGGCGTCGAAACCATGCCCGGACCCTTGACCGTGGTCTCGCCATCGATCACCGGCGCAAGGAACTGACCCAACCGCTCCCCGAGCCACAACATCGGCGCGTGCACATCGCCGCCCAGTCCGGCGACGGCACCGGTGGGCACGATGACGTCGAACCACACAACCTCATCGGGGATCAACAGGACCGCCCCTCCCCCGCTTCGTCGACGAACGATCTCGATGCTCGCTTCGGCACACGCAGTTTCGTCGACGACATGCTCGACCCGCTGCGTTGAACCAAGCACCAACGCTGGCTCGGTCAGCCGGTTCCACCACACCTGTGGCGCGGCGCTGTCAGGGAGTTCGCGACCGTGAAACCTTCGTGGCGATTCGGCGAACTCGATGAGTTCGAACTGCGTCACGATGCGAGCGGCAAGTACCGGCGCCACGTGTCGGGCACCGAGTTCACCGACACCACCACCCATGCCGTTGAGCGCGGCGCACGGCATGGTCGAGCGAGCCGCATACCGGCCTCCTCCGGCGTGCGATCTCGCTTCGTCAGATTGCACGGCTTACATGCCGCCGCGACGTTCTCCCAGTGATGGCCACCGCCGCGCGAACGCGGAAAGACGTGATCGATCGAGTCGGCGTGCGCACCGCAGTATTGGCAACGATGTTCGTCACGGGCGAAAATTGCTCGACGCGACACAGCGCTGCGGCGCACGTAAGGCACCTTCACCATGTACCGCAACCTGATCACAGAGGGTTGCGCGAAGTCGAGCCTCTCGGAATGCAGCACGATGCCGTCGTCTTCGAGCATTTCAGCCTTCTCAGACAGCACAAGACAGGTAGCCCGGCGGGCAGACACGACGGACAGCGGCTCATAGCTGGCATTGAGAACGAGCGCGCTGTGCATGGCCGGACCCTACTGAGCAGCCCACATGCCGGCGACGGCGGTTATCTCGTACGGTCCCATTCCCGACACCATTGCAGGTATTTCACCACATCGTCAGACTCAGGTCGATGCGCGGCGTCGCCGTATTGGGTCACGAGTCGGAATTCGAGGTAGGCCCCGGACGGAACCGGCAGGAATGGACGACGCTTCCACCACCCTGGCGCAGCGGTTCGGCGAGCCTGACGAATCGCTGTCGGCCACAGACCGGGCCGGCGGACAAGACCGCCGAGCGCGCTGATCACTGTTCGCAATTCATTGGGCCAGACTTCACCGCACCAGAGCTATTTCGCGGGTGCCGGCGGGCGAGGCTCCTTCGGGAGACCAAGGATCATCTCGCCGATGATGTTGCGTTGAATCTGCGACGATCCAGCGTAAATCGTTCCGGCACGAGCGTTCAGGAACGTACCAATCCAGGATGACGGATCGTTCAGCGCGCCCGAATCGTCCGAACCGAACGACGACGGGGGCTTGCGGCCTTCCCAGTGCAACGCGTCGGCGCCAAGAATGTCCATGGCCAGCTCAGTGACAACCTTGTGGTATTCGCTCCACTGCAGTTTGCCAATGGCAGCGTCGGGGCCCGGGTGATGCCCGGCCAGGAACTGCGTGAGCACACGTTGACCGAGGAAGCCCATGATCTGAACCCTCGAGTAGCACCATGCCAGCTTCTGGCGGATGACCGGGTCGTCGGCAAGACCGCGGTCCTGCGCCATCTTCAGGAGGCGGGCGAACTCACCCTTGAAGCGGATTGGACCGGTTGCTGCGGCTTCGCCGCGCTCGTAGCCGAGCAGCGACATGGCGACGGCCCAACCGTTGTTGACACCGCCGATGACGTTCTCCTTCGGGACGCGAGCGTCGGTGTAGAACACCTCGTTGAACTCGCTGTCGCCTGAGATCATCTTGATCGGGCGGACTTCGATGCCCGGCTGGTCCATCGGCACCAGGAGGAACGAAATTCCCTTGTGCTTCGGCGAGTCGGGGTCGGTGCGGGCAAGGGTGAAGATGTGGTCAGCGAGGTGACCCGCAGAGGTCCAGATCTTCTGACCGTTCAGCACCCACTCGTCACCGTCGAGTTCGGCTTTCAGACCAACGTTGCCAAGGTCAGAGCCAGCGTCGGGCTCGGAGTAGCCCTGACACCAGGTGTCCTCACCCTTGAGCAGGCGGGGCAGGTAGTGCGCCTTTTGCTCGTCGGTGCCCCACACAAGAATCGTGTTGCCGAGCATCTGGATGCTGAAAGCGTCGTTGGGGCCACCGGTGGGGACGCCCGCCTTGGCGAACTCCTCAGCCAAGATGACCTGCTCGGTCGCGGACAAGCCGGCGCCGCCGAACTCGACCGGCCAACCCGGGGCGAGATAGTTAGCTTCGTAGAGCGTGTTGCGCCATTCGGTGACGAATGTTTCGAGTTCGGCGTCTTGAAGTCTGCCGATCCCGTTCCAGTTTGAGGGGAGCTTCTCAGCGAGGAATGCCTGCACCTTTTCGCGGTAGGCCTCTGCATCTGCGGTGTACGTCGGATCCATGAACGCGACACTAACGGCTGCGGGTTACCGCGCGGTAGCCGAGCGGCGAAACCACGCCCAGCCCACGGACATCAGCCCTCAGCTATCAGCGGAGAGCGAGCGACGCCGCTGCGGTCAGGGGCGACAGACGCTCGTGGGGCTCGATAACCCGGAGCCCTGACAGATTCTTCAGGCGTGACCGCACCGCCAACTCGCGGTGCATCGATTCAAGCATGGGGTCGCCGAGCACATCGATGACGTTGCCCGACAGAAACACTGTGGTCAGGTCGAGGGTCGCGCAGATCGATGCCAGCGCACGGCCAAGCATGATGCCAGTCCGATCAACGATCGGCGACGTTGCGCGCCCCAACGGACGATTCAGTTCGGCTTCAAGCGCAGTGGACGACACGTACGCTTCGAGGCAACCAAGCGCCCCGCATTGACACTCCTTGCCGCCGGGCTCGACGTTCACGTGCGCAATCGCGCCGGCATTGCCCAGCGACCCGGACAATCGCACCCCGTCGATGACGCAGCCGGACTCGACAGTTGTATCGATCTGCACTTTCAGGTAGCTCGACACCCCGGCCGCCTCGCCGAGCCAGCGTTCCGCCTCGGTGACCGCGCCGCCTGCCGTGTCCAGCTCGACGGGCCGCCCGGTCAGGCGTTCGAGGTGCTCGCGAAGCGGAAAGCTCGTCCAAGCTGGCACGAGCGGCGGGGAGACGGTTCCGGCGCGGACGTCGATCGGCCCGGTGCAGCTCACGCCGACGGCACGTGGCGCACCCAGTCCTTCGGGGGCAGCTGCGATGACTCTCCGAATCAACTGCTCGAGGGCCCGCCACACATCACGAGACGGAGTCGTGACGCGGTCGCGGAGCAGCACGGTGCCAGAGGCATCGACGAGACCTGCGGCCAGGCGTGACGGCTCGATGGCAACCGCCAACACGTGGTCTGGTGAACTCATCGACAACGAACGTAGCGCCGACTTCCCCGGCACAACGTTTGCATCTACCCTTTCATTCGTGACGATCGATGTTGGAGCAGACGGAACGCCTACGGCCTCGGACGGGTTCGCCAACGCCTCGGCAACCGCCGCCGACATTGCGCCACGGGGTTTCGCCGCTCTCTTCGACGCCATCACGGCCAACATCGAACAGGCGATTCACGGTAAGACCGAAGCCGTCGAACTCGCCATCATGTGCATGCTGGCCGAGGGCCACCTCCTCGTCGAGGACGTACCTGGCGTCGGCAAGACCAGCTTGGCCAAAGCGTTATCCGCGTCGGTCGACTGCGTATGGAAGCGCGTGCAGTTCACCCCCGACCTGCTGCCGACCGACCTCGTCGGCGTCAGCGTTTATCAGCGGTCCTCCGAGAGCTTCCGCTTTCAAGCCGGCCCGCTCTTCGCCAACATCGTGCTCGCCGACGAAATCAACCGCGCCTCCCCGAAAACGCAATCCGCGCTGCTCGAGGCCATGGAAGAACGCCAGGTCACCGTCGACGGCGTGAGCCGCCAGCTTGCGCCGCCCTTCATGGTCATCGCCACGCAAAATCCGGTCGACCAGGAAGGGACCTACCGGCTTCCGGAAAGTCAACTCGACCGCTTCCTTCTTCGGATCTCGATCGGTTACCCGGGCCGCGCCTCCGAGATCCGCATGCTCGATGATCAGGGGTCGGCCAAGGTCCTCTCCGGTCTCGACCCCGTCGTGTCCGCCGAAGAGATCAACGGCATGATCGACGCTGTGCGCACGGTCTACGTCGCGGGCGCGCTGAAGTCGTATCTCGTCGACCTCGCCGAGGCCAGCCGCCACCACCCCGGAATCGAACTGGGACTCTCCCCTCGGGCCACGCTGCAGCTTGCAGCGGCCACTCGCGCTCATGCCGCAGCGCGCGGCCGCAGCTATGCAACGCCCGACGACGTCAAGGCGGTGGGCATCTCGGCATTGGCTCATCGCATCATGGTGCGCACCGATCGTGGGGCTGCCCTCTCCCCAGAGGATGCCGTGCGCGAGGTCTTCGAGGCCGTCGCCGTCCCGGTCGCGCGGTGAACACCTCTTTTAGCGAACAGCGCAGGGCACGGCAGTCGTGCTGACGCGCCAGGGGTGGAACTGCCTGGCCGCTGGGATCATTGCCATCGTCATCGGACGCATCTTCGCCATCGTCGAACTGTTCGTCATCGGCGCCGGCTTCCTTGTCGCCGTCATGGTCGCATTGCTGTTTGTCCGGCTCCGCCGCCCACGCGTTTCGGCAACGCGCTGGGTCCACCCGACCGTGCTCGTCGCGGGTGACACCGGGCGCGTCGACCTGCGACTCGAGTACCAAGACGCCATTCGTTCGACCAGCTTTGAGTTGGCCGAACGGGTCAGTCGAGCCAATGCGACCGATTACGTCGCCCGACTGTCGGTTGCTCCCCTCGCACCGGGCACGCGATCGTCGGCCGGGTACCAACTCCCCACGACGGTCCGAGGCATCGTCCAGCTCGGCCCGCTTGATGTCGAGATTCGTGACCCGCTGGGGATCGCCACGACCACGGCGGTCGCTGCCGGGACCGACTCGGTCACGGTGGCGCCGCGGACGTACCTCCTGAAGATGCCAGTGCTGGGCCAAGGCCAACTCGGACGGCACCTCGTCGTGCAGGCACGCCGGCTTGGACAGGGTGAGTTTCATGGGCTCCGCACTTATGTCGACGGCGATGAGCCACGCTCGATCGATTGGAAGGCCTCGGCACGCTCTGAGAATCTGTTCGTCAAAGAACACACCGTCGAGGGGCTCAAGCGCTGCACCGTAGTGTTCGACGCCAACCCGACTTCGTACCTCGATGCCGATGGCTTCGAACGTGGTGTCACTGCCGCAGCAAGCCTTGTGCACAGTTCCGAGCAGGCCGGACTCACCACACGGTTTGTCACTTCCGGCGGCATTGATCTCCGGGGACCAGAAACTGGTGCCAACACGCTGAGCGTCTTGGCCCGCATCGAGCCCGACTCGTCTCCGCTTGGCCAACTCGACCGCGACCCGGGCGAGGGTCTCGGACTCATCATCCTCGTCACCGGGTCCCACGGGAGCGCTGGGTGGCGCGCGATCCAGGCGATCGTCGATCCGACCTTGACCACCATCGGGGTCACGACCGACGTGCGCTCACGGTCGGCCATTGGGGTCTCGGCGCGCAGTGAAGTCGAGTTCCTCGACACTTGGAGCGCGATCAACGGGGTCGGCGCATGACAATGACCGACGAACGTCCCCCTGCCGTGGCCACATCGCCGCAACCGGGTCGCCCGCAGACGCCCCCACTTCCACCCTCGATTGATGCAAGGCTCGTCACCGAGTTGCTCGCCACCGTCGCGCTGACCGGGTTTTCAATCGCGGTCGCAGCCGGCTACGCACGCGTCTTTGCTGGCTGGCAGTTCTTCGACAACTTCGTCGTGCTCGCTGTCATCGGCCACGCGTTCGGTTTCGTCACCCGCCGGTTGCGTCTCCCTGGCCTCGTAGCGGTTCCGTTGATGATTGCGCTGATGGGCTGGATCATCGCCATCGTCCACTACCGCGATTCCATGTCGCTCCTGGTCCCAACGGGCGACACTGTCGAACTCTTCCGCCAAGAGATTGAACTCGTTCGCCAGCAGTTCCGAACTGCGGTGGCACCGGTGATCTACGGAGGCGGCTGGGACGTACTCGCCGCAATCGGGATCGCTCTGACCGTCATACTCTCCGACGCATTCGCGTTCCGAGCATTCGCTCGTGCCGAAGCCCTCATGCCTGGTGGCGTGCTGTTCGTCTTCATCGCTGCGCTCGGGGCCGATCGCAGCAGGGTCGCGCTGGCCACAGCGCTCGTGTTCGCCGGCGTGGTGGCCACGGTTGCCCTGCGCGCCCACCACGCTCCGCAGCGCACTACGGTCATCGGCTCACGACGTTCGCCGATTCGTCGCATCGTCCCCGTTGCGCTCGGCATGGCGGCGGTCGTGGCCGTGGCCGCCTCTTTCATCGGGCCACGCCTGCCTGGCGCTGACGCTGACCCCATTTACGAGACGCGTGGCGGGAACGGCGGCAGCGTCACAAATGTCATCAGCCCGTTGGTCGATATTCGCTCGCGGCTCACGAATCGGTCGAACGCCGAGTTGTTCTCCGTCCGCGCCGACTTCGCGTCGTACTGGCGACTCTCTGCGCTCGCCCGTTTCAACGGCACTGAGTGGGGCCTCCCCGAACGCTCTCTCACCAGCGCCGACGGTGAACTCTCCACTGCCCGGGCAGGCGCGAACGAACTCCGTCAAGAATTCACGATCGCGGCGTTGGGCGAGAAGTTCGTACCCACCGCTCCCGACCCTGTCGCTGCCTCCCCGCAGGACGGACTCCGTTGGAATGCTGACTCATCCACGCTCCTGAAGACCGACGGCGACCTTGTCGCCGGCAACACATTCGATATCGTCTCGGCCTCACCGCGCTTCGATCTCGCGACCCTCCAAACTGCCACAAGCACCGACGCTGGGGACCCGATCTACCTCGAACTTCCCGACGACTTCCCTTCGTCGGTCGGCGAACTGGCCCGCAGCGTCACCGCTGATTCGTTGACTCCATACGAAGCCGCAATCACGCTGCAGGATTGGTTCCGCAGTGAGTTTGACTACAGCCTCGAGGTGCAGGCCGGCCACAGCAATAGCGCCATCGAGGGTTTCCTCCGCGACCGTGTCGGGTACTGCGAGCAGTTCGCCGGGACCTACGCGGCGATGATGCGGACGATTGGCATACCCGCCCGAGTGGCGGTCGGGTTCACGCCGGGAAACTTCAATGGTGAGCGATACTCGGTACTGGGCAAGAACGCCCACGCCTGGCCAGAGGTCTGGTTCGACGAACTCGGCTGGGTTCCCTTTGAACCCACTCCGGGCCGAGGCGCCCCGGGTGCCGAGAACTACACCAACGTCGCGCCTGAACAGGACGCGACGGGAATCGACCCCGATTCACTCCCCGACGAGTCACCCGCAGGCGCAGCACCCGACGTCGAGGTCTCACCGCCGACCACCGTCGCCGGACCAGCCGCAACGACACCCGATGGCCTCCCTATCGACCCCAGCACCATTGATCAGTTCGATGATTTCGCTGGAGGTGCGGGCGGGACCGCCAATGAGAAGAACAACTCGTTCCCGACCGGCCGCTTCATCGCGCTGCTGTTGGTCGGTCTGGCACTCGCCGCCCCCGAACTCGTACGACGGTGGCGCCGCCATCGTGTGCCTGCCGACACCGCAGCTGCCATCTCGCTGCTATGGCGTCAATCCGTGGACGACCTCCGCGAGATCGGGGTCCGCCCCGCAGCATCGCTGACTCCGATTGAATACGCTGGGGTCGCAGCCAGCACATTCCCCGTCATCGCGCGGCCTTTCGGCTCGCTGGCCGCGGTCATCACCGAAGTGTCGTACGCACCGAACGGTTCGTCGCATCAGATCGACGAGTGCCGCCAATGGAAACGCCAGATCGAGCGAGCGGTCAAGGATTCGCTCTCGCCGCTGGCGCGTGTTCGACGGTACTTCACCCAGCTGTCGTAAGCGCCGAGACGAGCGTCTGGTTCAGGAGTCTTCTTTGTCCCGGGAGACCGGCCGGCGGCTGGCGTTGAGCCAGGCCGAGATCGGCAACTGCCCGAGTCGGTCGCGTCCGACCAGGCGCAGCTCGGATTCGAGCATGACTGCCATGACCAGAACGAGCACAAAACCAGCGAAGGCGACGACGAAGCTGACGGCCAGGCCGCCGATGGTGATCGCAAGGCCAAGCAGCAGTCCGAGGACGAGCAGAAGCGAACGACGTCGCGGTACTCGATACCCCTTCTGCGCAAAGGTGGGGTCCTGCTGAAGTTCCTCTTCGATCTGGCGAAGAATGCGCTGTTCGTTCTCGGAGAGCGGCACGCTCTCATCATCGCACGTTCGCGGTCGATCCTCAACGCGGGAACCGAGATCATCGCGAGTCCCACGCGTCACATGTCGATCGACGGGGCGGTCGGCACCGCAGGAAGACCCGCCGCCGCATGGCGCTCGCCAGTATCGGTGCCCCATGGCCTGCCTCCAAGAAACTCTGCAAGTCCGTTCTGAAACGCCCCTTCTCAGACGTCCTGGAGTCACGACGTGATCCGGCCTGCGGGAAGCAACTTCCACGGCCGATTCGGGATGGGCGTGGGCGGCGAGAGCGTCGACGGGGTTGCGACCGACTCAGCGAGGTCGACGCTGGAGCCAAGATCAGGACGTGATCAGCTGCGCGAGGGTGCCAGCGGGGAGTAACCGCTCCGCGCAGATTCGCCCGATGCACTCCCAGTAATAGCCGGTGAAGGTGTGCAGCAATGGTGCCGATGGTGCCGATCCAATCGGCACCATCGCAAACTCGGACCGGAACATGACCTCGCGCGCATCGTAGAACGCGGACCGCCGGGCGCCCGAGGCTCCCAAAACGATCGCAGCACACACCTCTTCGCTGATGTGCGTGTTCGAACACGGATATTCCGCCGGCTTGGTGACGAAGTTCAAGGCCACCGACACGAACCGGTCGAGCATCGCTGCGACCTCTCGGTGGAATCCTGATCGGAACAGCATCACGCCGGTGTTGAACACCGGCCAGATGTCGTACCCGGAGGCACGCCCGATCCGGTCCATTGCGGCCCAGTCAACGACGTCACCGCCACGGCCACAGCGCGTCTCCTCGCGGGCCACGAAGTCGGCATCCTGCTCGAAGAACCTTTCGACGTCATCAAAGAGCACGGTGTCGGCATCGAGAAACAACACCTCGTCGACGTCGGGGACGTATTCGAGCGCATGCCACTTGGCGAAGAATGCTCCGCCGGCGCCGCCTGCAAGCGGTGGCGCAGCGACGACCTCCAGCCCTGGGGCCGAGCTGAGGAGATCGCCAGCATCGGCCCGATCGCTGGAGAACACCACACAGCAGACCGGAATCGAGTCGTTGAACGCCCGCAATGACCGAACGCTGTTGACGACCATCTTTTCGTAGAGAACTGGGCCCGACACGGCATAGACGACCAAACGTCGCTTCGGGTCGGCTGCCGAGTGGCTCACTGATCCGGCCCCCACTGCTGCCCGCCCCGTTTCACGTTGCGCACCTCTCCCCCGCGTACTGCGCTCGCCGGCCCGATCGCGTCGGCGCCGAACCGATCTCGAATCTCATCCAATGCAGCATCGGTCGCTCCGTGAGCGGGTGCATCTTCGGCGGCTTCATCGAGCGTCATCTGATGGAACACTGGGCCGAGATTTGATCCGGACACACCGAGCAGTCGAATGCCTGGCGACGGGTCAATCGTCTCCATAATCGGCTCCAACATCTCCATGATCACCGCAGCACTGTCGCTCGCTTCCCTGCTCGTCGTCGATCGGGTGATCGTGTGAAACCCGTCATCGAACCGGATCTTGAGTTGGAGCGTTCGTGCGCCCACACCTGCCTGGCGCAACCGGCTCGCAACCGCGTCAGTGAGACGTACGAGGTTGGTTCGCATCTCGGAAACACTGTGCAAGTTTTGTGCGTACGTCTCCTCGTGCCCGATCGACTTGGCGTCGCGGTCGACCTCGACGGGGCGGTCGTCGAAACCGGTCGACAGAGCAATGAGATGGTCGGCTTGGTTCCGCCCGAGCGCAGCGGCAACAACGGTGGGGTCAACGCGATGCAGATCCGCCACGTGCGCAATTCCCAGACGGTGAAGGCGTTCGAGCGTGGCCGGCCCCACGCCCCACAGTCGTTGGACGGCAAGCGGATCGAGGAACGCCTGCTCGGCATCGGGGGCCACGACCATGACGCCACGGCCCGGTTCGATGCGGTCCGGCAATGCCCTCGGTTTTGCCTCGACCGACGCCAGCTTCGCCAGAAACTTGTTTGATGCAACTCCGATGCAACAACCCAACTCGAGCTCGGCGCGCACGTCGTCGCGAATCTTCCAAGCAATGTCCTCTCCACTCCCGAATAGTCGTCGCGATCCGGTCACGTCGAGAAAGGCCTCATCGAGTGACAGCGGCTCGACGAGTGGCGTGTACCGATCGAAGATCTCGCGTACCTGGGCGCTGACCTTCCGGTACAGCTCATGGTCGCCGGGCAAGAAGATCGCATGAGGACAGCGACGGCGAGCGATCGAGGATGGCAATGCCGAGTGCACACCAAAGCGCCGAGCCTCATACGACGCTGCAGCAACGACACCACGGTTCCCGGTACCGCCCACGACCACGGGCTTGCCCGCCAGTTCGGGATGGCGAAGCAATTCAACTGAGACGAAGAAGGCATCCATGTCGGCGTGCAAAATAGATCGCTCCCCGCCTGACCTCACGCAATCAACCTAGTACCGCGCCCGGCAACGTTGCCCCCTGCCTCACCGTTGCTTCGGAGACACGCGGCTGCCAGCAATGGGCGGGATCTCTGCAGCGTCCCGAGGGCGCCCGCGGCGCCATACTTCGCCGGCTATCGGGCGGGGTCAGTCCAGTCACAATCAGACCGCGTTCCCGCCGGCCGATTCCCGAATCGACTACGAGCGACGCCAGAACGCCGCCGACGGCAAGGAGGTGAACGAACAGGACTGAAGGGGCCAGCG
>JABJAB010000041.1 GCA_018666235.1 Ilumatobacter sp.
GCTCGGCTCACCAGTCGATTGTCGACCGTTCTGCCGGGCTTGGAGCGCCACTTCTGCCTGGGACTCCAGCACCGCCTGATCAACCTCGTCGAGCCAGAGCCACTGCGCGTAGGTCGCAAAGCTCTCGTTGAGCCACAGGTCCGACCACGTTGCCGGGCTGACTGTGTTTCCGAACCACTGGTGCGCGAGTTCGTGCGCAAGCAGGAGGTGCTGAATGAAGCCCACCTCGCCGCGACGGAAGTCGGCAGCAGCAAACAATGAGCGGCCCTGGGTCTCCATTGCCAGACCCGAAGGGCTGTCGATGAACGCCAGCCCGTACTCGCTCAGCGGATACGGCCCGAATCGCTCCTCGAAAAACGCCATCTGTGGCGCGATCTGCTCGAAGAACACGCGGTGCACGTCTGCAGTCCCCGACGGTACGAGGTGTGTGATCGGAAGATCAGCGCCTGACTCAAGTGCAATCGAAGCGTCCTCGATGAGCTCATAGTCGCCGATGACGAGATGCACGAGATAGGTCGACATCGGGTCCTCGCTCTCCCAGATCCACGCCTCGGTCGCGCCGCCGCGCTGGATCAACGTCCCATTCGCCGAGACGACGTCGGCTTCGGGTGCCGTCACTTCGAATCGCCACAGTGCCTTGTCTGAGGGGTGATCGTTGCTCGGCAGCCAGGTCCGTGCCCCGTCTGGCTCGTTGAGCACATAGGCGCCTCCCTCGGTTGGGAACCATCCCACGGGCAGCCCGACCGCCGAGGTGCCGCCATCCGGCGATGCCGAATAACTGACGGTGGCAACGACAACATCGTCCCGGTTCGCCGGGAGGTCGATGAGAAGTTCCTCGAAGGACTGTTCAAAGACTGCCGCGGCTCCATCGACAAGGACGGTGTCGACGTCGAAACCGATCGCGTCGAGCGACAATTGCGAGAGGTTCGGCGCGACCGCCGTGGTGATGTCGATCATGGCATCGAAGGTTTCCGCTGCCACATCAACATCAAGCACAACGTCGTAGGAAAGCACATCAACCCCAGGCGCTCCGAGTTCCGGGAAGAGTCGATCGTCGAGACCCTGCGAAAATTCGACTGGCTCGGCCGGGAGATCTGTCGTCGTCGTCGGAACGGTCGTCGCCGTTTCTGTCGCCGACGGAACGGATTCTTCAACCGAGGCTTCGGGCTCGGCAGGCAACGTCGACGCAGGCGCAGGCGCAGGAATCGTGTCAGCCCGCTCGGACGAGACATCGCCAGCGTCAGCCGCACAAGCCGCCATGAGCAGCGCGAGGCTCAGCAGGAGGGCTGCGCGTCGCGCCGGTTGGTACACGAGAAAATCGTACTCGGGGGCGACCCCGCATTGACCGCGGTCAGCGGTGTGTCTGGTGGTCGGTCACCGTGGCGCGGTAGCGGACGGTGTGCACGCTGTCGCCTGACAAAATCGCTCCGCGTCCGAGCATTCGTCCACCCTGCCAATTTGACAGGCCCAGCTCGGGGGCATCGAGTGCGTACTGCCCATCGACCCACCGCGTGAAACCGTTGCCCACGAACGGCGCGTCAATTGCGCCGTAGAAGTGATCGTGCTCGTGCAGATCGCTGCTGACAAGCGACGCCGTGAAGTGAGGGCTGTAGGTGTTGCACAGCACCACGGCCTGGTCCACATCGTCAACAACCACGAGGGTCACCTCGGGCGAGTTCTCCCACTCCCACTCGATGGCAAGATCAGATTCGGGCAAGACGGTGGCGTAGCACTCGGTGACCGTGCCGGACGCGCGGTCAACGTCGACGCTCCGATCGAACAACTCCGGTGGCAGGAAAGCGGCCGAGCCATCCACGACGTGCAAACGGGGAGTCGTAAGCCGAGCTGCACCTGCGGCGTCGAGCCCTGCGAGAAAGGCCGGGATCAGTTCAGCAGCTCGGCCGGCAGGGATCGCACAGACATTCAGCGTGTTGCAGACCTTGCGATCGAGCGAGTGCTGCACGACGGCGCGCAGGGTGTCGGCGTCCGCATGCTCCCCTGCGACAATCCACGCGCCGCCAGTTCCATGCAGGCTGACCGGAACACCTGACTGCGAGGCCACCGCACCCAATTGGGCAACGGCGGCGCCCGAACCCCGCGCCACAGCAAGTGCAAGGCGACGATCGCTGAACAAGGCGTGACCGGCGCTGTGAGCCGCCGACTCGACCAGCTGGACGACCCCGTCGGGCAATCCAGACTCTGCCAGCGCCGGACGGAGTGCATGCTCGACGATCGCCAAAGCAGTGCCGAGTGCATCGGATCCGATGCGAAACACCACAGCGTTGCCGCTCCGCACGACACCACAGGCATCCGCGAACACGTTTGGTCGGCCTTCAAAAACAAAACCGACAACACCGAGCGGTGCTCGTCGCGCCTCGACCGACCACCCCTCGTGCTCGATGGTTCGAACGATCTCGTCGCGAGATACCGAAGCGTCGCGCCAGCCGCGTAGGCCGGCCACCATGTCGGCCCGCATTGCGGCGCTCAGTTCGAGTCTGGTGGTGGACCGTCCCCGTTCCCGGGCGCGATCGATGTCCAGTGCGTTGGCCACGGCGATGGGAGCGAACACCGCATCGTCGGCAAGTCTCGCTGCGAAGTGTTCGAAGAAATCGGAGATCGCATCATCGGTGACAGCGGCCAGCTCAGCGAACCCTGTGCGCGCTGCGGTGACAGCGGCATCGACGATGGCGTGCTCGTTTGCCGGGATGTGGAGAAGCGCGCCATCCTCCTGGACCACCACCAGCCGATCCCCGACTTGGAATGCGTCGGCAAGTTCGGCAGATACCTCGACCACCTGGTCACCACCGAAGACGACCTGTTGACCTGCGGTCAATGCAATGAGGCGGCTCATTGTCCGAACGCGATGCCCGCCATTTGGGGCAGATCGTCGAGCACAACGGGGAGTCCTGTCTCGAGCGAGCGGTGCGCTGCAAAGCCGACGGCGGCAGACCAGAGTCCGTCGAGCACGGTCACGTCGGCAGGCCGACCGGAGCGAATCGCATCGGCGAAGTCGACGTGCTCGAGGTAACTCGCCCCGTGATGAAGGCCTTGGTGCTTGATGCTGCTGTCGGCGACCGTCTCTTCGGTCACAACGTTGACGCCACTCCAAATATCATCGGTCCGCTGACCGATGCGGACGATCGACTCCGTGTCGAGCGCCTCAAGCTTTCCCTTGTCGCCCACGACGACGATCTCGCGCTCGTTCTTGCTCGCCTCTGCGAACATGCACAGATCGAGCATGCCGCGGCTGCCATTCTCGAACTCGACGATGACGTAGGCGTTGTCGAGAATGTCAGACCGCTCGCCGTTGTACACCTCGTCGAGGTGGTTGACGTCCTGTGATCCTGATGCCATCACGCGAACGGGACGGCTCGCGGTGGCCTGGATCATGAGATCGAAGAAGTGGCAGCACTTCTCGACGAGGGTGCCCCCCGTGTTCTTGCTGAACCGATTCCAGTTGTCGACTTTGACCAGGAATGGGAAGCGGTGCTCGCGGATGGCGACCATCTTCACATCGCCAGTGGTGCCGGCGGCGATCTCGGCCATCAACCGTTGGAGGGGAGGCATGTACCGGTACTCCAGACCCATCCAGATCACTTGTTCAGGCGGTCGTGTGGCGACCAGGTCAGTGATCTCGCGACAGTCATCGAGCGTGGTGCACAGCGGCTTCTCGATAAGGAGGTGGAGACCTGACTCGATCGCCGGAATCAGGATGTCGTGGTGCGTGAAGTTCGGAGAGGCAATGACGAGCGCATCGCAAAGCCCCGATGCAATCAGCTCCTCCACCGTGCTGAACTTCGCCAGCGGCGTCTCGGCCCCAACGGCCTGCTGCGCCGAGTCAAGCGAAAGAGAATGAGGGTCAGCCACAGCGGTCACGACGCAATCGTCGAGAGCGAGAATGTTCTGGATGTGTTCGACGCCCATCATGCCGACACCGACGACGCCGTACCTGATGGGAGTGTCGCTTGCCTGCGGGCTCATAGGGGCCTCAGCGTACGCTGCAGGGGTGACTGAGAACGCACCTGCTCCCAACAACGACCGTCTCTACTTCCGCCAGCTGTTGTCTGGACGCGACTTCGCGCACGGCGATCAGCTCGCCGAGCAGATGGTCAACTTCGTCTACGCCATCGGCGATCGAGAGACCGGTGAGTGCGTGCTCGTCGACCCGGCTTACGCCCCGGCAGAACTCATCGACGTTGTCGCAGCCGACGACATGACCGTGACCGGCGTGCTGGCCACGCACTACCACCCTGACCACGTCGGTGGTTCGATGATGGGCATGGAGATCGACGGCATCGCGTCGCTGCTCAACAAGATCGACTGTCCGATTCACATTCAGGCCGATGAGACCGAATGGGTCCGAAAGACCACCCACGTCAGCCCCGATCACCTCGTCGAGCACGGGTCCGGCGATGTCCTCAGTGTCGGTGCCATCGACATCACCCTGCTGCACACACCTGGTCACACACCCGGCAGCCAGTGTTTTCTCGTCGACGGCAAGCTTGTTGCGGGCGACACGCTGTTCCTTGACGGCTGCGGCCGAACCGACCTCCCCGGATCCAACGGTGCGCACATGATCGAAAGCTTGCAGCGACTCGCCAAGGTCCCGGGTGACACGATTCTGTACCCCGGCCACCAATACTCAGCGGCACCGTCGGCACGCATGGACCACGTCGTCCAGCACAACTACATCTTCCAGGGTCTCTGAGTCACAGCTGCTCAGTCACACCTGCTCGCGACCCCAAAGCAACTGAGGTCGCTGCAACCGGATTTAGCAGTCGGCTTTTGCCGGGATGACGATCTTCAGGCCGGGGTAAAACGCCGAGTAGCCACTCGTTCCGGCGTTCGCCGCGTCGAGTGCCTCGACCGTGACATCAAACTTGTTGGCAACCTTCGAACGGGCGTTGTCACCGTCTTCGATCGTGTACGAACCGGGTGCACAGTTTGAGCCGGTGTCCGGGATCGTCTCGCCGACCGAGGCCTCGCCATCTTCGCCTGCTGCTGCCGCAACGTCGGTGTCGGCGTCGGTCGCCGCTGCCTGTGTCGTGCCGCCCGGCGGAATCTTGATCTCTTCGCCGGGGAACGGGAACTCGTTGCCGGTCGCCCACCCGTTGAAGTTGAGGAGATCCTCAAGCGGTACGCCGAATTGATCGGCGACCTTGATCGCGTAGTCACCCGACTGGACGACATACGTCTGCGATCCGGTCGCCGTTTCTTCCCCGCCCGACAGCGACGCAATGGTCGTCGTGACCGGATCCTTGACGATGTAGTTGGTGGCGTCGAGGTTGATCGTCGACGCCGTGGCGCCACTCGTGGCGTCGCTGCCACAGCTCGCGAGAACCAGCGCGCCAGCCACAATTGGCCACGTCAGCACGCTCATCCGACCGAATTTGCCCATGTTCTTCAAACCCATGCGGGCATCGTACGTGGTCTCATCGAGACAGTGTTGGCAGGGCGGTATGTGTGCGGCACACCCATCCTGAATGCCCGACCTTCACATCAAGGGGCGTTCGGTCGGCGCGATCGGCCGTGGGAGCGTTGTCTCGCCCATCAGCAGTGCGTCGGCGCCCGCTGCTGCTGCTCGACCTTCAGCAATCGCCCAAACAATCAGGCTTTGTCCCCGACCCATGTCGCCGGCCACGAACAGCCCGTGCTGGTTGGTCATGTAATTGTCATCGCGCACCACGTTGCCGCGAGCGTCATAGTCCACGCCGAGCTCGTCAAGCCACGAACCTTTCTCCGGACCCACAAAGCCCATCGCGAGGAACACGAAGTCCGCAGGAATCTCCCTGTCCGTGCCTTCGACTTTTTCGAACTTGCCGTCGACGAACTCAACTTCGTGCAACATCAGCGCCTTGACCCGGCCGGTCCCGTCATCCACGAACCGCTCGGTGTTGACGCTGTAGAGACGTTCTCCGCCCTCCTCGTGCGCGCTGGTGACCTTGTAGACCATCGCGAACTGTGGCCACGGGTTGCGATCCCCATTCCGTTCGTCGGACGGTCGGGGCATGATCTCGAGCTGCGTTACCGAGGCCGCGCCTTGGCGATGCGCCGTACCCAGACAGTCAGCGCCGGTGTCGCCACCACCGATGATCACCACGTGTTTGCCGTTCACATCGATCGGCGACTGCTCCTGATCACCGAACTGCACCCGATTCGACTCCGGCAAGTACTCCATCGCCTGATGGATTCCCGCAAGTTCTCGTCCCGGTACAGGCAGGTCACGCCATGCCGTTGCGCCGCAAGCGAGCACCACGGCATCGTGGCTGGCGCGGAGCACCTCGATATCGACGTTCTCGCCAACAACGGCGTTCGTGCGGAACTCGGTTCCTTCGGCTTCCATTTGTTCGAGACGACGATCGATGTGCCGCTTCTCCATTTTGAACTCTGGGATCCCGTAGCGCAGCAGTCCGCCAATACGGTCAGCACGCTCGAGCACCACGACGTCGTGCCCAGCGCGCGTCAACTGCTGCGCAGCAGCGAGACCCGCTGGCCCGGAGCCGATGACCGCAATCCGCTTGCCAGTGCGAACCGACGGAATCTGCGGCGTGACCCAGCCCTCGTCGAAGGCCCGGTCGATGATCTCGACTTCGACCTGCTTGATCGCAACCGGGTCCTGGCTGATACCGAGCACGCATGCCGACTCGCAGGGCGCTGGACACAGCCGCCCGGTGAATTCGGGGAAGTTGTTCGTGGCATGCAGCCGTTCGATCGCATCGTGCCACTGGTTGCGGTACACGAGGTCGTTCCAATCGGGAATGAGATTCCCGAGGGGACAACCGTTGTTGCAGAACGGGATGCCGCAATCCATGCACCGCCCGGCCTGGTGATTCAGTGCTTCTGCATCGAACGGCTCGTAGACCTCGTTCCAGTCTCGAAGACGGACGGGAACGGGACGATGTGCGGGAGTCTGACGCTCCCATTCGAGAAAACCGGTGGGCTTACCCATGTCAGGACCTCGCTGCTTCCATGATGGCGTTAACGGTGGCGTCTTCGTCGAGGCCTGATGCCTCGGCTTCGGCGATGACGTTCAGAACTCGCTTGTAGTCGGTTGGCATCACCTTGCGGAACTCGCTGACCTTGAGTGGCCACGAGGCCAGGAGCCCCTCGGCAACGGACGAGCCGGTGAAGTCGCGATGGCGGGTCACAGTGTCACGCAGGAACTCACGATCCTCCGCCGTCAGTTCTTCCAGCTTGACCATCTCGTAGTTGACCTTGCTCGCAAATTCACCATTCGGGTCATAGACGAAGGCAATGCCGCCGGACATCCCGGCACCAAAGTTACGGCCCGTTTCGCCGAGCACGACCACCCGGCCACCGGTCATGTATTCACACCCGTGATCACCGATGCCCTCACTGACCGCAAGCGCACCGGAGTTACGGACGCAGAAGCGCTCGCCGACATTGCCGCGGAGGAAAATCTCACCTCCGGTCGCGCCATAGCCGATGACATTGCCGGCAATGACATGGTCTTCAGCAGCAAACGGCGCGAGCGGATGCGGGTGCACGATCAGCCGCCCACCAGACAATCCCTTGCCGACGTAATCGTTGCCGTCGCCAACCAGACGCATCTGAATGCCCGCTGGAACGAACGCACCGAAGCTCTGCCCGGCCGAGCCGGTCAACGTGATGTCGATCGTGCCGTCGGGCAGACCAGCACCCTTCCACTGCTTCGTCACCTCGTGACCGAGCAACGTGCCAACGGTTCGGTGCACGTTACGAATCGGAAGATCGATCGAGACGTGGTGGCCGTCCCTGATGGCGGGCTGGGCCAGGGCGATGAACTGCTGATCGAGCGCCTCGTCGAGGCCGTGATCCTGATCGACCGTCTGGATCATCGACTGGTGATACGGATTCTGTGGCACGGCAAGAATCGGGCTGATGTCGAGACCCGAGGCCTTCCAGTGATCGATTGCTTCACGGGTGTCGAGCGCCTCGACGTGCCCGATCATCTCGTCCATCGTGGCAAAGCCCAGCTCGGCCATGATCTCACGCACTTCCTCCGCGATGTACTCGAAGAAGTTGATCACGAACTCCGGTTTGCCGGTAAACCGGGAGCGGAGTTCGGGGTTTTGGGTGGCGACACCGACGGGGCAGGTGTCGAGGTGGCAGACCCGCATCATGATGCAACCCGACACGACGAGCGGCGCCGTCGCAAACCCATACTCCTCGGCGCCGAGCAACGCAGCAATCACGACGTCGCGGCCCGTCTTCAGTTGGCCATCGCTCTGTACGACGATGCGGTCACGCAAGCCATTGAGCATCAACGTCTGCTGGGTCTGGGCAAGCCCCAGTTCCCACGGTCCACCTGCGTGTTTCAGCGATGTCAGTGGGCTCGCCCCGGTACCTCCGTCGTGGCCCGAGATGAGCACGACATCAGCTTTCGCCTTCGACACGCCCGCTGCAACGGTGCCGACGCCCGCCTCGGCGACCAGCTTGACGTGCACGCGTGCCGCCGGGTTGGCGTTCTTCAGGTCGTGAATCAGTTGCTTCAGATCCTCGATCGAATAGATGTCGTGGTGCGGCGGCGGACTGATCAGACCGACGCCTGGAGTTGAGTGGCGAGTCTTTGCGATCCATGGCCAGACCTTGTGCCCGGGCAGCTGGCCGCCTTCGCCGGGCTTGGCACCCTGGGCCATCTTGATCTGGATGTCGTCAGAATTCGTGAGGTATTCAGCGGTGACGCCGAATCGGCCTGAGGCCACCTGCTTGATCGACGAGCGCCGCTCAGGGTCGTAGAGCCGGTCAGCGTCTTCGCCACCCTCACCGGTGTTGGACTTCGCGCCCAATCGGTTCATCGCCACGGCAAGCGTCTCGTGAGCCTCAGCGCTGATCGAGCCGTAGGACATCGCTCCAGTGCTGAATCGCTTGACAATCTCTGACACCGGCTCGACATCGTCGATGGAGATGGGCGAGCGGCCAGAGCGGTCGGCGTTCGCAAACTCGAACAGCCCGCGCAACGTCATCAGCTTCTTCGACTGGTCGTCGACGCGGCTCGTGTACTCCTTGAAGATGTCGTAGCGGCCCGCACGCGCAGCGTGCTGCAGCTTGAAGACCGTCTCAGGATTGAAAAGGTGCTGTTCGCCTTCGCGGCGCCACTGGTACTCGCCACCGAGCTCAAGCTTGCGGTGGGCGCGTTCTTCGGGCCGATCAGGGTTGGCCATCTTGTGCCGTGCCGCGACTTCCGCGGCGATCTCGTCAAGACCGATCCCACCGAGCTGGCTCACCGTTCCGGTGAAGTACTGCTCGACCACATCCTCGCCAAGACCGATGGCCTCGAAGATCTGCGCACCGGTGTACGACGCCACCGTCGAGACACCCATCTTCGACATCACCTTCAGGACGCCCTTGTTACACGCCTTGATGTAATTGCGAATCGCAAGCTGGTCGTCAAGGTCGCCGAGGCCGTGCATGCCCTCATGAATGAGGTCTTCGACTGACTCGAAGGCGAGGTACGGGTTGATCGCACCGGCCCCGTAGCCGATGAGGAGCGCCATGTGATGCACTTCGCGGGCATCTCCCGCTTCCACAACCAAGCCGGTCATCGTGCGCTGCTTGGTCCGCACGAGGTGGTGGTGCACCGCTGCGGTCAGCAGGAGCGAAGGGATTGGGGCATCGATGGTGTCGGCGTTGCGGTCCGACAGCACGATCATTCTGGCCCCGGCTCCGATGGCATCCGAAGCCTGCTGGCACACGCGGTCGAGTGCCGCACGGAGACCCGGCCCACCGTCAGCAACGCGGTACAGCCCACTGAGCACCTTGGCCTGGAGACCGGCGTGTCCGCCGTCGTCATTGACATGGATGATTTTCGCCAACTCGTCGTTGTCGATGATCGGGTTCGGCAACGCCATCTGTCGGCAACTCTCAGGGCCGGGAGCAAGCAGGTTCGCCTCCGGTCCGACCGACGCCGACACCGCTGTGACGACTTCTTCGCGGATTGCATCCAGCGGCGGGTTGGTGACCTGTGCAAACAGTTGCTTGAAGTAATCAAACAGCAACCGTGGCCGGTCCGACAGCACGGCCAGCGGCGTGTCGGTACCCATCGAGCCGAGTGCCTCATATGCGTTTGCCGCCATCGGAGTGATCAGAATCTTGAGCTCTTCGTGGGTATAGCCGAACATTTGTTGACGGCGCAGAACGCTGTCGTGGCTGAAGACGACGTGCTCGCGGTCAGGAAGGTCCGGGAGGTTGGTCATGCCAGCCGCAAGCCACTCGCCGTAGGGATGCTCCTCGGCAAGCTTGTTCTTGATCTCCTCGTCGCCGACAATCCGGCCCTCGTTGGTGTCGATCAAGAACATTTTGCCCGGCTGCAGACGACCCTTGGCCACCACCTTGCTCGGCTCGATGTCGATCACACCGACTTCGGACGCCATGACGACAAGGTCGTCGTCGGTGACCCAATATCGGCTCGGGCGCAAACCGTTGCGGTCGAGCACTGCACCGATCATTTCGCCATCGGTAAAGGTGACCGATGCCGGACCATCCCAGGGTTCCATCATCGCCGCGTGGAACCGGTAGAAGTCGCGCTGCTTCTGCGACATCGTTTCGTCGTTTTCCCACGCTTCAGGAATCATCATGAGTACTGCATGATGAATCGGATATCCACCAAGGTGCAGCAATTCGAGAACTTCATCGAACCGAGCCGTGTCGGAGGATCCAGGCGTACAGATCGGGAACGCCCGGTCGATGCCCGGCAAGAGCGGGCTTTCAAGCATCGCCTCGCGTGCGCGCATCCAGTTCTGATTGCCCTGCACGGTGTTGATCTCACCGTTGTGAGCGACGAATCGATAGGGATGCGCCAGCGGCCACGACGGGAATGTGTTCGTACTGAACCGGCTGTGCACGAGCAGCAGTGCTGACTCGACTCGCGGATCACGCAGATCGGGAAAAAACTCGCTCAGCTGTGGCGTCGTGAGCATGCCCTTGTAGACGATCGTGCGGCTGGAGAGCGACGAAAAGTAGCTGTCGAGGTCGCCGACGAGTTCACGCCGCGACGTCTTCCGAGCGACGAATGCCTTCCGATCGAGTTCGATACCCGTGGCACCTTCGGGGTCGCTGACGAAAAGCTGCTTGAACGTCGGCATCGCCTCGCGTGACGTCTTGCCCAGACAGTCGGGGTTGATCGGCAGGTCACGCCAACCGAGCACCTGAAGTCCAGCATCGGTGACACTCACCTCGATCGCCGACATCGCGTCCTGTGCATATTCAGGGATCGACGGCAGGAATGCGATGCCCACGGCGTAGGCGCCAGCGGCAGGCAGGTCGAACTCGGTGACCTCCTGGAAGAAGCGGTCCGGAACCTGCAGCAGGATTCCGGCGCCGTCGCCCGAGTCGGGCTCGGCGCCTGTTGCACCGCGGTGTTCAAGGTTCGTCAACGCCTGCAGACCTGTCACGACCAGTTCATTCGAACGGACGCCCTTCAAGTTCGCGACGAAGGACACGCCGCAGGAATCGTGTTCCTGACGGGGGTCGTAGAGGCCAGAGGGGCCGGGAGGTTGCTGCATTGTCACATCCACGAGTCGTTGATCGGCTACGAAATCGCGAAGACAGCCTGATCGACATTGACCAGCGGCCTCACACGAGGATGCTCGAGACAACACTGGCTCAAGCGGGGGTTGCCCAGCTTAGAGCCTCAACCCCCCGCTGTGCTCGCTCGTTCGGTCGTGAAACAGACAGCGGTTCCGCATCCAGCCCGAGATGCCAGCCCGAGATGTTGGCGAAAACGACGGCCGCGAGGCAGAATGCTCGTCTGTGCAACAGCGCCTGACCGACCTCTTTGCACCTCTGCGACAGCCCGAAGTCAGGTCACTGATGTGGGCTCAGCTGGTGTCGGGACTGGGCGACTGGGGGCCCCGATCAACCCCCCAACCAAAGCGCCAATCCCAGGCGTCATGAAAATTCCGCCCCACCAACGGCGCCGCGCCGAGAAAAATCTCCGGAGCAGTCCGCTGGAGATTTCGACCCCAGTCGATCGCAACGTAAAAGGCACTCGCCACGCCTGCATACAACGCGACGACCAAGAACCGCTGGAACGACAAACGCACGGTCGACAGGATGCCAGCCCAATGAACGGTGGCTGCGCCGTTTCGAAAACTGTCAGTCCGTGAAGACGGGTGCGCGGTTCTCGAAGCTGGCTGTGACCGCCTCGACCTGGTTCTGCGTACCGACCTGGGCGCGGATCAAGCGGCGCTCTTCCGCGAACTGTTCCGCTGCGCCCTCAGCAGCCATGTTGTTGATCAGTTCCTTCGCTCCGCGCACTGCGCCCGGACTCACCCCAGCGATCTCACGCGCCATCGTCATCGCGTCGGCGTAGGGATCATCGCTGAGCCGAGTGGCCAGGCCGAGGTCAAACGCCTCCGAGCCGGGGAACACCCGGGCGGTGAACGTGAGTTCCTTGGCAATATCAGGACGGACGAGTTTGCCGAGCTGGAAGGTTCCCGTCATGTCCGGCACCAAACCCCAGTAGATCTCGCGCACCGACATCTTCGTATCGGGGTGGACGATGCGAATGTCGGCACCGAGCGCGATCTGGATCCCACCACCCAATGCGTGCCCGTGCACCGCAGCGATGACCGGGACAGGCACTTCTTGCCACACCCAGCAGACCTGCTGCGCGAGGTGAGTGATTCGGCCTTCGGTCATGTCTCCGGCATTGCCGGTCGACCGGCCCTCCGAGTCGTCGTTGCCTGCGATTGCCTGCATCGACGCCATATCGAGGCCCGCACAGAACGACTTACCCTCGCCTGACAGCACGACGACCCGCACACCGGGTTCGGTCTTCAGCTGCTCGCCAGCCTCGGCCAGGGCAGTGAACATCGCCGGGTCGAGCGCGTTGCGCTTGTCGGGGCGGTTCATTTTGACGTCGGCGATTCCCGCCTCGATGGTGATGGTGACTCGATCAGACATGGACACAGTCTCGCGCCA
>JABJAB010000042.1 GCA_018666235.1 Ilumatobacter sp.
CGGTGACGACTGCGTTGTCGAAGCCGGTCTCTACATCACCGCCGCAACGCCAATTCTGACTCCCGACGGCGTCGTCAAGGCTCGGGACATCTCCGGAGTCAGCGGTGTCCTGTTCATCCGTGATGGGCAAACAGGACAGGTCATCGCCCGGCCGCGCGACAAGAGCTGGGGCGAACTGAACAGCGAACTGCATTCGAACCAGTAGCAAGCACCACATCGAGCACCGCAGTTTCGATACGTTGCAGCGCAATGGTGTGCACCACTCCGAGCCACAATCTGCAGAGCTGCTGATGGCGAAAGCTGACGAATTCGGTGCTCCAGTCGAGATCGAGGCCGCCGGCCGCATCGTGCCGATCACGAATCCGAACAAGCCGATGTTCCCGTCGGTCGGACCAAAGAAGGCCCAGCGAACCAAGCTGGACCTCGCTCGCTACTACGTGTCAGTCGGCGACGCGATCATGCGCACGCTTGTTGGTCGACCCGTGCTGCTCGAGCGCTACCCGAATGGCGTACGCGGGAAATCGTTCTTCCAGAAACGCATCCCCGACTCTGCGCCCGAGTGGCTACACACCACAACCGTGGAGACGATCAACGGCACCCCCTCACGAGCGCTGGTGATCGCCGACCTGGCACATGTGTTGTGGGCCTCGAATCAGGGGGTGCTCGGTCTACATGTGTGGCCCTACCGGGCGAGCGAGCCCGACGAGGCCGACGAAATGCGCATCGACTTGGACCCGACGCCGGGCGTGACATTCGATCAAGTTCGAGAGGCGGCTGCACTGGTCCGCGATTACCTGGCCGAACTGGGGATGCTCGGGTTCGCCAAGACCACGGGCAGCAAGGGCATTCACATCTACGTGCGGGTCGAGCCGGGCTGGGATTCGTTCGCCATCCGCGGCGCCGTCATCGCCCTCGCCCGCGAATTATCCGAACGGCAACCGAATCTCATCACTGACAAGTGGTGGAAGGAGGAACGTGGCGAGCGGGTGTTCATCGACTACAACCAGAATGCTCCGCACAAGAACATGTTCGGCGCCTGGGGTGTCCGACCACGCGTCGGAGCACAGGTGTCGACACCGTTCCGTTGGGACGAACTCAACACGATCAATCCCGAGGTATGCACGATCGACACAGTGCCGCACCGGCTTGCCGCCCACGGCGACCCGTGGGAGCTGATGGATGAAGCTCCGTGCTCAATCGCTCCGCTCGTCGAGCGATTCGCCGCCGATCTCGCCGATGGCATTCCCGATGCCCCGTGGCCACCGGTGTATCCGAAGATGCCAAACGAGGCGCCCAGGGTGCAGCCCAGTCGCGCCAAGCATGACTAAACCTGCGGTTGCAGGTATTCACCCCGCTGTCCGCGAAGACGCTTCGAGCACGGCCAGCGACATCGTCGAGCGGCGAACTGTTGACCGGAGTTCGGAACTCGCGGAACAGGCTCCTGCGCATCCGACGTTGTGGAGCGTCCGCCTATCTCCCATGATGGGGCGATGACGACGATTGATGCGTTCACCCAGCTCGCACGTGGCCGCCGCACGTCGTTGGTGATGGAGTCTGATCGGTCCGTCGACCACGACATCATCGACCAACTCTGCGAACTTGCGTCGTGGGCCCCGAGCCATAAGCGCACCTGGCCGTGGCGTTTCGCCTCGTTTACCGGCGATGGTCGCTCGCGGCTCGGCACCACGATGGCGACCGATATGGCCGACGCTGACTTCGGTGACGACGCCAAACGCATCAAGACACAGGGCAAGTACCTCAGAGCGCCTGCCGTCGTTGTCGTGGGCTGCGAACCACATCCCAATGAAATGCTGCACCTCGAGAATCGTGATGCCGTCGCCGCCGCGATTCAAAACCTTCTACTCGGCGCAACGGCGTTGGGGCTCGCGAGCTTTTGGTCGACCCCAGCGCTCACGCGCCCACCCAAGGTGCTCGAGCTCTGCGGCTTCAGTCCCGACGATCGCATCGTTGGCGTGATCTATCTCGGTTGGCCAGGCGGCACGTGTCCGGTGCCTGAACGGGACCCCGTCGAGGTGGTCCGGATCGAGCAGTGATTGAATGCGGGGCGTGCCCGCACTCGACACTGCCACTCAGACGATCGTCACGCTCGACCTCGAAGGGGTCTTGATCCCCGAGATTTGGATTGCCGTTGCTGAACGGACCGGCATCGACGGTCTGCTGCGCACGACGCGTGATGAGCCTGATTACGACGTCTTGATGCGCTATCGCCTCGGCCTGCTCGCTGAGCACGGTCTCACGATGTCGTTGATCGAAGACGTCATTGCCGGTCTCGTTCCCCTTCCGGGTGCCCACGATTTCCTGGCGAAGCTTCGAGCCCGCACGCAGCTGATCATTCTCAGCGACACCTTCGAGCAGTTCGCTCGGCCCTTCATGCGCCAACTCGATTGGCCCACAGTCTTCTGCCATCGGCTGGTTGTCACCGACGACCGCATCGTCGACTATCGACTGCGCCAACCTGACCAGAAGCGCAAGTCCGTGCAGGCCTTCCATGGGCTGAACTATCGAGTCATCGCTGCTGGCGACAGCTACAACGACACGACGATGCTCGGCGAAGCCGACGCCGGATTCTTGTTTCATGCTCCAGCCAACGTGATCGCCGAGTTCCCGCAGTTCCCAGCGCTTGACTCCTACGACGAGCTCCTCGACGCAATCACCGCCCAGCTCTCCTGAGGCCCATATCTCGCGACGAGACACATTCCAGCCGGCCGGCACCTCTTGGCCGTCAGCTGGCTTCCGGTCAGGGTGTGTAGACGCCGAAGACCTCGCGCAGGCTGTCGCTGATCTCGCCGAGCGTGCAATCGGCACGCAGTGCATCCTTGATGCTGTACAGCAGGTTGTCGCTCGTCCCGGCGGTCGCCTTGACCTTGCCGAGCGCTGATTCGACCGCCGCGGGGTCACGGTTGGCCTTGTAGCGTTTGAGCCGCTCGATCTGACCGGGCTCCAGTGTGGGGTCGATCGGAAAGACTGCCGGTTCGGGCTCGTCATCCATCGTGAACTTGTTGACGCCGACGATGGTCCGTTCGTTGTCGTCGATCGACTTCGTGTACTGGTAGGCCGAGTCCATGATCTCGTCCATTTGGTAGCCCTGCTCGATCGCAGCGACTGCACCACCCTTTTCGTCGATGGTGGCGATGTAGTCCCATGCGAGCTTTTCGACTTCGTCGGTGAGTGACTCGACCAGGTACGAACCGGCCATGGGGTCCGGCGTGTCGACGACACCCGACTCGTAGCCGATGACCTGTTGAGTTCGGAGCGCCATGCGGGCCGCGTTCTCGGTCGGCAGGCTGAGCGCCTCATCGAAACCATTGGTGTGGAGTGACTGCGTTCCGCCCATCACTGCGGCGAGCGCCTGCAGCGTGACGCGCATGATGTTGTTCATCGGCTGCTGCGCGGTCAGCGTCGATCCACCGGTCTGCGTGTGGAACCGGAGCATCTTGCTCTTGGGATTCTGGGCATTGAACCGCTCGGTCATGATCGTGTGCCACATCCGCCGACTGGCGCGGAACTTCGCGATCTCCTCGAAGAAGTTGTTGTGACCGTTCCAGAAGAAGCTGAGCCGCGGCGCGAAGTCGTCAACGTCGAGGCCCGCATCGACCGCAGCCTGGACGTAGGCAATAGCGTTCGCCAGCGTGAATGCGATCTCCTGAACCGCTGTCGAACCCGCTTCGCGAATGTGATAGCCAGAAATTGAGATCGTGTTCCAGTTCGGAATGTGGTCGGCGCAGTACCCGAAGATGTCGGTGATGATCCTCATCGACGGGCGCGGCGGGTACACGTAGGTGCCCCGGGCGATGTACTCCTTGAGCAGGTCGTTCTGGATGGTGCCGCTGATCTGGTCGGCGGCGACACCGTTCTCTTCGGCGACCAACTCGTACATCAGCAGCAGAATCGCCGCAGTCGAGTTGATCGTCATCGACGTCGACACCTTGTCGAGCGGGAGACCGGCGAGGAGCAGTCGCATGTCTTCCATCGAGTCGATGGCGACGCCAACCTTGCCGACTTCGCCCTCGGCCCGACCGTGGTCGGAGTCGTATCCCATCTGCGTCGGCAGGTCGAACGCGCAGCTCAGACCGGTCTGGCCCGCGTTGAGGAGAAACTTGAACCGCTCGTTTGTCGCCTCGGCATTGCCGAAGCCCGAGTACTGGCGCATTGTCCAGAGGCGTCCGGTGTACATCGAGGAGTAGACACCGCGGGTGTACGGCTCTTCCCCTGGCGCTCCGAGTTGGGTCGCAGCGTCCCAGTTCGCCAGGTCGGTCTCGTCGTAGAGCCGCTGGATCGGAATGCCGGAATCAGTGTGCGGAAGGTTGGGCGCGTCAGCCATGGGTCGATCGTAGGACGGCATGGTGCCTGACACCATGTCGTCAGCCGCCAACTTGTCGCGCTCGGTCAGTTCGCGGCGACGACGGCGACTTCCATTCGCCATTGCGGCTGGGCGAGTTCGGGAACGGTGACGAGTGTGCTTGCGGCCCGGTGGTCGCCGAGAAATGCATCCCGTGCAGCCATGACCGGGCCAAGCGGCTCGCCGCTCACCACGTACGTGGTGACCGACACGATGTCGAGCGCCAACATGTCGGCGGCTGCGAGCATTGCTGCGATGTTTTCCCACACCACCTTCGCTTGATCCTCCATCGCGCCAGGTGTCGACCCGTCCGGTGCGGTCGGCACGACTCCAGACGTGTGGAGCCAGCGAGTCGGATTCTCCACCAACACGGCGTGGTGATAGTTCGCCGCTGGATTGGCGATGGACGACGGGTTCACGGGCGTTTGCACCCCTGCAGTGTCGCGTAGCGGCGCGACACAAGCGGGGGTCTGACCCCATTTGTGACTCTTGGGCCACACTGGCGAGGTGCAGTCGGCGACGTCAACCCCAGCATCGGGCGGTCCAATCGCCCGTTGGCTGAGTACCGCGCAACCCGAGGCGCTGTTCGTGTTGTCTGCGGTGGCGCAGTACATCGGCGCAGCGATCGCCGTGCTCCTGTTCGATCAGGTGGAACCGCAGACCGTTGCATGGTTCCGAATCATCGGCGCCTCCATCGCGCTGCTCGCCGTATCACGCGGCTGGCGCTCCGGGTGGACTCGTCCACAGTTGATCAGCGTGGCGGTGTTCGGCATCACCACGGCGCTGATGAACATCTGCTTCTACCTTGCGATCGACCGCATCGATCTCGGCAAGGGCGTCACCATCGAGTTCATCGGCCCCATCACCGTTGCCGCAGTCGCCACAAGGTCTCTCCGTAACGGTGTCGCGCTTGCCTTCGCGATTGTCGGCGTCGTCGTCCTCGGCGGGGTTGAGGTCGCCGACAACCTCGACGGACTGTTCTTCATCCTGTTGGCGTCAGCACTCTGGGCCGGCTACATCGTGTTGGGCTCGCGGGTCGCCCAAGTCGACCGCGGCGTCGCCGGCCTCGGTCTCGGCTTGTGCATCGGAGCGATCGTGACCACGCCAATCGGCGCTCCGTGGAGTGGCCCGGTCTGGCTCTCCCCCACACTTCTCGCGGCCTGTCTCCTCGTGGGTGTGTTCTCGAACGCGATTGGGTACGGCATCGACCAGTTCACGATGCGTCGCATTCCGATCCGTCGCTTTTCACTGCTGTTGGCGCTCCTGCCAGTCACCGCATCAGTGATCGGCTGGATCGCGCTCGACCAACAGCCGTCCGGGCTCGACATCATCGGCATCGCGTTGGTGCTGGTGGGCGTCGCTGTCCAAGAGCGCGACGAGATCGAACGCGTCGAGCGGGTCGTCCGCACCGACCCGGCTTGACCTCGGGCGTTACAATTCAAACATGACCGACACCGTCGAGGAAACACTGTCCGCAATCCAGAAGCAGGCTGCTCCGGAGATCGAGGACATGGAAGCCGAGCGTCAGCGCCGCAAGGAGCGCCTCGCCTGTGGGCTGCGCACCATGGGTCGCCTCCATCTCGCAGAGGGTGTGGCAGGCCACGTCACTGTTCGCGACCCCGAGTTCACCGACCGCTTCTGGGTCAACCCGTTCGGCCACAACTTCAAGCTGATGACCGTGAGCGACCTCATCTGCGTCGACCACAATGGTGATGTCGTCGTCGGCGACCGACCCGTCAACGCAGCGGCGTTTGCGATCCACAGCGAACTCCACAAGGCACGGCCCGACGTCATGGCCGCCGCACACTCCCATTCGATGTATGGACGCACGTTCTCCACCCTCGGCAAGCCACTGAAGATGATCAGCCAGGACGCGACAATGTTCTACAACGACATCGCGCTCTGCAACGAGGGCAGCGGTGCCGTGGTGCTCGACACCGCAGTCGGTCGGGCCATGGGCGAGGCACTCGGCACCAAGAAAGCGCTCATTCATCAGAACCACGGCCTCATCACCACGGGCGGTTCAGTCGATGCGGCCGTCTGGTGGTTCATTGCTCTCGAGCGCCTCTGTCAGAGCCAGTTGCTCGCCGAATCAGCAGGTGAGCCGATCGAGATTCCGGACCACCTCTGCGAGGATGGTTACAAGGCGCAGGGCAACGACATCGCCGGCTGGTTCCAGTTCCAGCCGTTCTGGGACGAGCTCGTTGCTCGCGAGCCCGAATTCCTGACCTGACTCGCTGACTCAGCCCACCACGTGGTCTCAGTGGTCTCAGTGGGGGGCAGCCAGGCCCGGTGCGCAGAGGCCGTCGAGTTCTTTGATCTCGATGCGGTCACGGTTCTCGTAGGTGACTTCGTTCTCGGGGTTGGGCTTCAGGTTGAAGACGCGGAACTCCATGTCGTTGGTGTCGACAGTGAGAATGCGACCGATCAACGGCTCGCCCAGTTCGAGGATGACCTTGATCGTCTCAAGCGCTTGGATCGAACCGATGATGCCGGGCAACACGCCAAGCACGCCGGCCTCGGCGCAGCTCGGCGCGAGTTCGGCTGGCGGCGGCTCGGGCACCATGTCGCGGTACGTCGGTCCTGCGGTCGGGTGGAACACGCTGACCATGCCTTCGAATCGGAAGATCGATCCGTGGACGACGGGAATACCGAGTTTCACGCTCGCATCGTTGAGGAGGTAGCGGCTGGGGAAGTTGTCGGCGCCATCGACGACCACGTCGTAGCCCTCGAGAATGTCCATGATGTTTGAGGCGTCGAGCCGCGTGTCGTAGGTGACGACGTTGACGTCCGGGTTGAGCATCGTCAAGGTCTTCTTCGCTGAGTCGACCTTGCGGTCGCCGATGCGGTCGATGTTGTGGAGGATCTGTCGCTGCAAATTCGACGAGTCGACGTCATCCATGTCGACGATGCCGATCGTTCCGACGCCTGCAGCAGCGAGGTACAGCGCTGCTGGCGAGCCCAGCCCACCTGCACCGAGCATCAGCACCTTGGCGTCGAGCAACTTCGTCTGACCTGCGACCCCGACCTCGGGCAGCAGCAGGTGGCGCTTGTAGCGGTTGTTCTGCTCGGGGGTCAGCGTGACGGGCTTCTTCCAGTCGCGCCCCTCGTCCTTCCACCGGCCGTAGCCGCCCTCCATCGAGACGACATTGGTATACCCGAGTTCGCCAAGGGTCTTGGCCGCAAAGGCTGAGCGGACACCACCTGCGCAGTACGCCACGATCGCTGCGGACTTGTCGACGATGCGTCCCTCGATCTGCGCTTCGAGATGACCACGCGGGATGTGGATCGCGTTCTGCAACGCACCTTCCTCAAACTCGTCGGGCTCGCGGACGTCAAGGACGAGCGCGCCGTCGGCGATCGCACTCGATGCACCGTCGGTGTCAACTTCGTTGATTTCGGACTTTGCGGCGGAGAGAAGGTCTCGGAACGTTGCCATCGAAAAAGCCTACCGTCGATAGTTGACCTGTTGGGTCGGGAATGAGCGGGTACCGCCACCGCCACCATCGTTTGCGTACCGGTGACATGTCGCCGGCGACATGTCACCGGGTACGCAAACGGATCAGGTCAGGCGAGGAGTGCCGGCAGGACGGCGCCGATCTGACCAACGAGCAAGTGATCCGCAAATCGGTCCATTCGGGTCTCCTCACCGTTGACAATGATGACTCGAGCATTTGCTGCTTTGGCGCGGGGGACGCAGTTGGCCACCGGAAAGACGCTGAGTGTCGAACCGACGGCGAGCAGCACGTCGCACTCTTCGCTGACCTGGAGCGCCCGATCGATGACCTCGGGAACAAGCGCCTGGCCGAAGCTGATCGTGTCGCTCTTCAGGATCCCGCCACACTCCAGACATGCCGGATCGACGTCGCCCGTACGCACCCTGGTCAGGCTTTGCGCCATCGGACGTTGATCCGCACAGTCCCAGCAGCGCGTGAACCACACGGTGCCGTGCACTTCGACCACCTTGTCGGGGTCGGTGCCTGCCTTCTGATGCAGCCCGTCAATGTTCTGCGTCACCACTGCGTGGAGTTGACCACGGCGTTCGAACTCGACAATGGCAGCATGACCCTGGTTGGGTTCCGCAGTCCACGCGGGTGTCGTCAGTCGGTTCTGCCATGCGACTTTGCGTAACTCCGGATCGGCAAGATAGTTCTGCAGGTTCGACGCCTTCTCCGCTGCCGGGTTCTTCGTCCACACGCCGTTCGGCCCACGGAAGTCGGGGATCCCGGAGTCCGTCGAAATGCCCGCACCTGTCAACACCACGATGCGCTTTGCTGCCGAGATCAGACTCCGAGCCGTCTCGGTTCCGACCGGAAGCTCGGGCAATGTGTGGCGGGGTTCGACTGACACCTGGTGATCTTGACCGATCAGCGCACTCCAGGGCTACTCATGCCGGGCGGTCGCAGGTCGGCCCGCTGGCCGACGTCGGAGGAGCACCTTCTACGATCGACTCATCCCAGCGGGTACGTCACCGAAGGGACCTCGTTCTCGAAAGCGAACCCATGACCCCCAACATTGTGCTCATCAACTGCGACGATCTCGGCTATGGCGACCTCAGCTGCTACGGCTCCGAGCTCCATGACACACCAGCGCTCGACGCCCTCGCCGCCGAGGGGGCTCTCTTCACGGACTTTTACATGGCCTCGCCGGTCTGCTCTCCGTCCCGAGCCGCGATGTTGACCGGCAGTTACCCGACACGAATCGGGTTCGGCGGTGAACCGATGAACAACATGCGCGTGTTGTTCCCCGGGCAGGGTGTCGGTTTGCACCCCGACGAGGTGACCATTGCGTCGATGTTGCGTGGCGCCGGATACGCGACGCTCGCTGTCGGTAAGTGGCACTGCGGCGATCAACCTGAGTTTCTCCCGACGAATCACGGCTTCGACGAATGGTTCGGGCTGCCCTACAGCAACGACATGGGACGCCAGGCCACAGCCGCCGGCCAGCCAACGCTTGAGGAATTGAACCAGCGCATTCAAGCCGCGGGGATGGACTTCGAACTCAAGTGGCCCCCGCTTCCCCTCATGGAGGGCAACGAACTCATCGAGTGCCAGCCTGACCAGGCATCCCTGACCCGGCGCTATGTGGAACGGTCGACGCAGTTCATCCGCGAGCACAGCGACGCCCCCTTCTTCTTGTATTTGGCGCACATGTACGTGCACGTCCCGATCTACGTGGAGGAGCAGTTCCAGGAGCAGTCCCGCAACGGCGCGTACGGGGCCGCCGTTGCCAGCATCGACTGGGCGACGGCAGTCATCGTTGAGGAACTCGAACGACAGGGCCTCAGCGACAACACGCTCATCATCTTCACCAGCGATAACGGCGCGCTCGCTCCTGGGCCAGACGGTGCCGGCAGCAACGCTCCGCTCCGAGCCGCGAAGGGCACCACGTGGGAGGGCGGCCAGCGCGTACCGTGTCTGATCCGGTGGCCTGAGCGAATCGCTCCCGGCACACGGGTCACCGAGATGACCTCGGCGCTCGACCTCTTGCCCACGCTCGGTCGGCTCACTGGCGCGCCGGTTCCTGTCGACCGTCTCCTGGATGGTGCTGACATCTCAGAGTTGATCGGTCTCGACGGCCCGCCGGTTGACGCAGGTCGCTGTTTCTTCTACATCGGTGGCGCAAACATCGAGGCAGTGCGCGTCGGTGGCTGGAAACTCCATGTCCGCAAGGGCGGGACCGAGCTGCTCGAGCTGTACGACCTGGCCAGCGACATTGGGGAGACGGTCGACGTGTCGGACGATCACCCCAACATCGTCGCCGAGCTGCTTGCGCGTGTTGAAGCGGGCCGAATCGACCTGGGCGAGCAAGCCAGTGGCATCGTCGGCGTCGGAACACGCCCCATCGGACGCGTTGACAACCCCGTCACGCTCGCCGACGTTGACCCCTCCGACCCGGCGACGTTGGCCGAGTACGACCTGCCCTACCGCGGTTGATCCGATCCTCGATCCACACTTCGCAATCGAGCCAGTCGATTGGCTCCGCAGGTCTACCTCACGCAAGTTACGAAGGCTCCCGACCCCATTGGCGGCGCGGTCGGTAGCGTGAGCCGCCGTGTCTACCCAGGTCGTGAATGAAGCGAGTAAACGTCGAACGTTTGCCATCATCAGCCACCCTGACGCGGGCAAGACCACGCTGACCGAGAAGTTTCTCCTTTACGCCGGGGCCATTACCTCAGGCGGTGCCGTCAAGGCGCACGAAGGTCGCCGGTCGGCGACATCGGACTGGATGGACATGGAGCAGAAGCGCGGCATCTCGATCACCTCCACGGCATTGAACTTCCCGTACCGCGACCACGAGCTCAACCTTCTCGACACGCCGGGCCACCGGGACTTCTCCGAGGACACCTACCGGGTGCTGTCTGCTGTTGACGCTGTGGTCATGGTGCTCGATGCGGCGAAGGGCATCGAGCCGCAGACGTTGAAATTGTTTGAGGTGTGCCGCTCACGCAACCTCCCGGTCATCACGTTTCTCAACAAGCTCGACCGGCCCGGCATCGAGCCACTCGAACTGCTCGACATGATCGAAGCCCAGATCGGTCTCCGCCCGACGCCGGCGACATGGCCTGTCGGCTCTTTCGGTGATTTGCGTGGCGTGATCGATCGCCGCACGGACATCTTCACCCGTTTCACCCGCACCGCTCGTGGGTCCCAGATCGCTCCGGAAGAAGACGTCCCGGCTGCACGCGCTGCGACCGAAGAAGGCAAGGAGTGGGAAAAGGCTGCCGAGGAGACCGCACTGCTGAGCGCAATGGAGGCCGACGTGGACATGCCGTCGTTCCTCGCCGGCGAGTCGACACCGGTGTTCGCCGGGTCAGCCCTGACCAACTTCGGTGTCAGGCACCTGCTCGACGCCATCGTCGACCTCGCCCCTGCGCCGACTCCACGCCTCGACGTCAACAATGAGCCTCGGCCGCTCGACTCGCCGGTGTCGGCGTTCGTGTTCAAAGTCCAGGCCAACATGGACAAGAACCATCGCGACCGTATTGCCTTTGCCCGGATCTGCTCGGGCCAGTTCGATCGCGGCATGGTTATGACCTGCGAGCGCACCGGTAAGCCGTTTGCCACGAAGTACGCGTCGACCGTGTTCGGTGCCGAGCGCACCACAATCGACGAGGCGTTCCCCGGCGACGTTGTCGGTCTGGTCAACGCCACCGGCCTCAACATCGGCGATTCGCTGTTCGACGAGACCGGCCCCAGAGTGAAATTCCCGCCGATCCCCTCGTTCGCCCCCGAGGTGTTCGCCACTGCCCGTCCGGTCGACACCGGCAAGTCGAAGCAGTTCCGCAAGGGCCTGGCGCAGCTCAACGAAGAGGGTGTGGTCCAGGTGCTGAAGGATCCGGACTGGGGTGACGCCTCACCGGTGTTGGCAGCAGTCGGTCAGCTCCAGTTCGATGTGTTCGCCAACCGACTCGAATTCGAGTTCAACGCTCCGATCGAGATCTCACCGGCCCCGTATCAGGCGATCCGAGTGACCGACAAAGAGTCGGCTGACAAGTTGCGCGAGAAGCCGGGCGTTCGCATCCTCGCCCGATTCAGCGGCGACATGGTTGCGCTGTTCGAAAACAAGTACGCCCTGCAGCGCATCGAGCAAAATGAGCCAGAGCTCACGCTCGAACCCATCGTCGCTGGCTGATCAATCCGTCGCGGCGTGATCTTTTTCTCCGTCGGCTGAATTCGGACCGCAGGTCGGGCCCAGGCTCAGCGATCGCGGACGAGTTCGACGAAAGATTTTCCGGTGTTGAGCGGAATGACTGCCCCGTTGGCGTCGCGTAGCGTGAACGGGTCGTACGCAGTCGCGCGTTCCCAGGTTCCTGGGATGCTCTCGCCGTTGCGGTGCACCACAGCCGCGCCCAGGCCGACCGTGATCGGATTCGGCGAGCGGGCATCGACCGGCGACGGCGCATGGAACACAAGCAGTTCGACGACGTTGTCGACGGCGATCTGCGCACCCGACGCTGCCGTGTGGCGATTGCCGTTCTGCGATCGCAGGTACTTCGACGACTCGGCATCCCAGACCCAATCGACCGACACCCCGTCCATCCCGACATTGAATGCGGCCGTCGGTACCGCTCCGACGTCGGCGGGTGGCGTCCATGCGGGATCGATTGCCCAAAGCGGTCGAGCCGCACCTGCCGTCGGCGCATTGTCGAGAGCGCACGAAGGGTTGAGCTGAAGGTTGTGCGGTGCGCTTCGACTCGAGTTGCGGTTGTAACACGGGCTTTTCTGCGCCGTGAAGTTCACCAGAACACCAGACCGGGCGGCTGACTCGACCCAGTTCGTGACACCACCGTTCCCGCCCGACCACACAAGGATCGGCCGGTTCATCGGCGCCAGGATGTCGAGGTCCCCGGTGCGGGCCGACCGGACGGGTCCGAGTCGGTCGGGCAGCTGAGAGTGGAACAGCGCGACGAATCGGGTGACACCCTCGACGTTCTCTTCAATGACAACGTCAGCCTGATCGAGCCCCCACTGCGGCCGCGCCCGAGGGTAGTTATCGATCTTCGCCGCGATGATCGAACGGTTCGAGACATCGGATCCCGCCGGTTCGCCAGTGAGCGCTGCGAATCCGTCAAGTGCTGGGAGCGGTTCGTATGGTTCCCAGATCGGGACGCCGTTGTCGAGAATGGTCGTCGGGACCGGCACCGTGGTGGTCGTGGTCGTGGTCGTCGTCGTGGTCGTCGTGGTGGTGGTCGTTGCCGGCGGCACCGTGGTCGTCGTTGGGCTCGTTGTGGCAGAACTCGTTGAGGGCAGTGAATCTGACAGCGTGTCGGTGCTGCCCCCTCTGGCGAGCCCGACGCCGATGGCGATCAGCAGACCCACAGCGACGACAGCGGCACCGGCAAGAACACCGCGGCGGCGCGCGAAATTCGGTTCCGGGGTGTCGGCCACCGCGGTGAAGATAGTGCCATCCGCGCTGCAAACGACGTCGGACCCTCCGACAACGTGCTGATGGCTTGCGGGGCCGGAGGATTCCCGGTCACGCGTGTGGGGTCACCACGACCCTGAACTCCCTCCGCCACCGCCACCGCCGACTCCGCCACCACTGAAGCCACCGCCGCCGCTCCCCGATGACGACGGCGCTGTTCGCGCCGACCGAAACGAACCTGCGGAGCTGTACACGAACAGCGGCCCGTGCAGCACACGTTCCGGATGCGGAATATTGCTGGACTCGATGGCCCGCTTCCATGCATCGGCGGCACCGAGCGCTACTGCCCAGGCGCTGTACTCGCGCACAACATCGTTCTTCCACGCCCACTCGACATGGCGTCCCTCACTTGCTGCAAGGAAGCGACGAAATGACTCCGACCGCAGGGTCAGCGCAGAACCCGTCGCCGAACGCGACGGCAGCAACGATTGATACACGAGGAACGCGCATGCGGTCACCACCAGCACGCTCAGTATGAGCGCGATCAGCGGATGCGACACTGCCGTGAGCAAACTGCGCCCAGCGGTCGCCAACGCACTCGCACTGATGACCAAAATGAAGATGAGCGGTACGAGCAATCTCGTCAGCGCCGTGAAGTTGACCGTCGGCGTACCTGGCGCACCGCGGGTCCACCATCCAGCTTCGGCGACGAATCGGAGTTGTTCACTTCGAATTGCACTCCACGCGCGCCCGAAGTTCGGGTCGTACTTTCCGAGCTCGATGGCGTCTCCGGACGAGAAGATTTGGTCGATGTGTGCCCGGTCGACTGCACTGAGCCGCGTGACGTCGGTTCCACGACGGAGCATGTCGTCGTCATCCACCGCGATCGCATCACGCGCGATCATCTCCGAGAACCATGCGGACACCGTGTCGTCGTCCACGCGCTCGGTCAGCAGCGCTGCCGCCTGCCATGGCTCGATGCCGCGGGGCGGTACGAACTCAATGGTCGCCAGTTCAGCGAGTCGACTATCCGGTACGCGATACGTTGGAACGTCGGCAATCGGATCACCGTTCCGTGGGGTCGGGAGGTCGCCGAATGCAGCGTCGGCTGCCCCACCAGCACCGTGCACCTCGTTGCTGCCGTAGCGACGACTCGTAGCAAACACGCCGACTGCGGCCAAGACGCCCGCTGGCAGCACGGCGAGGCCCAGCGGGCGGAATCCCGTCGGATTCCGCGCAGGGAGGGCCGGTGCCGCATCAAAGTTGGTCGGGGCGGTGGCGACAATCGTTCCGCCGACCGTGATGCCCTCACCCGGATTTAGCGGCTCGATCACCGCGACGTAATCGCCGCTTTCCGACTGGGTGAAGTCGCATCCACCAAATTGGCCGAGTCCACCGGTGTCACAACGGACATTGTCGAGTACGAACCCGGTGAGCACGACTTCAAACCGGTCAGTCGTGAACGTCTCGTCGGTCCCGATGATGTCCACGGCGAGGACGCCGTTCGACACGTCCGCTTCCGGCAACGTGTACTCGAGTTCGTACCGATGCTGGCCGGTGAAAAAGACCCCGGCGTTGCCGATTCGGATCTGAGTACGACTCCCGAAGTTGCTGCTGGTCACCTCGCCGTTTGCATCCGGCGAGAACGCTGCGACATCGACGGGGGCACCAAAGTCGTCTGGGATATCGCGCTGGTAGCCGCGACGTTCAGTGAGCCCGAAGTCGATGTCGACGACTTCACGGATCCGAATACCATCGACTCCCTCTGGTCGTACCGTGACCTGTTTCGCGTCGAAGTGTTCGGGCCGAAAGAGTGCCTCGTCGCCGGCACCAATGACCCCGAAACCTGCCAGCGCCGTCATGGCCACAACGCTGAGACCGACGAGGGCGTGACCAACAGGAGTGACGCGGCGAATCATGCTGCCAGTGTCGCTCCTGCACTGCGACCTTCCTCTTGTTCCACGGTCGAGCCCACTGATTGAGTACCGGCTTCCTCCAGCATCACCGGCGCCGTTCACCCGGCGCACCACGATCATCCGCGAGGTCCAGACGTGTCGCTCCACTCAGAAGTCAGCCGTCCCACGAGTCCGGCCGATGATCACCGACCCGCAACTGGGTCGAGCGACGTCGAGTCAGGTGCACTGATCAACGTCCGCCAATGGATGGATCCGCTCGTCGACGACAACGGGCACGATCCGCGATCGGGCTACGTGGAAACGTTCTGGCTCGGCGTGCTCGGCCCGACGGCGACATGGCTCCTCCGGCGTCTCGCTGCTGGGCTCCAGCAGCATCCGGAAGGCTTCGCATTCGACCTCGTTTCTACGGCTGCAGCGATGGGATTGAGCTTTAGGTCCGGTCGGTCGTCGCCGTTTACAAAGGCGCTGCAACGCTGTGTCATGTTCGGCCTGGCACACCAACTCCCCGACGGCGGCCTCGCAGTGCGCCGCCGTATTCCTGATGTGGCCCACCGCCACCTCCGGCGAATGCCCCATGATCTTCAGCGACTCCATCACGAATGGCAGACCTCCACGATCGATGTCGATGCCCTCGGACGAGCCCACCGATTTGCGATGACCATGCTCGAAGTCGGCGACGACCCAACGCTCATCGAGCCACAGCTCCGAGCGCTCGGCGTGCCGCGGGCAGTCGCCGAGCAAGTCACCGACAACGCGACCCGGCTCGACGTGACGTGACGTTCAGGAGCGCGTAGATCGCCGTCGGCGAGGCACCCGAACCGCAGTTCAGGCGAGGAGACGCTCGAGTTCGGCGTCGGCGTTGGCGTGGGGTTCGTCGCCGAGTTCTGTCTGCAGGCGCCGAAGCTCCATCTGGAGTTCACGAGCGACCGCGCCGTAGGCCGGGTCGGTGATCACGTTGCGCATCTCTGCCGGGTCGGCCACCAGGTCGAAGAGTTCCCACTCAGGCGGCTGCACCGGACCGTCAGCGCCCGCTTGGCCGAGGGGGTCGTTGTAATAACCGATCAGCTTGTGCGTTTTGGTCCGCACCCCGTAGTGCGCTGGCACGTTGTGCGCCCAGTCGCCGTGCATCCAGTACCGGTAGTACATCGACTCCGGCCAGTCGTTGGGCTCGGCATCGGAGAGAACCGGCAACAGGCTGCGGCCCTGCATTTCTGAGGGCACATCGACGCCGGCCAGATCGAGGAACGTCGGAGCGAAGTCGACGTTGACGGCCATGGCGTCGCTGGTCGAGCCCGCTGGGATGACCCCGGGAAGTCGAGCGAGGAACGGCATGGCGAGCGATTCTTCGTACATCATGCGTTTGTCGAACCATCCATGGTCGCCAAGAAAGAAGCCCTGATCAGAGGTATAGATCACCAGTGTGTTCTCGGCCAGACCGTTGTCGTCGAGCCAGTCAAGCATCCGCCCGACGTTGTCGTCGATCGACGCGATGACTCGGAGGTAGTCCTTGATGTACCGCTGGTATCGCCAGCTGATCTCGTCTCGTTCGGACAGGCCTGGGGGCACCAACGCCTTGAGGTCGATGATCGGATCGAGGTCCATCATCCTCATCTCCATCGCTTTGACCACGTCGGCGCGACCCTCGTGATCATCCATGAGCGTGCGCGGTTCAGGAATGTCGACGTCGTCGTACAGCGTGAAGTGTTTACTGCTCGGTTCCCACGTGCGGTGCGGCGCCTTGTGGTGGCACATCAGCGCAAACGGCCGATCCGGGTCTCGCATCTCGAGCCAGCGCAGGCTGTCGGCGGTGATCAGGTCGGTGACGTAGCCGCCTCGTTCGATCACCTCGTGTCCGCGATCGTCGTTCCTCGGCTCCAGCATCACCGGGTTGTGATAGTGGCCTTGTCCAGGTAAAACGCGCCATTGATCGAACCCCGTCGGATCGTGCTCGGGCCCGTGGCCGAGGTGCCATTTGCCGAACATGGCGGTCTGGTATCCGGCCGCCTGCAGTCGCTTCGGAAACGTGTCGAGCGTGTTGTCCATATGCGTGTCGAGCGTGGTCACGCCGTTCACATGGTTGTAGGTGCCGGTCAGGATTGAGGCGCGACTCGGCGTGCAGATCGAGTTGGTGCAAAAGCACGCGTTCAGCCGCATCCCGTCCGCAGCGATGCGGTCAAGATTCGGCGTTTCGTTGATGACCGACCCATATGCGGAGATCGCATGCGCGGCGTGATCGTCGCTCATGATGAAAAGGATGTTCCGTTGCTTCATGGACGACACAGACGATATGGACGACATGGTGCCAGGCACCAAGTGGTCTTAGGCGGTGTGGGCGGCGCCTTCGGCCGGCGGAGTGAAATTGCAGGCGAGATCGATCAGCAGGCGCGTTCCGAACCCGCTTGCGCCCTTGGCTTGGACGCCACTGTCTGCCTGGTTCTCCATCGGGCCGGCGATGTCGAGGTGGGCGTAGGGTACATCGCCAGTGAACTCTGTCAGGAAGATTGATGCCGTGATCGTGGCAGCGTAAGGCCCTCCGATATTGCGCATGTCAGCAACGGCCGAGTCAAGCAGCTTGCGATAGCGCCTTGTCTCCATGGGGAGCTGCCACACTGGCTCGTCGACTTCTGCGGAACTGTTCTTGACCTGGTCAACGAAGTCTTGATTGGTGCCAAGGAGGCAGGCGATCTCGGTGCCGAGAGCCCGGAGCGCGGAGCCGGTGAGGGTGGCGATGTCGACAATGCCGTCGGGCTTGTCTTCCACGGCGAGCGACAGACCATCGGCAAGCACAAGGCGCCCCTCAGCATCTGTGTTGTGGATCTCGACGGTCTTGCCGTTGCGCATCGTGAGCACGTCGCCCAGTTTGAGTGCGCTACCAGACGGCATGTTGTCGGTGCACATCAGCCAGGCGGTGACCTTGGCCTTGCATTTCAGCGCCTTGAGCGCCGACATTGCTGAGAGCACGGCTGCCGCACCCGACATATCCATCTTCATCGCAATGTGGTCAGGGTTACTGGGTTTCAGGCTGATGCCGCCCGAGTCGTACATCACGCCTTTGCCGACCATCGCGAGGTGACCGGTCGGGTTCCGCGGTGAGTACGACAGCTTGACCATGCGCGGCGGCTCAGTAGAGCCTTGATTGACGCCAATCATGCCGCCGCAGCCCATCTGCGTCAGCTGATCCTTGTTGAAGACTTCGACATCGAGACCGGTTGCTGCCGCGATCTCAACGGCCTTGAGCGCGATGTCCTTGGCATTGAGGTACGTGGGAGGGGTGTTCGCAAGCTCGCGGGCCAGTGCCGCTGCACGCGCGACGACGACACCGTCGTCGGCGCCCTGCCGAACGCCTTTGCTGCGCTTGTCGGCAGCGACCAGGGTCAGGTCAGTCAGCTTCGCCCCGCCGCTCTCGTCATTCTTGAGGCCGACGTAGCGATAGCTACCGAGCAGGGCACCTTCGGCGACGGCATGTCCAGCCGCCTTCGCGTCGAGATGACCGAGGTCGGCAAGGTTGATTGCAAGATGGGCGTGCTTGCTCGCAGCGCGGGCAAAATTCGCAGCAGCGGTGCGCACGGCTGCGAGGTCAATCGAGTCGGGGTCACCGACACCAACCGCATACGCCACACCCTCGCCGTTCGGCACGGCGAGCATCTGGCCGACCTTGCCGTCAAAGTTGTTCGCGGCGAGACCTGCCCGGTTGACACCGAGCTGTCGTGCCACAGTGCCCTTGGTGGCGACCGCGTAGGCCACCGCTGTGGCGCCCTTCGGCACTGACTTGGTCGCGGTGACGTTGACGTTGGCGACGGATTGACTTGCATCGAACATCTGCACAGTCTGCCTCAACTCGTCTGAAACATTCCCGACCAGAGGCCTTCGAGTGGCGTTCACGCGTTTATGCAAGCATTTTTGATATCCGTGTTACCGTCCCAGTAGAAGAGATGCGAGGCGCATCACACGTGATCACGCATCATCTTCGTACATCAAATCAACCCGGTTGGTTTTGAAGCCGACCAATACTCCAGGAGGAGACACATGATTCGTAGGGGGAATGCGCTCAAGCGCACTGCGGGTGTCGTCATGGCACTCGGACTCGTCGCTACTGCTTGCTCATCGAGCAGCGATGGCGACGCGGACGCAAACACAGGCGACAGCGTCGCTGTCGAAGCACCGGTGGACACCGAAGTTGTCGAGTCGACCCAGTCCGAAGGCGGCACGCTCGCCGCCGTTCAGGCTGCCGGCACCCTCGAATGCGGCGGCAACGACACGCTCCCGGGCTTCGGTATCATCGACTCCGACGGCGCATTCAGCGGCTTCGACATCGACTTCTGCAAGGTCATCGCCGCAGCGGTGCTCGGCGATTCCGAGGCCATCAACGTCACTCCGCTCGTTGCGGCACAGCGTTTCCCAACGCTGCAATCCGGCGAAATCGACGTGCTCATCCGCAACACCACCTGGACGGCATCGCGCGACGGCGCCGAGCAGGCCAACTTCCTGAGGACCACCTTCTACGATGGTCAGGGCTTCATGGTGCGGTCCGACAGCGGCATTGCATCACTCGAAGACGCTGCCAACACCACGATCTGTGTGCTCCAAGGCACGACGACACTGTTGAACCTGAACGCTGTGTTGGGCGACCGGGGCATCCCGTTCACCCCGCTCGAGTTCGAGTCGAACGACGAACTGCAGCCCGCCTTCGTGGCCGAGCAGTGCGAAGTGTGGACCTCGGACGCCTCGCAGCTCGCTTCGTTTGCAGCAACGCTCGACATTGACACGACGGTGCTCCCCGACATCATCTCGAAGGAGCCGCTCGGCCCCGTCGTTGCTGATGGTGACACCGAGTGGGCCCAGGTCGTCAACTGGGCAGTCATGGCCGCGATCCAAGCTGAGGAATTCGGCATCACCTCCGCCAACATCGACAGCTTCGCCGACAGCGAGGATTCCGGCATTCGCCGCTTCCTCGGGCTGCCGATCGAAGACGACGACGGCAACTCGGTCGTCGCAGAAGTCGGCTTGGGTCTGCCCACCGACTTCGCCACCAACATCATCAGCCAGGTCGGCAACTACGGCGAGATCTTCGAGCGCAACCTGGCGCCCCTCGGTCTCGAGCGCGGACCCAACGCCTTGTGGACCGAAGGCGGGCTCATGTACGTGCCTCCGTTCCGTTGATCAGATAGTTCCGAACTGAGGGGTCGGTTGCCGCAGAACTGCGGCGACCGACCCTTCGTCTGGTCTTATGCTCGAACGGCTACTCCGACTCATCCTGATCCTGGCGATCCTCGCCGGGATCTACATCGCCGTCTGGTCTGCGCGCCGATCTGCGAAGGGCAGCGCCGGCGGTCCACCACCGTGGCGCGACACCAAAGTCCTCATCATCGCGGCACAGGTCGCTGCGCTTGGCGTCATCTTGTCGGTCGGTGACTACCTGTGGGCCAACTTCCGTGCTCGCACCGACGAGATCGGTCTCGAACTCAACTTCGACTTTCTCGATCAACCCAGTGGCATCTCGATTGCTGACAGCCCACTCGACCCAAACTCGTCAATTCAAAATGCTCTCATCGCAGGTGTCAAGAACACCTTCTTGATCTTCATCGTCGGCATCCCATTGGCCGTCCTGCTCGGGACGTTGATCGGCATCGCCCGGCTGTCGACAAACTGGCTGCTCACCAAAATCGCCACGGTCTACGTCGAGTTCTTCCGCAACATTCCGACACTGCTCGTCATCGTCTTCACGTGGCAGGCCTTGCTGCTCGGGTTCCCACGCGAGCAGGATTCGTGGCTGATCCGCGGCAGTTCGACTGCAGCCGACAGCGGCCCCCCTTCTCTCGAAGGTCTCTTCATCTTCAACAACAAGCGATTTGCCTTCCCGTCGATCGGCGGTGGCGAGAACTTCGGTGCTTTCCAGGTCGTTTTTCTCGTCGCTGTGGTCGCTGCGGTTGCGATGTGGGTTTGGCGCACACGCAACTTCGACGCCACCGGAACGCCCCACCGTCGAGTGCTGTGGTCGTTCGCGACGCTGCTCGTCATCAGCGTCATCGGCTACTTCGTCCTGGGCGGCCCCTTCTCCATCTCTCGACCCATGATCGAACAGCGCATCGCATCAGGCGGCGTCAAGATGCAGATGCCATATGTCGCTGTCATGTTCGGCCTCGTGTTGTACACGGCGTCGCACATCGCTGAGATCGTCCGCGGATCGATCATGTCAGTCCCCAAAGGCCAAGTCGAAGCAGGCAACGCGCTGGCACTGTCCGGATTCCAGCGCTACCGCTTCGTCGTACTGCCCCAGGCCTTCCGGGTGGCATTCCCGCCGCTGATCAATCAGTTCCTCAACTACACCAAGAACACATCGCTGGCCATCGCCGTCGGCTTTGCTGAGACGACCGGCGTCATCCAGAACCTCTTCGGCCAGTCGCGCCCGGCGCCGCAGCTCTTGCTGATTCTCATGCTGATCTACCTGGCCTTCTCGCTGATCCTGTCGGCGATCGGCAACCTCATCAACCGTCGACTCCAGATCGTCGGGCGGTAAGTCATGGTCTCGAGTGAGTCCACAGCCGAAACGGCATATCTCGGAGCTGAAATCGCACAAGCGCTCACTGCCGATCGTCCGCTGCATTCCGATCAGACCCCCAGCCAGTGGGTCAAGAACAACCTGTTCAGCTCCGTGCTCAACACTGCGATCACCGTGGTGTCGGCCGCATTCGCCGGCGCGATCCTGTACTTCGGCATTCGGTGGGCAATCAACGTCGAATGGGAGATCGTGCGGGCGAACCTCCGCAACTTCATGATCGGGCAGTTCCCGAAGGACGAGTTGTGGCGGCCCTGGGCGGGCGGACTCACGCTCGTCGCCGCCGTCGGTTTGGGTTCGGCCGGTATGGCCCGAACTTCATTCGACGACGCCACCGAGAAGGGCTTGCCCGCAGAGCGACCGACCTGGACGGCGCTGCTGCGTCGCTTCTGGCCGATCCTCGCATTCATCTTCCTCGTGTTGACCTTCACTCGGACAATCCAGCCGACACTCGGCGTCCTCGCCGGCCTCGGATTGTTCGTTGCAGGACGCCTGATCGGATGGCAGCTCCCGAGCGGCATTCGTCGCTTCTCGCCACACATCATCGGAGTCGGCCTCGTGGCACTGTCCACGATCGTCGCTGGCTCCGGCGGGCTCGTCGCACTCTTGGGGGGTTTGGTCGGTGCGCTGATCCTTGCGACGGCAATCGGTGACAGCATTGATCGGACGTCGGCGACCGGCACGGTGGTGGCGTTGGCCCTGCCGCTGCTCGGTGGCGCGGTCGTCTGGTTCGTTATGTCGACGATCGACAGCTTCGGCTATGGCTGGAAGGACTGGGGCGGGCTCTACCTCACCTTGTTCGTGACGGTGGCCGGTATCTCGACCGGCATGCCGCTCGGCATTCTGCTCGCCATCGGCCGGCGTTCACAGCTACCCATCATCAAGGGCTTCTGCGTCACGTTCATCGAGTTCGTTCGTGGTGTGCCGTTGATCTCCCTGCTGTTCTTCTCGGGCTTCATGCTGCCGCTGTTGTTCCCGCCCGCTGCGACGATCCCCGACGGCACCACTCGAGCGATGATCGTCATCACACTGTTCTCGGCGGCGTACATCGCCGAGATTGTCCGTGGCGGCCTGCAAGCAGTGCCGAAGGGCCAAACCGAAGCCGCCCAGGCCCAGGGGCTGTCGGCCGGCAAGATTCAGCGTCTGATCGTGATGCCACAGGCGCTCCGAGCGGTCATCCCGGCGATGGTCGGGCAGTTCATCTCACTGTTCAAGGACACCTCACTGCTCGCCATCATCGGTGTGGCCGAGTTCCTCCAGATCGCCACCATCGCCAACACGCAGCAGGAGTTTCTGGGTAAGGGTCTCCAACCAGTCACCTACGCATTCGTCGCCGTTGGGTACTGGGCGTTCGCGTACACGATGTCGAAGGAGAGCCGCCGGCTCGAAACCCGACTGGGAGTGGGGACACGATGATCAACGCCGGCAGCGAAGCCACGCAGAACGAAGGGAGTCGCCTGTGAGCGATACCACCATCAACGCCGATGCCACGCAGATCCTCGGCGGCGGCGAAGCCATCATCGAGGTCGAAGATGTCGACAAGCTGTTCGGCGACTTTCAAGCGCTGACGAACATCAACATGCGAGTCGGCTCACAAGAAGTCGTCGTCATCATCGGACCGTCGGGTTCGGGTAAGTCGACCTTGATCCGCTGCATCAACCGGCTCGAACGTCACGACCGAGGCCGTATCTCCGTCGATGGCATCGAACTGTCCGACGACATTCGCAATATCCAAGAGATTCGACGCGAGACCGGAATGGTCTTCCAAAGCTTCAATCTTTTCCCTCACCTGACCGTGATTGACAACATCACATTGGCACCCAGGCAGGTCCGCAACATGCCCAAGCGCGAGGCGGAGGAGAGCGCGATGGAACTCCTTGAGAGGGTCAAGATCCCTGAGCAGGCCCGCAAGTACCCCGGTCAACTCTCAGGTGGCCAGCAACAGCGAGTAGCGATTGCCCGGTCGCTGGCGATGAAGCCAAAAGTCATCCTGTTCGATGAACCGACATCGGCGCTCGATCCCGAAATGATCAAGGAAGTACTCGACACGATGAAGGATCTCGCCGTGGAGGGCATGACCATGATCTGTGTCACTCACGAAATGGGCTTTGCCCGCGAGGTGGCAGACCGTGTCGTGTTCATGGCCGATGGTCAGATCGTCGAAGTCGGGACACCCGAACACTTCTTCGATAACCCACAGGAGGAGCGCACGAAGCTCTTCCTCAGCCAGATCCTGTAACCCGCGTCCTTCGCCCGACTCGACGATCAGCGCACCATTCGGTAGATCCCGCTGGCTGCCCGCCTCGTTTGGTCCGCCTGCAACCCGAGGGGCGACAAGCTACGACGGCTGGCTGCTGGCCCAGGCGGTGGCAAGTTTCGTGTATCGGCCGTCGAGGGCGAGCAGTTCGTCGTGTGAGCCGAGTTCGACGAGCTCCCCAGCGTCGATGACCGCAATTCGGTCGGCGCGTTGAATGGTCGACAGCCGGTGAGCGACCACGATCGTGGTCCGCCCGTTCATCAGCGATTCGAGGGCCTGCTCCACAACGGCTTCGGTGCCAGGGTCGAGGTTGCTGGTCGCCTCGTCGAGCACCAGCACGGCCGGGTCGACCAACGCTGCGCGTGCCAAGGAGACCAGCTGCCGCTCCCCTGCCGACAGTCGTGAGCCGCGCTCCCGCACCTCGGTGTGGATGCCGTCCTCGAACTGCTCGAACCGGTCGAGAGCGCCGATCGCTGCAAGTGCCTTGCTCACCTCAGCGTCGGTGGCCGCGGCGCGCGCGACGCGGACGTTGTCCGCGATCGTGCCTCCGAACAGGTAGCCCTCCTGAGGAACGACGACCACCCGGTCGCGTAGCGATGCCAGAGTCGCGTCGCGCAGATCGACGCCACCGAAGGTGATCGTGCCGTCGGTCGGGTCGTACAAGCGGGCCATCAGCTTCGCGAGGGTCGACTTGCCAGACCCCGTGGAACCGACCACCGCTAATCGTTCGCCATCTGCAACGCTGATCGACACGTCGTCGAGGACCTTCGCTTCGGTCTCGGGGTAGCGAAACCCGACTCCGGCGACGGTGACAGCACCGGCGGCCGGTAACACCTGCTTGCCATCCAGGAGGTCTGGCGTGGTGTCCAGGATCCCGAAGAGCTTGCTGAGCGATGCCGCTGACGATTGCACCGTGTTGTACAGCTGACTGAGCTGCTGGACCGGTTCGAAGAGTTGTGCAAGCAGCAGCACGACTGCAATCACGGTGCCGATGCTGACGTCACCGCGGTTGACGAGCCACCCTCCGATGCCGATTGCCAAGGCGGAGGCGATAATGCCTGCTGCCTCGACGAGTCCGAAGAACCAGGTTGACACCCGCAGGCTGTGGATGTGCGACTGGTACAAGCCGCGGTTCGACGTTTCGAAGCGTCGGACCTGCTCCGGCTCCCTGGCGTATGCCTGGATGACACGGACACCGGCGATGCCCTCTTGCAGGGTCGACAAGTTCTGACCGACCTGTTCACGTACATCGAGATACGCGGCATTCGAGTCGCGCTGGAACTTGCGCGCAGCGATGACCAGGACGGGAAAGACGAGGAGCGCGACGATGGTCAACTGCCAGCTCAACACCAGGAGCAAGATGAAGGAGAACGTCACGAGGAGCCCGGCACCGACAAACTGCAGGAGGCCCCACTGCACCAGCTCGGCCATCGACTCGATGTCTGCGGTCATTCGGGCAACGAGCACGCCGGATTTGTTGCGATCGAAAAAGGCCAACGACTGTTTCTGCATGTGTCCGAACACGCGCACGCGCAGCAGTCTGAGGAATCCTTCGCCAGCTCGGTTGATGAACACGTACTGCTGGCGCGATGCAAGATACGCGGCTGCGACGACGCAGATGTACATGATGACGGCATTGCGAACAACGCCGCGGTCGAGCTGTCGAATACCACTGTCGATGCCGTACTTGACGATCACCGGACCGAGCAGCAGCCCGAGCGTGGTGATCGAGGAGAATCCGATCGCCGCCATCACGGTCCGTTTGAACGGAGCGGCCATTCGAGCTGCGCGACGAATGACTTGCCGAGCCTCGTCAGTGTCCAGACGATCGTCTTCGTCGATTGCGTTCATCGCCCACATCAGTCCGCGCCTCCGTCAGGTGAGCTGCCTGCAGGTACAGACGCATCGTCAGGCCGATCCATAGCGGCGAGCACGTCGCGGTAGCGCTGGTCGGTGGCGAGTAGCTCGTCATGGGTGCCAATCGCTGCGACGCGGCCCCCGTCGAGTAGCGCGACCCGATCTGCCAGGGCAATCGTGCCCGGTCGATGCGCAATGACGATGGTCGTGCGGCCATCCATCACCGTCGACATCGCGGATCGAATCTCGTGCTCTTTTGACGGGTCGACAGCAGAGGTTGCGTCGTCGAGCACCAACACTCGCGGGTCGGCCAAGATGGCCCGGGCGATGGCAATGCGCTGGCGCTGGCCGCCGGACAGCGAGTAACCGCGCTCACCCAACCGGGTGTCGTATGCGTCAGGCAGCCCCATGATGAAATCGTGTGCTCCAGCCAACCGAGCCGCGCTCTCGACCGTTGCCTGGTCGGTATCGGGGTGGGCGAACGCAATGTTGGCGCTCACCGAATCATGGAACAGCAGTGTGTCTTCGAAGACAATGCCGACGGCTTGACGTAGCTCGTGCAACGTGAGGTCGCGGATATCGACGCCATCGATCTGGATCGACCCGGCGTCGACGTCGTAGAACCGGATGAGTAGACGGGCGACCGTTGACTTGCCGGATCCAGTGCCTCCCACCAAAGCAATCGATTGTCCTGCCTCCAGCTCCAGCTCGAAGCCGGTGAGCACGGGGAGTTCCGGTGCATATCCGAAGTCAAGATTGCCGAAGCTGACAGCACCAAGGCCCGTGCCGGTTGGAAGCGTCGTTGGATCGGTGGCGTCGCTCACGGTGGGCACGGTGTCGAGCACCTCGTTGACCCGTTCGATCGCTGCAGCGGCGCGTTGGCCCCAGGCAATGGCCATGCCCAGCATGCGTAAGGGCGCCACGAGGAGCGCGACGTAGAAGTTGAACTGCACGAGTTGACCAAGCGTGAGGTCACCCTCGATGACCTGAATGCCACCCACGCCGAGCACGGCGATGAGGCCGATCTGCGGCAGGAGCTCGATTGCCGGCAGAAACTTCGCCCGAATGCGCGCTGCCTCAATCGACACCCGACGGATGTCGTCTGCTTCCTTGCTCAGCTTGTCCGCCTGCACCTGCTCCGCACCGAAGCCCTTGACGACGCGAATGCCGCCGATTGACTCCTCGACGACAGTGGCCAGCTCGGCCTGCTCGGCTTGCACGGCCTGTACAGCAGGGTGGATGGAGTGGGAGAAACGTCGGCCGGCCCAGTTGACAAACGGCAGCGGGGCAAGGGCCACCAGAGCGAGGAATGGGTTGGTGATGACCAGGATCACGGTGACCACCAGGATCATCGCCAGGTTCGACGCGGTGATTGGAATCATCACAACGAACTGCTGAATTTGCTGCAGGTCGCTCGACGAGCGGCTCATCAGCTGGCCGGTCTGGGCTCGGTCGTGATATCCGACGTGGAGCGACATGATGTGGCCGAACAGCCGCTCGCGTAACTTCGTCTCGGTCCAGCGCGCCTCGCGAAACGCGTAGAACCGTCGGAAGGCGGTGAAGAACCCGACGATGACTCCTGCGCAGGCGATGAATCCGGCCCACATCCAGACGTTGTCGTCGCCTTCGATGCCCCGGTCGATGCCGAGTCCGACGAGTCGCGGCACGGCGACCTTGCCTGCCATCCACGCCAATCCGATGACGGTGCCGATGATCAGGTTGCGTCGCTGCTCTGACAACGTGGCTGTCAGCAGCCCCCAACGACCCTTGGCGCGAATTCTGGGTTCAGCATCCGCCATCGTTCAGTGCGCCGCTCAGCTCAAGAGCTCAGTGACGCGGCCCTTTGGTCGGCCGATGATGGCCACCTGCTTGGTGACGACAACGGGGCGCTGGAGCAGCTGCTTGTGTTTGACGAGAATGTCCACGATCTGGTCGTCGGTGGCCACATCGTCGTCGGTCAGCTCGAGCTTCTTGAACTTGCTGTCGCGTCGGACCAGGTCGGTGGCTGGGTCTTCGAGTTTGGCGATGATGCCACGAATCTCGTCAGCGTCCGGCGGGTTCTTGATGTAGTTGACCGTCTCAAAGTCGACGCCGAGTTCTTCTGCAATGCGCACGGCATTGACTGAAGAGTTTCAATGCTGGTTGTGATAGATCCGAACATCAGCCATATGGATCAGAATAGAACCCGGGCGGCGCCGCAGCCCCATCGGTTGTTCTGTAGAGATGGCGACCTCAGGGTGGCCGTCAGTCGAGCGTGACTTCGTTGATCGCACCGGTGGTCACGTCGTAGACGAAACCGCGCATGTACGTGGCGTCGACAAACGGCGTGACCAGCAGTCGCTGCATTGACTGGCGGACGTCTGCGTAGGGGTCAACGAAGGATTCGACAGACCACCGTGGCTTGATACCGAGCTCGGCTTCGAGCTGATTCTTGAAGCCATCGTCGGTGACCTTCTCCAGGCCGCAGTCGGTGTGGTGCACCAGGACAATTTCACGGGTGCCGAGTGCGCGCTGACTGAGACACAGCGAGCGGATCACGTCGTCGGACACGATCCCGCCAGCATTGCGGATGATGTGCGCCTCGCCGTTTTCCAGCCCGAGCAACTTGAACGTGTCCATCCGGGAATCCATGCAGGCCACAACCGCCATCTGACGCATCGGTGCGACCTGCAGATCGTGGTCCGAGAAGTTCGCAGCGAACTCAGAGTTCAGTTCGACAAGTTCGTCGGTGGTGGGTGTGAAGTCACTCATCGCGCTGACCGTACTGCGCAACGCCGTGACCTGCTCAACACTGTGACAGCACGTCTCTATGGTCGCGATCACCGACTCCCTCCTGGCATTTCATCCATCGCGTTCGTCCCGCGGTGCGGCACGCACCAACGAGCGCATTCAGGAGGTCTCATGTTTCCATCAATGTCGTTCAGCAATCTGCCGCGTGCTCACATCGATCCGATCGAGGCACCGCTGGTCGCTCTCCGACTCATCTTGATGATGGTTGACCCCGAGGCATCGGCCGAAACGCTGGTGCTGACCCTCGACCACCGGCGATGCGGTGTGAGCATCACTCACGTGTCGGGGACCGACGACCCCGATGCCGTGCTCGGCGTCATCGACGCACTTGCAGAGTCGGCACGGTCATCGCTCGGTGTCGCCGGTCTTGTCGTTGCCTCGATTCGACCGAACGTCGACCTCGAGATCAGCGACCTGGCCCGATGGCACGAAGCCGACCGATCATGCTGGGAGTCCGACATTGAGCTCGTCGAGTGGTTTGTGGTCGGCACGTCGGTCTCATGCCCACGTGAGTTCTGTGGCGTTCCGGCGCGATGGCCGCGCTGATCAGTCGTGCGTCGTTGGGGTGGGCTCCGCCTTGTGGGCGCGCCGTTGCGCCGGCGACAGCCGAAGTCCGGCACTGCGCAATCGACGAAGGAGTTCTCGACTCTCAACCGGCGTGGCGCCCGTGCTGATCATCTGGGCCCGATACGACTCCGGGATGTCGTAGTGGTCGCCGTGGAAGCCGCGGCGCGGGATGCCAACCAGATCGGCGAAGTCGTGCAGCTCGTCGTACGACACGTCGCTCACCAGGTGACACCATTTTTCGCCACGATGCCACCATCGAGCCTCGTCAATCAGGATCGTCACGGGGTGAAGCCTGCCAGACTGCACGGGTGAACTCACCCTCTTCTTCTCGCGACAACACCCCCGTCGGCCACGAGGCTCCTCCCGGTGTGGCTGAAGTTGCGTGGACCACCCATGTCAGCCTCGACACCGATCTCCTGGAACGGCTCGTCCTTCGACACCGCGAGCGCCAACGCCGGTATCACCGCATCGAACACGTCGAGGCCGTGCTCGGCCACATCGATGAGCTTGCGACCCATGAGTCGATCGACGACCTCAGCGTGGTCGTGGCTGCTGCGCTCTACCACGACGCGATCTACGAGTCGCAGCATCCGGCAAACGAACGAGCAAGCGCTCGCCTGGCGCGGCGTGACCTTATGGCGCTCGGGTGGGACACCTCACGAGCGACTCTGGTTGGCACCATGATCGAGGGAACCAAAACACATGTCGACCCGCCAGATACCGGCACCGCCGTGTTGTTCGATGCCGACCTCGCCATCCTCGGCGCCGACGATGTCGGATACCAAAGGTACGCCTCGAAAATACGCGACGAATACGGCCACCTCGACAACGCTGAGTGGACCGCTGGCCGGACCTCGGTGCTCACAGCGTTTCTCGAACGGCAAACGATCTATGCCACTGCAACCGGACGAGCGCAGTGGGAAGAGGCAGCGCGCGTCAACATCACCGCTGAGCTGGCCGAGTTGACGGTTTGAGCTCCGTTGCCGGCCTGCGACCATCCACGTCCGGAGTCGGCGTCTGAGTGGATCCCTGTGCCGGTTCAGGGTCGCCTGCCTCAATCTCAGCTTGGGCCGACCGTTCGACCGTGGCATAGATCAGGATCGCAGCGGTCGCGATTGCGCCCATCAAGGCCATCGCCTGGCGACGGCCAACCGCCTCGGCAAGCAAACCGAGCGGAAGCGCGGCAATGCCGAACCCGGCGAAGCTCAACTGCAGCAATGACTGCACGCGACCCTGATGCGACGGTTCGGTCAGGTTCAGTGAGATGGCATTTGACAGAGATTGGTATCCGGTCGTGCCGCCACCGATGATGATGACAACGAACACCGCAACCCAGTAGGTCGGCGACAGCGCAAGCGCAACGACGCCCGCACCGAAGATCGTGCCGGTGATTGCCATCACCCTCCACCGTCCTGGCTGATCGGCACGACCAGCGAGCCACAGCCCGACCGCCACAGCACCGATCGATGCCGCCGAACTGATCAGGCCAACCCAACCGTCGTTGTCGAGGTCGAAGGTGTCTTTGACCAATGCCGGAATGAACACGACATAGTTGAAGCCAAACATGATGACAACAAACGAGCTGACGAGCAGTCGACGCAAGTGTGGCCGCGACCGGACGTAGCGCACCCCGTCGATGATCTCAGCCAGCGGCCGCGCCGGGGGGAGGTCGGCGGCAGGCGCAACCCGGGGCAGACGCAGCACAGCGAGGAACGACACGAACGAAAACGCACCGGCAACGAGGTAGGCGCCGCCGATGCCAAAGAATGCGATACCGGCCAAGGCGCCGGCCAACGACGGAGCGACGACACGAGTGCCGTTCATGCTCAAGAGCGACAGGGTGATGGCGTTGCCGAGTTGTTCTCGGCCGACCAACTCGGTGGTGAACGCGACTCGCGCCGGCCCATAGAAGCCGAACGCAGTGCCTTGCACGAGTCCTGCTGCAGCAAGCATCCAGAACTGTTCATTTCCAGAGACAACAGCCACGCCCATCGCGGTGGCGCCTGCGGTGAGCGCGACCTGGCTCCACAGCATCACTGTCCGTTTTGGCAACCGGTCTGCTGCGACACCACCGAGTGGGGTCGCAATCAACATCGTCCCGCCGAACACGAGGTAGACGAGCCCAATGGCGCCGTCGCGCTCGGTGAGTTCCCAGGCGAGAATGCCTCGCAGCAGGAACTGCATCTGCACGGCCATGAACGAGAACGTTCCGGCCCACCACAGACGTCGATAGTCGGGCAGCGACAAGGAGACAAAAGACTCCTTCAAACCCGTTCGACCCCCAGCCATCGTCCCATGGTGCCTGATTCAGGCGCGTACGGGTTCAGCGCACCGGTGTGCCATGTGTCAGAGCGCGATCCAGTCGTCGCCGACTCAGGCGCAGCGCCGTCAGCGACGACGTGGTTTCGTGCGCACCGGGATGGGGATCGGCGTCTTGTCGTTGTCACGTTCACCAGAAATCACGGCGCCCGCGGCAGCAGCCACTGCAGCGACGGTGACAATGATGGTGATCAACACGGCTACCACCGTACCCCATTGGCTCCGCAATGTGATTCACTGATCCCATGACCGATCTGGAAACGATGCCGGTGCAGGACACGGACCTGCTCACCGATGAGGCCACTGAAACCGAGGAACCGACCGCAGCGCACATCGTCAAGGTGAAGCGGGGTGAGAATGCTCAGGCCGTGGTGCTCGAGGCCCGGATCATGGGAACGCCGGTCGAAGCACTGTGTGGTTTTACCTGGGTGCCGTCGCGTGACCCGAAGCAGCTCCCCTTGTGCGAGGAATGCAAGGCGATGTACGGGCTCTACAAGGACTTCAACGACGGCTTGAGCGACACACCCAGTGACTGAACCGACGAGCACCGCTGGCTTGCGGATCCGTCAAGCGGTGCGGGCCCTGCTCCTCACTCCGGCCAGCGAAGTCTTGCTCGTTCGCTTCGAGTTTCCGACCCGCCACGTGTGGGCGTTGCCAGGGGGCGGGCTCGACCCTGGCGAGGATCATCTCACTGCCCTGCACCGGGAACTGGCTGAGGAGACCGGGCTCGTGGGCGCCGACGTCGGTCCACACATCTGGACGCGCGAGCACGTGATTCCGTTTCTCGATGGAACGTACGACGGCCAGCGGGACCAGATTCATCTCGTTCGCACCAACCGTTTCGATGCCGTTCCCGCCATCGGGTGGGAGCAGATGCGGGCCGAACGCGTCCACGAGATGCGCTGGTGGGACGTCAATGAGATTTCGTCGCACGCCGAGCGTGTCGCAACCGGCGAGGTGGGCGCGGTCGGTTTTGCGCCAGGTTCTTTCGCGCCCATGTTGCGACAGTTGATCGACGGCGGCATTCCGACCGAGCCGCTGCTGACCGGGGTCTGAGTCAGGCCGAGCCAGTCGCCGCCGTACCTGCGGAACCTGCCGAACCTGCCGAACCTGCGGAAATGGAAGAGTGATGGCTCGTTCGGATGATGCAGGTTTGTTGGGCAACAGCGAGGAGGTCGCCCGTTTCGGACCACATCCGGACTGAGCCGTGCCCGATCGAATGTTGGAATGACTCGGGGATGATTTCGAGCAGTGCCCATTCGGTCTCGAAATCAGTCTGGACGATGCGGAGGGTGTTGTCGATGCTCGTGCCACCGAGTGGCTGGCCCAGTGCGATGCAGAGGCCGAGCGGCACGATGTCTCCGATGAAGGCCAGGCTCGCGGCAGTTCGCAGCGGCTGCCCACGCACTCGACTCCAGACCGCAAGCGGGCACGGCTGGGGTCGCTGATCCTCGCCGAACGCAAATGTGCCGACAGCGACCCGCCTGTCGAGCAAATCAAAGAAGCTGTTCGGCCGGTTCGGAACCGCGTCAAACGGTTCAGCCAACGGGCCACAGTCTTCTGGCGGCGGGACCGACGGCATCGTAAGAAACGTCTCTCGCTTCCCTTCGGGCCGACTGGTGTGGGCACACAGCGAAGACAGCATGAGTTCGCCGTCGACGGATGCATTCACGTGCACCTGCGACGTCGCGCGACCAGCAACCGGTGTGGCCACATCAACGTCGACCACCGTGCCCGGCGCGGTATTGGTCAGGAACTGGGTTGTGATCCACATCAACGGTCGCTCAGTGACGCGCTCGGCAGCCTCGATTGATGCAGCAATGCCGGAACCGCCATAGAGGAAGTCAAAGGGCGTCGACAGTTCGGGTGTCACCGGAAGTTGGAAGTGTGTGGAGCGGTTGCCGTCGGCGAGCCGCAAGAGGTCGAAATGTTCGGTCACGTCGCAGACCGTCGCAGACCGTGTGTCCAGTCGACAAGTCGCACCGCAGTGCGATGCGAGCACTGTGCCAGTGTGTGACCGTGAAGATCGCCGACTGCACCACGTTCGTCATCGGGAACCCGCCGCCTCACCACGGCGGCCGCTACTTCATTGTTGTCAAGCTCACGACGGATACCGGCGTGGTCGGATACGGCGAGATCTATGTCGCGACCGTCGGGCCCCACATCGTTGCGGCAATGGTCACCGACATCGCCGACCGATTGGTCATCGATGCCGACCCGCATCGCATTGAACTGCTGTGGCGGCGGATGTACTCGAGTGGTTACGCGCTACGACCCGACCCGACGCTGGTCGGCATCATGAGCGGCATCGAGATGGCCTGTTGGGACATCGTCGGCAAGGATGCTGGCCGCCCGATCAGCGATCTGCTGGGTGGGCGCGTCCACGATCGGCTCCGCACGTACACCTACCTCTACCCGACGCTCGATCGACCAGATGTGTACGCAGACCCGGCCCAAGCTGCGGACCAGGCCTTGTTCGAAGTCGGGCGCGGGTTCAACGCGGTCAAGTTCGACCCGGCCGGCCCCTACACCGCCTTCGACGGCCACATGCCGAGTCTCGATGACATCGCTCGCTCAGTGGCCTTGACCGGAGCCGTCCGCGAGGCGGTTGGCGATCGAGCCGACCTCCTCTTCGGAACCCACGGCCAGTTCACCGCTGCCGGAGCCATCCGGTTGGCACAGCAGCTCGAACCCTTCGACCCCCTCTGGTTCGAGGAGCCGACCCAACCCGACCTGCCCGAAGAGATGGCACGGGTCGCACGGCAAACGACAATCCCGATTGCGACGGGCGAGCGACTCACGACGATTTCTGAGTTCGCAGCACTTGCTCAGCATCAGGCGGCAGCGATTTGGCAGCCCAATCTCGGGCGTTGCGGCGGCATCTTGGCCGCGAAGAAGATCGCAGCGATCGGCGAAGCCGCAGGCTGCCAGATCGCCCCGCACCTGTACTCGGGTCCGATTCTCGGTGCGGCGAACATCCAATTTGGCGCAACGTTGCCGAACCTGTTGATCGTCGAGGCGATTCAAGACTGGTCCGGCTTCCACGCCGAATTGCTCACCACGCCGCTCGATTGGGAGGACGGCTACGTACGGCCGTCACGAGAACCGGGACTCGGCACCGAGCTGAACGAGGCTGTGGCCCTTGCTCACCCGTACGTGCCCGATCCCGATGACAGCACCGATTTGCATCTCGGTATGCACCCTTCACCGATTCGCTGAGCGATCAGCTCACCGGGTCAGGATGCTCGATCACGGCGTCGGTGGGATCAGCGTCTGATTGAGCGTGTGGACAATTCCATTGTCGGCCTGTTCTGCAGCGGGTACATCAAGGACCTCGGCGTTATCAATCATGATCGTTGACTCCGAGACGGCGACAAGCCGTTCGACGTCGTCCTCGAAAGTGATCTCTTCTCCATCGACGAAATCATCCCGCTCAAGCTTTTCGCCGCGCAGCACGTGAGCATTCACGAAGTCCTTGGCAGTGGCCTCATCTGTCAAGTCCGGTGCGTCGGTCAACTGCTTCATAGCTTCGTCATATGGCGCCATGATCGTAAAGGGGCCCGGGCCTTTGAGGTCGCTCTCCAGCCCGGCCACGATAATTGCCTGGTTGAACAACGAGAGGTCCTCGCGATTCTGAATGATCTCCAGCACAGTTTCGGGTTCGGGCGTGGTCGTAGTTGTTTCGGGCGTGGTCGTAGTTGTGGGTTCGACGTTCATATCACCACTCAAGATTGGACAGGTCGCGGAGTCGCCCGGCACGAACTTGACTCCGCTGAAGCTGTACACGACGTTGCGCGGTTCAGTCACTGGCTCCGTCGAGGTCTTGACGAAGATGGTGATGTTCGACTTCACATCGCCGCGGCTGAGCACACACTCATAGCTGGTTGCCAGCAATGTGGCATTTGCTGGCAACACCTCGGTGATGGTGATTGTTGACGACCAGGTGGTCTCGGGGGTCGGGGTGGCGACTGGCGCCCAGGCAAACTTGAGTTTGCCCGATGCGTCGGTTGAGCCCACGGCGGGCTCTGGTGCCTGTGCGCCAGGCGGGAGGATCCATCCGTAGTCCGCCGGCCGAGCAACCGGCCCGATGACAGTGGCGGTCAGCGTGGCCGGAACGCCCTCTTCGGTACGCGTCATCCGGGTGATTTCGAGTTGGACAGAATCTTCAACGTCGGTGCTGACGACCGAATCGTTATCGTCGCTTCCGCCGAACAGAGCGAACAGCAAGAGGCCGAGCAAGACGACCAGCACTGCGGCGCCAGCGGCGATCCCGCCCGGACCGCGGTACCACGGTTGGTCCTCCTTCGGGACCGGTCCACCGGGTGCCGGATTGAATGGCGCACCTGCCGCCGTGATGGGCTGCACGATGGTC
>JABJAB010000043.1 GCA_018666235.1 Ilumatobacter sp.
GGTTGTCGCGCCGACGGGCCGCAACGGGCAGGGGTCAGCCGGAACCGGTCCGAGAACCGCTCGCAATGCAAGCGTGTCCTCGAACCGGACCCGTGCAAGGATCAAGCGAGGAGCTTGGCCTTTTGCGCTGCGAATTCTTCGTCGGTGATAACTCCGCTGTCGCGCAGTCCAGCCAACTTGGTGATCTCGTCGGCGGAACCGGTTGCCGGGCCAGCGGTCTGACGAACGTACGACGCGAACTCGTCCTGTGCGGCCTGCTGCTGTTCGATGCTGCGCTTGGCCATATCGGAGCCATTGGCGAGCAGGTAAATGAGGACGCCGAACCACGGCACGATGATCACGAAGATCAACCAGAAGGCTTTGGCGATTCCGCTCATCTCGTGGTTCCGGAAGACGTCCATGATGACCCTGAAGACCAGCATGATCCAGGCGAACCACAGGAAGAAGATCATCATCGACCAGAAGAGGCCCAAGATCGGATAGTCGTAAGCAAGCATATTGCGTTGTCCTTTTCGCTTTCACGGTTCGACACGTGTCGAACTCATTGCGAGTCCATACTAGGCCGAGAGCGCCCACCAAACGTGACCAGGCCTGAGTGAGCAATTCGGCGCGCCGCCAGCTTTGACGAAGCGCCACTGCGGTGGCGAGCGTTCCCATGCGGTATCTTTTTCTGGTGCGCGAGAATTTGGCGAGAATCGCATCTTGGCCACGGCGCATCGTCCGAAATATCTCCGTTGCGACCCGTTTGTCGTTGGTGATCGTCTTGGTCGCGCTGATCTCACTTGCCATCACCTCCATCGTCGGGCTGCAACGGGGAGGCCAGATCGCCGACACGGTGCTGCAGGCCCGCGTGACCTCGCTCGGGGCGACCCGCGCTGACGAAGTCGAACGGTACGTGGGAAGTCTGCAACGTGCTGCGGTCGGCCAGGCGATCAGCCCCAGCACTGCGCAGGCGATCAACGACTTCACCGACGCCTACAAAGAATTGAACTCAAGTCAGCCGAGCGCCGCCGACGAAACCGCGGTCAACGCCTTCTACGCCGACGTCATCGCTCCGGAGCTGGCAGATGTTCGCGGCCGTCCAGTGATTGCGACCGGCCTCGTACCCGACGCAGATGCTGCCATCAGCCTGCAAGCCGCCTACGTCGTCCCATCAGGCGAAGGCGACCTGGTCGCCGGAACGGGCGACGGCAACGACTGGTTTGGGCTCCACCGCGAGCTCCACGAGCCATTCGACGAGTTCACCATCCAGACCGGCGTGGACGACCTCTATCTCATCGAACCCGCTGCCAACACCATTGTCTATTCCACTGCCAAGGACATCGACTTTGGAACCAGCCTGCTGACCGGCCCACAGAGTGGATCGGCGTTGGCAGTGCTCATCCAATCGTTCGATAGCTCCCCTGAGCCCGGTGTCGCCAAGGTTCGCGATTTCACGAGTTACGCCGCGGCGGGTGACGAACCGAGCCTGTTCGTCGCAGCTCCGGTGTACGCCGACGGATCGCTCGCAGGGTTCGTCGCCATGCGCATCGGACCTCAGCGGATCAGCTCGATCACGACGAATAACGGATCGTGGACGGCCGAGGGTCAGAGCGGCGAGACCTACGTCGTGGCAGACGACAATCTGATGCGCACCGACGCTCGGCCCTTTCTCGAGGACGAAAGCGCCTACTTGACGACCGCCAGCGACCTCGGCAACGTCACCGAAAGCCAGTTGCGAGCGATGCGCACCTTCGGGACCACCGTGCTGTTTCAGCCGATCAACGACAACGACGTCGACGCCGCTTTGGAACTCGAACCAAGCCTGGCCGAGACGACCAGCTATCTCGGAGTTGAAGTCCTCCAAGCCCGCCGCGCCTTGGCCATTGATGGCCTTGACTGGGCGATGATCACCGACATCGAACTGCAAGAGATTGAACAGCCGGTGGTGGACTTCGCCCGCAATCTGCTGATCACGATCGCACTGTTCCTCGTGACCATTACCTTCATCGCCGCTCGCTGGTCGGACCGCCTCATGCGGACACTACGGATCGTCTCTTCTCGCTTGCGGGCGATTCGCAGCGGCGCGGGCATCGAAGCCGGAGCCAGCTCCGCCGCCGTTCCAGACGGAGCCCCGATCGAATTCGTCGAGCTTGCCGCAGACATCGACACCATGCTGGAAACACTTGCGAGCCGAAATGCCGATGCTGCCGAGCGTGCAGCCGAGCGACGGCGACTGCTCCGGCGAATCCTTCCGCCCCAGGCCGCGCAGCGTGCTGAGGCTGGCGACCGAAATGTCGTCGACCAAGTCGCCCACGCCACGGTCGCAGTCATCGTCATTAGCGGACTTGGTCCGCTGATGCGATCGGGCGACAGTGAGACAGCCCGTGCCCTGCTCGATCAATTCGTCGAGGAGGCCGACGCCTTGGCGCGCCAACGCGGTCTCGAACGAATCCGACTCACTGGGGACGCGTACTATGCAGCCTGCGGAACGGTTCGACCTCATATCGACCACGTCGCACGCGCGGCGTCATTCGTGCTTGACGTTCAGGACCTCGTCCGCGATCTCGGCGACGAGCGTGAGCTGATCTCGATGACCGCCGGCATCGACTCAGGGCCAGTGACCGTTGGGCTCACCGGAGGAGCAGACCTTGCGTTCGATGCCTGGGGGCCGACCGTTCGACACGCTGCAGACTTGGCGCGGATGGACGGTCCGAACGCGATCTTTGCGACGCCCGCCGTGCAGGCGCAGTTGCCGGCGAGCTTCCTGACCGAGCCGCAGCCAGAGGGCAAAATGTCCAACATCGTGGTCATCTCCGGCCGAGCGCACGAAGGGGAGCCTGCCCGATGAGCGACCTGTTCCCGGACTCGAGTGCAGCATGGGCGGCACTGATCATCATTGTCCTGCCGTTGCTGATCATCGGCAGCGGCGAGGTGGAAGAACGCTTACGTCAGCGCGACTCCCCCTACCAGCCCGCGATCGGAACGCTCCGCGTCTGGGTCGTTCCGTTGTTGACGGTGTGGGTTCTTGCCCGAGCGCTCCTCGACGTCGCCGACGACAATCTCTTCATTCAACTCCTGGGCAGCGCCGTGCTGCTTGCAACTGCGGTCGCGGCCCTGTCTGCGTTCCGCGTCGTTGTCACCGAATTGGCCGATCGACCGCGGCGCACCGGCCGACGACCGATCCCGCGACTCCTTCTGGCCCTGCCGCGGCTCCTGCTCATCATCACGACCGCCTGGCTGCTCATCGCTGGTGTCTGGGGAGTCGATCTCTCCGCCTTACTCACCGCGCTCGGGGTGACCTCGCTGGTGATCTCCTTGGCCCTGCAGGACACGTTGAGCGGCATCGCCTCCGGGTTCACGCTGCTCGCAGACCAGCCGTTCAGCCCCGGCGACTGGATCGAGTCGAACGACATCGAAGGCCGCGTGATCGATGTGAACTGGCGCGCCACCCGCATTCAGGACCGCAACGGCGACCTTGTTGTGATTCCCAACGGTCAACTCGCCACAGCAACGATTGTCAACTTCGATCAGCCCAGCCGGCTGCATCGGGTCAAGGTGAGTGTCCAGATCGAGCGCAGCGCACCGCCCACCGCAGCGATCGCGATGTTGGTCGACGCTGCGCGGTCCACTCCCGGCGTCGTCGAGGACCCGCCCCCGTTTGCGCGAGTCACGCAAATCGCCGATCCCGTCGTTGACTATCAGGCGTCGATGTGGATTGAGGACTACAGCCTCGCGCCACAGGTCGAGGCCGACTTCGGTGCGCTTGTCTGGTACCTGTCGTATCGTCACGACGTCCCGCTGCCGAATCCCGCTCAGGATGTGTACGTCTTCGACGGGGCCAAGACCGCGATCGAAGCAGAGGTCACCACTGCCGAGGTGCGGCGACGCATCGCCGATATACCGCTGGTCGCTGCGCTCGATGACGATGCCCTCGACAAATTGGCCGCAGTCGCTTCGATTGGTCAATACCAACGTGGCGAGACGATCATCGAAGAGGGCACCCAGCACGACCTGATGCTGATGCATGCCGGACGTGCCCGACTCGTGCTCCGCCGAGACAACGCTGAGGACCTCAACGTGGTGGACATCGAAGCGGGCGAGGCATTTGGTGTGTTGAGTGAGTCGCCGGTTTCGGATCGTGCGCTCGTCGTCGCGTCAACCGACTGCGAGGTGCTGAGGATTCCTCCCGAGGGATCGGGCAGCGCTATCGCGATCTCTCCTGATCTTGCCAACGTGTTGGACCAGCTCGCCGCAACCCGGCGGCGGCGAATCGAACGCGCGCTGCGACGCTCGGGCCGCGCAATCGATCCGACCCAGGCAGAAAGCGACGAGTCGTGAGCACGACCGACAACGGCGCGGTCCAGAACAAGCTCATCGGGAACCCTGGCCTACGCCGGCAGGTGTCGGTCACCCTCGTCGGCGTTGCTCTCGTCTCGGTGCTGCTGCTCGCCTCGGTCAACTTTGTGTTCGCACGATTGTTGATCAACGACAGCGTCGAATCACAGCTGGCGGCCGTGCGCGACACTCGGGTGCAGGCGCTCGAAATCGGCGCCGATCGGCTGAAGTCGCGTGTGTCGTCGCTGGCGATCAACCCGAGCGTTGCTGAGGCGCTCGTCGACCTTGCTCGAGAGTTCGACGCGCTCGACGGAGATCTCACGAGCGATCAGATTGAGGATCTCACCACACTGTACGACACCGAAGTCCTGCCCCCCTTCGTGCAGGCCGGTGTCGACATCAACTCGGCCGAACTCGTTCCGGCTTCGGCGGCAGGCCGTTCCGCCCAACGCCTGTACATCAGTGAGAACCCGAACGGAATCGGAGAACGCGACCAGCTCGACGATGCCGGCGATGGCTCGGGTTACAGCGCTGCCCATGCGACACATCACCCGATGCTTCGTGCCCTCTTAGAGAACGCCGGCATGTCCGACCTACTCCTCGTCAACTTCGACACCGGTGAGGTCGTGTACTCCACGAAGAAGCGGGTCGATCTGGGAACCAATAGCTACACGGGCCCCTACGCCGACAGCGGGCTTGGCAGGGTCGTCGAGAAGCTCACGACCGTCGCCCCCGGCAATAGCGTCCTCTCCGACACGTTCTTCTATGTCCCGACCAGCGGTGAGCCCGTGTTCTTCCTTGCCGCTGCGGTGCGATCAGGAACCGACCTCGTCGGCGCACTGGTCACCGAGGTCCCCGTCCGCGCGTTGACGGATGTCATGACCGCAGGGGAGGGCTGGCAGCGGCTGGGTCTCGGAGCAAGCGGAGAGAGCTACATCGTCGGCGGGGACCGAACGCTGCGCACCGAAACACGAGCTTGGTTGGAAGATCCAGCCGACTACCTCAGCCGCCACCTGGCGCAATTCGACGACCCTGGTGCCACCGACCTCATCGAGCTCATCGGCTCGCCTGTCCTTGTGCAACCAGTCGACAACGCCGCTGTGACCGAAAGTCTTGACGGCAACCAGTTCTCCGGCACTGTCAAGAACTACCTCGGCACCAAGACGCTGGCGGCGTCGGGGCCTGCGGCCGTGGAAGGGGTCAACTGGGCAGTCGTCGTCGAAATCGACAAATCCGAAAGCGACACGGCGCTGAACTCACTGTTGCGACGGTTCGCCCTGGTTCTCGCCATCCTGCTGCCCGCGATCGCCATCTTCGGCGTCTTCCTCGCCCGCACTCTGACGAAGCCCGCCCAAACGCTTGTGCGGTCTGCCGAGCGCATCGCTGGCGGCGACCTCGACACCGAGATCAGCGACCTCGGCCAGAACGAACTCGGTGATCTCGGCCGCCAGCTCGGAGGCGTTGCCCGTCAACTCGAATCGCAAGAGCAAGCGATCGTCGACGAGGAACAGCACATCAACAATATCCTGAGCGCTCTCCTGCCGAACAGGCTCGTCGATCGCGTCCGGGGCGGCGAAGAGGCGATCGGCGACGTCTTCGACACCGCAACGGTCGTGTCGATCACCATCGACGACGTCCCCTCGGCGATCGCGAACGACGCAGACCTCGCGTTGGAAGTGGCGGATCGACTGAATGACGAAACCTTGGCGCTGGCAGAACGACACGGCGCTGAACGAATCCAACGGTCGTCGGCGAGCGAAATGTACTTGACCGGGCTGAACCAAGACGATGCCATGGTCCCCGACGCCACGGAGTTCGCTCTCGCAGCAATCCAGCTCGTCTCCGAGGTGGGAGCCGAGTTCGGTTTCGAGTTCGCCGCGCGAGCCGGAATATCGACCGGCGAGGTCGCAACCGGGGTCCTTGGCAACAGCCAACTGTCCTTCGGCGTGTGGGGCGACCCGACAGGCATGGCCATGACGCTCGCTTCGCTCGCGCTGCCCGGCCAAGTACTCGCAGACGGTTTCGTCGTCGAGCAGCTCGACCGCACCTGGGACATCGAGGAACTCGAAGAACTCGCAGGCCTTGCTGACGACATCCAAGCCCATGTCGTCAGCGGTCGCGTCGACGCCAGCGCCACTGCGACCAACGACCCAACGACATCTCGTTAGTTGGCGCTGCAGGCGTCGATCACGATGAGGTCATGCCACCAGAGGCGCTCGAAGAAGCTGACGTCACCGCCGATCTGACCGATGGTGCGGTCGCCATCGATCGACTCAAACGTGGCGCGTTCGGCGGCGCTCGCGAACAACACCAGGTCGGGGTATGTGTGCGCCCGATTCAACAGCGCCGCCCCAACACCAACAGGAAGCTTGTCGTCAATGATGGCAGCGGTGGTCACACGATGCGGGACGAAGCCCTGCCAGTCGGAGTCTTCGAACCCCTGCTCGAAACGCGGGTCGTCGTCACGGACGGCGATCAGACTGTGCCGCACCATCGTGCCTCTGAACAGCTCAAGTGCTGCGAACTGTTCCTGTGGCGGGAGTGACGCGAGCTGTCGGCCATGCGGAAGCTCACTCACCACCCCACAATGCGGGCGGTACGGCGCCTGGCGCACCCACCGACGGAATTGAAGACCGCTCGCGTCGAGCAGGTCGAACACCTCCGGCACCGAATAGGTCCGCTCGCGGGGGTTGAGGAGTGCATCCGCCAAGGCGTCGTCGTCGGCGAAGTCGGGTGTGTTGCGCAGCAGGTGCCCGATCGGGTGTCCCACCGGCAGCTCTCTCAGCACTGCGACGAGGTCATCGATTGCGCCGACCTCGGGTTGCACATCCAACATTCGGCAGTACTCCTGGATCATCGCCACACCGGTTCGGCCATAACGCGCGTAGAGCATCAGATCGATGACACCCGACGGCGCGAGCACCGAGCGAAGTGCTGCGAGACCAACGGCGGGATCATCAAGGTGGTGAAGCACGCCGGTACAGACAATGTGGTCGAAGGAGGCGCCCAGACTGGCAACGTCTTCGATGGGGAGCTGATGCACAGCAAGGTTCGTCAACTCGTGGCGGGCCGCGAGTTCGAGCGTCGCTCGAATACTTGCAGCGCTGACGTCAATCCCGACCACGCGAGCGCGCGGATAGCGGGCGGCGTACTTCGCTGCCTGCGAGGTGCCACACCCAGCGACGAGAATCGAGTGATCATCACGAAACGGGCTCGTGGGCCAGAGACGGAAGTGCTCGATTCGTCGGCGAGAACCATCGGACCACGCTCGGCGATACGCATCGAGGTCATCGATCGGCGGTGGGTAGGGGTGTTCGTCGTAGAACCGCGAAACAGAGTCATCACCGGGAGTCGCATTCATCGCGTTGGAAAGATTCTGTTCCAATCGTCACGCATGCTGATCTGCGTCCAGCCCAGTCGATCAGCGCTGTCGGTCACGCGCTCGGCAGCAACGAAGCTTCCGGCTTCGCTCTCATACGCGTATTCGCGGTCAGCATCGTCGTGGTTGACCAGGATGGCGAGACGGGGACCGTCACCCGTGCTGGTGTACTCGAGCATCTCGGCATCTCCGGGCGAGTTCCCCGCTGCAAGCGTTGGCCGACGGCCGAGGGCAATCTGGATGTTGTCGATCTTGGCGGCACCCTCGTTCACACCACCCTGTGCATCGGTTGTCCGCAGCAGCACGGCGCGACCATCACGGCGCTCGAACGCATAGGACACGAGCGTGCCGACCACGCGTTCCTGCGGGACGCCGTAGACGCGTTGGCTGATCGCTCGAACGAACTCTGTGCCGCCACCGCTGACAATGCAGTTCGTGAATCCACGACGCTCGAGTTCGGACATCAGTTCCAACATCGGCTGGTACACCATCTGGTCGTACCGCAGGCCGTGGTCGGGATGTCTGGTTTCGGCGAAGAATGCACGCACGCACGACTCGAACGCTTCAGGCTCGATGCCTTCGAACAATCCGAGCAGCGCGCCAGCAACGCGAGGCAACCCGAACTCCGTCACCGTCGCCATGTCACCGCTCAGAACGGCAGCGAATTCGGGAACATCACGCAGCACAGGACGCTGCTCGACGCTCTGCTGGAGCTGCCAGACGAAAAAGTCGAGCTGGGTGTATCGCGGCTTCTCGCACCACAGCGTGCCATCGTTGTCATACACCGCCAGCCGATTCTCCGGCGCAATGTCATCGGTGGCCTCGAGGAAATCGAGCAGGGCCGAACGGGTCGCACCATCGCGCCAGGAAGGAAGGAGACGTTCGTTCGTCGAGTGCTCATTCATCACGCTTCAACACCCTCCCGTGACACCGTGCGAAACCCCACGTGACTCATCCCGGTGTCGATCATCTGTGGTCGCCGCGCAGCCGGACGGTAGCGCTGGCAGTAATTGTCAGCACACAGAAAGGACCCGCCCTTGATCACGCGTCGAGGAATCGAGAACTGCGGCTGGCCGGGATCGAAGCTCGATTCGACACTAGGTCCCCGCGGATTGGCGGGCACGCAGCACGCTGTCTCGGCATCTGCGAGGTGCCCATCCGCGTACCAGTCGGTGGTCCACTCCCACACGTTGCCTGCCATCTCGTACAAACCGAGGGCGTTCGGTGGATACGAACCAACCGGTGCCGTGCCTGCGAACCCATCGGCTTCATTGTTGCGCCAAGGAAAATCGCCCTGCCAGAAGTTCGCGAGATACCTTCCCCCCGGCACAGCGTCGTCGCCCCAGATGAAGGCGGTGCCGTCAGCGCCGGCACGCGCTGCGTACTCCCACTCCGCTTCGGTTGGCAGGTCCTCACCAGCCCATTGGGCGTACGCCAGCGCATCTTCGAACGCGACGTGCACGACTGGATGGTCACGACGATTCTCGATGGTGCTGCCGGGCCCCTCGGGGCGATGCCAGCATGCTCCAGGTGTCCAGGTCCACCACTGGCTGATGTGGCCGAGGTCGACCGGTCCCTGCGTCATCGTGAAGACGAGCGAACCGGGGACGAGATTCTCGGCGGGGGCGCCCGGGAATTCAGCTGGGTCGAGGGGTCGCTCGGCCACCGTCAGGTAACCCGTGGCATCAACGAAAACTGCGTAGTCGCGGTTGGTGACGCTCATGGCGCGCACCGAGAATGGGCCGACGGTGACGCGGTGCACCGGTGCTTCCTCCGGGTAGTGATCGTCAGATCCCATCCGGAACGTTCCTCCCGGAACGGGCACCATCGCTTTGATCTGCTGGGCCGGTGGACGCGCCCCATTGCTCATGAGCTTGCGATGCCTGCCTGGAGCTTGGCGAGCATCGCACTTACGTTGAAGCTCGAAGATTCCTGGCGAGGCGGGAAATCGACCAGGGACGCCGCCATCTGCATGACGTAAGCCTGAGCAGGAACCAGGAGGTATGCGTGGCTGATCATCCAGTCGTAATACGTGTTGGACGTGATGTCGGCGCGTTCGAACGGATCCGTCCGCAGGTTGAAGATTTTTGGCACCCGCAGTTCGGTGAACGGTTCCGCCCACACGCGCAGCGTGCCCTCCGCGCGCTGCTCAAGGAACAGGATCTTCCAGTTGCTGAATCGCAGCGCCATCAGGTCGCCGTCGTCAGATACGTAGAAGAAATGCTCTCGCTCGCTCTTGTCGGCCTCACCGATCAAGTACGGCAGTTGGTTGTACCCATCGAGATGCACCTTGTATTCCGTGCCGTTCAAGTCCTTGCCTGCCTGTAACTCCTCACAGATGTCGGGGGCTCCTGCGGCAGCGAGAAACGTGGGGAACCAGTCGCCGTGGCTCACGATGCCATTGAGCACGATGCCAGCATCGATCTTGTCCGGCCATCGGACCAGCGCAGGCACGCGGAACGCACCTTCCCACGACGAGTTCTTCTCGTTTCTGAATGGGGTCATACCGGCATCGGGCCACGTGTTCATGTGTACGCCGTTGTCGGTGCTGTAGACAACAATGGTGTCCTCGGCCAGGCCGAGTTCGTCGAGCAAGTCAAGCATTGAGCCGATGCGCTTGTCGTGCTCGACCATCGCATCGTGATACTCGGACTGCCAGCGTCCGGCCTGTCCGCGGATCTCGTCGGCGATGTGTGTGCGGAAGTGCATGCCCGTGGTGTTGAACCAGACAAAAAACGGCGTGTCAGCGTCTGCGGCGTCTTTGATGAAGCGCTGTGCTTCGGGGATGATCTCGTCGTCGACGGTCTCCATCCGCTTCTTGGTGAGCGGCCCCGTGTCCTCGATGCGCCCATCTGCATAGCTGTGAATGACCCCGCGCGGTCCGAATCGCTCGCGGAAGTTCGGGAAGTCTTCTTCCGTCGGATAGTCGGGATCTTCTGGTTCTTCCTCTGCGTTCAGGTGGTACAGATTGCCAAAGAATTCATCAAAGCCGTGGTTGGTCGGCAGGAACTCGTCGCGGTCCCCGAAGTGGTTCTTGCCGAACTGTCCGGTTGCGTAGCCCTGGGCCTTGAGTGCAGTGGCGATCGTGGGATCTTCGTCGCGGAGTCCCAAATCGGCGCCGGGCATACCCACCTTGGTCAGCCCGGTGCGATACGGGTTCTGGCCCGTGATGAATGCAGCTCGACCCGCGGTGCAGCTCTGTTCACCGTAGTAATCGGTGAACATCGCACCTTCTTTGGCGATCCGGTCGATGTTCGGCGTCTGGTATCCCATCAGACCATTCGAATAGCAACTCAGGTTGCTGATACCTATGTCATCGCCCCACAACACCAGAACGTTCGGCTGTCCGTTTGGCATGGTTTCCCCTTGTTCGAGTTCTAAGACGGAATGTAACCCATGAGCTCACGTCGCGGCGATCAGTTCGAGCGCTCCGGAGCGCCGGCCGTTATCGAGCCCACGTTGACGGAACGTCGCTGCCGCCTTCGCGCGTCAACCTGCTCCCGCTCTTGAACAGCAATGGATCCGGTGCGATCTTGCCGGCAGCCAACCCCTCCCCGAGTCCGAACCCTGCAGCCAGGTCGATCAAGCCCTTGGGCGCATACGAGAAGGTGTCGGACAGGCTCTGGAGGTCCGACACCGAGTTCATCTTCATCAGCAACAGGTTGTCGCACTGGGAGATCACGTTCTGGTGCACCTTGGATGGCCGCTGCGTCGACAGCAGTAGGTACAGGCCATACTTTCGGCCTTCGCTCGCGATACGGACAACCGTCTCGGTCGCCAACGCCTGGTTGCTATCGGACGGGTTCTGCGGGCACACGTTGTGCGCTTCGTCAATGACAATGATCATCGGCTCGCGGTCGCGTCGGCGATCCCAGAGGTGGGTCAGCAGCGCAGCTGAGGCAATGGATGCCTCAGTTGACGACGGCAAGCTGCCGGTGTCTGCGACCATCATCCGCCAACCGGAGGACAGCTGCTCGAGCACCGGTTCGTCATCACCGGCCCAGATCGCTTGTTCTTGGATGCCAAGGTTGTCGATTCGCAGGCCAAGGCGCCGTGCGTCGTCGTTGAACGTCGACCTGATCTTTGTCATCACGTCATCGAGGGTGAACCCTTCACTACCGAGGTCCCGGACGATGCGGACATACGCGTTGTACTCCTCGGCATCGGCAATCGGGTCGAGGCCGAGCACCATCGTCTGTTGCCGGAACGACAGTCGGCCGAACAGCACCTGCATCCGTTTGTCGGCGTGCTCGCCACCAAAGACGTGGATCCCCGCCGCAAGAGCCTCGTATCGCCGTGCCAGTTGTTGGTATTCGGATTCGGAGAACCCGGTGGATTCTCTGTTCTGCACCGACCCGAGGTTGACGTAGTCGGAATTCGGGTCGATGACACACATCTTGATGTCAGTTTCAAGCAGAAGTCGCTCAAGGATCACGCCCAGGGTGTACGTCTTTCCCGAGCCAGACTGCCCGCAGAGAAACGTGTGGCGTCCGAATCCTGCTGGGTTCAGCTGTGCTGCAACCCCACGCGGACGCTGGAGCTCACCGAGCGCCACTCCGGACGACCCGATGCTCGATGAAAGATGTGCTGCCACGAGCTCAGGGGCTGCCGCTGCGACGGCCCCATCACCGAAGACGTCGGAGTGGTCGAGGCCGGTGAACTCTTCGTCAACAAGCTGCGACAACAGCCGACCGCGCCCTGAGATCGCCGAAACGGCGGCGGAGTCCGAGGCAGCAATACCTGCGCCAAGGCTTGAGTCAAGCACCTGGCCGAGGTAGGTGCCATTCTCGGTTTCAATGGTGACGTAGGAACCGATTGGTGCCGCGTTCGCGAGGCGCGATTCGAAGCTGAACGTGCGCCCGTCGATCGAATACGCATGAGCGGTCATGCAAAGTTCACTGCTGCTGGTCGGGACATTGCCGAATCATAGGGTCGCGCCGGCCAGCGACCGATTCATTGAATTAGTGATTCGGATCCGCCGTGGGCAGCAGCCCCCGACGTGTGGTCAGCGTCTTGACCAGTTGGACGCCACCGAGCAGTATCTGCGCCTCGTAATAGACCCAGGACAACATTGCGAGCAGAGCCCCAAACGCCCCACCCAGTGACGACCCGCCGAATCGGGTGAGGTACCACGAGATGGCCTGGGCACCGACCACCATGAGGAAGGCGGTGGCTAACGCCGAGGAAGCAGCGGGGATCCAAGGGGCGCGCACGGGCCCCACGTAGCGGAACAACAACGCCAATGCGATCGCCAGCGACGATGCTGAGACAACCCATCCAAGGAGCGCTGACGCCGTGCCGGCGATCTCGATCGAACCCGGGACGAATCGCTCGATCACGCCGGTCACCGTCGACAGTGCCAACGCGGCAATCAGTGCGGCTCCAGTGACCAGCACCATCAGAAACGAGATGAGGCGCCGCCTCACCGAGTTCCTCAGCCCGCTCCTCACCGGCACATTCCAAATCGTGTTGATCGCATCAACGAGAGCAAGAAAGACCAACGACGACGCAAAGAGCAACGAGCCGGCACCGATGATCCCTAACGTCGATGTAACCGAACGGCGGTTCAGCTCCGTCGCAATGGACTGGCCAGCGGCGTCCGCTTCGACGATGCCCATCTGCTCAAGTCGATCCGTCAGGTAGCTCGCCATGTCGATGAGGCCGAACAATTGCTCAGCGAGCGCTGCGGTCAGCGCAAA
>JABJAB010000044.1 GCA_018666235.1 Ilumatobacter sp.
GCGGCAAGTCGGGCGATCTGGGCTCGCAACATCGCTCTCGGCGACACCGGAACCGCGATCTCCTCAGCGTCGAGCACATCGCACAGCACCAGTGCGGTTCGATCCGTCCAAGCCGCTCGACACAGCGTGTTCAGGTCCGGAACCACGTGGAAGTCGCCATAGCCACGCTTCCAGTTCGCGTACTCGTAGCCCTCGATGACTTCCATCTCCATGTCGACAGTCAGGAGGTAGTTGCAGGCATGCGTGCCGTGATCGAGTACATCGGCCAAAAAGAACTCAGCGTCGAAACGCTTGCCCATCAGGCGACCGAGGTGATCGGCGAATGCGACGACGACCGTGTCGATCTCGTCGCGGTCCACGCTCGTTCGCAGTTCTTCGAGGTCCATCGTCCGAGCGTAGGCGTTGGTCGCTCTGCTGGGAATCTCGCTGTGCCGATCAGGCAACATGGTCGTGTGAACCGCTCGTGAGTTCGCAGCACCACTGGCGGAGGCAACGCTCTTCATGCAACATGACCACGAACATCCGACTGCACCGTCCGCATCTGCCGATCCAACTGAGCCCCCTCGCAAGCCGAAGCAGGAGCAGGAGGAGGCATCGACCGATGTCACGGAAGTCGCGGACGGCATCTTGCGGACCCAGTTGCCGATCAGCATGCCCGGTCTCGGACACGTCAATTGCTATGTGCTCGAAGACGAGCGCGGCGTTGCCGTGGTCGACCCTGGGCTCCCGGGTGACGACTCGTGGGGACATCTCGTCGACCGTCTGAGCCGTGCTGGCTACGCCGTCGATGACGTGCATACGGTCGTGGTGACGCACTCCCATCCCGACCACTTCGGCGGCGCAATGCGACTGCGCTACGAGACGGGCGCTGACATCGTCACTCACGAATCGTTTCGCACGATCTTTGACACGTCCGACTTTGACGACGAGGAAGATTCGAGTGCGCTCGATCTCAACTGCCCTGACGGTCAACGCGCGGCGATGGAGCGCTATTTCTCGAAACCGTCACCGTGGGGTGGACGTCGCGCTGGTCCGTCTGCTGAGTTCATGGAGCGGATGCGCAAGGCGAACGGCTCGGCGGGTGTCTCGTTCTCGACACCGCGCCCGACTCTGCCGTTGGTTGACGGTCAGACGATCAAGCTGGCGCGCCGTGAGTGGGTGGCGATGCATACGCCAGGCCACACGTACGACCACCTGTGTCTCTTCGACCCCGAGTACGGCGTGATGCTGACCGGCGATCACGTGCTGCCATCGATTACGCCGCACATCAGCGGCATGACGCCAGTGTCCGATCCGCTGGCCCAATTCTTTGAGTCGCTGCGGCGCATGGCCAACGTGGAAGACGTCTCGATCGCACTGCCGGCGCACGGCCATCCGTTCGCAGATCTCGGTGGACGCGCCGAGCACATCATCGAGCATCACGAAGACCGCCTCGACATCATTCGTGAGGCGCTCCCCGACCTGCCCAACGGCACCGTGAACGACTTCATGCGCGTCCTGTTCCGGGAACGCTCATGGGGAGAGATGGCAGAGAGCGAGACCTACGCGCACCTCGAGCACCTCCGTGAGCTTGATGAGCTGTCTCGTCATGCCGAGGACGGGTTCGCTCGATACGCGCCGGTCGGCTGAGCGACTTCGTCAGCCTTGGCTCGGGGCGTCTGCAGGCTCCCCGCCAGGAGGTGGCCCGCCAGGAGGTGGTCCGCCAGCACCGGGCGGAGCGCCACCGGCTCCCGGGCCTCTCGCGGTGAACTCACCGTTCAGGCAGCGACCGACGTAGGGGTATGCGTCGGTGATCACGTAGGCGTATTCGCCGTCGATCTCGACGCCGTTGCACTCGTCGAGGTCCCCGTTGGCGTCGCTCCATTCCCAGTCCGAGGTGTACGTGCCGTCCGGTGTGGTGCCGTCGATCGCCACGTCCGCGCCGCGCAGTGCACCGGATCCGACGCAGTTGGTACCCGAGCGGGCGTCGGCCGACAGTGCGTAGCCCGATGCGTACGCATCGGACTTGGAGAAGTACATCAGGTAGCCGTCGGCAGCGAAGCCAACATGCACGAGGTCCTCATCGGTGGCATAGGCATCTGCCAATAGTTCAGAGATGCCGTGATAGTGGTACTCACCGGTCGGTTGGACGTGGGCATTGTTGAAGTCGAGACCCAGGTTGTAGACGTCCTGCAGCGCTTCGACTCGGAGGGTCTCGCCGGAGGCGCAGGTCACGGTCTCAGCGGTGGCCGGTTCAAACTTGACTCCGTTCACTGCGACGCCTGGCGTCATCGCGAATGTTGCGGCTCCGACGTAGGTCGGTACGGACGGGTACTCGTAGGAGGCGTCCTGCTCGGAGATCGTGTTTGGGTTGCCGTCGTTCGGGAACTCCCCGGTCTCGTGGTCGGGCAGTGCGTTGGACACGATCGTGCGCGTGTCGCCATCGACCGTGACGGTGGTCATCGTGCCGAATTCTTCGTCCATCAGCGTGTACGAACCGAGCAAGCCGCTGGCCTGTTCCGTGTCGCTGTCAGTCTCGGCTGGAGCGATGGGCGGCGCACTGTCTGCGGCGGGTGCCTCGATCGTGACGGCGACCGCACGATCAACCGCTGACGTGTCGACGGAGCCCGAATCGCTGGATCCACATGCTGACATCAAGAGTGTCGTGCCGAGTGAAAGTGCGAGCACGGAGCGTTTGCGAAGTGGTCGTTGCATGGAATCCATCGTGCGACTGGCCATTGTGAAACACCTGTGTAAATAAACAATTTTTGGTAAGATTTTGGTGAGGGTGCAGCGAGCTGCGACCTCGTCACTGAAAGATCGGTGTGCCAGCCAGGTAGCCGATCTCCAGTAGTTCCGTCGTCGGGACCACCCGTGCCAGTTCATCGCGGATCGGCGCGACATCGGTCGGAACCGAGAAACCCGGCAGCCAGTCATCGTGGTGGCTCAGGACCACCTTGCGTGGGCGCAGCATGTCCGCCTGGCGCCCAACGAATTGCGCTAGTGATCCTTGGATTGGTTCGCCATCGATGTTACCCCTGCCCGCCGCCGCCAAGATGGCCACGTCTGGCCGCAGGTTGCGGAGCACCCCTGACCAATGGCCCGAGGTGTCTTGAAAGAGCAATCGACCGTCGGGCACGTCAAGTAGGAAGACCAAGGCTCCTCCATCACCGCGGTCGCTGTGGCCGACCATCGAGAGCATCATGTGTTCGATGGCAGCCGGCGCCAACTCGGTCCCAAGGTACTCCATCAGCTTGGCCATGCGCTCCTGGCGTTCCTGATGGGTCACGCCCAGGTCACCTATACACACTTCGTCGGCCTGAGCCATTGGGCCTTGCGACCACACACAGCTGTGCTGACTCGGAAACACCGATAGTCGTGCTGTTCCTTCGGCTCGCTCCAGCTCAATGGTCTCGCCACCGGCCACCGGAATCATCCGATCAACGGCGACACCGGCGGCTTCCATGACGCGCAGCGTTTCATAGCTGCCAATCAGAGTGGCGTCCGTGTTTGCCATCACCTGCTCTGCGCCGAAGAGGTGGTCGAAGTGCGAGTGCCCGACGATGATGTAGTCGCATTGTTCGATGTCGGCTGCACCGACTGCTGGCGACGGGCCCGCTGCGTTTGCGGCACGGTCGATGTAGGCGTCAAGGAGGATGTGGATGCCAGCGGTGTGGAGGCCGAAGGTCGAACATCCGTACCAGTCGAGGGTGGTGTCGCTCATCGGCCAAAGGTAGTGAACTCGAACGCCCTCCTCACGATGGGCTGGGCAGATGGAACGCCATCTGGGGATCGGCCAGCTTTGACAGTCGGCGCGATCGCCATCAAACTCACACGATGACCACCGAAGCGCTGAGCAAGCAGTACAAGACCGTCAACGGCAAGCAGATGGCGTACCACGACACCGGAGCCGGTGAGGCCGTGGTCTTTCTCCATGGCAACCCGACATCGTCGTATCTGTGGCGCGACATCATTCCGCACGTGTCGCCGCACGCCCGGTGTATCGCCCCCGACCTGATCGGCCAGGGCGACTCCGACAAGCTCGACAACCCTGGGGCCGGCTCCTACACCTTCGTCGAGCACCGCACGTACCTCGACGGACTGCTCGATCAGCTCGATCTGGGCGACAAGATCACCTTCGTCATCCACGACTGGGGTTCGGCCCTCGGCTTCGACTGGGCCAACCGGCACCGCGACCGCGTCGCAGGAATTTGCTACATGGAAGCGATTGTTCGTCCGGTCACCTGGGAGCAGTGGCCTGCAGGAGCAACCGACATCTTCAAGGCGATGCGTTCCGCTGCCGGTGAGGAGATGATCCTCACCAAGAACTTGTTCGTCGAGGCAATTCTGCCCGCCTCGATCATCCGCAAGCTCAGTGACGAGGAGATGGACGAATACCGTCGTCCATTCCTCAATGCTGGCGAGGACCGCCGTCCGACACTGACGTGGCCCCGGCAGATTCCGCTTGAGGGCGAGCCCGCTGACGTGGTCGAAATCGTGCAGTCGTATGCCGATTGGCTCTCGACGTCAGACGTGCCAAAGCTGTTCGTCAACGCCGACCCTGGCACGATTCTCACCGGACCGCAGCGTGAGTTCGCCCGCACATGGCCGAACCAGACCGAAGTGACCGTCGCCGGCTCACACTTCATCCAAGAGGACAGCGCCGACGAGATCGGTGGGGCACTCGCTGGCTGGCTTCCAACGAGGTCGTGACCAACCTGTATTCGACGCTGTCCGAGCGGTTTGCGACGCGCCTCGACTCGATCTTTCTTCGGGTCCCTGGCGGAGCGTCGCTCACGTACCGCGACGTCGATCATCGCTCGGCGCGCATGGCAACGGCCTTGCGCGATCTTGGCGTCGCAGTAGGCGACCGTGTCGTGGTCCAGGTCGACAAGTCGACCGACAACGTTGCGCTGTATCTCGCCTGTCTGCGAATTGGTGCGGTGTTCCTTCCATTGAACACCGCGTATACGCCCGGCGAGGTTGAGTACTTCGTCGATGATGCGGCTCCGGCGCTGGTCGTCGCCAGACCAGGAACCCTTGGTGATCTCGCGGTCGCCACGGTGCATCTCGGGACGGCCGGTGATGGATCATTCGCCACGGCTGTTGACCACGCTGCACCGAGCGACGAGATCGTTGAGCGCGGCGCCGGCGATCTTGCCGCGATGCTGTACACGTCCGGCACGACGGGGCGTTCGAAGGGCGCAATGCTCACGCATGCCAACCTGGAATCAAACGCGTTGGCGCTGCACGACATCTGGGGCTTCGGTCCTGAAGACGTTCTGTTGCACACACTGCCGATCTTCCACGTGCACGGCCTGTTCGTCGCGCTGCACTGCACCATGCTGAGCGGTAACGAGGTGATCTTCCTGCCGAAGTTCGACGTCGGTGCCGTCGTCGACAACCTGCCCGATGCCACGGTCATGATGGGGGTGCCCACGCAGTACACCCGTCTGCTTGGCGATGCCCGATTCGATGCCGCGGCGTGTGCGTCGGTTCGACTCTTCACATCTGGTTCGGCGCCAATGACCGAAGCCGTGCACGCCGAATTCACCGCACGCACCGCTCTGCAGATCCTCGAGCGGTACGGCATGACCGAGGCCGGCATGATCACGTCGAACCCATATGACGGTCAACGCGTCCCCGGGACCGTTGGCTTCTCGCTCCCCAACGTCCAGCTGCGGGTCAGCGACGGTGCGGGCGTCGCCGTCCCGACTGGCGTGACCGGGGTTGTCGAGATCCGCTCCCCCGGTCTCTTCGCCGGCTACTGGCGAATGCCGGACAAGACCGCCTCCGAACATCGAGCGGGGGGCTGGTTCATCACGGGCGACGTAGGCTCCGTCGATGACGAGGGCCGGCTGACCCTCGAAGGCCGGTCGAGCGACATGATTATCAGCGGTGGGTACAACGTGTATCCGAAGGAAGTCGAGATGGTTCTCGATGACGTTCCCGGTGTACTCGAGACGGGGGTGATCGGGGTCCCGCATCCTGACTTTGGCGAGGCGGTGGTTGCCGTGGTCGTGCGTGACGACTCCGTCGAGGTAAGCGATGCAGCGCTCGCAGCGTCACTAGACGGCGTGCTTGCGCGGTTCAAACATCCCAAGACGTACATCGCCGCCGACGAGCTGCCGCGCAATGCAATGTCGAAGGTGCAAAAGGCGGCGCTGCGTCGCGTGCACGCCGACCTTTTCACATCGTGAACGCTCGACGCCGGGTGACCAATCCGACTCAGGTCGACGGCTGGGCCTGCCGGCTCACGATGCTTCACTCCCGATATTGACGACGGTCTTCCCGCTGATGGTGCCGGCCTCAATTGCTCGGATCGCGTCAGGAGTCTGATCGAGCGCAGCGCGGCCTCCAATGGCCGGGGCCATGTCGCCGGCGGAAAGCATCTCGACGAGCCCATCGATGAACTCTCGCTTCTCGCTGCTGATGAAGAACGTCATGCGTTGCTTGACGAACAGCGACACCAGCACGGCGCGGAGGTTGCGACCGATTCCCCCGGTCCACCGCACGCCGTCCTCGCCGCCGACGATCACGTGGGTGCCGCGGGCAGCGAGCACATGTCGGAGTTTCGACAGCGGAGTGCGAAAAGTGGCTCGGGTCGATAGGAAGGGAGCCAATCGGCGAAGGTTTTGCCGACTCATCGAGGGCTGGCCGACATCTGAGTTCGTCCAGTCGAAAGGAGCCCCCATGAAGGTTTGGATCGACCAGGACCTCTGTACCGGCGACGGACTCTGCGAAGAGATCGCCCCTGACGTGTTTTTCGGCATGGATGATGGTCTCTTCTATGTCAAAGAGACTGCATCCAACTACGGCACCGAGAAGCTGTTCGACGGCACCGCTAATCCTGCGGGTGCCGAAGGTTTGGCCCGTTTCCCCGATTCGAGTCTCGAGAGCGTGATCGAAGCGGCCGAAGAGTGCCCTGGCGAGTGCATCTTTATCGACGTTGGCGAGTGACGGTCTCCCATGAGTGAGAGCACACGGACCATCGAAGAGCTGACCGAGTCTGACTACGAGTTTGGCTTCAGCACGGACCTCGATACCGATATCGCACCGCCCGGTCTCGATGAGAGCATCGTCCGTCTGATTTCGTCCAAGAAGGACGAGCCGGAGTGGCTGCTCGAATGGCGGCTGAAGGCCTACGAGGCGTGGCGTGCCATGGAGGAGCCCGACTGGGCCAAGCTCGAGATTGCACCGATCGACTACGAGGCAATCAGCTACTGGGCGGCGCCCAAGCAGAAGCCGGTCCTCGACAGCATGGACGACGTCGATCCCGACATTCGTGACATGTTCGACAAGCTCGGCATCCCGCTCCACGAGCAAAAGATGCTCAGCAACGTCGCCGTCGATGCAATCGTCGACTCGGTGTCGGTCACCACAACGTTCAAGAAGACCCTGCTGGAAGCCGGCGTGATCTTCTGTTCGTTCTCCGAAGCTGTCCGCGATTATCCCGAGTTGGTGCGCGAGCACCTCGGGTCCGTGGTTCCGGTACGTGACAACTTCTTTGCTGCGCTGAACTCGGCGGTGTTCTCCGACGGGTCGTTCTGCTACATCCCGAAGGGCGTTCGCTGCCCGATGGAGCTGTCCACGTACTTCCGTATCAACTCGATGAACACGGGCCAGTTCGAGCGCACGCTGATCGTGGCCGAAGATGATTCCCATGTGTCCTACCTCGAGGGGTGCACGGCGCCGCAGCGCGACGAGAACCAGCTGCATGCAGCGGTCGTCGAGTTGGTCGCCAAGGATCGTGCCGAGATCAAGTACTCCACGGTGCAGAACTGGTACCCCGGTGACGAGAACGGCGTCGGCGGTATCTACAACTTCGTCACCAAGCGAGGGCGGGCCCACACCGACGCCAAGATTTCTTGGACTCAGGTGGAGACCGGTTCGGCGATCACCTGGAAGTACCCGAGCGTGATCCTGCAGGGCGACCGCAGCATTGGCGAGTTCTATTCCGTTGCGCTGTCGTGCAAGCGTCAGCAGGCTGACACCGGAACCAAGATGATTCACATCGGCAAGGACACCACCAGCACCATCATCTCGAAGGGCATCTCCGCGGCCCACGGTCAAAACACGTACCGCGGGTTGGTCAAGGTGTTGCGTTCAGCAGAGAACGCTCGCAACTACACCCAGTGCGATTCGTTGCTGCTGGGCAAGGACTGCGGCGCTCACACGATTCCGTACATCGAGGTCAAAAACCCTGGTGCCCAGATCGAGCACGAAGCGTCAACGTCAACGGTCGGCGAAGACCAATTGTACTACTGCCGCCAGCGCGGCATGACCGAAGAAGATGCGATGTCCATGATCGTCAACGGCTTTTGCCGCGAAGTGTTTAACGAGCTCCCGATGGAGTTCGCTGTCGAAGCTCAGCGGTTGCTGAGCGTGAGCCTGGAAGGAAGTGTGGGCTGATGCTGCACGTCAACAACCTCACCGCTGCCATTGGTGGCAAGCAAATTCTGAACGGTCTCGACCTCGATGTCGGCGCCGGCGAAGTGCATGCGATCATGGGTCCGAACGGCTCGGGCAAGAGCACTTTTGCGCACGCTCTTGCGGGGCGCGATGGTTATGAGGTCACCGGGACAGTCACCCTCGACGGAGTGGACCTGCTCGACATGGAACCCGAGGCGCGGGCCGCTGCTGGTGTGTTCCTGGGATTCCAGTACCCGGTGGAGATTCCGGGCGTGAACAACATGTACTTCCTGCGCACGGCAGTCAATTCGGTGCGGCGCGCTCGCGGCGAGACCGAAGTTGGTGCTCGTGACTTTTTGAAGGTCGCCAAAGAGGCGATGGACCTCGTCGAGATGAAGCAAGACTTCCTCGATCGTGCCGTCAACGCTGGCTTCAGCGGTGGCGAGAAGAAGCGCAACGAGATTCTTCAGATGGCATTGATGCAGCCGCGCCTCGCGATCCTCGACGAGACCGATTCGGGTCTCGACATCGATGCGCTGCGCGTCATCGCCGGTGGCGTCAACGCACTGCGGGGCCCGGAACGGTCGATGATTGTGATCACTCACTACCAACGGCTGCTCGACTACATCAAGCCGGACTTCGTGCACGTGCTCGTCGACGGTCGCATTGTCGAGTCGGGCGACCACACCCTTGCTCTGCATCTCGAGGACCACGGGTACGCCAGCTTTGTCAACCATGACCTCGACGACGCCCCCGAGCGGCCTCTCACCGGAGTCCAATCGTGACGGCGGCGCCCGCGGCGGTCGACCCGACGGTTGCGGGCCGAACCGTTGCACTCGATTGGGTCGAGGCGAACGGATATCCAACGAAACGTCACGATGCGTGGCGCTACGCACCGCATCAGCAACTCACTGCGTTGTCGTTCGGTCCTCCAGTCACGCTCGCATCGAGTGTGCCTGACCTCGAGGCTCAGATTCCTGTTCTCGATGGCCCGCGCATCGTCGTGGTCAACGGTGTGGTCGATGTCGAGCTCTCTTCGATGACTGGTCCGGCGGGTCTCCACCTGTCGAGCCTGCTCGATGCCCGTCGGGAACAACCGGAGCGCATTTCGTCACACTTCGATCGTGGCGACAGTCAGATCACCGACGCCTACATGGCGCTCAACTTGGCGTTCGGTGGCGACGGTGCTGTGGTCCTCATCGACGATGATGTTGTTCTCGACGTGCCGATTCACATCGTGGACATCGAAGTGCCAGACGAGACACGCAATGCGTCGTGCACGGGTGTGGTCATCGAGTTGGGTGCCCGCAGTTCGGCCACAGTTGTCGAGACCCGCATTGGTGTCGGCGCCGAATTCGGCGGTTCGAATATCCGCACCACCATCACATTGGGCAACGCTGCCTCGCTCGAGCACGTGCTCCTCCAAGACGTGCCGCCGAGCCACGTCCACCTCAGCAGTATCGATGTGCACCAGGCTGCGGACAGCCGGTTCTTGGCTCGTTCCTTCAACCTCGGCGCCTCCTACGGACGTGCGGCCTACGACGTCGATCTCGCGGGTCCTGGTGCCCATGTCGACCTGTCGGGTCTGTTCTTTGGCTTCGGCGACCAGATTCTCGATCAGCAGATCAATGTCGTTCATTCCGCCGAGAACTGCACGAGCCGCCAGTCCTTCCGAGGCGTGCTGGATGACGAGAGCACCGGAATTTTCAACGGTGGCATCGAGGTCCATCCGGGTGCCGATGGCACCGACGCGGAACAGTCGAACCAGAACCTGATTCTCTCCGATCGGGCCGAGATCAATACCCAGCCACGGCTCGAGATCCTTGCCGACGAGGTGGCCTGCAAGCACGGAGCCACCGTCGGCCAGCTCGACGACACCGCGATGTATTACATGCGGTCGCGGGGCATCCCTGCGACCGAGGCTCGCCGCCTGCTCATCAATGGCTTCGCTGACCAGGTCGTCGACGAAGTCGGCATCGAATCGGTGCAAGCCTGGATCACCAGCCGCCTCGGACACGACGATGTCTGATCAGTCCGTCAGTGTCGGCAAGACCAAGGGCTTCACTCTGCCGCGTGCGGCCGTCGCCACGATCGTGCCTGCGGGCCATCAGGCGACCCTCGCCGCCGGTGACCGGGTCACGCTGCTCCAGGCGCTCGGTGCCACCGCAACGGTGACCACCCGTGATGGCGAAATGGCACGTCTTTCCCGGCAGGACTCGATCGACTTCGGGTTCATCGATGCCCCGGACGGTTCTGCAGTCGCGAGTGATGCGCCGTTCAGCATCGACCGGGTCTGGGAAGCCGCGACGACGGTCTATGACCCGGAGATCCCAGTCGACATCGTTGAACTGGGCCTCGTCTACCGCGTCGATGCCGAACAGTTGGATGGCGGTGGCTGGCACGTTGACATCGACATGTCGGTCACGGCCCCGTTTTGCGGGATGGGTGACATCTTGCGGCTCGACCTCCGTGACGCGGTCGCAGCAGTCACCGGGGTCGACACCGTTGACGTGAAGTTGGTCTTTGACCCTCCGTGGGACGCATCGCGTCTCTCCGATGTCGCCCGCCTTGAACTGGGAATGTTCTAGCCGCGAACAGGAGATCTCTCGACGCAGCTCTCGGCTGCGTCGAGTCGGAGTGTCAACGCACGACGTCGTAGCCGGCGTCTTCGATGACGGCGATGATGGCACCGCTCTCTCCGCCATGGACAGTGACGGTCTTGGCGTCGATGTCGACGTCGACGCTCCGGATGTCACCCAGGCCGTGTACCGCGGCCTCGATCGTGGACTTGCAGTGCCCGCACGAGATCTCCGGGACGGAGTAGGTGGTCGTTGCTGCGTCGGTCATGTCGTTCTCCTGAGAATGGTGTTGTTGGATGAGTGCAGTTCAGCCCGCAACAGCACTCGGTGATGCTGTTCGCGGTGCCTTCGGTGCGAAGCGTCGGAGGCGAATGCTGTTGAGCACCACGCTGATCGACGAGAACGCCATGGCGGCTCCTGCGATCAGTGGGCTGAGCAGGCCGGACACGGCGAGTGGGATGGCGATGGTGTTGTAGCCGAATGCCCAGAACAGGTTCTGCACGATGGTGCGGTAGGTCCGCCGGGACAGTTCGATCGCGGTGACCACGCCGGCGACGTCGCCGCGCATCAGTGTGAGGTCACTGGATTCGATCGCGACGTCGGTACCGGTTCCGATCGCGATGCCGAGATCGGCTTGGACGAGTGCGGGGGCGTCGTTGACGCCGTCGCCGACCATCGCCACGACTTCTCCGGCTGCTTGGAGGCGTTGCACTTCGCTTTGCTTGTCTTTGGGGAGCACTTCGGCAATCACACGGTCGATGCCAACGGCGTCGGCGATGGATTGTGCGGTGCGTGCGTTGTCGCCGGTGATCATCGCCACGGTGAGGTTGAGGTCATGGAGTTGTCGCACGGTGTCGATTGCTGATGGCTTGAGGGTGTCTGCCACCGCGATGACTCCACGGACCTCGCCGTCCCAACCGGCGAACACTGCGGTCCGACCCTTGTTTTCGAGCTTGGCTGCTGCGTCGTCGAGCGCCGCCGGGAGTTCGAGCGATGCCTGCGCGGCGAGTTCGCGGCGCCCGACCCAGACGGTGGTGCCATCGACGTTGGCTCGGATGCCGTGACCGACAATGGTGCCGAACTCGGTGACCGGGTCGACGGAGCCGTGCAGTTCGCGTGCGGCGTCGGCAATGGCGTGTCCGATCGGGTGCTCGCTGTCGGCTTCGACGGCGCCGGCTTTGGCGAGGAGCTCTGCTTCGTGGGTGCTGCTTGCGGCGACGATGTCGGTGACCGCCATCGCTCCCTGGGTGAGGGTGCCGGTCTTGTCGAAGACGACGGTCGTGATGCGCCGGGTGCGTTCGAGTACTTCGACGGACTTGATGAGGATGCCGAGCTGTGCGGCGCGGCCCGTGCCGACCATGATCGCCATCGGAGTTGCCAACCCGAGCGCACAGGGGCAGGCGATGATCAGGACCGCGACTGCGGCGTACACGCCGTCGCTGACGCTGCCACCGATGACCGTCCAGCCGAGGAAGGTGAGCAGCGAGATCGACATCACGACCGGGACGAACACGGCCGAGATCCGGTCCGCTAGCCGCTGCGCTCCGGACTTGCCGGTCTGGGCGTCTTCGACGAGCTTGACGATCTGGGCGAGTGCTGTTTCTGAGCCGATCGCCGTCGCCCGGATGGTGAGCACGCCCGATGTGTTGACCGTGGCGCCCGCGACGGTGTCTCCGACGGTCTTGTCGACGGGCAACGATTCGCCGGTCAGCATCGATTCGTCGACTGCACTTGCACCTTCGGTGACTTCGCCGTCGACGGGCACTTTTTCGCCGGGGCGAATCTTGATGAGATCGCCGACCTGGACGGACTCGACCGGCACCATCTCTTCGACACCGTCACGCACGAGGCGTGCTTCTTTGGCGCCGAGTTCGACGAGAGCTCGCAGCGCCTTGCCGGCACGGCCTTTGGCCCGGGCTTCGAGGTAGCGGCCGAGGGTGATGAAGAACATGATCACCACAGCTGCTTCGAAGTACAGCTCCATGCCGCCGGTGAACAGTTGGTAGGTCGAGAAGGTGAACGCGGAGAGCGTGCCCATTGCAATGAGCGTGTCCATATTCGCCGTCAGGTGGCGGGCGCGTTGGGCGGCGCCGACGAGGATCGGCCAACCGACGTAGAACTGGACCGGGATCGCGAGGGCGAACTGCAGCCAGCGCAGCGCGGTGTTCTCCATCGCGAGGTCGTGGTACAGCATGGTCGAGACCATGAACGCGGCGATTGGCGCCGAGATGATGGCTCGCCGGAGCCACATTGCTTGCTGCTGTGCCTCGTCGCGGTCGACTTGGTCGGCGCGTTCGGCTGCGGTCGGACCCGATGCAGTCTGGTCGGCGGCGATGTCAGTGAGTTCGTAGCCGGCCTTCTCGACGGCGTCGGCGAGCAGTCGGGCGTCGAGGTGTTCTCCTGGGAGCGCGGTGACGGTGGCTCTGCCGGTGGCGTAGTTCACTTCGGCGTCGGCGATTCCCGGCTGGCGCTGAAGGACTTTCTGGATTCGGGCGGCACATGAGCCGCAGGTCATACCGCCGACGGCGAATTGCCCGGCGGCGGATTCGATTGTTTCGGGCGCGTGGAGGGTGTAGCCGGCTCGTTCGACTGCTGACTGCACTGCGGCGAGGTCGACGGTGTCGTCAACCGAGACACGCGCTCGGCCGGTCGCGAAGTTGACGTCGGCATGGGTAATGCCTGGCTGCTTGGCGAGGGTTTTCTGGATCCGCGCCGCGCACGATCCGCAGGTCATGCCGTCGACGTCGAGATCGAGGATCTGTTGCCGGTCGAGGAGTTGATCGGTCATGTTGTCAACGTACGCCTTCCAGTCCAGGGCAAGGTCAAGCGACGGTGAAGCGACGTCGGACACATCGCCGGGAGCGATTCAGCCGGCGGCGGCGTCGGTGATGATCTGGCACCTGTTCGCGTCGGTGCACTTTGCCGGGTCAAGCGCTCCGGCACGTCGATACATCGCCTGCAGTTCGACACGGGCGGCCTCAAGTTCGACGATCCTCTCGTCGAGTTCGTCGAGGTGCTGTCGAAGGAGCGCCTTGGTGTGCTCGCAGGTCTGGCCGCCCTGATCTTTAATCTCGAGGATCGACTTGATCTCCGCGAGCGCGAGCCCGGTTGACTGGGCTTGCTTGACGAAGTCGAGTCGCTCGACCGCAGCGGGCCCGTAGGAGCGATAGCCGGAGTCTGTTCGCGCTGGTTCGTCGAGGACGCCGATCGACTCGTAATAGCGAATGGTCTTGGTGGTGACTCCGGCGGTGTTGGCGAGTTCTCCGATCTGCATGCAGACCACGGTATCGAGGCCACACCCACCCAACCTTGCTGTTGACTGGAATCTTTCTGCGTGACGCGACCCGAACGGTGCTGCAGTCGCTCCGACCGAGGCATTGCGCCACAACTAGGGTCAAGGTCGCGTTGTTTCAACCCTTCGATGCTGAAAGGCCTTGCATGCTCTTCCCGATTCGCAAGATCGTGAGTCTGACCGAAGAGATTCGGTCAGATCATGGCCCCGCCCCCGCTACCCCGCTCTTCAAGGGTGCCATCGCCGCAGTTGTCGGCAACCCGTACGTTGGTCAATACGTCGATGATCTCTCGCCGGCCTCAGATGAGCTGCGCGCGCTCGGCGAAGAGTTGGGTGGCCAGTTGATTACCCACCTCGGAGGTGACCCGTCCGCTATTGAGAGTTACGGCAAGGGCGCCATCGTCGGGGGTGCCGGCGAGATTGAGCACGGCGCCATGTGGCACATTCCCGGCGGTGGTGGGATGCGAGCGGCCATCGGCCGAGGCACGTCGATTGTGCCGTCGACCAAGAAGGTGGGTGCGATGGGTGCGCGGCTCGATGTTCCGCTCACTCACCTCGATTGGTCGTATGTGGGCAGCCACTACGACGCAATTGAGATGGGGGTGTCTGATGGACCCCGGCCCGATGAGATGGTGTTGATCTTGGCCATGGCCACGGGTGGGCGGATCAACGCTCGTCTGGCTGGCGGGTTCACGATTGAGGATCAGGGCAAGCCGGGGATGCCGGCATGAGGGTCGCAGTCATTGGCCTTGGTCGGATGGGTTGGCCAATCGCCGGTCATCTTGCGGGCGGCGAACATGGCCACGAGGTCAAGGTGTTTGATATCTCAGCCGAGGCAACGGCTGCGTGGGCCGGCGAGCACGCTGGTGAAGCGGCGGCGTCGGTTGCCGATGCGGTCAGCGGCGCCGATGTGATTGTCTCGTCGTTGCCTGCCGACAAGGAGATGCGCGTTGTTGTCGACGAAGCGCTTGCCCATGTCGCTGAGGGCGCGATCTGGATCGACCACTCCACGATTTCTGCTTCGGGAGCGCGCCAGTTCGCTGATGAGCTCGCCGACCGTCGAGCGCATTTTCTGGACGCTCCGGTGTCGGGCGGCGTTGATGGTGCTCGCAACGGTTCGCTCACCGTCATGGTCGGTGGCGATGAGGACGCGTTTGCCCGGATCGAGTCGTCGATGGCTGCTTACGCGGGCCGAGTCACCCATATGGGGCCGTCCGGAGCTGGCCAGATCACCAAGATGACGAACCAGATTTGTGTTGTTGGCGTCGCCCAGGCGTTGGCCGAGGGGCTGGATTTCGCGATCAACGCCGGTCTGGATCCGGAACGAGTGGTGCATGTGATGACCCAGGGGTCCTCGACGTCGTGGGAGATGGAGAACCGGGCTGCGCAGATGATTGCCGGCGAATACGACTTTGGGTTCTCGACGACTCTGATGCGCAAAGACGTCGGCCTGGTCCTCGACGAGGCGAGTGCGATGAATGTGTCGTTGCCGGTGACGGCAATGGTTGCTCAGTTCCTTGCCGACGTTCATGCCCTCGGCGGAGCCGACTGGGATTGGTGCAGCTTGATGGAGCGGCAGCGGCGACTTTCTGCGCCAGACGGCTGAACAGCGTTCGGTCGTCGCCGCGAACCATCAGCGTTGCGACCAGACAGCCACTGCTCGTTTCCGAGCGTTGAGGTGCCCGGGACGGGATTTGAACCCGTACTCCACGTTCGTGGAAGGGGGGTTTAAGCCCCCCGCGTCTGCCAGTTTCGCCACCCGGGCGGGTTGCGTGCTCTCACACTCCGGACCAGGTTAGAGCGAGTCGCTGTTCGACAGCACCTACGCTTGAGAGATGGCTCTCCAAGATTCCCTCGCTGACACGCAGATGAAGTTCATGAACCTCGTCCATCGCAGTATCCGCACGATTTCGTTTGGTCGCGTCGGCAACACACTCGGCTCGATGCCAGTCGTCGAACTGCACGCCGTGGGCCGCAAGAGCGGCAAGGCGCGCACAACCATGCTCACCACACCGCTCCAGGAGAACGGCAGCTACGTGATCGTGGCGTCCAAGGGAGGCGACGATCGCGACCCGGAGTGGTATCTCAACATTGTTGCCAACCCCGATGTGAGCCTCGTGATTGGGGACGGCACACGTGTGGACGTGACGGCTCGAACCGCCACGGCCGACGAGAAGGCCGAGATGTGGCCCAAGATCGTCGACGCCTACAAGGGCTACGCCGGGTACGCACAGAAGACCGACCGTGACATCCCGGTGGTGATCTGCGAACCACGCACTCCCTGAGCTTGAGGAGCGCCCGTCGATCAGGTCGGGCCAGTACCGATCAAGTCCACCGGTGCGGACCACGCGCATTGCTTGAGCGTCATCACCAGCAGCGCGCTCCGGGCAACCCGGTCGGTTTCATGCTGCACCGCGCGCAACGTGTGACCGAGCAGAGTTCGAAAGCTGAATCTCTGCACCCTCGGTCATCACAGCCCACAGGTCGGTCCGCACTCGGTCGGCATGGGGCGGTACCAGTCGGTTTGCGACGATCACTCCCTCGATCATGTCGGCGAGTACTGCTCCGAGGGGTCGATTCTTGACCCGGATGGACACCACTGCTCCTTTCGGGCGTCGCCGGATGCTGCGTTCGATGCCGACAAGCCGTGGTGGGCAGCGATAGCTCGGCGCGTCGAGGCCCAGACTGCGTGCTGCACGGCTGAGCGTGCGTGCCGCATGGGCAAACTCGACGGTTGAGGCGAACTCCATGACCTCACTATGACGACGCGCGCTCACAGAGTTGCCCGGCGCGGTGCCTTTAGCGATCTCGGCGCGTCCTGCCCAGCAATCCGCCGCTCCGCCCACCGAGTTCGACACACGCCGTGCCAACCGCGCGTGCCTTTAGCGATCTCGGCGCGTCCTGCCCAGCAATCCGCCGCTCCACGCACCGAGATCGACACACGCCGTGCCAACCAGCCAACCAGCCCGCCCGCGGGAGGGAGCCGGGTCAGTGCGTGGTGCCGGCCAGTTGTTCGTCGAGCCAGGCCATCGCGTCGTCCATGACCTCGTCGGAAATCACCGACGACGTCCAGTCGTCGAGCTCGCTGTCGGCCACGACGGCGACAGGGGACATTTCCTCGTGCTTGACCACCTCGGCATCGTCGCCAGTCACGGTGCCGAGGATTCGGTCCATGAGCTCGTCTCTCTCCATGATCTCGGTGGCATCGCGTTCCGCAGCGAGGACGATGCCTGCGAGTTCAGCGCCACTGGATGACGAGGACTCAGACTGCTCAACGACGAGATCATCGGATCCGCTACTCCGGTCCTCATCGTCGTCGTGCTCGCCGTCGTGCTCGTCGTCGTCGCCACTGGGCCAGAGCACCATCACCACGACGATGCCAATGAGGAGAATGATCACCCAGATTTGCTGGAGGAACTGGAACAGCTTGCCACCGTGCGGGAGATGGGCGAGGGGTTGTCCCACGATGTTCTCTTCAGTCAACTGCCAGCGGTCAGGTGTGGTCCGGTTGTCGCCCTGGGTAATGAAGAATCCTTCGTCGTCGACCTCCACGACTCGGTGGATGACGAGCAGTCCTTCACCGGTCTCACCGTCGGGAACTTCAAACACGACGGTGTCCCCAATTTCAGAGGTCGGTCGTTCTCTGACGATGACGAGGTCCCCAAGATCGTATGTGGGCTCCATCGAGTGCCCGGATACGACAACGGCACGGGTCTGTCCGCCCAGTGGCGCCGGCCAGAGATAGAGGGTGCCGGCCACGATGACCAGCGTGAACAAGATCGAGAGAATCCGGCGCCACAGTGGGGCGCGCTCGACTTCTCCGTCGACGATGTCCAGACCCTCCGCCTGTTCGTCAGCGGCAGGAGGGTCGATCACAGACTGTTGCTCGGTGACGGTGTCGATGCTCACGGGCATGCACCAAGCCCAAACTCGGTCCCGCACAACAACTCGCCGGCGTCCGATTCCTTCGCACTACCGACAACTCCGTCCAGACCGATGATCAGGTCGCCGTCATCGTTTTCCTCGGCCTTCTTCGTGACGGTGCCGTTGACGACCAGGTTGCCCGGCCCAGACTCCTTCGCCTCATCGACGCCTCCGTTCACGGTCAGGTCGCCGGCGTCTTTCTCCTCGGCCTTGTCCGCGACCGTGCCGTTGACGACCAGGTTGCCCGGCCCAGATTCCTTCGCATCATCGCCAACGGATCCGTTCGGACCGATGATCAGATTGCCGTCGCCCTTTTCCTCCACCTTGTCCGCGACCGTGCCGGAGATGTCAACGGAGCCGTTGCCGTCCTCCTTGATCCCCTTGCCAACGTTGCCACCAGCGAGGACGGTGACGCCACCATCGCCCTTCTGGGTGATCTTGCCGGTGACCAACCCGCCGGCGCCGATCGTGATGTTGCCGTTCTTGACTTCGAGGTCTCCGTCAATCGTGCCAAGCACGACGATGTCGGCTTTCCATTTCAGCTTCTTCACGTCGATGGTCGTCCCGACAGGCACCACACAAGCGACAGCGTTGTCTCCGGCGCCACAGTCGGGTCGGGGCGGAAGGGTCGTTGTGGGCACTGAGACGGTGCCCGACACGGAGAAGCTGGCGACGTCGGCGCTCGAAATCCCACCCAGGCTGGCCGCATGCCCGAAGGTCAATGCGCTCGCGCCGACCACTGCCACAGCAGCGATCCCAAGCGGCAGCGAGCGCCCTCGGCCTGAGTGACGCGAGCGAGGTGTCGTCATGGCTGTATCCCAAGCGATGCTCGAGTGCTCGCAGGTGCTGCGCTGAATCCTGGGTGAGCCGAGGCGGAACGCGCGTGGAACGAGAGCATCAGGCACATTGCATGTGTCGTCATGTCGTTGGCGTTCCTTCTGCTCACAGCTCCGTCGACAGAGCTCTTCCGATAGTCATCGGTGCTCAGGCTTGGTTTCTTGAGGAAATGTTGACACGACGGCGGTTCACCTGGAGCGCCTGAGTGGTGTCCACAAATCTGGCTAGGGGGCGATCGGGTTGCCGCCGATTGTCAGGGCGATGCCGTCGACGTCGTCGCTGAACAATCGGACCCGAATGCTGGCCCTGCCGCCGTTGCTGACCGTCAGCGAGGCTCCGTTGGTCGTTGCCGAGACTCCGCTGGCACCGTTCTCAAACAGAGTGATCGAGTAAGGCAGGTCGCGGCAAGCGAGGCTGACGTCGCGGAGCACGACTCGGTTCACCCGGTATTCACCGCGGCCACGACGGAAGCTTTGCCGGAACTCGTAGGTGATGCCGTCGGTGTCGCAGGAGCCGACTGCCGCACTGTCGGCTCCTAGGTTGTCGGTCCCCAACCCACCCAGGCTGGCCGCCGATGCCCCAACAGCAATCGTGCCGGTGACGGCGATGGCGACCACAACGGCTCTGAGACGTTGGAATTTCGTGTTGGTCATGTCAGTGGTCCTTCGGTGGTCGGCGCGCAGCTCGACCCACGGAATCAGGGGGTGATCTCGTCGTTGATGACGGTGGCGAGTCCCGGCGAATCGATCGTCGGATGATCGCCTGTGGCGAAACCGACGAGGCCGGCCGCCCCCGACGTTCCCACCCCAGCCGGAGCAGGGCGTGGAACATCGGACGCGACCGGCCTCGGTCAGGTCATGTCAGATCCTGAGGATCAGGGTGCTGCTGGTCAGCCGCTGATCGACAGCGCGGCGTTGGTCACCGCTTCGGCTGCGACGCCGTCGTCGAGGGAGACGTCGAAGGCTCCGGATGTGAGCGCAACAGTGCCAGTTTTAGTCGAACCCAAGATGTTGGTTCCGTCGGTGAGGGTCAGCGAGAAGGCCTGGCCTTCGCAAGCTGCTGCGACGCTGGAAATGCTCACTGAATACGTCCTCGCTGGTAGCAAGTAACGCCCGCTGGGGACTTCGGGTGTTGTCAGCTGCCGCCGAGGTACAGGATCAGTTGTGCGTCGTCGCGCCCGGCGACGGGTGGTGCTTCGTCAAGTGGGGCCAGGTCGGCGTCAAGTTCAAGGTCAGCGCGCATCCGGTCGGCGGCATTGACGTCACCGTCGGCGTAGTAGATGACGGTCTCCACCGTTCGCACCGCGCCCACCAGGCCGCGCACGTCGGTGTAGCCCAGCTCGATGAGTTGCGCGACTGTCGGTTCCAGACGCTCTCCTGCCGTTGATCCGTTGACGACGACCACGGCGTAGGCGTCTCGTGGGAGTGGCTCGATAGTGGTCGGTGGCACTGTCGACGTTGTTGACGTCGTGGTCGTGGTGGTGGTCGTCGTTGTGGTGGTGGTCGTGGTGGTTGGCGGCAGCGTCGTCGTGGTCGTCGAAGAAGTGGTGGTCGTGGCGGGGGTGATCTCGCCGCGACTCTCCAAGACGAACACGGCTGCGATCAGCCCGGCGATACCGATCGCTACGACGATGTTGACGATGGTGGCGCGGTTCATGGCAGGCCGACGAGGGAGCTCAGATGGATGTCGCGTCGCAACAGCAACGACTGACGAAAGATCACGGCCGTTTGAACTGCCGTGACAGCACGTCGATGGTCGAATCGGTCCCCGCGTTGCTGGGCAGACCGGAAATTCCGGCGCCAGCAAATGCACTGGTCGCTGCGACAATCACGTCGGCCATCCGCAGCTTCATCATGCGCGCCCGAGGCTACCGACCGAGCGTCAAGCTGTGCCGGACCTCTGGGAACTATTCGCCAAGCCAGGGCGAGACCGAGCATCCAGAGGAGTTGGGTACAGTTCGACGTCGTGAGCGCCGAGGCCGACAACACAGCCAGCCCCGATGCGCTGACCAGCCTCACACCAATCCAACGCAAGACACTCCAAGCACTCCGCCGCAGCGGCGAGCCCCTGGTGTTCGATGAGGGGCTGGTTGCTGACATCCGCACCGAGATGCGCGTCGCACTCGATCATTTCGCCGCCCGGCTCGACGACGGTCAAGATCTCTTCGTCACCAAGCACCGCATTGCCTCTGTCCTCGATTGCGAGGCACATTTTCTTGCGCCCGACGAGTTCGAGTGGACACCGGCAACCGCCAAAGGCCAAATCGCGCACCGGGCAATTCAGCTATTGCTCGGGTGGCGCGGCGAACCGTCCCCCACGGACCTGGTCGACGAGGCCATGGCGCGGCTCGCTGATGAGGACCGGGGCATCGGGATCTGGATCGCCACCCTCGACAAAGGCGACGAGGCCGACACCCGAGGCCTGTCGACTGAACGGGTGACCAAGTTCGTTGAGAGCTTCCCGCCGCTTGATCGGCGCGCGAATCCCGTGACTGAGGCCGCCGCGCAGTGGCCCGTTTCAGGTCCAATTCTTCTTCGGGCTCGGGTCGACTTGATGATCGGTCGACCTTCCGGCAATGAGAGCCGCAAGGTGATCATCGATCTCAAGACGGGACGAGTGGGGCCTCGGCATCGCCAGGACCTCGGGTTCTACGCACTGGTCGAGACGCTGGTGCGCGGCGTTCCACCAAGAAAGCTGGCGACGTTCTATCTTGATGCGGGCGAGGCCCAGACCGAGGATGTCAGCGAACGCTTGTTGCGCACAGCGGTGCGGCGCACGCTCGACGGGATCAACGCCATGGTCGAGCTGGGCGCGGAAGGCCGTCCCCCGGTCAAACGGCCCGGCAGTAGCTGCCGCTGGTGCCCCCTCGCCGAGGGCTGCGACGAGGGCCAGGCACACCTGGCCACCTTTGACACCCACTGAGCGCTCCGGTCGTTCGGGCAACCGCTCTGCTCCGTTTGCCCCTTCCGCAAACATAGCCGAAATCCGCTTCCACCACGTCTACCCTCTTCCACCATGAAGGGCATCATTCTCGCTGGCGGCACTGGTTCGCGCCTCCATCCAGTCACACGCGGAACCTCGAAGCAGTTGTTGCCCGTCTACGACAAGCCGATGATCTACTACCCGCTGTCGGTGCACATGCTGGCTGGCATTCGTGAGGTCTTAATCATCACCACGCCCGAGGATCGTGCCGGGTTCGAGCGTCTGCTCGGCGACGGGTCGCAATGGGGTCTGCAGCTCGAATACGCCACGCAGCCCTCTCCCGACGGCCTCGCTCAGGCCTTCCTCATCGGTGCCGATTTCCTCGATGGCCAAGGCGCCTCACTCGTGCTCGGTGACAACCTGTTCTACGGCGCCGGGTTCTCGAAGCTCGTTTCCAGCGCCGCTGACCGACCATCGGGCGCCACGGTGTTCGGGTATCACGTCAAGGATCCACAGCGCTACGGCATCGTTGACCTCGATACAGACGGCCGGCCGACCAAGATCGAAGAGAAACCCGAGAATCCCAGCAGCCATTGGGCAGTCACCGGGCTCTATTACTTCGATGAGCGAGTTGTTGAGGCTGCCGAGCTGGTGAAGCCGTCGCCGCGTGGCGAACTCGAGATCACCTCGGTCATCGACTACTACCTCGAACGCGGTGAACTGAACGTCGAGCAACTGAACCGCGGCTTTGCATGGCTTGACACCGGTACGTTCGATTCGATGGTCGAGGCGTCCGAATTTGTGCGTGTGATTCAGCATCGCCAGAACAGCCAGATTGCGTGTCTCGAAGAGATCGCGTGGGAGCAGGGCTGGATCGATGACACGGCATTGCAAGCTGCGGGCGAGTCGATGGCCAAGAACACTTACGGTCAGTACCTGCTCAACCTGCTCGAAGGTGGTCCGCGATGAGTGAGCAGATGAAGATCCTGGTGACGGGCGGCAAGGGCTTCATCGGCTCTGCCGTCGTCCGTCACCTCATCATCGAGACCGACCACGAAGTCGTGAACGTCGACAAGATGACCTACGCAGCCACCGAAGGCTCAACGCAGATGGTGGCCGACAGCCCGCGGCTCGCCTTCGAGCAAGCCGACATCTGCGACATCGACCGCATCACCGAAATCTTCGCAGCCCACTCCCCCGATGCGGTCATGCACCTCGCCGCAGAAAGCCATGTTGACCGCTCGATCGACGGCCCCGCTGCGTTCGTGCAGACCAACCTGATCGGCACGTTCACAATGCTCGAAGCCGCTCGCGCTGCCGGCGTGCAGCGCTTTCACCACATTTCGACCGACGAGGTGTTCGGATCACTCGGCCCAACCGACCCCGCCTTCACCGAAACCACCCCGTACGACCCACGGTCGCCGTACTCGGCGTCGAAGGCTGGATCTGACCACCTGGTGCGGGCCTGGGGCGAGACCTACGACCTGCCGGTGTTGCTCACCAACTGCTCGAACAACTACGGGCCGTTCCACTTCCCCGAGAAGCTGATTCCGCTTGTCACGATCCGTGCCCTGCACGGCGAACCGCTTCCTGTGTACGGCAAGGGCGACAACATCCGTGACTGGCTGCACGTCGAAGACCACGCTGCCGCACTCGTCACCGTTGTCGAGCAAGGCACACCAGGCGAGACGTACAACATTGGCGGCAAGGCCGAACGCACCAACCTCGAAGTGGTCGAAACGCTCTGTGACCTCGTCGACGAACTCGCCGGCCCGCTCGATTCCGGCGAGTCGCGCCGTTCGCTCATCACCTTCGTCGCCGATCGCCCTGGTCACGATCAGCGCTACGCCATCGATCAGACCAAGATCCAAGGCGAATTGGGCTGGGAGCCCAAGCACACCTTCGACACCGGGCTGCGGAGCACCGTGCAGTGGTACCTCGACAACCAGGCCTGGTGGCAGCCACTCCGCGATGCGCAAGCCACCGAGCGTGTCGGGTTGAAGAAGTAGCGATGGAGGTCATCAAGACCGCCCTCGACGGCGTCGTCGAGATCCGCGCGAAGCGCCACGGCGATGACCGCGGCTGGTTCAGCGAGACCTACAAGCAACACGCCCTGATCCACGCCGGAATTGACATCGACTTCGTCCAAGACAACGAGTCGTTCTCGGCCCCGACCGGCACGCTGCGCGGCCTGCACTACCAGACCGCTCCGCACGCCCAAGACAAGCTCATTCGCGTGATCCACGGGTCGATTCTCGACGTGGCAGTCGACATTCGGCGGGCCTCACCGACCTTCGGCCAGCACGTAGCAGTCAAGCTCACCGCTGAGGACGCCAATCAGCTCCTCGTGCCCGTCGGGTTTGCCCACGGCTTTTGCACCCTCGAAGACAACGTGCGTGTGGCTTACAAGGTCAGCGGCCAGTACGCACCGGACTGCGAACGCGCAATCCGCTGGGACGACCCCGACCTCGCCATTGCGTGGCAACTCCCGGCCCACGGTGCCACCCTGTCCGGCAAGGACGAAACCGCTCCGCTCTTCGCCGACCAGCCCGACCTCTTCTAGGCCCCAGCCTCGCTCCCGCCGGCACGCCCGCCGATCTCGGCGCGCTCCACCCAGCTTCCCGCACCAGCACACACCGAGTTCACCGCGCCCCACCATCCCGAACCGTGCACCCGGTCAACTCGGCGCGTTCCACCCAGCATTCCGCCGCGCCAAACACCGAGATCACCGAAAGCTTCCCTGGCCGCCCGCGTCCGACCCACTGCAAAGACGTGACATACCATTGTCGGATGATCAGTCGGTCAGCGCCGCTCCTCATCATCCTCGCCCTCGCCGCCTGCGCCTCCGGATCCGAAGACGCTGGCTCCACAACAGCAGGCACTGCCGTCTCCGTCATCACCCCCGCCCCCGATCCGCCCGACACAACGACTACGACAACCACCACCAGCACCACCCCTCCGACACCCACCACAACCCAAGCCCCGACCACCACCCTCGAGCCCATCACCCAAATCGAAGCCGCCGTCAAGCAGGCATACCTAGATCTTGATGCTGCGTACCTTGCGGCGGCCGGAGACCCAGCGAACAGGGAGTTACGCGAGGCCTACCGGGCTGCCTATGCACCAGACAGCTTCGAGGGACAAGCAAGTTTCCTTGACGAACTGCTCACCAACGGGACCCGATTGCGAATCAACCCCGACGTGCCGCGATCAGTTTCGTTTCCATCGCCAATCGATCCTCTATCTGCAAGCGAAATCGCGATCGAGATTTGTGAGGTTGACAGCGACGTGATCTACATTCCGGCCACCGATACCCAGCCTGAGGTGATCATCGACGATCGAGTCGTCACCCGCCTCGCCCGATCGGTATTCGTGCAGCGGGCCGAACGATGGGTGCTTGAAAGCGGCGAGCTTCTCGATCGGTGGGAGGGCCACGAGGACTCATGCGGCCTTTAGCAGCTCTTCTCACGCTGCTGATCGCTGCCGCGCCGGGGACCCTCAGCGCAGCTGGAAGTGACGACAAGGTCGCACCAACCACCAACGAAGACACTGGTGACGTGGGGGTTCGGGTGGTGTCTGGGGTGGTGTACACGCCGGGTGGCGGGAGCGGGCCCAAGTGCTCGTGGAATCGTTACGACCAGGGCGATTGGGAGGCAGCCATCGGCACTCCCCCGCCACCGCCTCGCGACTACGACATCCCCGACGAGGAACTCACCCCCGAAGAACTCGCCGCCCGCAACGCCGAACGCGAGCAAGACGCCCGACGCGAGATCGAACGTCGGTCACGCACCTAGGTCACCGCATTCAACGGCGAACCGCACCATGTTTATGACGTCCGCTGCGCCGGTTTCAGCGGCAACCTCCGCCTCGTCCCCGCCAACCTCGACGCCGATGACCTCCTCCCCGGCCTCATCGCCGCCGCCCAAAGCCGCATCGAGCTCCCCGTCCCGAACGTCTCACCCCAACTCGACCTCGGCGGCTATGTCAATCTCGGCATGTGGCTCGCCGTCGAGCCCGCCACCTTCGCACCGCTGACCGCCGAAGCCGGCCCCGTGTGGGCAACCCTTACCGCACAGCACGACAGCATCACCTTCGATTTTGGCAACGGCGACACCCGCAGCTGCGCCGGCTTCGGGACCCCAATCGTCGACACGAACACACTCGACGAGGGCCCCTGCGGCTACACCTATCGCCAGTCGAGCCCCGACGACGCCCCCTACTCCGTCGGCGTCACCACCACGTGGAGCATCAGTTACACCAGCTCCAGCGGCTCGGGTTCGCTCGACCCGTTCAATCGCACCGCCAACTTCGACCACGACGTCGACGAGATCCAAACCATCGGCCGCGAAAACTGACCTCGAGGCGTCAATCTCGGGCAGCAGCGCCCAGCATTCCGCCCCGCAGCGCGCCGAGATCGACAAGGAGAAAGCGATCACCGCCAGCGCGTTCAGAAGGACGTGGCATCACCACTCGTTTGGGTCCAGACGCGACAAAGCGCCCGTCACATCGCCAGTGGCGAGCGAGCGAGCGCTCAGAAGTGCTGCAAAGCAGCGAGATTCGTGGTGGGTGGCGCGGTCAGCGACCCATGTTCGGCCGCTTGCCGTGGTTCGCCTTGGAACGACGGAGGCGGGCCTTGCGCTTGCTGGTCTTCTTCGACATAGGGCTGCCATGCTACGGCTCGCGCGGCCGACCCCCAACCGCCATGCAGCTGAACGGGCAACGTCGCAGGTCAGCGAGTGTCGCGCGTCATCAATGCAACGGCGGTTCCCAGGCCCACTTCGGACCGAATCGTGGCAATCCGCCGCCCTGGCTGCACCGCGTCCTTCGGCTCGCTCACCCGTTCCGGTCCAAGCAGCGCACACGCAGCGTCGAGGTCATCGACGTTGATCACGAGCCCCCAGAACTCCGCCGCGCCACGGTCGTAGTCCGGGTGCTCCACGATCTCGACAATCAGGCCACCGCGCCCGATCCGATGGAACCCCTGGGTAATCGTTCCGAGCTCACGGGTGCGCTTCAGTGCACATCCGGTTGCGTCAGCAACCGCGCCCGACACCGTCTCCAGACTGCTTGTCATGATCACGACATGATCGAGTTCGGCCGCTCCCAGCGCGTGGTCGGCAAACGACGGCGGTGCCGGGTCAACCACGTCGACGGGCAGCCCAGCGATCATCGCCACCGGATCGATCCCGCTCAATCCCCAGCCCACAATGCCGGCGTCGTCAGCGCCGGTTGACTCAGCGATCTTGAGACCTGTGCCAAACAGTGGGATCAATCCATCGCCGCCCACGGTCAAGCCAATCGAGCGCCACGTTTCCGGGTCGCCTGCAACTGTCAACCACTCAACTCTGGCCTCGTTCGTTGTCACCGAGCCATCCTGGCACCTCGCCGCGAGCACTGACTGACCGAACAGCGTGATCCGCCTCCCGAGAACCAAGCCGGGCTCACCACGCGACCGACGTCAGAGTCAGGCGGCTGCTGACTGACGTGTCCACGCCAGCAGGTCGTCGACCGGCAACGTGTTGATGATCCGATCAATCGGCACGTTGCGTTCGGCTGCGCGGTCGCACCCGAGCGGCTGCCACTCGAGTTGGCCCGTTGCATGCGCATCGGAGTCGATCGAGAACCAGCAGCCGTACTCGATGGCAAGGTCAATGAGTTCTCGAGGCGGATCGAGCCGCTCGGGCCGACAGTTGATCTCGACAGCAGTGTTGAACTGCGCGCAGGCGGCAAACACGTAGTCCGCATCGAAGTCACTCGGCGGACGCTTGCCGATCATGCGACCAGTGCAGTGGCCGAGGATGTCGACATGGGGCGAAGCAACCGCCAGCAACATGCGCTCCGTCATCTGCGCCTTGTCCATGCGCAGCTTGGAGTGCACGCTCGCAACCACCACGTCGAGCCGCTCGAGCATGTCGTCACTGAGGTCAAGTGACCCATCGACCAGGATGTCGACCTCCATGCCCGACAGAACTCGGAAGTCATGGCCTGCTTCGGTGATCGCCGCGTTCAGATCGGCGATCTGGTCGAGTTGCTCGCTCAGCCGCTCCTCGTTGAGTCCGTGCGCAATGGTGAGCCGGGCCGAGTGATCGGTCTGCACCATGTACTCGTGACCGATCGCCATGGCTGTGGCCGCCATCGCTTCAACCGGCGCACCCCCGTCGCTCCACGTCGAGTGCAGGTGGCAGTCGCCACGCAGCGCGTCCCGATACACCTGCCCCTCGGGAGTGATCGCAACCGTTGATTCAGCCTCGATCTTGCGAAGGTACGTCGATTCGCGTCCTTCGATGGCATCGGCAATCACCGCCGCCGTTGACTTGCCGATTCCGTCAAGTTCCTGGAGCGTGTCGTTCTGAACCCTGGCCTCGATCTCATCGGCAGGCGTCGTCCGCACCACATCAAGGGCTCTGCCGAATGCCTTGGCTTTGAAGCCCTTTTCATGTGCACGGTCGAGGCAGTGAATCACGCGCAACAGTGCGGCCTCGGGCGTCATGGGTCGAATCGTAACGCTCTCCCACTGCCAGGCCCCGTGCGAAGGGCGGGGCGCCTGCCTGCCGGCGAACTGGGCGCGATCTCCCGCGGAATGCTGGGTTTCGGGCGCCGAGGTTGCTGGTGGGTCAAGTCGAAGCGACGATTCTGGACGGCGTCGCAGCGATACCGTCCCGACGGTGAGACGATTCGGAACGGCCCTGCTCATCGGGGTGATTGCCCTGAGCGCGTGCTCCGACGATCCGCCTGACTTCGAGGTGGCCGATCCCATCGGCAACGCCGAGCCCGGTGATGTGATCGCGCTCCGAGCAAACGGCGGCGCCGTCGAATACGTCAGCCGCCGCACCGGAGAGATCCGCTCGTTCGACACCGCTACCGATGCAACCCAGATCCTGGCGACGATTGGCGTGAGCACAGACGGCGAGCAACGCGGCCTGCTCGGTCACACCGTCATCGACGATCGACGATTTGCTGCGTGGACGGATCCGGACACATTCGACCTCGTCGTCGGCGAAGTCACGAGCGGCTCGGTCGATCGAATGATCTGGTCGGGAACCGGCACCCAATCGAAAGCCGTCGGTGGTCACCTCGACACGATCGACGGCAAGATCCTGCTCGGCATCGGATCCCTGACCGATTGGGCCAACGACCACGGGTCGGGCGCCATGGTCACTCTCGACCCCGATGGCAACGAGGGCCAAAGCCCCGTCGTCCTCAGTGACGGCTGGAACAACCCCTTCGCATTCACGGTGCTCGATGACGGAACAATCTGGGTAGCCGACAACGCTCCCGACGGTTCCGACCTCCCCGTCGCCGAGCGCGACGGAGAACGCATCGCCACCACCGACGCCACCGGACCAAGCCTCCTTGAACCGCCTCCCCAGCGGGCCCCGTCCGCCATCGTTGAACTGCCCGACGGCCGACTCGGCGTCTGCGGATTCCTCGACAACGAGATGCGCTCCTACTCCCTCACCGACGACGGCAACCTCGAACGGGCAGGCACGATCGGCCCCTGCCTCACCGGCGCCGCCGTGCTGGCCGACGGCACCATCGTCACCGCCTCAACCAATGACGACGGCGACGCCGCGCTCCTGATCCGTACGCCGTAAGGAACTCGGCGCGGCCTGCCCGACAATCCGCCGCACAGCGCGCCGAGTTCGCCGCTGATTCCGTCGACCCGTCCACGACGCCCACTGTCGGGGCATGCGGCTCTCCGATTTCGACCGATGGGCGCAGGAGCACCACGGCCTTCTGACCCTCCGCGCGTCCGGGCTGACGAACGACGCATGGCACCGCGCGCTGCGCTCCGGCACCCTCATCGGAGTCCACCGCCACGTTGCGCGTCTCCCTGGCACTCGGCGCGACCTCTTCCAGCGAATTCATGCCGGCGTGCTCGCGGCAGGCGAGGGCGCCATGGCATCGCACCACTCGGCCGCGGTGCTCTGGAAGCTCGTGGAACCAGACGGCGACCTGGTCCACATCCTCACCAGCCGCGACAGCCGGCCCGCCCTCGACGGTGTGGCCATCCATCGCCCGACCGATCGACAACGGCTCCAACCACAGCGACGACACAACATCCGTTGCACCGACCCACTCCGGACACTGTGCGACCTCGGCACCGACCGGCCCGAGCTGATGCAGTCCGCTGTCGGGGCCGCACTCGGCGCTCGCCTCGTCAGCATCGACGCCCTCACCGCCACCGCCGTCGCCCACAGTCGGCGGGGACGGCCCGGCACCGCCGCCCTTCGCTCAGCAATCGATGCCTGGGCGGTCGACCACCGGCCCGCAGACTCCGTCCTCGAGCTCATCTTCACCGACCTCGTCCGACGGCATCATCTTCCGCCAGTCGCGTTCCACGAACGGATCCGAGGATGGGAGGTCGACTTTCGATTCGTCGACACACCGGTGATCGTTGAGTGCGATGGGTGGACGACGCACGGTCTCGACCGGGATCAGTTCGAACGGGATCGTCGCAAGGACAGCGACCTCGCAATCGCCGGATGGCAGGTCCTCCGATTCACGTACCGAGCGATCGTCAACGAGCCGGCCGACACGGCGTTGCGCATTCGGCGAGCACTCCAACGATGGCAGCATCTCGCGGTGCCTGACTCAGCGTGACCGCGCGACAGCCGACGGGATCTGGGGTTGCGCTGCCCCGGAAAGCGCTGCTGCACGCGCCGAGAACGATGCGCTCCCTGATTCAGCCATGGAATGGTCGATCACATCACCGTCTCGCCTCTCTGAGGCGATGTGCTGTGCCGGTGCGGTGTGGTGAAACAGTGGTGTTGCCCTGTCGTGCACTGCGACGGCGGCCGATCCTCACCGCGGGAGACAACATCGTGTCCAATTCAGGGTCTCCAGACCACACCGACCGCCCCAGCGGCCCGGGAGGCGTTTTCGGCCGGATCGTCGGCTCGGTCGTCTCGCCAATCGTCGGCAACATCGATCTCGACGAAGTCATCGATCAGATCGATGTCAACGAGGCAATCGACCGCGTCGACGTCAACCAGCTGGTCGACCGGATCGACGTCGATCGCCTGGTGGAGCGAATCGACCTCGACGAGGTGGTCGCACGGGTCGATCTCAATCGAGCCATCGAGGGCGTCGACGTCAATCAACTGCTCGATCGCATCGACCCCGATCAACTGCTGGACCGGATCGACGCCGACGGGCTGCTCGACCGGATCGACCCTGACCGACTGCTCGACCGGATCGACCCTGACCGGCTCCTCGACCGCGTCGATCCCGACCGACTGCTCGACCGCGTCGACCCTGACCGACTGCTCGAGCGCGTCGACGTCAACCAACTCGTCGCCCGGACCGAGCTCGGCGAAATCATCGCTCGCTCGACAACCGGAGTCTTCTCAGAGTTGCTCGACGTGGCCCGAACGCAAGTGATCATTACCGACCAAGTCGCCCAGGGGGTTCCCGCCCGAATGCTGGGCCGACCGGCTCGGCAACTACCCCCGCATCCCGGCGGCTCGGAAGAGCCAGCAGGTTCGGCGGATCTGTCGCCAACGGATCGAGCCGTGCAAATGCAGGGCCGCTTCGCCGGATCGGTATCACGATTCCTGCCATTCCTCGCCGACCAGTTCGTCATCGGCGTGTTCTTCGCCATCGGGGCACTGCTTGTGCAATCAGCGATCCGGGTGGTCTTCCAAACATCGTTCGACATCGAAGATTCCGGTGCCGTGATGGTCATCGCGTTTGTGCTGTGGGCGTTCCTCTACACAGCAGGTTCACTCGCCGCAACGGGACGCACCATCGGCAAGGCGATACTCGGGTTGATGGCCGTCAGATCGGACGGCTCAAAGCTCGACGCCCGCCATGCCGCGCTCCGGACACTCATGTTTCCGCTCAGCTTCGTGCTGTTCGGCATCGGGTTCTTGATTGGGCTGGTCCGCCGTGATCGCCGCGAACTCCATGACCTCATCGCAGACACCGCAATCGTCTACGCCTGGGATGCCGACACGGCCCGACTGCGGCTCGAGGCCAGCACCCAGGGCGCGCACGCTGGCGCCGCCACGCTCAGACGTTGAAGCGGAACTCCATGACGTCGCCGTCTTGCGCGATGTAGTCCTTGCCTTCAACGCGCATCTTGCCGACGTCCTTGGCCGCGTTCCACGACCCCAGCTCGAGCAGCTCGTCCCACTGGATGACCTCGGCACGAATGAACCCGCGCTGGAAGTCGCCGTGGATTCGTCCGGCGCACACCGGCGCCGTCGAGCCCTCATGGAATGTCCAGGCACGAGACTCTTGTTCGCCAGTGGTCATGTAGGTCCGCAGACCGAGCAAGTGGTAGGCGCTGCGGACCATCCGGAACAGGGCACCCTCGCCGAGGCCGAATCCTTCCAGGATTTCGTTACGCTCGTCAGGGTCCTCGATGGCAGCGGCTTCGGCTTCCATCTGGATGCACATGCCGATTACTTCGACGTTGTCACCCGCGTTGTTGAACTCGTCGGAGATCAGCTTTTCCTTCTCCGGAATCGACTCGATGTCGTCCTCGCCGACGTTGACGACGACGAGCACTCGGCGATTGGTCAGCAGGAAGTACGGGGCGAGGAGCTCTTTGACATCGTCCTTCAACCCGGCCCGGTACAGCGGCAGACCCTCGGAAAGCTGGTCATAGGCAATCTGCAGCGCCTCGGTTTCAGCGACCATCGACTTGTCGAGCTTCGCAGCGCGCTGGGTCTGCTTGAGCCGCTTCTCGACCGTTTCCAGATCGGCCAGTGCCAACTCGATCTCGACGATGCGCAGGTGCTCGATCGGGTCCGACGGACCGACCACATCGTCATCTTCGAACGCACGCAACACGAAAACGATCGCATCGACTTCACGGATGTTGGCCAGGAACTTGTTGCCGAGACCCTCACCGGTGCTTGCACCTTCGACCAGGCCACCGATGTCGACGACCTCAACCTGAGCGTGAACCGTCTTCTTCGACTTCGACATCACGGAGAGTCGATCGAGACGCTCGTCAGGCACCATTGCGACCCCGATGTTCGGGTCCTTGGTGGCGAACGGATATGGCGCGGCAAGCGCGCCACCACCGGTCAGCGCGTTGTACAGCGAGCTCTTGCCCGCGTTCGGGAGTCCGACCAAACCAAAACGTTCCATGCGGCGAGACACGCTAACGGCGGTCCGGCCCACCCGGCGGCCTCCCGGCCAACGACGTCGCCCAATCGGCCGAATCAGTCGGATCGAAACCGTCGCAGCTGCTGCGCAGGAGAGAACAACTCGCGCGAGATCCCGATGCTCATGACCGTTGTGGTCGTCGCGACGCTGCCAAGCACGAGGTACATCACCGAGATCTGCACCTTCACGGCGTCGGCAGGATCAACGCCGGCGAGAATCAGGCCGACCATCGCTCCGGGCAGCGCCACAATGCCCACCGCTTTCGTGGTCTCGATCTGTGGCACCAGCGCCGTGCGCAAGGCTTGGCGGAGATGCGGTTGGAACGCGTCGGCCGCCGACAAGCCGAGCGCGAGCCGCCCTTCGATCACGTCGCGCTGCTCAGTTGCGGCAACCAGCAACTGACGCGACACCAACACCGTGGCCGCCAACGAGTTGCCGACGACGATGCCGGCCAGCGGAACAATGGTGCGACCCTCGAACTCGTACACCTGAAAGCCGAACAACACGCCCAGCGTGACCAGACCCGACAACGCATACGCGAGCAGCGAGAGGGCCAGCACGTGAGGCACCCCAGCCGCGCGCTGCGACGTGGTCCACGCCGCAAACAGCAACATGAACACCAGCCAGAGCCCCGACCAAAACAGCGGATCGTCAGGACCGACGACCAGCTGCAGTGCCCACCCAACGATCAGGAGTTGCACGAGCGCACGCGTCGCAGCCCACAGCAGCGAGCGCTCGAGATCGAGCTTCCGCCACAGCGAGATCAGCACCGCGACCAGAATCAGCACGCCCGACGCGGCGAGGCCAGCCAGCCCGATGTCGGCACGCGCGGCCGCGGACGCCAGCATCGAACCGCCAGCCTCAGCAACAGCGCTCACGGCGCGCCGACCAATCTGCGCACGACAGGGTCATCACTCGCATCGAGGTCACTGAGATGTCCGAATGCTGCGACCCGTCCATCGACGACCGCCAAGACGTGATCGGCAAGGCGTCGAAGCTGGGCGGTGTCGTGGCTGACCCAGACCAGTGGCGTCCCCTCGTCGGCAAGCTGTTGTGCCAGCTCTTCGATGGTGTTTCGTGCTTCGCCGTCCAGTGCTGCAGTCGGTTCGTCAGCCAGAACGACCATCGGGCGCGTCAGCAACGCGCGGGCAACGCACATTCGTTGTGCCTCGCCACCCGAGAGGTCAGCGGCGTCACGGTGAAGCAGCCCGGCTGGGAGCCCGACGTGATCGAGCACGTGGAGCGCCCGATCCTCGTCGATGTCAGCCACCGCGACCCGAAAGTTGTCGAGCACGGATCCGGCGAAAAGTGGCGGCCGCTGGAACACCATGGCCACCTGGCGACGCAGTTCGTCTGGCCGAAGCTCGTCGAGCCGCTGGCCCCGCCACCGGATCTCGCCGGCGAGTGGATCGTCGAGACGGTTGAGCAACCGCAAGAGGGTGGACTTGCCCGACCCGGACGGGCCCACGATTGCGGTGATTCCTACGTTGGGGATGTCGACCGTGATGTCGCGCAAAATCGGTTCCCCAGCAGGGCCCGCAGCCACCCCACGCAGCGAAAATCCATCGTGTGTGGCCACTCGACGGACCGTATCGCACGATGTGGCGACGCGTCCCTTCGATGCCTCCAGCAGCGTTCAAACGCGTCCGCGATATGGCATGCTGAGGCCATGGCTTGGCTGGTCAGCGACGCTCGAGTGTTCGCCTCTGCAGAGATCGCCGAGAACCGGTCGGATCGACGGCGAGGCCTGCTCGGCCGCACCCATCTCGAAGGCGCACTGGTCATCCGGCCGTGCCGTGCCGTCCACACGCTCGGCATGAAGTTTCCGATCGACGTGGCGTTCGTCGACGCCGATGGTGTGGTGATGAAGACGCTGCAGATGTCACGCCATCGCATCGGACTCCCGGTGCGGCATGCCCAGATCGTCATCGAAGCGCAGGCTGGAGCCTTCGACCGGTGGGGTCTGCGCGTCGGCGACGTCATCGAAGTACGCGATCAGGACCACTGACGATGACCGCCACCCTCTGGCTCGTCGCCACGCCAATCGGCAACCTCGGCGACCTGCAACCACGCGCCATCGAAGTACTGGCTGCCGCCGATCTCGTGTGCTGTGAGGACACTCGACGCACCGGTCTGCTGCTCCATCACGCCGGCATCAAAGCCAAACGGATGGCGGTGTGCAACGAGCACACCGAACACGACCTGATCGATCGAGTGCTGCGCGTGCTCGACGACGGCGGCGACGTCGCCGTGGTCAGCGATGCGGGCACGCCCGGCGTGTCGGACCCCGGCGAACGCCTCGTGCGCGCCGTGGTCGATTCGCCCCATGCCGTCAGCGCGGTGCCCGGACCCAGCGCGGCGATCATGGCCGTGACGATCAGCGGGCTCGACACCTCACGGTTCGTCTTCGACGGCTTCCTCCCACGCAAGGGCCGCGAACGCGGCGCCCGCCTCGCCGACGTTGCCGCCGAGCGTCGCACCACCGTGCTGTACGAAGCACCCCACCGGGCGCTGAAGACACTCGCCGATCTTGCTGACGTGTGCGGACCCGACCGAGTGGTCGTCGTGACTCGCGAACTCACCAAGCTGCACGAAGAAGTCGTCCGCGGCACGCTCGGCACCATCGACATCGGCGAACCACGTGGCGAATATGTCTTCGTCATCGAAGGTGTGCCCGTCGACGACACCCCCCTCACCGACGATGACATTCGGGCGCTCCTGACGACGGCACTCGAGAGCGGCCTGTCCAAGCGCGATGCCGCCGCCCACGTCGCCGCCGAAACCGGCCAACCCAAACGCGACGTCTACCAACTCACCCTGGACTGAGTGACGTCGGGGTCGGGACCAGCCGTCGCTGGAGCAGACGTCACTCGGACGTCACTCGGACGTCACTTGAGGTGGTCAAGCGTCGGGGGTCACTGCTCGGGGCATGAGCGACAACTGGCGGGACTGCGCGACGAGCACGCCCCTCGAGTCCCAGATCTCGCCCTCTTCGTCGAGCAGTCCGTCGTGGATGAACCGACAGCGGAACGCCACACGAAGCGGGCCGGGCGCGGGATTCCCACGCACGTGCACGGTCAACTCAACCGTTGGCACCCAGGCCATCGGGATACTTGAGTTGAAGATCGGCGGCGGGAACGCGTCAGCCGCGAGCAGCAATCCAATCGCATCGATCGGTTCCTCTGCGGCCAAGGCAAACCAACCGCGCACCGTTGGGTCACCCGTTGGCTCACCACGCCGAAAACCATCGTCCTCCGGGTGCAGTCGGCACGCAAGCCGATCCATCAAACCCGGCCCACCACTCTCGGCGGCGGGCTGCATCGGCGCGCAGTCCTCGAACGGCGTGACTTCGACCGGCCCCTCACGCTGGTAGCTCGGCCCGTCATCGGGGGCCTGCTCCCCGAACGTCCCCAGCAACTCAAGTGTCGGCTTGCCCTCCACCGTCATCGTCGCCCGAGCAGTCGCCAAACGCCGGCCCGATCGCACGACCTCAACGTCGATCTCGCACGGACCAGCAGGTCCGGGGCGCAGAAAGTGCGCTGTCAGCGACACCGGCGGACGACCAACCGTTTCGGTCATGGCACGCCCAGCAATCGCCATGAGATAACCGCCGTTGGCATTGCCGCCGATGTCCCACCCAGGATGAATCTCCGCCGAGTACCGGCCCGCCCCATCGTCGCCGACCGGCAGCACGGCCGTGGCCTGGGCGAACGCGTTGATAATCCCTGCAGGTCCGCTCATCGCGCTGACGGTATCGTGCAGAGGTGTCCCGGTTCTATGTGACGACTCCCATCTACTACGTCAACGCCGAGCCACACCTCGGCCACGCGTACACGACAATCATCGGTGATGCGCTCGCCCGATGGCACCGACTGCTCGGCGACGACGTCACGTTCCTCACCGGCACCGACGAGCACGGCCTCAAGATCCAGCAGGCCGCCGAGGCATCGGGCATGACCCCCCAGGAATTCACCGACTCGATCGCGCCGAAGTTCTCCAACGCTTGGGAACGCCTCAACATCACCAACGACGACTTCATCCGCACGACCGAGCCCCGCCACAAGGTAGCCGTCGCCGAACTCCTCCAACGCTGCTACGACGCCGGCGACATCGAACTCGACACCTTCGCTGGCAAGTACTGCGTCGCGTGCGAGGAGTACTACCAGGATGAAGAACTGGTCAGTGGGCCCAACGGGGACGACCTCTGCCCGATTCACCAACGGCCGGTCGAGTACTTCGAGGAAGAGAACTACTTCTTCCGCCTCTCAAGATTCGAAGACCGTCTCCTCGACTGGTATGCCAAGCACCCGACGGCGATGAAGCCCGAACATCGCGGCAACGAAGCAATCGGTCTGATCAAGTCCGGCCTGCGCGACTTCTCGATCAGCCGCACCTCGCTCGACTGGGGCATCCCCCTCCCGTGGGACGACAAGCACGTCGCCTACGTCTGGTTCGACGCCCTGACCAACTACCTCGCTGCGGTCGGATTCGGAGACGAGTCACAGGACTACACCGAGCGGTGGCCCGCCGACTACCACCTCATCGGCAAAGACATCGTCCGCCAGCACTGCGTCTACTGGCCGGCGATGCTCCTGTCCGCCGGCGTGGAACCGCCCAAGGGCTGGGCAATCGGCGGCTGGCTCCTCAGCGGCGGCGAGAAGATGAGCAAAACCTCGGGCAACGTGGTCAACCCGCTCGACCTGATCGACGACATCGGGCTCGACGGATTCCGCTACTACGTACTCGCCGACACTGCCTACGGCAACGACGGCGACTTCACCTGGGAAGGCCTCGTCAGCAGATACAACTCCGACCTCGCCAACAATCTCGGCAACCTGGCAGCCCGCGTCGCCACGGTGGTCGCCAAGAAATGCGATGGCCTCGGCACCGCTCCCAACCCTGACAGCCCGCTCGGCGCGGTTGCCGCAACCGCCTTCGAGCAGACTGCCGCGCAGTGGGATGAAGTGCAGCCAAGCAAGGCCCTCGACGCCACCTGGTCACTCATCCGCGCCACCAACGGGCACCTCGAGACGAACGAGCCGTGGAAGGCCGAGCCCGGCCCCGAGGTCGACCTGGTGATGGGCGACGCGCTCGAAGCCCTGCGCATCGTGGCCATCTTGTGCTCACCCGCGATTCCCGACACCGCCCAGGCCGTCTGGGAACGCATCGGCATGCCCGGCAAGGTCATCGACCAACGCCTCCCTGACGCCGCCACCTGGGGCCAATACGCCCCCGGCGCCACCGTCACCAAGGGCGACGCCCTGTTCCCCCGCATCAAAACATGAGCGCGAACCAACTGGATTGGATCGACTCGCACTGCCACATCCACGACGAAGGCATCCCCGACGGACCCGACGGCGCGGTCGCAGCGGCTGTCGAGATGGGCGTCGGCACATTGGTCACCGTTGGGTGTGATCGCGAGACGTCGCTTGCTGCGATCGAGGTGGCCAGCCGTCACGCCAACGTGTTCGCCACGGTCGGTCTTCATCCGCACGACGCGGTGAACGGTGTCGACACGATTGTCGACCTCCTCGACACACCGGGCATCGTCGCCGTCGGTGAAGCCGGGCTCGACTACTACTACGAACACTCCGAGCGCGACATCCAAAAGATCGCGTTCGCGGCACAGATTCAGCTCGCGCACGAACGCAAGCTGCCGCTCGTCATTCACACTCGCGATGCCTGGGACGACACGTTCGAAATTCTTGACGCCGAGGGCATCCCCGAGCACACGATCTTCCACTGCTTCACCGGTGGAGCGGACGAAGCCCGCCAGTGCCTCAATCGCGGCGCCGTGCTGTCGTTCTCCGGCATCGTCACGTTCCCGAGCGCCGCCGACGTGCAAGAGGCTGCTCAGCTGTGCCCGCTCGACTCGATGCTCGTTGAGACCGACAGCCCATACCTCGCTCCGGTTCCCCAACGCGGCAAGAAGAATCGGCCCGCGTGGGTGCCCCATGTCGGCCAGTTCATCGCCGACCTGCGCGATGTCCCCGTCAGCAGCATCGCCACGCACACTGCGGCCAATACGCGCCGAGTGCTGCCCGACATCACCTGACCGCACCACCCAGATACGCTCGGCAACGACGTAGCGGGGTGGTAGGTCACCGACCGGTGGCCTCCGACTGCCGAACGATTGACGACTGACCTGTGGCCCTCGACGACACCGACCGACGACGCTTCCTCCTCGTAGTGGTCGCGAGCTTGCTGGTCCTCCCCGCGCTGTGGTGGTTCAATCGCGACGACCCCTCAACGGCCCCCAACTCGACGTCGGGCGACGCCGTCGCTCTCGATTCGGGGACTGGGCAATCAAACCTTCCGAGCGAGCCGACGGTGATCGAACAGACACCGATCTTTCTTGACGGCCCGATGTCTGCAGTCGGCGGCATCTCCGAAATCGCGATCCCCAACGCGGATCCGCTGGAGACGATCATCACTCGCGCCACCTTCGGCAACCTCTCCGGAGCCAACGTCTGCTTCGCTCAGAACATCACGACCGGGCAAGAGGTCACCGTGACCAACCTCGACAACAATCGGTCAATCACCTGCCGCGTCACGCTCGCGCCAGCAACGCAGATCGCCGGCATCATTCTCCAGACCGCACAATTCGAGACGCTCGCTGACCTCACCGATGCGCCCATCCCCGTCCAGATTCGTCTGTAGCGCGTTGTGACACACTCACGCCCGAGAATCAACGATCTCCTCGCGGAGCATTCGCTCGCACCGAGACGCGATCTGGGGCAGAACTTCGTTGCCGACCCGAACACCGTGCGCCGGATCGCCGACCTTGCCCGCGTCGGGCCCGGCGACCGGGTCGTCGAGATCGGCGCCGGGCTCGGCTCACTCACACTGGCCCTGGCCGACACCGGTGCCGCGGTGACCGCGCTTGAGGTCGATCGAGGGGTCGTGCCCGTCTTGCGCGAGATCGTCGCAGACCGACCAAACGTCGAGGTGATCGAAGGCGACGCCATGCGCCTCGACTGGAACTCCACGCTCGATCCGAATCATCGGTGGGTCCTCGTGGCCAACCTCCCGTACAACGTGGCAACGCCACTCGTGTGCGATCTCCTCGACGAGGTCCCTCAGGTGCAACGGATTCTGGTCATGGTGCAGCGCGAGGTTGCAGAACGCTTCGCCGCACCGGTTCGGACAAAGGGCTACGGCGCGGTCAGCGTCAAGGCCGCCTACTGGGGGTCGGCCCGAATCGTCGGCCTCGTGCCCGCAACGGTGTTTGTTCCCCGCCCCAACGTCGAGTCCGCACTCGTCGAGATCACCCGTCACGATCCGATGCCGGATCATCTCGCGGCAGCTGACCCCGAGCAGCTCTTCACGCTGGTGAAGACCGCATTCGGCCAACGGCGCAAGATGTTGCGCAAGTCGCTGAGCGGCGTGGTCCAGGCCGAACAATTCGAGGCTGCCGACGTGGTCGGCACCGCCCGACCCGAAGAACTCGACGTCGATGCGTGGGTTCGTTTGGCAGCGATTGTGCATGGCTGACATCGGCGCCCCCGGCTCATGGCGCGCACACGCCAAACTGACCTTGACACTGAAGATGACCGGACTCCGCGACGACGGTTTCCACCTCATCGACGCTGAGATGGTCAGCCTCGATCTGCACGATGTCCTCACGTTTGATCCATCTCGATCGGGACTCTCGGCGACAGGACCGTTCTCCAACGGCGTGCCGACCGATGACTCGAACCTCGTCGCTCGCGCGCTCGCCCTCGGCAACACCTCCGCACACGTCAACATCGACAAACACATTCCACACGGCGGCGGGCTCGGTGGCGGCTCCACCGACGCCGCCACTGCGCTCCATTGGGCCGGTTACCCCGTCGACGCTGAGTCGCTCGCACAAGCCGCAGATCTCGGAGCCGACATCAGCTTCTGCCTCATTGGGGGCCGAGCCCGAGTGACTGGCATCGGCGAAGTGATCGAACCACTCCCGCATATCGATCAGGCTGTGACGCTCATCATTCCCCCGCTGGCGGTCAGCACGCCAGCCGCGTACCGAGCATGGGACGACCTCGGCGGCCCAACCGTCGACGGACCCAACGACCTCGAACCCGCAGCCCTTGCGGTCGAACCACAGCTGACATGGTGGCGCGACGCGATCACTGATCGGACCGGCACAGCGCCGACACTCGCAGGGAGCGGTGCCACCTGGTTCACCGAGGGCAAACACAGCAACGCCCTCATCGACTTGGTCGACAAGGGCGCAACGGTTGTAGTGGCACACGTGGTGCCGTCAGATGTGGCCACGAATCAGGCGCACTGAGCGCCCGACCGCGGGATGAAACGAACTATTTACGACGCTGGTGGCGCGTGCGGCGCAGCATCTTCTTGTGCTTCTTCTTCCGCATACGCTTGCGACGCTTCTTAATCAACGAACCCATAAGGCAGACCACGCTACCGGTCCCATCTCGCAAGCGGTCACTCTGTGCTGGGCATCGAGCAACTCACATCTCAACGCACCCAATCGGTTGTGCGGACCGCCCACTCCGGTAGCTTGTCGGCTGATCCACTCCGGGGTCGTCTAACGGCAAGACAGCGGTTTTTGGTGCCGAGAATGGGGGTTCGATTCCTCCCCCCGGAACCATGAGTGTTTCCGCAATTGTCCTCGCTGCTGGGGAAGGCTCTCGCATGCGATCGAGTCGCCCGAAGCCCCTCCACCTCATTTGCGGGCGGGCGATGGTGGTTCATGTGATCCACGCGCTTGAGAAACTCCAGCCGACTCGCACCGCCGTCGTGGTCGGTCACCAGGCTGAGGCCGTCACGAAGAAGGTCACCGAGCGCGCTCCGGCCTGGGCCAACGTGGCGTTCGTCGAGCAGCTCGAACAAAACGGTACGGGCGATGCAGCAGCCATCGGCATGACGGCATTCGACGGCGACGATTACGACGACGACGCCACCATCGTCATCCTGCCCGGCGACACTCCCCTGCTCGAGGCTGACACGCTCGACGAGCTGGTCGCCACCCATGTCGCCAACCAAAACGCGTGCACTCTGCTGACCAGCGTGCTCGACGACCCGACCGGATATGGCCGGATCGTCCGCAAGAAAGACGGCCAGGTCGCTCGCATCGTCGAACAGCGCGATGCCTCGCCCGACGAACTCGACATCAAAGAGTGGAACACCGGCATCCTGTGTTTCCGCCGCGACTTGCTCGGGCCGGCGCTGCGCAATCTCACCACCGACAACGCCCAGGGCGAGTACTACCTCACCGATGTCGTCGCTGCTCTGGCCGGCATGGGCCATCGTGTCGGCGCGGTGCAGGCCGATGCTGCCGAGACGCAAGGCGTCAATGACCGGTGGCAGCTTGCGCTCGCCGAACGTGAGCTGCGCAACCGCACCAACCGCCACTGGCTCCTCAACGGCGTCACGATGCTCGACCCCCGCCAGACGTTCATCGATGTGAACGTCACGATCGGTCGTGACGTCACGCTGTACCCCGGCACGATGTTGCAAGGATCGACCGTCATTGGTGACGGCTGCGAGCTGGGCCCCGACACACGTCTCTCCGACTGCACAGTCGGCACCGGCGCCGTCGTTGAACACAGCGTCGGCCACAGCGCCGAGATCGGCAACGACGCCGTCGTTGGTCCGTATGTGCATCTGCCTGCGGGTTCCGCGGTCCTTTCGAACGCGACGACCGGCGCGTTCTACACTGCCCCCGTCGGGTAGTTCCCGACGCCACCCGACCACACAATCACCTGGGACTTCCACATGGAAAAGGTCACCACCAAGCGCCTCGCTCTCTACACGGGTCGTACCCATCCTGCACTCGCTCAGGAGGTGGCCCAGCATCTCGACATCGAAGTCGGCAGCGACAATCTCGTCGAGTTCGCCAACGGCGAAGTGCGTTGCAGCTTCGGTGAGTCCGTGCGCGGCACCGACGTGTTCATCATGCAGACCCACTACGGCGTCGACAATCGATCGGTCAACGACTCGATCATGGAACACCTGATCATGATCGATGCTGCCTCACGTGCATCGGCCAAGCGCATCACGGCGGTCGTCCCGTTCTACGGCTACGCCCGCCAGGACCGAAAGGCCGCCGGGCGAGAGCCGATCACCGCACGCCTCGTCGCTGACATGTTCAAGGCCGCTGGTGCCAAGCGAATGATCTCGATCGATCTTCACTCCGGTCAGATCCAGGGCTTCTTCGACGGTCCGGTCGACCACCTCACCGCCATGCCCGTGCTCGAGGCGTACGTCCGGGAGAACTCGACCGCACCGGTGATCGTGTCGCCCGATGCCGGCCGCATCAAAGTGGCCGAACGAATGGCACAGCACCTCGGCGACATCGGTGCTGACCTGGCCTTTATCTACAAGCGCCGCCCAAAGGGCACGACCAACGTGGCTGAGGCCGCCGAGGTGATGGGCGACGTCGAAGGGCGCACATGCGTGCTGACCGACGACATGATCGACACCGGCGGCACCATCGTGGCTGCCGCCGAGCTGCTGATGAAGCGCGGCGCCAAGAACGTGTGGGCCATGGCGACTCACGGTGTCTTGTCAGGTCCGGCGATCGATCGGCTCAAGAACAGCCCCCTCGAAAAGGTCGTCCTGACCAACACGCTGCCGCTCCCTCCCGAGAAGCAGCTCCCGAACATCGAAATCCTCTCGGTTGCGCCGCTGATCGCAGAAGCGCTCGGCGCGGTGTTCGACGACACCAGTGTCAGCGACATCTTCGACGGCGAAAACCTCTCGTAGCAGCCTCCCTGCCCCTGTCGCCCCAGGTGCCCCCGGCCCCAGCCGCCAGGTCTCGAGCGCCAGCCCCAGCGGACCGCACCCGTGTCCCGAAAAATGACAGTTGAGCGTCGCTGACCGACGCTGAGCCCACACATTTCGTGTCAATCGGCCGCTTCGCCAGAAATGTGCGGGAATAATGTGCGGCGAGCGACGCTGCGGCCACATTTTTCGAGCGGGGGTGGGGTGTGGAGCGGAGTGGGTGAGCGCGCGAGGGGATGGGAGAAGCGGGCGATAGCGTTGCTGCCTGCTGTACCGACGCGCACTCTGGGCGTCACCTGAGATCTCCACCTGAATCAAGGACCGAAAACCATGTCTGAGACTGTTCTTCTCGCCGAATCTGGCCGCACAACTGGGAGCGCCACGGCGCGCCGTCTGCGTGCCGATGATCGCATCCCCGGCGTCGTCTACGGACACGGCATGGACCCGGTCAGCGTGACCGTCGTTCGTCGCGACCTCCGTGTTGCACTGTCGGGCGCCGCTGGCCTCAACACCATCCTCGACCTCACCGTCGACGGCGAGGTGTACCCGACCCTCGTGAAGGACATCCAGCGCCACCCGGTGAAGCGCAACGTCCAGCACATCGACTTCATTCAGGTCAACCTGAACGAAGAAGTCACCGTTGCTGTGCCAGTGCGCCTCGAGGGCGAAGCCAAGGCCGTCGAGGCCGATGGCGGACTCGTCGACCTCACGATGACTGAACTCGAAGTGGTCACGACACCGCGCAATATTCCCGACGAAGTGGTCATCGATGTCTCCGACATGGACATGGACACCACCATCCGCGTCTCTGACATCCCGCTGCCCGCAGGCGTCACCGCCGCAGCTGACCCGGAGTTCCCGGTCGTCACCGTCCTCACGATGCGTACCCCGGTGCTCGACGCCGAGGAAGCCGCAGCCGAAGCCGCAGCCGAAGAGGGCGAAGAGGGCGACGCAGCCGGCGACTCCGCTGGCGACGACTCCGATTGAGCGAGCGAGCCACTCGGCTCGGCTCACCGCTCGTCCTCATCCGGATTGCACTGACGGATCACACTGACATGGGCCTCTTTGGACGCGTCGGTAAGGGTGATCCGTTTGACTGGCTCGTCGTCGGTCTCGGCAACCCTGGCCCGAAATATGTTGGCACGCGCCACAACGTCGGCGAAGATGCCATCAAGGTGCTCGCCGAACGCACGGGTTCGACACTCAAAGGCGGTCGCGACAACGCGCTGCTCGCCGAAACACGTCTCCGCGGGCCCGACGGTGACGAACGCGTCGTCCTCGCGTTTCCCATCACGTACATGAACCAGTCTGGCCAGGCAGTCGGGGCACTTGTCCGCCGATTCCGCATCGCCACCGCTGAGCAAATCATCGTGGTGCACGACGAACTCGACCTCTCGCCCGGCGAACTGAAGGTCAAGGTCGGTGGCGGACTTGCCGGGCACAACGGACTGCGCTCGATGAAGCAGCACCTGCACACGCAGGACTTCATCCGCGTCCGCATCGGCGTCGGCAAACCTCCATCGGGTGCCGGCAAGAACTACGTACTGTCGAAGGTTCCCAAACGCGAGCGAGAACTCCTCGACGTCACGATCGCCGATGCCGCCGACGCGGTGGAAATGATCGTGTCCGACGGGGTCGATGCCGCAATGCAGCGATACAACGTCAAGCGATGACGACGCCGCTTCCCGGTACACCTGGCACGGCTCCCACCGAGCACAGCCACGCCCCACTCGAATCACTGCCCGGACTGCTCCGCGACGAACCCGGCCTGACCCGTGCCCTCGGCGACCCCAGCGCACGGCTCGCGGTCGTTGAGGTCGCCCGTCCGATCTCCATCGCAGCGCTCGCTCACCTGTCGAGTCGGCGGCCCCTGGTCGTGGCATGCCCCACCGGGACAATGGCGGGCCAGCTCGTCGATGACCTTGCTCAGTTCGTACCTGCCGGCGACGTCGTCATGTTCCCCGGCTGGGAGACCCTCCCGTTCGAGCGAGTGAGCCCAAGCGTCGAGACCATGGGACAACGACTCGAGGTCTTGTGGCGGCTGCATCGTGGGGACCGAGCGCCGAAGATCATCGTCGCCGGAGTTCGCTCATTGCTCCAGAAGCTGGGACCGGGGGCGACCACGGTCGAGCCGATCGCGGTCCGGCCCGGTATCGAGATCGACCCGGAGGCACTGGCCAGACAACTCGTCGAGTTCGGCTACCGGCGTGAGGAACTGGTCGAACATCGCGGCGAGTTCGCGCGGCGGGGCGCCATCTTCGATGTGTACCCGTCAACGGCCAATGCACCGATCCGAATCGACCTGTGGGGGGACGAAGTCGACCGACTCACACGCTTCGGGGTCAACGACCAACGTTCGACCGACGACCTCGCCGAGGCGACGATCTTTCCAGCCCGCGAGCTCATGCCAACTGACGATGTGCGCGAACGAGCTGCCGGTCTGGTGGCCAGCGAGCCGTGGGGTCGCGAACAGTGGGAACGGTTGGCCGAAGGAGCCCACTTCGATGGCATGGAGAGCTGGCTGCCATGGCTGATCGACAGCGACCGTCTCCTCACCGACGTCTTGCCGGCCGACGCGAAGGTGCTCCTCGTTGAGCCCCGGCGCATGCTCGATCGAGCCAAAGACCTCATCGCCGAAGAAGACGACCTCGCTCGCACGCTCGCCGGAACCTGGGCACGCGACCCGGACAAGTCGTTCCCGCGGCTGCACGCCGATCCTGAAACGTTGCTGTCCAGCGACACAGCGAGCTTCTGGTCACTCGACTCCACGCCAGACTCTCCCGACACACCGGTCGTCGAAGCGTCGGGCTGGGGCCCTGTGGGCGGCGACGGGTCGGGTCTCACGGATCGTCTGACCCAGCTGATCAGCAACGGCTACCGCGTCGTGGTCGCTGCCGACGGCTCCGGTTCGGCCGACCGGCTTCACTCGCTCCTGCTCGACCAGGGTCTTGACTTCCCCGTCCGCAAGCAGCCAGCGGACCCTGACGACGTCCTGCGCCTCGGTCCCGGCGGACACATTGTCGTGGCGCCCCTGCACCGAGGCGCGACGTTGCCCAACGCGAAGATCTCGATCGTTGCCGAAAGCGACCTGACCGGCCGCCGGCGGGCCCACCGTAAGGCGCGCCGCCAACCCAAGCGCGATGCGGCATCAACGTTCGAAGACCTCAAGACCGGCAGCTACGTCGTGCACCACCAGCACGGCGTGGGCAAGTACGAAGGCATGGTCAAACGGGCCATCGGCGGTGTCGAACGCGACTATCTGCTCATTGGGTACAAGGGCGGCGACAAGCTGTATGTCCCGTCAGATCAGATCGACTCATTGCGCCAATACGTCGGCGGTGAGGCACCTGCCCTCCACAAACTCGGTGGGTCGGAATTCGCGAAGGCCAAGAGTCGCGTCAAGTCCGAGGTCCGCCAGATCGCGCAGGAACTGGTGCTGCTCTACCAGCAGCGTGTCACCGCTCAGGGTCACTCCTTCGCGCAAGACACGCCGTGGCAGGCCGAGATGGAAGATGCCTTCCCGTTCGTCGAGACACCGGATCAACGCAAGGCGATCGATGACATCAAAGGCGACATGGAACGCGAGTTCCCCATGGACCGCCTCGTCTGCGGCGACGTCGGCTTCGGCAAGACCGAAATCTCGATCCGCGCTGCGTTCAAAGCCATCCAAGATGGCAAACAGGTCGCCGTCCTCGCACCGACCACGCTGCTCGCAACCCAGCACGGCAACACCTTCGCCGACCGGTTCGCGGGCTATCCCATTCGAGTCGAGGTGCTGTCCCGATTCCTCACCGCCAGCCAGGCCAAGAAAGTCATCACCGAGGTCAAGTCGGGTGAGATCGACTGCGTCATCGGAACCCATCGCCTGCTCGCCGCGGACATCAACTTCAAGGACCTCGGTCTGCTCGTCGTCGATGAAGAGCAGCGGTTCGGAGTGCAGCACAAAGAGAAAATGAAGAAGATGAAGACAAACGTCGACGTCCTCACCCTCACCGCCACCCCGATTCCACGCACCCTCGAAATGAGCCTCGTCGGCATCCGCGACCTGTCGCTGCTCCAGACACCACCGGCGGAACGCCAACCGATTCTGACGTTCGTCGGCGAGTACGACGAACGCGTGGCGATCGAGGCGATTCGCCGCGAACTCTTGCGGGAGGGGCAGGTCTTCTGGGTCCACAACCGGGTCCGTTCCATCGACACTGCCGCGGCGCGGCTCCGCCAGCTCGTCCCCGAGGCCCGCATCGCCGTCGCGCACGGGCAGATGGACGAAGCAACACTCGAGACCGTCGTCCAAGACTTCTGGGACGGCCAATACGACGTGCTCGTCTGCACGACAATTATCGAGTCGGGCATCGACATGCCCTCGGTCAACACGCTCGTCGTCGAACGCTCGGACCTGCTTGGCCTTGGCCAGATGCACCAGCTGCGCGGCCGGGTCGGCCGATCAGGACAGCGTGCATACGCCTACCTGTTCCATCCGCGCGACAAGGTGCTGACCGAGGAGGCCTACGAGCGCCTCCGGACCATCGGCGAGTCGACCGAACTCGGGTCCGGCTTCAAGATCGCGATGCGCGACCTCGAGATCCGCGGAGCGGGCAGCCTGCTCGGCGAGTCGCAGTCCGGGCACATCGCGGCGGTCGGCTACGACCTCTATTGCCAAATGGTCACCGAAGCGGTCAGTGAAATGAAAGGCGAGCCGCCCAAGAACGCCCCCGCCGAGATCAAACTCGACGTGCCGACCGACTCGTTCCTCCCGCCGGACTACGTCACCAAGGAAGAGCTGCGGCTCGAGGCCTACCGCCGGCTGGCCGGCGTCGAGACCGACGCACAGGTCGACGACATTCGCACCGAATGGGAAGATCGCTACGGCCCACTCCCCGAGCCAGCCGAAGCCCTGCTGCAGGTCGGCTACCTGCGCGCCGAGTGTCACCGGCTCGGTCTGCGCGACATTCAGATCTCGGCGACTGATGCCAAGCTCAGCCCGCTCGAACTCAAGATGAGCGAGTCAATGCGGCTGCGACGCCTGTCGAAGGGCGCCAAGTTCAAAGAAGACCTTGGCCAACTGGTCGTGCCGATCCCCCGCCGGAATCCCGACGGCACGAAGGCTGATGCCGCCACCTTCCTCGTGAAGTTCTTGCGCGATCTCGTCGAAGCCCCCGATCAGGACGACTTGGTGCCAGGCACCAAGTCGTCCTGATCGACGGCATCATCGCTGAAAGAGGACGACTTGGTGCCTGGCACCAAGTCGTCCTTGTATCGTTCGGGTGGTGAAGCGCCGCTCTCCGATCACCCTGCTTGTTCTTGCTGCTACCACCCTCACCGCTGGCTGCACCACGTTCTCCGACAACGATCTTGCGGCGCGAGTCGACGACGCGGAGTACAGCCGCGACGAACTCATCACCGAGTTACAAGAACTCGGCGCGACCGATGAACAGCTTGCCAGCGCCGATATCGCCCGTAGCCAAGTCAGCGGCTGGATCGCCGAACGCGTGAGTGAGGCATCGGATCCCACTCTCGCCGCTGCCGCCTATGCCAACGGAGTCTTCGAAAGCGGGAGTATCTGTGTCGAGGCCGTCGGGATGTCCACCCCCGCCGATGCAGAGGCAGTCATCGCCGAGCTTAAGAGTGGCGCTGACTTTGCCGACCTCTTCGCCTCATTCAATGTGAATGACCAGCTCGCTCAGTCAGACGGTCGAATTGGGTGCTTAACCATCACCCAACTGCCGCTCGGCGTCGACGACCCACTCGCCGACTCCATCACCATGCTCAATGCGAATGAGCCGTATGCCACCGCCATCATTCCCGACGCCGCGCCGGACGGAGACCTCTACGTGGTCAGCCGGTTCATTCCATACAACGAACTCGGCCCCGACGACACGCCCATCGTTGCCGGAGCACTCGGCGCCGACTCCCTCGGCCTCGACGTCTACGTCGATCCGCAAATCGGCACCTACGACAACGCCACCGCCACAGTCATTCCGCTCGTCTGAGCCGGACATCGCTGATGCCCTCACCCCACACCGCGGCCCGCATCGTTGTTGTCGGTCTCGGTCCGGGCAGCACACAGCACATCACCGATGAGGCACGCGTCGCCATCGACCGCATCCCCCACAGGCATCTGCGCACCTCGGTGCATCCCTCGGCTCATCTTGTTCCCGACGCCACCGCACACGACGACCTCTACGAGACCGCTGATTCCTTCGACGACGTCTACGTCGAGATCACCAATCGCTTGATCGAGGCCGCGCGCGAACACGGCGAGATCCTCTACGCCGTCCCCGGTTCACCGCTGATACTTGAACGCACAGTGCGCTACCTACAGGAACGCGCATCGGACGATGAGGGCATCGAAGTCGACATCCTTCCGGCGATGTCGTTTCTCGATGTCGCGTGGGCCCGGCTTGGCATCGATCCGGTCGAGGCAAGCGTCCGGCTCGTCGACGGCCACGAGTTCGCAACCGCTGCGGCCGGCGAACGCGGCCCCCTCCTCGTCGCCCACACTCATGCCAACTGGGTACTGAGCGACATCAAGCTGGCGGTCGAAGGTGCCGACGGCGCCGACCCGGTCGTGATCTTGCACGCGCTTGGGACCGACGACGAACAGATCGTCCACACGACGTGGGCCGAACTCGACCAGACCATCGAGGCCAATCACCTCACCTCGATCTACATCCCGCAGCTCGCAGCGCCCGTCGGGCAGGAATACGTGCGCTTCCACGAACTGACCCGGACGCTGCGCGAGCAGTGTCCGTGGGACATCGAACAGACCCACGAGACCCTGATCCCCTTCTTGCTCGAAGAGACCTACGAGGTCGTCGACGCACTCCATGCTCTCGACCCCGACAACCCTGCAACCGACGACGACCTCATCGAGGAACTCGGCGACCTGCTGTTTCAGATCGAGTTCCACGCAACGATTGCTGAACAACAAGGTCGATTCACGATCGCCGACGTCACGCAGGGCGTGCACGACAAGCTCGTTCGCCGCCACCCGCACGTCTTCGGGCCCAAGGACGGCGACATGGCCAATGCGGGCGACACCGACACCGTGCTCAGCAACTGGGACGAGATCAAACGCGTCGAGAAGAACCGCACGTCGGTGTTCGACGGAATCCCACGATCACTGCCGTCGCTGGCGTATGCCCAAAAAGTTGGACGCAAGGCCTCAAAGGTCGGCTTCGACTGGCCCAACGTCGACGGAGCATTTCCGAAGATCGTCGAAGAGACCGGTGAACTGAGCGAAGCAGTCGGGCAGGGCGACAACGATGCTGCAACCGATGAGCTCGGTGACTTGTTGTTCGCCGTTGTCAACGTGGCGCGACACCTCGGCATTGACGCTGAGCTGGCACTCCGCGCAGCCAGCGACAAGTTCCGGTCACGTTTCGAATCGGTCGAGCAGTTGGCTGCGCAACGGTCGATTGACTTGCGCACGAGCAATCTCGAGATCCTCGATGGGCTCTGGGACGAAGCGAAACTCATCGTGAGCAACCCGCCGAACTGACCACGCTGGCCGTGTTCAACCCGAGCGCAACAGACCGGTTCGTATCGAAAACCTAGGCGTCGTGGACGTTGTCGATTTCGGGGGAATCCTCTGGACCCGGGACGGGCAGTGCAGCCAGGTCACCGAGCGTTTGCTCCCACTCGGCCCGCCAGCGACGCCACCGCAGGTCGATCACCTCATCGAAGACGGTGATCGCTCGCCAGGTCGAGAACACAAACACCGACATCGGCACGGCATACACGACACCGGTTTGCAGGAGTCGCTCAGACGTCTCGAGTCCATCCTCGGCGAGCAGACCACCGAGCCAGACCGACACCACGACGAGACCGCCGATACCGGACAGCAAGGGGGCGAAGAACCATCGGAGCATGACCCGGTGGGGCGCACCAACACGAGATGCCTGCCGCGAGTGGTATCCGAACGGCAGCCAGAGCAGCCCAAGACCAGCGAACACCGTCGCGACCAAGATCGTCACCGCAGCAAGGTCCTCGGAGTCGTTCAGCCGTTCATCGAGCCAACGCGCCACAGCGATCGCTCCGAACGGAGCGGCCGCAGCCAACAGCCACAGCGCAACCGCCATCGAGCCACTCGAGCGCCTTTGGTACCGCGATGCGGGAACGATTCGCCCCGCATTCCCCATCGCCAAGAAACTCCACAGGAGAAGCGGCACACCGGCGAGGCCATGGGCAGCCGATACCGCCGTTGAGAGTGCGCCATCACCCAGCGCACCCTGGTACTCAGTCCAGAGCGTGGCGCCCATTGCGACGCAGAGCGAGACAACCACAGCCGAGCGGAGCCACCAGGTGGGGACCAGCGCGGGCGGCGGGTCCGACCGGAGCGGCAAGAAGTCCGACGGATCGCCGCTCGTCTGCGATGCGGCCGACAACGTCAACGGGGCAATGGCTGCAGCAGTGGCAGCGGGGCGAGGTGCAGCATCAACGAAGTCGATCGGCGACGTCGTCTGAAGTGGCGGAATGAGGGGCGGTCCGGGCGAGACGGCGACGTTTGCGCCACCACTCAGGCGCGGCGGGAGCGGCTGCTGATCGACAGGCAACTGGTCAAACGGAGGCGTGAACGCCGACGGCTCTGCTTCAGACATGTTCGGATCATTCATGAGGCACCCGCTCCTCAGATCTCAGGTGAGCCCATCTGAGGCGCTGACGACATCGCAGATCGCGACGCCTCGGTCTGGCGACCCTCAGCGACAAGCGAATTGTGGCGCATCGCCACGTGAGTGGTCGCGTCGGTCAGTGCACGCATGGCACCGGCGGCGGCGAACATCGCGAGGAGCTGCAACATGGCGCCGATTGCCAGGTATCCGGCGAGCCGAGCGACCTGGGTTGACTCCACTGATGCATCAGCAGTTGACAGACCGCCGAGACCCTGCACCTGGACCAGCAGCACCACACCGATCGCCCACAAGATACGAAGCAGTTGGCGTCGCGCCCCGATCGAGCCGGCACCGCGGTAGAGCAGGAAGACGGGGATGGCCAAGAAGAACGCCTGGATTGCGAACCCCAAGATCACCTCGCCAACCGAACCGTCGGCAACCAAGCTGGCCCCGGCGATCGACACACCGACCGCAGCGATCGGCCACGCCGCGGCGGCCAGGATGGGATTGCGTCGGCGCATCGAGGCAAGACGGATATTGGTGATGGCCAGGAACGACCAGATCATCGCGAGCACGAGCAAGCCGAACGCAACGTTGCGCTCGAACATATGGAGCAGCGATACGACGTCCCATGCCCGGTCACTTTGTGCTGGCAGGAGAACCCCGTCCTGTGTCTCTTGCCAGAACAAGAACACTACGAACGCACCGATGAGACTGAGCAGGCTGAGGCCCGCGAGAACGGCAGTGATCGCGACACCGAGGACATGCGTGCCGGGCAGTTGATTGATGTAGCCGTGCTGACGCAGTGCCTTATGGTTCGGTCCGCCGCCGGCGGTCAGCGAGAGGGAACGGCTCCTCCGCTTCGACACCGCCGTCGGCACACCAAGCCGACGATCGAAGGCACGCTCGACATCTGCTTCGACAGCGGCAGCTGCGCGCCAGCCGAGCGCCACGACCACGACGGCCGGCACGATTGCTGCCACACCGATCACCCAGGCCGGGGCGAGCCCCTCAACATCGTCACCAAACGCTCCACCGACACGGAGGCCGGCAATCATCGCGACGCCAACGGCCGAGAGCACGACAGGCACCGAAATCCATTCGGCGAATCGAATTCCTCGGCCTCCGACCTTGCGCACGACCCCGCTCATGTAGGTGACCGGGGAGTACATCAGCGGAAGCGTCAGCACGATGGCGCCGAGAGCAAGCATCAACGGCAAGGACGACTCAGTTCCTTCGGACGGCGTGTTGAGCCGATCGGAGAGGTACGTCACCGCAGCGGCTGCGCCTGCAACGAAAGCCAGTGGAACCAACCAGGTCATGGCCGCGTAGCTCGGATCAGGGAGTTCCTGAGTGCGCGCTGGGTCAACGAGGCGTCGAGCATTCTCGGTCACCACCCATGTCCACACAACCACGCTTGCTGCGGCGATCGTCGCGAGGAGCATCGCCAGCATCGACAAAGATGCGAGGCGATCCTGCGCGGTCATCACGCGTGCTGACTGCCAGGCAAACAGCAGCATCGCGCCGGCTGTGCCACCGACTGCGAGCATGCGCAACGGCAGCATCGGCAAACGAGTGGGGAGTTCCGTTCCGACCGGAGCAGCCGAGACTGACGTCGTGCCTCGCTCGCCAGCTGGTCGTGGCTGCCCGGGAAGGCTCAGAGCAGCATCGGCCGGCAGATTGACGCGAATCTGAGGCTGCGCTGGCTGCGCCATCGTCGGAGTAACCCCGGCCGTGGGAGCAACCCTGGCCATCGGCGCGGGCAACGGATCAATGGTCGGCACCGCGATCGGAATGCTCGCGAATGGAGTGATGGGACTCGGCGGCGCGAGCGGGCGAACAGGCAGCGCGGCGGGTGCTGCAGCAGGCGTGGGTGCCGCGGCTGGAGCGACCGGAGCAGCAGCGGGGGGAGCCTGCACTGTCCGTGCAGCAGCATTGCCGAGTGCTGCTTCGAGCTGGGAGACCGGGCCGACCGACGGGTGAACAGCGGGCGATGTCAACGGCAACCCCGCCGACGGCTCGACGACGGGAACAACATCGAGGGGGAGCCCGCTCGGTGACGGCTGGGTCAGAACGTCGCTTCCTTCGAGGGGAACCATGTCGAAGACGACAGACTCTCCATTGTTCTGAGGCTCTGATTCCTGCAGGCGCGAATCAGTCGGTTCCATGACCGATCATCGGCACCGCACCCGATGACCTTGAGAATTTCTTTCCAGACTCTGATTCGAGACACGCGGCATGGCCACCCAGCGGGCAGACTCGACAGGTGCGGCTCCAACTCGCCAGTCCGTCAGACCACCCATTGATCAGCGGCCTGCCCTTCACCGAACGACTCACCGACTGGTCATTGCCGCGCATGCACGGCGTGCTCGGACTCCATCGCCATGTCGTGCGCTTGATCGAACTCGGCGATGTCAGCTACGTCATCAAAGAGCTTCCCAACCATCTGGTCGAGCGGGAATACCGACTCCTGCATCAGCTGGAAGACGACGGCCTCCCCACCGCCGAAGTCGTCGCTGCCGTCACCGGCAAGGCCGACAACGTCGACGGCATGCTGATCACTCGCCACCTCGACTACTCCATTCCGTACCGCACGCTGCTGTCCGGTCGAGGCCTCACCATCCCGTACCTCGGCGAACGCGTCCTCGATGCCATGGCCGGCCTGCTCGTACGCCTCCACCTCGCTGGCTACTTCTGGGGAGATTGCTCGCTCTCCAACACACTGTTTCGACGCGACGCTGGAGCCCTGTCGGCCTACGTGATCGATATCGAAACGGGCGAACACTACGACACGCTGAGCGACGGTCAACGCACGTTCGACCTCCAGATCGCCACCGAAAACTTCGCCGGCGGACTGCTCGACCTCCAGGCCGGTGGCCGCCTCGCTGCCGACATCGACCCGTGGGAAACGACACAGCTCCTTGAGGAGCGCTACTCAAATCTCTGGAACGAACTCACCGCCCCCGCCAACTTCGCGATCGGTGAGACATTCCGGATCGAGCAGCGACTCGAGCGCTTGCACGACCTGGGGTTCGATGTCGAAGAGATGGACATCGTCGGCAACCCGACCGAGGGTCAGATGCGTTACATTCCGCGTGTCGTCGAACACGGCTACCACAGCCAACGCCTCAAGAATCTGACTGGGCTTGAGACGACCGAAAACCAGGCTCGCCGCCTCCTCGGCGACATCCGCGCGTTTGGAGCGGAACTCCATCATCGCCGCGCAGTCGAAATGGCCAGCACCGGTGTTGCGCTGCGATCACTTCCGGAGAACGTCGTGGCCGTGCGCTGGCTCGACCAGCAGTTCGAGCCACTGATCGCCAGCGTTCCCCCATCCATGTTCGCCAAGCTCGAGCCAGCCGAGTTGTATCACCAGCTCCTCGAGCACCGCTGGTTCCTGTCAGAGCAGCGCGGCGCCGACGTGTCACTCCAAGCTGCACTCGACTCCTACATCCCCGACGTCCTCGTCGACGCGCCCGACGAAATCGTGAGCGTCACCGACGTTGAGGCCAGCGCAGAGCAGCAGAGCATCAGCCTGCTCGACGACGCCTGAACCCCAAACCGCCTCTCCTCTCCCCCGGGCACCAGCGATCGAACACTTCCCAACAGGGCCAGCACCACTCGTCCCAGCGCTCTACGCTTGGCAGAAGTATGAGTGAAATTCAGAACATCGTCGGCCGCGAGATCCTTGATTCACGGGGCAACCCGACAGTCGAAGTCGAAGTCGAACTCGACTCGGGTGCAATCGGTCGCGCTGCGGTCCCGTCCGGCGCCTCGACCGGCGAACACGAAGCCGTCGAGCTGCGCGACGGAGGAGACCGCTACATGGGCAAGGGTGTCTCCAACGCGGTCGGCTTCGTCAACACCGAAATCGCTGATGCACTCGACGGATTCGACGCGCTCGACCAACGGATCATCGACCAGGTCATGCTCGACCTCGATGGGACCGACAACAAAGCCCGATTCGGCGCCAACGCCATTCTCGGCACCAGCCTCGCCGTGGCCAAGGCCGCAGCAATCGAGCTCAACATGCCGCTCTACGCCTACGTCGGCGGCCCGAACGCACACGTCCTGCCGGTGCCCATGATGAACGTCATCAACGGTGGCAGCCACGCCGACAACTCGATCGACTTCCAGGAATTCATGGTGATGCCCGTCGGCGCGCCGAGCTTCTCCGAAGCCCTGCGGTGGGGCACCGAGACATATCACGTGCTCAAGCAGGTGCTCCACGATCGCGGTCTGTCGACCGCAGTCGGCGACGAAGGCGGGTTCGCCCCCAACCTGTCGTCCAACGAAGAAGCGATCACCACCCTGCTGGAAGCCATCGAGAAGGCTGGCTTCACGCCCGGCGAGGACATCTCGATCGCACTCGATCCGGCCGTGTCGGAGATCTTCGAAGACGGCGCCTACCACCTCACCCACGAGGGCAAGGTCCTCTCCCCCGACGAGATGGCCGGCTACTGGACCGAAATGGTCGACAAGTACCCGATCGTCTCGCTCGAAGACGCCATGGACGAAAACGATTGGGACGGTTGGGCCAAGCTCACCGCCTCGGTCGGTCACAAGACCCAACTCGTCGGCGACGACCTCTTCGTCACCAACTCGATTCGCTTGCAACGCGGCATCGACTCCGACGTGGCCAACTCGATCCTGATCAAGGTCAACCAGATCGGTTCGCTCACCGAGACGCTCAATACCGTCGGCCTTGCCACTCGCCACGGCTACACCTCGGTGATGAGCCACCGGTCGGGCGAAACCGAAGACGCAACAATCGCCGACCTCGCCGTCGCCACCAACTGCGGCCAGATCAAGACCGGCGCACCCTGCCGCTCGGATCGAGTCGCGAAGTACAACCAGCTGCTCCGCATCGAAGCACAACTCGGCGAAGCTGCCGCGTACCGCGGCAAGAGCGCCCTGGCGCCTCTGCGCTGAACCGCCACGTTGTGCCATGCACAGCGTGACCGCATACCCTCACTCGCCATGGCAAGGTTCGAAGACATCGGTGAGCAAGACAGTTGGCGCTGCTGGATCTGCGATGAACCTGTCGATGCCACGATGTCGGTCAACGACGATCGCGGCCCCAGCGTCGACGCCCGAATGACCGACCGAAAAGCCAAGAAAAAGGGCAAGGGGAAGTCGAGCGGCTCGGCCGACCTGCCCGAACGGCTTGCGCACCGTGGATGCAACACCGGCAAGGGCAACGTCGAGGCCGTCGTCCCCTGGAACGCTGATCTGTTTGTGATCGACCCGGTCCCGATCGTTCAAACCGTCGATCGGCTTGCGAACAAGGGTGGACGCGAAATTTTCTGCCGCTGCCCGAGTCCACAGGACGCCGACGACACAGCGGCCTGGCTGATCGACCGAATCAGCCGCCTCGAACCGGGGCTCACACTGTCGAGTGACATTCAAGAAGGCGGCGGGCAATACCTCGTCGCCCTGCGCACCTGAGCCTGCTGGCAGTTCGCCCCGCACTTCGACCTAAGTTCGGGTGATGGACTACGCCGACGCCGTTGCTTCGTTCGCACACCCGCTGCCTACACCGCTCCCCGTACCGGCGCCGACCGTCGACGCATCTGCTGCGCGCCGTCTGCGCGACGCGATCGAACCGATTGCGATGCACTCGATCTGGTCGAAAAGAACAAACGAACGGCTCGCCGGACTGGGCCTGGACTTCATCACGAGCTACGTCTGGGGTCGCGCTGCGTCGCTCGGCGAACCCGCAGCCGGCGTCGTGGTCGCTTCGTTCGCCGTGTTCCAGCCCGACATGATTACCGGCGCGTACGAACGTGGCCGCTCCACGGTCGCCCGCGATGTCATGTTGGCCGCGCGGGCCGAAAGCACCATCGAGAGCTTGACCGAAACGTTGGGAGACGCCGATGTTTCGGGCGTCGCGGCCATGCTCCAGACCGCCGTCGGCTCAATCAGCGGCATGGGCCGTCCACTCTTCTCCGGCCTGCGCGATCAGCCCTGGCCGAGCAGTCCGATCGGTGTCCTGTGGCGGAGCTGCGAACTCGCCCGCGAGCATCGGGGCGACGGTCACATCGCGGTGTGCCTGTCGGAAGGACTCGACCCGATCAAGATGAACGTGCTCACCGAACTCTTCGTCGGCATGCCGCTCGGTTCGTACAGCGCAAGCCGTGCCTGGTCAGCCGAACAGATCGCCGATGCCGCCGACGACCTCCGCACCGCCGGATTGATCCATGCTGCTGATCAGGACCATGCATTGACCGATGTCGGCCTCGACTACCGCCGCGAGATCGAGGCGCGCACCGATGCACTCGATCAGCCACTCATCGACGCCATCGGTGACCTCGATGCCATCATCGACCCGCTGCAGACATGGTCCACCAGCTGCGTCGAGGCCGGATCGTTCCCGCCCGACCCATTCAAGCGCGCCGCCGGCTGACCCTCGCCCGCCGCACAACAGCAACATGGCGCATCGCCGTCGCTGCGAAACTTTCTCGCGCTCCACCCCTGATGACGGAACAGAACGGTTGGGGATCGTTACCGTGGAAACTCATGCGGACGCAACGACTCACGATCGCGCTGGTATGCCTCGCACTTGCCGGCAGCGCGTGCAGCGCATCCGTCGACAGCGGCACCGAAGTCGCCCGCGAACGCCAGACCGATGGAGCAGCTGACACGACCGCAACCCCGGACACGGGCCCGCCGTCGACGCAGCCTGCGGTCTCAGAAATCACAACGACCATCGCCACGACAACGACCACCCTGGCACCGACCACCACCACCACCGAGCCGCCACCCGAGTACTACGACCCGGCGTGTGTCGTCGAGGTCGAACCATTTGACTCGTTGCGTCTGATCGCCGACCAGTTCGATGACGAGACCGTCAACGTGGTCGCGCTCCGCGCCGAAAACGACCTGCCAACAGCCGACCTCGATGCCGGCCAGGCACTCGACGTGTGCGTCGGCAACGGACTCAATGACCTCACCGGCGAGCAGCGCACCGATCCGGATGCCGAGATCGTCAGCGCCGCGGTCAGGCAGAACGTCGAACTGCAGCAGCTCAAGCTGAACAAGCTCTTCGAAGGGTTCGGCACACCAGCTCTGCTCATCGACGGCGTGTCCGGACCCGTCACACGACAGCGACTCTGCGCCCTCCGACTCTCGCTCGGGCTTCCCGCAAGTACGGCTGACATGGCAGCGGGCAGCGCTGAAGAGAAGATGCTGCTCGAGGCAACCGAGCTGCTCGTGCCACAGACCTCGGCCACCGCATCAACTCGCTGGATCCTCATCGACCGAACTTGCCAGATCATGTTCGCTGGCTCCGGCGGTGGAGAGCTTGCCTACGTGTTCCCGACCTCCACCGGTTCCGAAGGGTACGAAACTCGGCTGCAAGAGCGTTCGAGCGCGTTCCGGTTCGACCCGGCGGTCGCAAGCGGCGGGTGGCACAACAGCACCGACTTCCCGGTTGCCATCGACAACCCGCTGAACGGCAACATGTACCGGCCGCTCTACTTCGACGGCGGGCAGGCCATTCACGGAGCCAACAACGTACCGACATCGCCCCAGAGCAAAGGCTGCGCCCGTCTCCGCGTTGAACACCAGGATGCACTCGTCAATTGGCTGAACCTCGGCGAGGCCCAGGTACCGATCTGGAGCGAGAAGCAGATTGCCGTCACGGTCAACGTTCAAGGCGAATACCAGGGCTGACTCCCAATGCACCAAGCCACCAGACACCTCGTCGATGGAATCGCGGATCGCGCCACCAACTACGTCCTCAACCCACCACGTGACGCCGACCCAGTCATCAGTTTCGCGTCACCCTCGGAGCTGATCGACACATTCGAATCGGCGGTCGGCCTGGCATTCGCTGACGATGCTCCTGCGGAAGACAACGCCGACGTCCTGGCGGCGATCGATCTGGTGATCACCCACTCGATGCACACCAGTCACCCGCGATTCGTCAATCAGAATTTTGCCGGACCCGACCCCATCGCGGTCGCCGGCGACTGGCTCGGCGCTGCGCTCAATACAACGGGCGCGACCTTTGAAGTCGCACCGGTCTTCACGCTGATGGAGAGCGCCGTGCTCCACAAACTCGGTCGACTTGCGGGATACGTCGACGCCGACTCGAACCCCATGCCGTCCCTGCCACCCGGCATGTTTTGCCCCGGCGGAAGTATCGGCACCCTGTTCGCGCTGCAGCTCGCTCGGCACCGACATCAGCCCGACATCGCCCAACGCGGGAGCAATGGCGACCGTCTGGCCATCTTTGTCTCCGCGTCCGGGCACTATGCCGCCACGAAGTCGGCCGCGTTGCTCGGCATCGGCAGCGACCAGGTCACGAAGGTGGCGACCGACCACGAGGGCCGCATTGACCCCACGGCGCTCTCCGTTGCCGTTGAGACCGCCCGTCGTCACGGCGCCGTTCCGCTCGCTGTCATCGGCACAGCGGGCACGACGGTGACGTCGGCATTCGATGACTTGCATGCCATCGCCGACATCTGCGAGGCACATGGCATGTGGTTCCACGTCGACGGCTGCTACGGCGGCTCCGCCCTCTTTTCCAGCGGCCAGGCACACCGACTCGCAGGCGTCGAGCGATCTGACTCCTTCGTGTGGAACCTCCACAAGATGATGGGCATGACCCAGCAGTGCACCGCACTCCTGATCAAGCGACCCGAGCAACTCGCGGCGTGCTTCGCCGGCGGAGCCGACTATCTCTTCCAGCCAGACAAACAGTTCGCTGAATTCGACTCAGGTGACCGAACGTTCCAGTGTGCACGGCGCATCGACGTGCTCAAGCTGTGGGTGGCGTGGAAGGCTCACGGTGACGCCGGGTTCGCCGCACGCATCGACCACGCAATGGCAATCGCCGACTACACCCGCCAACGAATCGCGGCCAGCGACGGCGCATTCGTTTCGATCGTGTCCGGCTCGTTCACCAACGTCGTGTTTGCCTGGGTCCCACCTGAACTGCGGCCACTCGCCGCTCTTCACCCAGCAGATCTCGATGACCAAGTCCGCACACAGCTGCACCACCTGCCGCCACAGATCAAAGCCCGAATGCAAGCCGAAGGCACCGGCATGATCGGCTTTCAACCCGTCCATGGCATGAACACGTTCCGCATGATCTGCATGTCGACGACGCTGCAGACCACCGACATCGATGCCCTCCTGGATGCGATCGATCAGTACGGCAACGAAATCTGATCGAGCTCAGACTCCACCGCTGCAGCCACGCACATCAGCGACGGATCGACGAGGCCAGCCCACTCAGGCGACGAGCGAAGGCCCGAGGCGTGATGTCGCTCGTGACGACGAGACCCTTATAGAGCGCTCCGGGCACGACAATCGTCTTGTTCTTGGCAACGCCGTCGAGCCCCGCCGCTGCCACGGACTCCGCTGAGGTCCAGGCAAAATCAGGAAACGTTGCTTCGTACTCGGTCGTGTTGCTGTGTTCCTGGAATTCGGTCTTCGTCAAGCCCGGGCACAATGCGGTGACGTGGACACCGGTCCCGCGCAGTTCCTCGTGCAACGCCTCGGTGAGGCTCGTGACATAGGCCTTCGTCGCGGCATACACCGCCAGGCCAGGCGCAGCCTGAAAGCTCGCCACGCTCGACACGTTCAACAGGTATCCCGAACCCCTGGCCGCCATTGCCCGAGCAGCTGCGTTGCTGATTCGAGTCAGCGCCTTCACGTTGAGTTCGACCTCATCGCCAAGCCGGTCCGCGTCAAGCTCGGCAAACTGACCACTGGTTCCGAATCCGGCGTTGTTCACGACCAGGTCGATCGGGTCCTCAGTGTTGCCGACCGCCTCCATCACGGCGTCTTGGCCAGCTGCCGTTCCCAGATCAGCTTCCAGCACGCTGAACCCGTCGAACTGCTCGGCGATCTCCCGGAGCTTGTCGCCCCGTCGAGCCACGAGCACCGTCGGTACCCCGGCCCGCCCGAGTTGCCGCGCCATCTCGGCGCCAATGCCAGAAGACGCGCCGGTGACGAGTGCGGTCGTGAACGGGAAGGAAGGCATCCGTTCACCGTACCGACGCGGACCCGCCTTGTCGGCATGGTCCGCGTCGATGGCGCTGTAGCGCAGCCGATTCTGCGCTCAGGCTGCCGACGGGTCGTGTCCGATGACGACGTCTTCGTTGTCGCCGAGCACGTAGCGGTGCAGTCCCGCGCCGATGGCCGCACCGATGAGCGGCGCCACCCAGAACAGCCACAGTTGTCCGAGCTGGTCACTGCCGGCAAAAAGCGCCTGCGACGTCGACCGAGCAGGGTTGACACTGGTGTTCGTGACCGGGATGGAGATGAGGTGAATCAGGGTGAGCGCGAGGCCAATGGCCAGACCACCCATTGCTGGGGCCGCCTTCTTCGCAGTTGCGCCAAGGATGACCACCAGGAAGACCGCGGTCAACACGATCTCCGCGATCAAAGCTGCGGCGAGGCTGTACCCGCCAGGCGAGAACTCGCCGTACCCGTTCGAGGCGAAAACACCAGCGCCCTCTCCGATCTCGAAGCCTGCTTGACCGTTGGCAATGCCCAACAGGACAGCGGCACCGATGATGCCCCCGATGACCTGTGCGCCGACGTACCCGGCTGCGTGCTTCGGATCAAAACGCCCGGCAACGACCATGCCCAACGTCACGGCCGGATTGAAGTGCCCACCCGAGATGTGCCCAAGCGCGTATGCCCCGGTCAGCACGGTGAGACCGAACGCGAGGCTGACGCCGACGAAGCCAATACCGAGGCTGGTTCCGTTTCCGCCGACTCCGAAGTCGGCGGCGAGTACTGCAGCGCCGCAGCCACCGAGTACCAGCCAGAAGGTTCCCACGAGTTCCGCAACCAGCGGCTTGACCTTGAATTCCATTGTTCTGCTCCTTCGACGCAATCGAGGCTCGACTGCCGCCGACGACGATAAAGCATCAAGGAAGTGCGAACGCTGATCGGAGCCGCCTCAGGGCGTCAGCATCCGGGAAGAATCCACTGACTCGCGCTCGTGAACCAGCTCACGCGACGAGGTTCCCCTCAACCGCCTGCTGGCGAAGTGCGGCTACGCCGTGAAGCCGGTGGCGGTGAGGCGCGCCTGGGCGCGGGCCTTACCGGCAACAGCGTCGGCGATCGCGTCGGCGACGGTCTCGGCGCGCAGCGTTTGCTGGTGGCGCTCGAGTGAAGCCTTGGCGCGGTCGACGTCGATATCGCCCGCCAGTTCCGCGGTGTCAGACAGCAGCGAGATCTTCGTGGGGTTGCCACTGACTTCGACGAAGCCACGGTGAACGGCAATGTCTTGCACCTTGCCGTCGGTCTGAAAGACCCGCGTGTGGTTCTCGACGAGAACACCGAGGAACGCAGCGTGGCCTGCCTGGAAAGCGATCTCGCCTCCGCCCGCAGTACGCGTGATGACCATGTCGGCTTCGCCCGAGTAGAGCACCTTCTCCGGTGAAACGACTTCGACGATGATGGGATCAGCCATGATCAGGCTCCTTCCACAGGGTGGTTCGACAACAGGTTGCTGCCGGCGTGCTCGAACAACATGTGTTTGATCAGCTCTCCGAGAGCTGCTTGGCCTTGGCCTGCACCTGGTCGATGTTGCCGACGTTGAGGAACGCTTGCTCGGGCAGATCGTCGAGGCCACCATCGATGATGGCTTCAAAGGACTCAACCGTTTCGGCGACCGGCACGTACTCGCCTTCAAGGCCGGTGAAGACCTTCGCGACGAAGAACGGCTGGGACAGGAAGCGCTCGACCTTGCGGGCACGAGACACTGTGAGTCGGTCCTCTTCGGACAGCTCATCCAGACCAAGGATGGCGATGATGTCCTGCAGTTCCTTGTAGCGCTGGAGAGTCTCCTGCACACGCCGGGCCACTCCGTAGTGGTGGTCACCGACGACCTCGGGGCTCAGGATGGTCGACGTCGACGACAGCGGATCCACTGCCGGGTAGATGCCGAGCGAGGCAACGGTACGGCTGAGCTCGGTCGTGGCATCAAGGTGGGTGAAGGTGGTGAACGGCGCCGGGTCCGTGTAGTCATCGGCAGGCACGTACACGGCCTGCAGCGACGTGATCGAGCGACCCTTTGTGGAGGTGATGCGTTCCTGCAGCTGGCCCATCTCGTCGGCCAGTGTGGGCTGGTAACCCACTGCCGAGGGCATACGACCGAGGAGGGTCGACACTTCTGAACCGGCCTGCACAAAGCGGAAGATGTTGTCAACGAACAACAGCACGTCCTGGCCAGCGACGTCGCGGAAGTACTCCGCCATCGTCAGCGCCGACAGGGCGACACGCAGGCGCACGCCCGGCGGCTCGTCCATCTGACCGAAGACCAGGGCGGCCTTCTCATAGACACCCGACTCCATCATCTCAAGGCGGAGGTCGGTTCCTTCACGGGTCCGCTCGCCCACACCGGCGAACACAGACACACCACCGTGCTGCGAGGCCACACGGTTGATCATCTCGGTGATGAGCACGGTCTTGCCCACGCCAGCGCCGCCGAACAGGCCGATCTTGCCGCCGGCGACGTACGGGGTGAGCAGGTCGACGACCTTGATGCCCGTTTCGAACATACGAGCGGACGGCTCGAGCGAATCGAAGGTCGGAGCGGGACGGTGAATGTCCCAGCGCTCGACTTCGTCGATGCCCTCGGGCTGTGTGTCGAGTGCTTCGCCCCACACGTTCCAGACGTTGCCGAGCACCTTGTCACCGACCGGCACCTGAATACCGTGGCCGGTGTTGCGCACCGGGGCGCCACGCACCAGACCGTCAGTCGGCTTCATGCAGATCGCACGCACGCGACCGTCACCGAGCTGCTGTGCAACCTCGGCAAGGACCGTGGTCTCTTCACCTTCAAGGGTGATCGTGAACTCGATGGCCGAGTTCAGCTCGGGCAACGCGCCGCGCGGGAACTCGACGTCGATGACGGGGCCAGCGATGGCGACGACCCGGCCGTCTTGCAGTTCATTCTCTGTCATGGTCATGACTTTGGTTTCTCCTGGTGTGTGGTCTTCACAGCGATCCAATGAATGGATCGATCAGATCTGGTCGTCGGAATTTTCGTGAGGGAAGGACCTAGGCGGTCGAACCGCTCGAGGCTTTTTCGGCTTCGTCAAGTCGCCGACCGAAGTAGTCGTCGCCCATGTCGACGTAGCCCTGGGTGGCATCGCCGCCGTCAAGCGCTGCTGCGCCGCCGACGATCTCCATGATCTCGGAGGTGATCGAGGCCTGACGTGCACGGTTCATCACGATGCTGAGGCTGCCGATCAGTTCTTCGGCGTTGTCGGTCGCGGACTTCATCGCCCGCTGACGGAAGGCATGCTCGGATGCCGCAGCGTTGAGCAGCGCGGCATAGATGCGAGCTTCGACATAGCGCGGCAGCAACGAATCGAGAATCTCAGTCGGGTCGGGTTCGAATTCGTAGTCGCCGCCCGAACCGTCAGAGCTGCCGGCCTTGCCATCGCCGCCGGCGACCGTATCGGCCGACAGCGGAACGAGTGGACGCAACACGACTTCCTGGTTACCAGCGGTGATGAAGCGGGTGTAGACAAGCTCGACCTTGTCGACCTTGCCTGTGACAAACAGGTCCACAACGTATTCGCCAATACGGCGGGCATCTTCGTAGCTCGGCTGATCGCTGAAGCCCATGAAGGACTGGCTCAGCTGGTAGTCCCGGAAGCGGAAGTAGCCCTCGGCCTTTTTACCGACTGGGACAATGGTGTAGTCCTTGCCGGCGAGCACATCGGCCTTGACTTCACCTTCGGTTGCACGTTGCACGCCGGCGTTGTACCCGCCGCACAGACCACGATCGGCGGTGATCGCCACGTAGCAGGTGGTCTTGACCTCGTCACGACCAGCAAGCATCGGCACATCGTTCGATGCTCCGGCAGCTGCGAGATCCTTGACCACCTCGGTGATCTGCTCGGAATACGGGACGGCGGCCTGCACTCGCTGCTGAGCCTTCACGATGCGCGAGCCAGCAATCAGCTCCATGGCGCGCGTGATCTTCTTCGTGGACTGCATTGCCTTAATGCGGCCACGCAAGATCCGTTCTGTTCCACCTGCCATTATGAATTCCTCCGGCTCAGACCACGCTGCTGCGACCAAATCTGGTCGCCAAAGGTGGCAGCTTCATCGCTGGCTCTTCCCTCAGCGCCCAGTGCGCAAATCGTGTACATGGTCATCTTTCGATCGTCGTCGGTGTGGATAGGGCTGCGGAGTTATTCCGTGGCCAGCGTCTTGTTCGACTCGGCGGCACCCAGTTCATCGGCATCCACCGATGTCGGGTCGATCGGGTTGCCCGAAGCATCGCCAGAGACGGCGAACTGTGCCTTGAAGGCGTCGACGGCAGGAGCGAGCGAGTCAGGAATCTTTTGAGTCTTGAGCTCGTCCATCAGGCCGCCGTGGTTGGACCGCATGAAGTCGAGCAGCTCGGACTCGAAGCGCTGCACGTCGGAAACGGGCAGATCGTCGAGGTAGCCCTTGGTGCCGGCAAACAGCGAGACAACTTGGTCTTGGACAGCCATCGGGCTGTTCAACGGCTGCTTGAGCAGCTCAACGAGGCGGTACCCGCGCTCGAGCTGGGCCTTGGAGATCGCGTCAAGTTCGGAACCGAACGTGGCGAATGCTTCGAGCTCACGGAACTGCGCGAGGTCGAGCTTCAGCGTTCCGGCAACGCCCTTCATCGCCTTGGTCTGAGCAGCCGAGCCGACACGCGACACCGAGATGCCCACGTCGACTGCGGGGCGCACACCCGACTTGAAGAGGTTGTCCTGCAAGAAGACCTGGCCGTCGGTGATCGAAATCACGTTGGTCGGAATGAAGGCTGACACGTCGCCGGCCTTGGTCTCGATGATCGGCAGCGCAGTCAGCGAACCGGCACCGTTCTCGTCGGAGAGCTTGGCGGCACGTTCGAGCAGACGGCTGTGCAAGTAGAACACGTCGCCCGGGTACGCCTCACGGCCCGGCGGGCGGCGCAGCAGCAGTGAGATCTGACGGTAAGCGTCAGCCTGCTTCGAGAGGTCGTCATAGACGATGAGGGCATGCTCGCCGTTGTCCATCCAGTGCTGGCCAATGGCTGCTCCGGCATATGGGGCGAGGTACTTGAAGGGAGCCGGGTCGCCCGCAGGTGCGGTGACAACGACGGTGTACTCCATGGCGCCGGCCTGGCGGAGGGTGTCGACCGTCTGCGCGACGGTCGAGCCCTTCTGACCGATGGCCACGTAGATGCACTTCACGCCAAGACCCTTTTGATTCAGGATCGTGTCGATGGCAACAGCGGTCTTGCCGGTCTTGCGGTCACCGATGATCAGCTCGCGCTGGCCGCGACCGATCGGGGTCATGGCATCAATCGACTTGATGCCAGTCTGCAGCGGCTCGTGCACGGGCTGGCGGCCGAGGATGCCCGGTGCCTGGATTTCCATGCGGCGCTGCTGTGTGCCAGTGAGTTCACCGGCACCGTCGACGGGTTCGCCGAGGGCATTGACGACACGACCGAGGACGCCGTCGCCGACCGGCATCGACAGGATGCTGCCGGTGGCCTTGACGGTCTGGCCTTCTTCGATCTTGTCGACGTCGCCGAGCACAACGGCGCCGATCGACGATTCGTCAAGGTTGAGGGCGAGGCCGACAGAGCCGTCTTCGAACTCGAGGAGCTCGTTGACGGCGGCGTCGGGAAGACCGGACACGCGGGCGATGCCGTCGCCGACTTCGGCGACGCGTCCGACGGTGCGGGCCTCGAGTGAGGGCTCGAAGCCTTCGAGGTTCTTCTTGAGCGCCGATGCGATGTCGGCGGCGGAGATAGTGAGTTCAGCCATTCTGATAATCCCTAACAGTCAGCAAATGAGTAGTCGTGCGGCATCCGGGTCGGCTCTTAGAGCCGGCTCTTCAGCTGGTCGATGCGAGTACGAACGGTGTCATCGATGACGGTGTCACCGATGGTGGCCACGACACCCCCGATGACGGAGGGGTCAACGACGGCCTTGAGGCTGATGCTCATGCCCGAGGCGTTTTCGAGCGCCGCTTTGAGTCGGGCCTGCTGGTCGTCGGAAAGCGCGACAGCAGTACGGACTTCGGCGACAGTGAGAAACTTCGAGCCAGCAGCGCGCTCGACGAGCTGATCGACGATGGCCGGAAGCTCACGGCCACGACCGGAGCCGACCACCATCGACACCAGCTGTGTCGTGGTGCTGGTGGCCTTACCGCCGAGCAGATCTTCGACGATGGCCTGGCGCTTCTCAGCGGGCACCTGATCGTCGGTCAGTGCGTTGCGGAGTTCGTCGCTCGACTCATATGAGCGAGCGAAACGGAACAACTCGTCTTCGACTTCGTCGAGAGTGCCCTCAGCGCGGGCGATCTCGAACAGTGCTCGGGCGTAACCCTGAATACGTGCGTCGCTCATGATGAAGCCCCCACTCGTGCGATGAATCCTTCGATCAGATCCTGCTGTGCGGCGTCGTCGAGGGTGCCGTTGACGACACTGTCGATGGCGCTCGATGAATACCGTGCGATCTCGGCACGGAGCTCGTCACCACTGCGACCAGCTGCAGAAACCAGTTCGGCCTCGGCACGAGCCTCGATATCGGCCATTTCGGCTCCGAGCCGTTCCCGGCCGTCAGCGAGGAGCGCTTCAGCCTGGGCGTCGGCGTCGGCATAGAGCCGGCTGCGCTCGGCATCAATATCGCCCTTTGCGGAGCGGATGCGCACCGCTTCGGCCTCAGCGGCAGCCGCTGCAGCAGCGGAGTCGTCGAGTTCTTTCTGGATTCTCGCGGTGCGGTCCGAGAAACTCTTCTTGATCGTCGGTCCGGCGAACTTGAAGAGCGCACTGAACACGATGATCGACGCCAGCGAACCGATGATCATTTCGCCCGTGGGCGGCAGAATCGGATGCAGTGACGTTGAGCCAACACCGTCGTTCGGGACGGACTCGGCTGCGATGAATGCGTTGACTGCGGCGATCAGGCTCATGCGTTTGCTCCCATTGCCGCGTCGACTGCGGCGGTCACGACGTCAGCACTGGGTGCTTTGCCTGCAGCGAGTTCTCCCGCTCGGGCAGCAACGTCAGAGACCGCTGAGGCGACCTGCGAACTCGCTGCCTGGCGAGCAGCTTCGACCTCGGCCGCTGCTGCTGCACGCTTCTCGGCGATGCGGGCATTGACGGCTGTGAGCTGTTCGTTGCGCTCACCTTCGAGCGTGGCCCGAGCAGCGTCCACACGACCCTGGGCGTCGGCGCGAACCGAAGCGACCTGTGCGTCGTACTCAGCAACTTCGGCCCGGGCGGACGCGGTGAGCGTCTCGGCCTTCTCGAAGTCGCCTTGGATGCTGTCGTAGCGCGCGGTCATGCCGGCCCGAACCTTCGGGAACAGGACGTAGCGCAACACGATGGCGAGCACGACGAACGAACCGAATCCCCAGACGATCTCTTTGACCTCGGGGGCGATCGGGATGAGTTCGGGACACCCAGCCGACGAAGTATCGCTCGTCGGAAACTCGGGGTTGCCCTCGAGATCGGTGCGCTCACACGTGTCGGCTTCGATCAGATTGACCTGAACGACGCTTCCAGTGTGCGAAGTTGTGACGACTGCTGTCAGCACGTCGACTCCTTGCGTTGATGAATGAATTGGACCAAGTGTCTGGGGAGTTCGCTCAGGCGAACTTCACCAGGATGAAGACCACGAACCCGATGAGGGCGAGGGCTTCGGTGAAGGCGATGCCGAGGAACATGGTGGTACGCACCATGCCCGCTGCTTCGGGCTGACGGGCCATTGCCTCGACGGACTTGCCGACGAGGTAGCCGATGCCGATGCCAGGACCGATGGCGGCGAGGCCGTAGGCCAGACCGGCATTGGTTGCTGCCGCGATGTTCTTTGCCTCGGGGTCAAATGCGCCGGCTTCTTCGGCTGCGACGAGTGCGCTGAGTGCTTCCATGATGGTGATTTCTCCTGTGTGCTTTCTGAGATGAGTGGGAGATCGGTTGATCCGGACGGATCAGTGTTCTTCGCCGTGACCGGCAGTTGAGTTGCTGAAGTAGACGGCGGCGAGGATCGTGAAGATGTAGGCCTGCAGGAATGCAACGAGAATCTCGAAGCCCGTCAGGAAGATCAACATGAAGAACGGCAGGATGCTCGTCGGGACCAGCAGGAGCTGCTGGGTTTCCGCGGTCACCAGGGCTTCGGTCAACAGACCGAAGGTGACCAGCAGAATATGGCCGGCCATCATGTTCGCCATCAATCGGACGGTGAGGCTGAACGGCGTGATGAAGATCGTCGACACGAACTCGATGCCACCAACAAGCGGCTTGAGCGGCGTGGGAACCCCGGGAGGCCACAAAAGGTGGCCGAAGTACTTGGCGCCCTGATGCTTCAGGCCAGTGCCGATGAACAGCACCCAGACCAGCAGCGACAGCGCCAGCGGGATCGCCATACGAGCAGTGGCGGGCATCTGCAGAATCGGGATCACGCCCGGGATGTTGCAGAGGAAGATGAAGATGAAGAGGCTGAGCAAGAACGGCGTCCAGCCGAGACCCTGCTTGCCGAGGGTCTGCATCACGATGCCCTCTTCGATGAATTCGACCGTGGTCTCAGCGAGGTTGCGAGCGCCGGTCGGCGCCTTCTTGGCGTCAGCTCGCGCTGCGAGCGTGAACAATGCCATGCCAATCAATGCCGAGGCAACGGCAATGAGGGCAACTTTGTTGAAGGACGGGAAGATGTCCTGCCATCGAAGAATTTCGTTGATGGGAGGGAAGACGAGGCCACGTTCAGCGAGCACGTTGATTTCCGTTTCAGTCGTGGGGGTTCAGCGGATGGGTGATCAGCGGGAGGGAGGATAGGTCAGATTGTGTGGTCGCGACTCACTTGCGGGACATCTGATTTCAGACCCGGTTGTGAAAGCGAGAGTGCGACGTACTTCATCTCCCAGAAGAGGAGACCAAGGTGCGTCACGATGATGGTCGATCCGAGTGCCGGAAGTGAAATCCAAGACGCGTCTTTCACGATCCACACGGCGAGAAAGATCAAGGCGAGACGAATCAGGTACCCGAACATCGTCGCGCCCATCATCAATCCGACCGAGATTCGGGCAGCGCCGGCAATCAACGCGGCGGCGAGAGCGAAGTTCACCAACACGATGGCGACGCCGTACGCACTCGAGAAGGCCCCGTTGACACCCCAGATGACACCGCAGATCGCAATGATGATCGGCGCAACGATGAGCCCACGCTTGATCATGTCGTTCGACACGGCCACTTCGGGGGCGGGCCCCTCGAATCGTGTCGTGAATGCGTCGCCCGCGGTGGCGCTCATCCGGCAGCCTCCGGATCGACAGCCGCTGCTTGCGCAGCAGCATTTCGTGCCGCAGGTCCGCGACGCTGCTCGTCAAGTTCGTCCATGCGCGCTTCGTAGCGGTACTTGAACTTCAAGAAGAGGCCGACCGAGCCGATCACGGTCATCACGATCATGAAGAGCGGCATGGTGCCAAAGAGGCGATCGAGTCCAAAGCCGGCGAGCAAGAAAAGCACCAACATGATCACGGCGTCCATGCCATGGCCGAGGGAATCCTCGGTGTTCACGCGCTTCTGCGTGTTGATGGGGAGCAGCTTCATGGGTCTGTGCGAGTCGAAGAATGTGGTTCAGGGCAGAGCAACGAATTCAGTACGAATCGGAGCTTGTGAACGCATGCACAACCTAGTGGTCGCGCTCCCCCGACGGCAACTGTGTGCGAAAGTTCTCGCCTGACACGTCGAGTTGAAGCTGCTCGTGCTCGACCGTCTGCTGAATGTCCGGCCGATCGAGACCGTCTGGCGGCGTGCCGTTCTCTCGGCGTCGAGCTCGCACACTGGGGTGCAGCACCGTGTAGAGGACAATCCCAATCACCGCGATACCGAACGGCAAGTACGTCGGGTTCTGATCGGTCAGCGTCGGGTACAGAACAAAGGCACTGAGCAGGGCGGTCCACGTCCAGAGAATGACGACGCTCCGTCGGTGGCCGTGGCCCATCTCCATGAGGCGATGATGCAGGTGACCCTTGTCAGCCGAAGCAAGACCCTGTCCGCTCGTGGCCCGGCGGACGATCGCGAAGAGCGTGTCGAAGATCGGCACGCCCAGGATCAGGAGCGGGATCGCCAGCGGCGCGAGGAAGAAGTACGTCGTGCCGACCGACTCCTCGCCCACCTCGACACGGCCACCGACCACGCTGGTCGATACCGCCATCAGGAGCCCGAGCAGCAGCGCCCCTCCGTCGCCCATGAAGATGCGTGCCGGATTGAAGTTGTGCGGCAGAAATCCGAAGCAGATACCGGCGGCAACGACGGCGAACAGCGGTCCAACGTTGGCGGTGTCGAGCAATTCGAGCGTTGCGAGGCGCTCGCTGTAGAGGAAGAACGCAACCGCTCCGATGCCGACAATGCCCGCCGCGAGTCCATCGAGACCGTCAACCAGATTGATTGCCTGACTCATGCCGACCAGCCACAGCACGGTGACCAGCGGGCTGAGCGACTCACCGAGGAAGATCGCGCCTTCGTAGAACGGCAGGCGGAACGCAAACATCTCGACACCGAAATAGACGAGCACGACACCGGCGAGCACCGTGCCGAACACCTTGGCAGGTGCCGAGATATCCCGGACGTCGTCGATCAGTCCGACGACGAAGATGATCGTCGCTGCGATGAGCACACCCCACGGTTCGGAGTTGCTCTCGAACAACACGTCGAGAGATCCGGTGAACCAAGCCGTCACGAAGGCGGCGACGAAGCCGACATACATTGCCAGGCCGCCGATGTCGGGCAGCGCCGTGTCATGCACCGTGCGATCGTTCGGGAGGTACACCCAGCCAAGCCGTCGGGCCAGCATTCCGACGAGTGGTGTGACACAGAAAGTCGCAACCGCCGCCACCGCTCCCACCAGGAGGTAAGACCCAAGCGTCGGCACGAGCCCCGATACTACGCGCCCCTCCCCCCACACTCCCCCGTTTGCGTACCCGGGGGGGGTCGGATACGACACCGGATGGGTACGCAAACGGTTTTGTTTGCCGGACCGGGCGTCGCCGAGCCCACTGCAGAGGTGTGCGGAACGATCTCGCCCAGCTGGCGGAACAGCAGGACGGCGTCGTCAGCCGTCGCAACATGTTCGACCTTGGGCTGACGAAGGACATGATCAGCGGGTTGGTCCGGCGCGGCGTGCTGCGGCGCGTCGCGCCGCAGGTCTTTGTCATCTGCGGCGCTCCGACGACACGCCGCCAGCAGCTTCGGATCGGCCTCCTTGCGCTCGGTGACGAAAGCTGGATCAGCTTCGAGGCGGCCGCCGTCCTGCACGGCTTCGACCGCTCGCCCGATCACGCGGTCGAATTCTCCGTGCTGCGATCAAATCGATCCCGACACATCCACGACTCGGTCCACACAACAAAGTGGATGCCGATGGGCGACCGCGTGCGCGTGGATGGGTTGCGAGTCACATCGGCCACCCGCACCATTCTCGATCTGGCCCTCGCCAGGTCGCCCCGAAGCCGCCTCGAGGCAGCCATCGACTCAGCCGTTCGCCTGCAACTCTCCGCTCCGACTGTCATTGCTCGCCGACTTGAGACGCTGCGTGGTTCGGGACGATGGGGCGTTCGGACGATTGATGCGCTGCTTCCCGACTCGGGTGGACACTCAATGCTCGAACGGCGATTCCTCGAACTTGTCCGCGAGGCCGGGCTTCCACGCCCGCGGACCCAGGTCGTTCACCGCAAGGGCAACCGACACATCGCTCGTGTCGACTTCCTGTTCGAGGACCACGGCATCGTCATCGAAGTCAACGGCCGCCGCGGTCACGCCTCAGACGCCGAGCGAGAGCGCGATGGGCAGCGGCGAGGGGAACTCACCGACCTCGGTCTCCTCGTCTATGAGTACACCTGGAATGAGATCACCAAGGATCCATACGGAGTCGCGCGCACCCTCCGCGAACGGCTCGCCGCCCATGACCGTTTGCGTACCCAAGGTGTGTCGCCGGCGCCACATACCGGGTACGCAAACGGGTAGGAGAGTTAGTAGGCGGGGAACTTGGCGCAGAGAGCAGCGACGTCGAACTTGACCTCGGCGAGCGCGGCCGCGTCATCGACGTTGCGGAGCGCACGCGCAATCAACGCGGCGATCAGCGGCATCTCCGCTTCAGTCATCCCCTGCGTGGTGACCGACGGCGTACCGATACGCACGCCACTGGTGACGAACGGGCTGCGCGGGTCGTCGGGGATGGTGTTCTTGTTGAGCGTGATTCCGGCCTCGTCGAGGGTGGCTTGCGCAACCTTGCCGGTCAATTCCGCATCGAACGGCGTGAGGTCGACCACCATCAAGTGATTGTCGGTGCCGCCAGAGACGAGTCGAAAACCCTCGCTCGCCAATGCCGCAGCAAGCGTCGAGGCGTTCTTGACCACCTGGTGTGCGTACTCCGTGAACGACGGGTCAGCTGCCTCGCGGAAGGCAATTGCTTTGCCGGCGATGGCGTGTTCGAGCGGGCCACCCTGCCAGCCAGGGAACACGGCCTTGTCAATCGCCTTGGCGTGCTCGGCCTTGCTCAGGATGCAACCACCACGCGGTCCACGCAGGGTCTTGTGGGTGGTGAACGTGACCACGTCGGCGAACGGCACTGGGTTCGGGTGCGATCCCCCGGCGACAAGCCCGGCGAGGTGCGCGATGTCGAACATCAGCAGCGCACCAACCTCGTCGGCAATCGCCTTGAACGGCTCGGGGTCGAGGCGACGCGGGTACGACGTCGTACCGGCCACGATCATCTTCGGACGATGTTCGAGCGCAAGTTCGCGGACATTGTCCATGTCAATGCGGTCCTCGGCACCGGTGCCGTACGCGACGAAGTTGTACAGCAGCCCGGATGCGTTGACCGGAGATCCGTGCGTGAGGTGGCCACCGTGGTCGAGACTGAGGCCAAGAACGGTGTCACCAGGTGTGAGCAGTGCTTGGTACACACACATGTTGGCATTGGCACCCGAGTGCGGTTGCACGTTCGCATGCTCCGCGCCGAACAGTTCCTTGACCCGATCGATGGCGAGCTGTTCGATGTCGTCGACGATCGCGTTGCCGCCGTAGTACCTCTTGCCGGGGTACCCCTCGGAATATTTGTTTGTGAGCACCGAGCCCGTGGCAGCCATCACTGCGGGCGACGTGAAGTTCTCGCTGGCGATCAACTGCAGGCCGGTGGTCTGGCGCTCGACTTCACGCGCGAGGAGCGACTGCACCTCGGTATCGGGATCGGTATCAGAAGGGAAGGGCATCGGAGATCCTTGTTTGAGAAACGTCGCAAGCGGGGCCTGACCCCATGTGTGACTCTATTTGCGACTCTTTAAAAGTTGGCTTCGAGTTCGGTGATCTGATCGACGCGGCGCTGGTGGCGGCCGCCTTCGAACGCTTGGGTCAAAAAGATCTGCACAACCTCTTCAGCGACGCCGGTGCCGACAACACGCGCACCCATCGACAGCACATTGGCATCGTTGTGTTCACGCGCCATGCGCGCCGTGTAGAGACAGTTGCAGAGTGCTGCTCGAACACCTCGCACCTTGTTTGCCGCCAATTGCTCGCCCTGGCCACTGCCCCCGAGGACGATGCCAAAGTCGGCGTCGCCGTCGCGAACAGTTCGTCCGACGCCAGCGCAGATTTCGGGGTAGTCGACCGACTCAGTCGAGTGGGTCCCTTGGTCGTCGACGGAATGCCCGGCGGCCTCCATGAAGCCGATGAGGTGCTGTTTGAGTTCGTAGCCCGCGTGGTCGGAGCCGATTGCGATTCGTGCCATCGGTGGCGAGTGTAGGAGTCGTGCGCAGAGCGGCGCGCACCTCTTGACGAAACGTCCGGCTTGCAGCCGGAGGCGACGTGATTCATAGAGTCACGATGTGACTCTCGACCCCCGTACCCCCGTCATCATCGGCGTCGGCCAATACAACCAACGCTCCGCCGGCATCGAGGACGCGCTCAACCCCATCGAGTTGATGGAACAAGCCGTCTTGGCCGCATCCGATGATGCCGGCCTCGACGGCCCGCCGGCCGCCGACTCGGTGCGCGTTGTCAACATCATCGGGTGGCGGTTCCGGAACGCCCCGCGGTTCCTGGCGCAGCGGCTCGGGCTTGGCGGACCGGATCAGTCGGGTATTGAACTCGCCGAGTCGACGGCGGGCGGCAACAGCCCCCAGTCGCTGGTCAACGCGACCGCTGCTGAGATGCTCGCCGGCAAGGTCGATGTTGCAATCCTCGCTGGCGCTGAAGCGTTCAAGACCTTCATGCGGGCCCGCAAGCAAGACATCACGCTCGATTGGCCGAAGGCGGCCGACGACGACCTGCCGCGATACATCGGCAAGGAACTCAACATGAACCTGCCGGAGGAGCGCGACCGCGGCATCTTCATGCCGGTTCAGATCTACCCCATGTTCGAAACGGCGCTGCGGGCGCAGTCTGGGCGGACCGTTGCGGAACATCAGCAATTCCTCGGCGCGCTCTACGCCGGATTGAGCGACGTGGCCGCCGCGAATCCGAACGCCTGGATCCAACAGTCCAAGACCGCCGACGAGATCACCACGGTCACCGACACCAACCGGATGATCGGCTTCCCGTACCCGAAGCTCATGAACTCGAACAACGACGTCGACATGGGCGCGGCCATCATCATGTGCACGGTCGAAGCCGCCGAACGGATGGGCGTCAGTCGCGACAAGTGGGTGTTTCCCCACGCCGGTACCGACTCCCACGAGCATCCGTTCGTCTCGCATCGCGACACCTTCGCTCGGACACCTGCGGTCGAACTCGGAGGCGCAATGGCCCTCGATCTCGCAGGCATCGACATCGACGACGTGTCGGTGCTCGATTTGTATTCGTGCTTCCCGTCGGCGGTGCAACTCGGGGCCCAGTCCCTTGGCGTCGACATCACGCCTGGCAGCGGTCGTCAATGGTCGCGGACGGGTGGACTGACCTTCTGCGGAGGCCCCTGGAACAACTACGTGATGCATGCCATCGCGAGCGTCGTCGAAGACCTTCGGGAGCGACCCGGCGAGTACGGCCTCACGTGGGCCAACGGCGGGTACGCCACCAAGCACGCCTTCGGCATCTACAGCACCACTCCCCCCACCAACGCGTTCCGGCACGGCTCACCGCAGGCCGAGGTCGATGCGCTCCCGAAACGCGAGCTGGCATCCCCTGCCGACGCTGCGGGCGAGGCGACCATCGAGGCCTACTCCGTGATGTTCTCTCGCGACGGCGCACCTGAGACAGCCTTGGCGTCATGCCTCCTCGCAGACGGACGTCGCGCCTGGGGTACGTCCTCAGATTCGTCAATCGCCTCCGCGATGTGCGACGGCGAATGGGTCGGCGTCGGCTGCCATCTCGACCCTGACGGAGCGCTCTTGATCTAGACGACGAGTCAGTCGCCAATGTCGTCGTTGCCCGAAAGAATCCCTCCGTCAGGGCAGACGTTGGCCAGGTAGGCCTCGGTCAATGGGATCCTGGCGTCGGTGATCAAGGCCGGATCCTCGACGATCCCCAGTTGCGCATTCGAGAACGACGCGACCGCTGCGTCGAGCGCGGTTCCATCGATCGATGCAGGCACGACAACCTGCAGTTCCGGATCATCGACGCCCGCCTCAGTCAGCGCAGCGAGCCACACAGCGCGGAGCACCGTCGGTTCGATACCAGCGCCGATCAGGTCGGCTTCGGCCAATGTCGCACGGCCGAAGAACGGCCCGGCGAGGTCAGTCACCAGCGCAACGCGCTCTGGCTCGAGTTCAGGCGGGAGGTTCGCCTCCATCGTGTCCACCGCGGCCGTCACGGTGCTCGCGGCAATCACTTCAAATCGATACGCCTCATCGCGGTCACCAATCGCCGACACCAGGCCGAGCGCCTGGAAGCTGCCGGCAAACTCGCTCCACGCTCGACAGAACACATCGCCGCTGTCGATGCCGGGCACCCCCGTCTCGGGAACCGGTTCGATCGCGGGTGTACTCGGCTGCGCCGACAAATCGAACTCGGTGGTCGACGGGGCGGTCTCGGCGTCACCGCCGGTCTGACCGTCACCTTCCTCACCAGCGTCGGGCGTCGGGACGAGGGCCTCGCTGCTGTCACTGGTCACCGACTCGCCACTCACCGGTGCAATGGGCTCGCCGGCGTCATCGTCGCCCCCGCTGCACGCCGCAAGCACGAGTACTGCGACGAGGGCACCAGCACGCAGCCGAGTGGCCTGTCGATCGGTGACCAACGCGACCGAGCGCGAGCGTTTCTCCATGCCGACAGTGTGGCCCGTCAGCTGGCATGCTCGGCGTCATGTCGGCTGCAACTGATCCATCACTCCGCCCCAGAGTGCTCCTCGACTGCGACCCAGGCCATGACGACGCAATCGCCATCGTGGTGGCCGCCCGCAACACGGACTTGGTCGGCATCACCACCGTCGCAGGGAATGCCCCTCTCACCAGCACGACCCACAACGCGCTGGTCATGCGCGACCTGCTGGGCATCGACGTCGAGGTGCACTCGGGTTCCAGTCGACCGCTCGTGGGCGAACCCAAACATGCCGGACATGTGCACGGCGAGAGTGGCCTCGATGGCGCTGACCTCCCCGAATCAACCACTCCCCTCGACGGAACCGATGCCGTGCAGTTCATCGTCGATGCCTGCCATCAACACGACAACCTGTGGCTTGTCCCGGTTGGCCCCCAGACCAACATTGCCCTCGCCTTGCAGAAGGACCCGACCATCGCGCAACGCATCGCCGGGATCTCACTGATGGGCGGCGGCTCATTCGGCAACCGCAGCACGATGGGTGAGTTCAATATTTGGGCCGACCCCGAAGCAGCACAGATCGTGTTCGCCAGTGGTGCGCCCATGATCATGGCGGGCCTCGACGTCACGCACCAGTTCCAGGCAACGCCGACCCGTATCGAACGGCTCCGCGCAATCGACGGGACGCTGGCAACCACACTCGCCGACCTGCTCGTGTTCTTCTCGATGATGTACCAGCGCAACCACGACGAGGGCCACCTGCAGGGCGGAGCGATGCACGACCCACTCGCCGTGCTCGCGCTCACGCACCCCACGCTGTTCGAACGAGTCAATCGACACGTGGTGGTCGAAACCCAGGGCGAATACACCCGCGGCATGACCGTCATCGACGAGCGTCGTCTGATCGAACGCAAGGCGGCCAATGTCGCCGTGCTGACCCATGTCGACGCTGACGCTGCCTTTGACCTCGTTGCCGAGGCGGTTGCTCACTTCACTCCCTGATCGAAGGTCAGAGGCCGGAGGCGCCCACTCCGTAGTGTGGGCGCCGTGACCACGACGCTTCCCGACGGCACGATCGACGCCGACGACACCTTCCCTCGCCAACACGCCAGGACGCAGCGATTCACGCTCGGCGCTCCTCGCGACATCACCGTGTCAGCCGATGGTGAACGCGTGATCTTTCTGCGCAGCGCCAGTGGTTCGGACTCGGTGAATGCGCTGTGGGTACTCGATGTTGCATCGGGGATGGAACGATTGGTCGGCGATCCGCGGATGCTGCTGGCAACCGACGACGGCGGTGACCTTCCCCCTGAGGAACGTGCCCGGCGAGAGCGAACGCGAGAGAGCGGCGGCGGCATCACCGCGTACGCGACTGACCATGCCGGCAAGGTCGCTGCATTCGCACTGAGTGGACGATTGTTCGCGGCCGGCCTGCTGAGCGGGTTTGCTCGCCCGATCGACGTCGCCGGGCCGGTGTTCGACCCTCGACCCGATCCGACCGCCCGGAGAATCGCCTATTCGAGCGGACGGCTGTTGTGTCTTGCCGAACTCGACGGAACATGGCGCGTCCTCGCCGGAGGCGACCCAAAGGAAGCCGACACCGTGACATGGGGCAGCGCCGATTTCATCGCTGCCGAAGAGATGCACCGCTTCCGCGGTTATTGGTGGAGTCCCGACGGCAACACGATCGCCACCTGCCGCGTCGACACCGCGCCTGTCTCGGAGTGGAACATTGCCGACCCGGCCAACCCGGCCACACCCTCCCGCACCGTGCGATATCCCGCAGCGGGTACGGACAACGCCACCGTCTCGCTCCACCTCCTCGGCTTGAACGGATCGCGCACCGACGTCGACTGGGATCACGAGTTCTTCCCGTACATCGCTTCGGTCAACTGGACCACGGCGGGTCTCGTCATGCACGTCCAGTCGCGTGACCAGCGCGGCACCATGACCTTGCAGGTGGACGAGATCACCGGCGAAACCGAGGTCCTCGACCACGACTACGACGACGCGTGGGTCGAATTGGTGCCAGGGACGCCACGCCTCCTCAACGACGGAACGCTCGTCGCCGCAGCGGATCGCGACGGAGCGCGACGGTTGTTGGTCTCCGGCGAACCGGTGACTCCAACAGACCTCCAAGTGCGGTCGGTGCTCTCGGCGACACCGAACGCGATCACGTTCACGGCCAACGCCATCGGTGACGCCACGTCACTCCACGTTTGGCGTCGCCACGCTGACGGGCGGCTTGTGGCACTCACCGATGAACCCGGGGTGCACTGGATGACCGAGGGCGGCTCGACGACCGTGGTGCGATCGGCATCGATGGATGAACCCGGAGCCACCGTCACGGTCAGCAGCGCCAACGACACCACGCCGGCGCACACCATCGAATCGTTCGCCGAATCCCCACTCGTTGCACCCAACATCCAGTTCTTCCGGACGGACGAGACCGGACTCAGCGTTGCACTCCTGCTCCCTCACGATCATGCGACGACGTATGGCGGCGGCCGGTTGCCAGTTCTTCTCGATCCGTACGGCGGCCCTCACGCGTTGCGCGTCCAGTGCGCCAACAATGCCTTCGTCGCCTCGCAGTGGTTTGCCGACCAAGGCTTCGCCGTGGTGGTGACGGACGGGCGCGGCACACCGGGCCGGGGTTCGGAGTGGGAACGCGCAGTGAGCGGCGACCTGGCGACTGTGCCCCTCAATGACCAGATCGAGGCGTTGCAGTTCGTCGCGAGAGAGACATCTCACCTCGATCTCCGGCGCGTGGCGATCCGCGGCTGGAGTTTCGGCGGCTATCTCGCGGCCCTCGCCGTGCTCCGCCGACCGGACGTGTTCCACACAGCAATCGCTGGCGCGCCGGTCACCGAATGGCGGCTGTATGACACGCACTACACCGAGCGGTATCTCGGAGACCCCAACACGCAGAGCGAGCAGTACGACGCAAGTTCGTTACTTCCGCTCGCCAGCGATCTCCAACGTCCACTCCTACTGATCCACGGACTGGCCGACGACAACGTTGTCGCTGCGCACACATTGCAGCTCTCGTCAGCGCTCCTCGCCGCCGGACGGACCCATGAGGTGTTGCCGCTCGTCGGCGTCACCCACATGACGCCCCAGGAACAGGTGGCAGAAAACCTGCTGCTCCATCAGCTCGACTTCCTGCGTAGATCACTTCCATCTCCGACGTGACTGTGCACACCTCAGCCGAAGCCGTCACCATCCCAAGATGAATCCAAGATGAAATCGAGGATGAAACGGCGGATGAAGGATGAAAGCGAAACGGACGGCGACGGGCGTGTGGTCTAACGTCGCCCCGGTATGAATGATCGCCTCCTCGAGCTGTACCGCGGCGTCGCCGTCCACGCCACCGCCAACCTGGAGCACCAGGCCGCCCTGGAACTGCTGGTGCTGGTGATGCTTGCCGATCAGGACATCGCCGACGAGGAGGTCGAACTCGTCCGCGAGATCAGCACCGAGTGGCGAGACGACGAATTTGCGTTCGAGGAGTACCTCCGGCCTGCGATCGAAGAGGCACGTCAAGCCATTGAGCACGATCGAGTCGAAGAATTCCTCGACTCGATCGACGGGCGGATCAGTAGCCGCGTATTGCGATCTGCCCTCTTCTCAGCGGCTCGCGAGGTCGCGGGCGTCGATGACGAGGTGAGCCCGGAAGAAGGTTCCCTGCTCTCCCAAATTGCCGTCCGCTTCGTCTGACCGGAACGGGAAACTAATGGCCTGGGCTCAGGGTCGTTGAGCGAGCGCGATTCGATCAAGACCACTGAGATCCTTTCGGATCTCCGCCTCTGCATAACCATGCGCGGCAAGCAGCTGCTGAACGGCAGGGCCCTGGTCGTGGCCGATCTCGAGGATGAGCCATCCGCCTGAACGGAGTCGGCTGAACGCACCGTCGATGATGATCCGGATGTCGTCGAGCCCATCGGGTCCTGCGAACAGCGCCGAAGCAGGTTCCCACTCCCCCACGATCCGCTCGAGGTCTGGCGACGCGTCGGCGACGTAGGGAGGATTCGACACGATCACATCGGCAACCACGTCGAGAGGGAGCGCGTCGAACCATGAGCCGTGCGCGATCTGCACGTTCGGTGCGGCCCGACCGATGCCGGCAAGGTTTGCGCGAGCCACGTCGAGCGCATCGCTGCTCGTATCCGTCAGCCAGACGGTGGTGCCGTTCAATGGCAGCTCATCGGCCAGCGCGAGACCGATCGCGCCTGACCCGGTTCCCAGGTCGATGATCGTCCGTTCGGCATCGAAGCCACGGGCAATCACCAGCGCTACTTCGGCAACGATTTCGGTTTCGGGCCGCGGGATGAGCACTCGCTGATCGACTGCAAGGTCGAGTCGACGGAACGCCCAACGCCCCAGCACGTACTGCAATGGTTCGCCCGTGCGGTAGCGAGCGATCATGGCATCGAGGTGACTGACCATGCGCACCGTCGGCGCTTCGTCGAGCGATTGGAGGAACTCGTCCGGCTCGGTCGACGAGGCGACTTCGCAGATCCACCGCGCGTGCTGGCGGTCGTCGATCGCCTCGCTGGTCTCGGCCCAGAGCGCCCGCCATGTCGTGGCCAGGTCCTCGTCGCCGACCGTGCTCGTCGGGTCGGTCGGGCCCGTCGGGTCGGATTGAGGCGACTCTGTCACTGCCCGCTCTCGCCACCCTCGGCCAGGAGCCGGGACCGCTCATCGGCCGCGAGCGCATCGACGACGGGTTGCAGGTCGCCTGCCAGGGTGTCGGCCAGTCGGTAAATCGTGAACCCGATGCGATGATCGGTGACCCGATTCTCCTTGAAGTTGTAGGTGCGAATCTTCTCGCTGCGCCCACCTCCGCCGGTCTGGGACCGACGTGCATCCGACTGCTCTTCACGTCGTTCAAGCTCAGCCAGTTCGAAGAGCCGGGTCCGCAGCACCGTCATCGCGCGCAGCCTGTTCTGCAACTGCGATCGTTCGTCTTGCATCGACACGACCAACCCGGTGGGACGGTGCGTGATGCGGACGGCCGAGTCGGTGGTGTTGACGCTCTGACCGCCCGGACCACTCGCCCGGAACACGTCGATGTCAAGGTCGCGTTCGTCGACCGACACGTCGACCTCATCAGCTTCGGGAAGCGCAGTGACCGTGGCCGAGGAGGTATGGATCCGCCCCTGCGATTCTGTCACCGGCACACGCTGCACCCGGTGCGGACCACCTTCGAACTTCAGATTGCGCCAGGCGGTTGCGCCCTTCACGACGAAGGTGATCTCGTTGAACCCACCCATGTCGCTGAGCGTCGACGACAGGAGCTCGGTTTTCCACCCACTGCTGGCTGCGTAGGCGTCATACATCTCGTAGAGATCTCGAGCAAAGAGGTTGGCTTCCTCGCCGCCCTCAGCGCCACGGATCTCCATCACCACGTTCTTGCCGTCGTACGGATCCTTCGGCAGCATCATCTCGCGGAGCTCGTCTTCAAGCCCGGGGAGCTGGGCCTCGGCCTCATCGATTTCGGCCTGCATCAGCTCGCGCTCGTCGCCGGTCGCCTCGGGCAACATCTCCCGAGCCGCGTCTCGATCAGACGAGCGCAATTGGTGGAGCCGGAACTTCTCGATGACCGGTCCGAGGTCGTTGTAGCGCTTGGACAGTGTGCGGAGTTGGGTTGGGTCGGCGAGCACCTCGGGGTCGGACAACTGGTGTTCCAGCGTCTCGTACTCATCCGCGACCTGACGGAGACGGTCGAACATGTCGAGGTGAGCCATGGTGATCTGAGGCTACTGGCCGGCCAGCACTCCCAGCCCGGAGCGCGGGCGCGTCGTGATCAGGCGGAGGCCGATGTCAGTCCGACGACCGTGACGGGACGTTCGAGCAAGCCGGCGACCTCAGACACGATCGGAAGCAGGTCGCGCGCGGGCAGCACCAGGACGACAGGCTCGTCACCCATTGCCTGCACATCGGCCACGTAGGGCAACGCGTCGAGGTCGACACCGCTGGAGAAGACAACCCTTGCGGGCGAGCCATCGGGGCGCACCCCGCGGGCAACGCACGGAACCGGATCCTTCAGGTTCGGACGGGGCACCGGGGGTTCCGCCGGGGTCAGTTCCGTGCATCCGACGAGGACAGGTGTTTCCTCGGCCTGCCAGCGCAGGAACCGTTCAATGCCCAGTCGGTTCAGTGGGTGCTGCGGCGAACCGGTGGATCGGTGCGCCTGCACGGTTGAGACAATGTCGGCCAACGCTGCGACGGTGGGGATCTCGCCATGGAGCATCTGAAATGCTTCGCGGTCCGCGGCGCCCACGCCGACTTCGAGACGCACCCCGTCGTCGTCCGCTCTGGCCAACTCGCTCACCTCACCCAAGAAACCGGTGGTCGGGCTTGCAACGACCCGACACACTTCGAGGCCCCGAACTTCCCCGAACAAAACGCCATGTTCGGCATTCGGAGTCGCTCCAGCTTCCACGATCATGCTCCGGAGCGCTTCGTGTTCCTCGGGCACCGCGCGACGCGTCGGCAGCGGCTCAGCGATGGCGGGGAGCAGTGCCCGGCCGTCGGCAAACCACACCGTGATCGGCAAGGAAAAAGCGGTGGCGCGCCGGGCAAGCAGGCCCGTGTCGTGCTCGGCGATGACATGCAGGTGGGTTGCCGATCGCCGAACAGCCCAGACCAGTGCCGCACCCAGCGACCGATCCGCGCGCCCGTCGATGAGCACCCATGCCGCGCCGTCGCGTAGCAGCGCAGCACCGGTCGCAAAGGTCTCAGCGTCAGCACCAGTCGCGCCACTCTGGCGAGGCCCAAAATGCTCGTCGACGAGGGCCCCGAGCTTGATCGCAAGCAGCTGCGAACGCCGGGAAGTGTCGGCGGGGATCCTCGAAGCGTCAGTCACGACGCCGACGCTATCGAAGGCCGGTGTTCAGCGGTGAGACAGCGACGAGACCAACCAGCCGTCTGATTCGGCTACGACTCGGCACGCAGACGAACAGCCGGTCGGTACCCATTCGAGCCGGCCACCAAGGAAACACCGGGCGGGCGAGTCGGCCCATTCGGAGCGGTGCCTCCCGGTGCCGACGCGAAGAGGCCGAGATCCTCGATCGATCGGTTCAGAACCTCGGACGATCCGCCACCGAGCCAGCCGTCGATCACACTGCCGTAGTAGTCACGGAAGTCGACGTGATGGGCCATGCGACCCCACCGGCCGAGGCCAGCGAGCGTCGGTCGTTCGCCGTAGAGGCCACCCTGAACATTCGAACCGAAGACGAAGTGCGGTGCCGTCGTGCCGTGGTCAGTACCAGCACCATCGTTGGCTTGGCTTGTGCGACCGAACTCAGAAAACGTCATGAATGTGACGCGAGTTGCCCATGCCGGATCGAGTACTTCGTAGAACCGACGAATCGCTGCGTTCAATTCCTGCATTCGCAGTGGATGTTGGTCCGGTTGGCCCGCATGGCTGTCGAAGTCACCCCATCCAGCGCTCAGCACACGAAAACCGAGGTTCGCGTTGATCAGCCGGGCCTGGACCTCAAGTCGAGCGACCAGGTCGACGCTGGGGAGTTCCTCGGGGATCGCCGGAGCAATCTCACTTGCGACCTCGAGTTGGTCGACGAACGCCTGGCCGATCTGACGGTTCCAGAAGTCGGTGCTGGACGCGCTGAGGTTGCGAACCGTTTGGTACTGCCGCTGATAGCGCTCCTCCGAACGGGCCCCAAACGACGGTCGGCTGGCAGGAATCGCCGTTGCCCGGCTCGATTCACCCAGCATGTGCAACGGCAGCGAGTGTCCGACTTCGGCCGCGGCGAAAAGGTCCTTCGACCCGCTCAGGTAGCCGTCAAGCCACCGGCCGAGCCACCCGGATGTGGGGATCCCGGACGTCTGGCCTGCCATCCACTTGGCCATCGAGTTGAAGTGGCTGAGATCCGGATCCGGATATCCAATGCCTTCGACAATCGCAAGTTGGTCGTTGTCCCAGAACTCTTTGAGCACGGTGAGCTCGGGGTGCAGACCCGTACTGCGGTTGATCGGCAAGGTCTGTCCCGCGGGAATCGCCAGGCTGCCGTGTTGTGCGTAGTACTCACCATCGCTGATCGGGACCACGGTGTTCAGTCCGTCATTGCCGCCGAACATGCCGAGCACAATCAAGATGCCATCGCCGGCTCCGATCGGACCCGCGGCCCGCGAGGTGTCACCGTTGCCGAACGCCGTGTCGAGCAGCGACGAGCCGGGCCCCGCGACGAGGCCTGCGCCGAGACCCATGCCAACGAGTTGCAGAAATCGGCGGCGGTCAAGTGCGTGGGCGTCAGCACCTGTGGCGAATGCTGCCTCCGGAACACTGAGGTGGTTCAGGGCGCTGGCGGTGGAGATGTCGTTGTCGAGCATGTTGGTTCTCCGGTCAGGCCACGTGCAGTTCGGGGGCGAGCAGGATGAGGAAGACCAGGTCGGAGCGCTCCCAGCGGCCGGCGGCGGCCAGGTGATCGATCAGCCGTTCGCGTGTCGGAGCGGCAAGCGTCACCTCCATCAGGTCGGACATGTTGTCCACCACCTCTTCGTCGGACATCGTCGGGATGTAGTCCGGCCACGGGCCGGCGGCAATCAACTCGTCGCGCGTCAGGCGACCGTGTCGGAACTGGAGGTATCCACTGTCGTCCCAGTAGGTGCGGCCAGCGGTCCATGCAAAGCCCTGCGCGATACGGGCGCGGGCCTCCATTGCGCTGGCATTGACGTAGTACCCATTGATCTTCCAGCCACTGACGTTGGGCGGATGCAGGATCAGCTGGCCGGTGTTGCCCATCAGCCACATCGGCGTGGCATCTTTCGAACGCAGGTCGAGCGCATAGAGCAGCGATGCGATCCAGTCGATGGGTGAGCGGACGAGCCCGGTCAACACCTCCTCCGCGTAGAACTCGTCTCGGAGCAGCATCGTGCGGACCCAGGGAAGGATGTCGAAGTCAGCAGCGACGAACGCATCACGCATCGCGTCGATGACCGCCGCCGGCGGTGCCTGGTTGGCGAAGTCAACCCACAACTTCCGTGACAGGAACTCGGCCGCCACAAGCCGCGTCGGCCTGCCACGATTGTGCACCTTGTCCGCTCCGGATGGCACCACGCCATTGCCGAGGATCACCTCGATGGTCTCGTCACCGTGACGGCGAGGATCGCCACCGTTGTTGATTGTCTGGCCCAGGAATTGCTTGACCGAACTGTCATGAAAGATCGGCGTCCAACGCTCCTTTGGCAGGTCATCGAGCCAGACATACTCGCCGGTCTGCCAGTTGTCGCTGTGCCCAGTCCAAGCTGCCGTGGCTGCCTCGACGTCAGCTTCGGTGTAGTTCCCGACTTCGAGCAGGAAGAGCTCCATCAGCTCACGCGCGAAGTTCTGGTTGGGCGAGTCGGCCTCGTTGCGGTTGTTGTCGAGGTAGCGCAGCATTGCGACCTGCGTCGACATCTCGGTGACCATGTCGCGAAAGTTGTCGAGGCCGTCCCTGCGATACAGATCGATCTGCTCGCGCATCAACTCGGCGCTGCCAACTTTGCCGATCTCGCTGACCAGATGGCCGTGCCAGAACAGTGCCATCTTCTCCTGCATCGGCCTCGGCGAGTCGTTCGCCATGCGATCGAACCAGAAGTGGGCGAGCTCTTGACCCCGCCGCCAATTGTCGTCCTCACCCGTGTTTTGGAAGACCACCGATGGCGGAGCCGGCAGACGATGTGCCGCGGTGCCGAGAATGTTGTCGACGATGTCAGCGAACGTCGTCAACCCCATCAGTTCGTCGACTCGCGACTGTCGGTCGATGAACTCAGTGCGGCGGAGGAGATGGCGAACGTTGCGCTCTTTCTTCACTGGCACGGTGGGGTGTTCCTCGTCGTTCGGATGCGGGCGGATCGTCTAAAATCCATGCGTTTCCGACTGTTTGCTGTATCGACATTCGTCCCACCTTCTTAAATGCCGCGATGTCGTCAATTGCACTATCGGCGGGGAGGTTCCCGAGGAGCAACCCCACACGCAGGGAAAACGCGAAGAGCCGCCCCAACGGGGCGGCTCTTCGGTGGATCGATCTTGTCGATCTCTTGATCGGTGAAACCGCTGTCAGTAGCAGCGGCGCAGCATCACTCCTCGATGTTCGAGGGAGCGTTCTTCCGAGCGCCGTAGCGACGGTTGAAGCGCTCAACACGACCACCGGAGTCAACGAGCTTCTGCTTGCCCGTGAAGAACGGGTGGCATTCGTTGCAGAGTTCGACGGTCAGGTCACCCTCAACGGTCGACTTGGTGGTGAACGTGTTTCCGCAGGAACACCGCACGCCGGTGTCGCTGTATGTGGGATGGATGTCAGTCTTCATGATGATTCCTTTGTGATCTTCCTGGTGCCGGCTGAACGAGTTCGTCGGCGACAGATCGGGCGGGACGAGTGTAACCACGCCCGATTGGGTTTTGTTCCGTGCTGGAGACCTGAGTTGCCCGAGCGGCCAGGCTCACATTCCGGGTTGTTTGGCAATCTCGCTGAGGAACTCGGCGTTGGTGCGGAACGTCTTGAGGCGGTCGATCAACAGCTCGAGGCCGGGAGCAGCATTGCCGTCCGCAGCAAGGCCGCTGAGGACCCTGCGGAGCTTCCAGACCATCTGCAGTTGCTTGCGGTCGAAGAGCAGTTCTTCGTGGCGAGTCGAGGACGCGTCCACGTCGATCGCCGGGTAGATACGGCGCTCGGCGACCTTACGATCGAGGCGCAGCTCCATGTTGCCCGTGCCCTTGAACTCTTCGAAGATCGCTTCGTCCATCCGGCTGTTTGTGTCGACCAACGCCGTGGCGAGAATCGTCAGCGATCCACCCTCTTCGACATTGCGGGCCGACCCGAAGAACTTCTTGGGCGGGTACAACGCACCAGCATCGATACCACCGGACAAGATCTTGCCGCTGGACGGAGCCGCGAGGTTGTAGGCCCGGCTGAGGCGGGTGATGCCATCGAGAATGATCACGACGTCCTTGCCTTCCTCGACCTTGCGGCGCGCCTTGGCAATGGTCATCTCAGCGACGTGAGTGTGCTCGTCGCTGGGCCGGTCGAAGGTCGATGAAATCACTTCGCCCTTGACCGAGCGCCGCATGTCGGTGACCTCTTCCGGTCGCTCATCGATGAGCAGCACAAGCAGTTCGACCTCTGGGTTGTTCAGCTCGATCGACTGAGCGATCGTCTTCATCACCGTGGTCTTGCCGGCCTTGGGCGGCGAGACGATGATGCCGCGCTGACCCTTGCCGATCGGCGACAGCAGGTCGACGATGCGGGCGGTCATGTTGGCCGGGTCGGCTGGGTTCTCGAGCCGCAACTGCTGATCCGGGAACAGCGCCGTCAACTTCTCGAAATGCGGTCGCGTCTTTGCGGCTTCCGGATCGCCGCCGTTGACGGTCTTGACATCGATGAGCTGCGGATTCTTTTCGTTGCGCTGTGCTGGACGCACGGTGCCGGTGATCTCATCGCCCTTACGCAGACCGAACTGGCGGGCGATCTTGACCGTGATGTACGCGTCCTCCTTCGTTGGGAGGTAGCCATCCGTGCGCAAGAAGCCGTAGCCCTCATCGCGCACGTCGAGGAAACCGGTGACCTCGATCGGCTCAGTGCCCTGCGGCTGACCGTCGCCGTCGAGCATCTCGGCGTCTTCGCCTTGGGGACCCTCATTGCCGCGACCGCCACCCTTGCGACGGCGCCGACGACGCTTGTTGCCGCCTTCTCCGCTCTCATCGTTCCGGTTGCGTTGCTGGCCGCCCTGATTTCCGCCTTGATTTCCGCCTTGATTGCCAGATTGGCCACCGCCCTGGTTCCGGTTGCGGTTGCCGCCCTGGCTGTTTCCGCCCTGGCCACCGCCATCGCGGTTGCCCCCACCGTCGCGGTTGCCGCCGCCATCGTTGGCGCGACCTTCACCGGCAGCTCGTTGGCCGTCGCCGCGGTTCGCGTCTCGGTTCCCATCGGACTGGTTGCGATTCCGGTTGCGATTGCCACCGTCATTGCGGTTCTCACCAGCTTGCTTCGGCTCGTCACCTGACGAGCCGACGTCGCTGACGTTCGTGTCGACACCTTGCTCGCGCAGGGCAATCTCCCAATCGGCAAGCGGCTCACCATCGTCACCGAGGACCACACCATCTGCGGCCGGTTCGGACGCAGACTTCTGCGGTGCGGGCGAAACGGTGCGCTCCCGGCGCGGCGCGCGATCTTCTTGCTCCGCTGCAGCCTCAGGCCGCTTCGCCGGAGCATCGCTCGACGCGGGGCCGCTCGACGGGCCCGTCGTGTCGAGGATCTTGTCGATGATGTCGGACTTCTTCAGTCGCGAGTTGGCCTTGACGCCGAGCGCCTTGGCCATTTCCAGCAGGGTGTCTTTGTCCTTGGATTCCAGGACGGACTGTTCGAGAGCGGCAGCGGCCACGTTGTTCCTCTCCTCCCGCAGTCAGCCCGGTGGACTGGAACACGGAAAGTGATCAGGTCTCAGGGAAGGCGATGAGGGGTCGAACTCGCGCCCGACAGAATCCCCTGAGCAGACATGCGCACACAACCGAGAGTTCGGGGTGCGACTTAGCAAGCTAAGTGGACCTGACGATAGCCCGCTGGCCAGCAGGAATGCAACGCCCGACCACGTGTTGCTCACATCGCTGTCATTTCGTGTTCAACGCGTCAGTTGCTCAACCAGACGTTGCACGGTGGCCAAGTCGTTCGCCACGGTCTGGGTTCGTTCGTCCCGTTCGAAGAGGTCAGCCAAGTGCGCAGGGAGTTCTGGGCGGAAACCGATGGCCTCTTCAACGGCGTCTGGGAATTTGGCGGGATGCGCCGTCGCAAGCGTGATGACGGGACCACCGTCGCCAGCCGCTGACAACATCCGTGCCGCCGCCGTGCCCGTCGCCGAATGCGGATCGAGGACGTAGCCCGAGGCGTCGTACACCCGCCGAATCTCGCTGAGCGTCGACACATCGTCGAACGCTGCTGCACGGAACGAGCCCGCCATGAAACGGTCGCGCTGGTCACCTTCGATGTCGAGTCGCCCGGTCGAACGAAACCGCGTCAGCTGCTCGGCGGTCATCCCGCCGTCGCGGCCGTTCATCTCAAACAGCAGCCGCTCAAAGTTCGACGACACCTGAATGTCCATCGACGGACTCAACGTCGGGACCACACCGCGAGCGGTCATGTCGTGGTCGTTGACAAACCGAGTGAGGATGTCGTTGGTATTCGACGAGATGATGAAGTCACGAATCGGCGCACCCATCTCGCGTGCAATCCACCCCGCAAGCACGTTGCCAAAGTTGCCGGTGGGAACACTGAACGTGGGAGCCGTGGCAAATGCTTCAGAGGCGGTGACGTAGTAGACGGTCTGGGCCATGACCCGAGCCCAGTTGATCGAGTTGACGGCCGACAGCTGGTTCCGAGTCCGGAAGTCGACATCGTTGAACATGGCCTTCACCAGGTCTTGGCAGTCATCGAAGGTGCCCTCGACTGCGACGGTGTGGACGTTGGGCGCATCAACCGTGGTCATCTGCTTGCGCTGCACATCACTGGTCCGACCCAACGGATACAGAATCACGATGTCGACGTTGGCGCAGCCCGACACGCCGTCAATGGCGGCCGAACCGGTATCGCCACTCGTTGCCCCGACGATGGTGACCCGCTCGCCTCGAGCCGACAGGACGTGATCGAACAGCTTGCCGACCAACTGCAACGCCACATCCTTGAACGCAAGGGTCGGACCGTGGAACAGCTCCTGCACCCAGTGACGATGATCGATCTGCACCAGCGGTGTGATTGCCGGGTGCCGAAAGGTCGAATAGGCCTCGGTACACAGGTGGGTCAGGGTGATCTCGTCGATGTCAGGGGTGACGAACGGCAACATCACCTCGACCGCACGCTCGACGTACGTTCTGGCGCCTCGGGATGGTTGCAGGGCCGGCCACGACTCAGGCATGTACAGGCCGCCATCCGTGGCGAGGCCTGCCAGCAACACGTCGTTGAAGCCGAGATCGGGAGCCGATCCGCGAGTCGAGACGTAACGCACGCTCAGTCGCCAATCACGCGCAGCAGGCCACCGACCTTGAGCACGACATCGAGTTCGTTGAGCTCGCGCACCGTGGCTTGCACATGCTTCTCCAGCGCATCGTGGGTGATGAAAACCAGCCGCGCATCGGGCCCGTTGCCTTCCTGCTCGGCAACCCGAATGCTCACCCCGTGCTTGGCGAAGACGCCAGTGACCGCGTGGAGTACGCCAGGCTGGTCCGCCACGTCGAGGCCGAGCAGGTACTCAGCCGACGTCTCGTCGATCGGGCGAATCGTCGCCTTGCCGAGCTCGCCGAGCGAACCATGCGTGCCCGCTCGCAGGTTGATGGCTGCATCGACCACATCGCCGAACACCGCACTGGCGGTCGGGGCGCCGCCCGCACCTCGGCCGTAAAACATCAGGCTGTCGACGTAGTCGCCTTCAACAAAGACGGCGTTGAAGCTGTCCCGGACGGTGGCGAGTGGATGATGGTCAGGAACCATCGTGGGGTGCACACGCACGCTGATCTCACCACTGGCGCTGTCGCGCTCGACGATGCCGAGCAACTTGACCACGTAGCCCAGGCGTCGAGCGATTGCGATTTCGGAGGCGGTGATCTCGCTGATGCCTTGGTGGTAGACGTCGCCTGCCACGACCTTCTTACCGAACGCGACGGTGGCGATGATGGCTGCCTTGGCGCCGGCGTCATAGCCCTCGACGTCTGCTGTGGGGTCGCGTTCGGCGTAGCCGAGGCTCTGCGCATCCTTCAACGCTGCGCCGTAGTCAGCGTCTCCGCCGCTCTCCACCGCGTCGGTCATCTTGGTGAGGATGTAGTTAGTCGTGCCGTTGATGATGCCGAGCACGCGGGTGATCGGCTCACCGTGCAAACTTTCGCGCAACGCCCGCATCACCGGAATGCCGCCAGCGACCGCTGCTTCGAACAGCAGGTCACGACCCGCTGCGTCGGCGGCGGTGTAGAGCTCGGCACCGACGTTTGCAAGCAGTTCCTTGTTGGCAGTCACCACCGGTTTGCCGTGCGCAAGTGCCGCGAGGATCAACTCGCGGGCCGGCTCGATGCCGCCGATCGATTCCACAACGATGTCGACATCCGGATCGGTGACCACGGCCATGGCATCGCGTGTCAGGACACCCTCGGCGAGGTCGACGTCACGCGGCGCGGACATGTTGCGCACTGCGACTCGCGTGACTTCGAGGTCAATGCCCGTGCGCTCGAACACGCTCACGCGCTGGGTGGCGACGAGGTCGACGAGGGCAGCGCCCACGTTGCCGCAGCCGAGCACCCCGATCTTGAAAGACGTTGCTTCGCTGGTCACGGGCCTGAGGCTACTGGCTGCGATCGATCCGATCAGGGTGCGTTGCCGAACGGCGCACGCCACATCGGCGTGCCCTGCCAATGCCGGTACCGTGCCACCGATGACGAACGCGTCCGACCTGCTCCAGACGGTCAGCAACGAGTTTCGCGATGTCGTCAGCATCGTGACGCCTGAGCAGTGGAACCTTCCGACTCCCTGCCCCGACTGGACGGTGCTCGAACTCATCGGACATGTGGTCGGTGGCAGTCAGATGGCAACGTCGCTGGTCGGGGGCGCCTCACGCATTGAGGCGATTGGCCTCCTTGCCACCGACTTCGTTGGCACCGACCCGCTGGGCGCGGTCGACGCCGCTTTGGCCGCGCAGCGCGAAGCGTTCGACGAGGTCGATCTCGAGAACCTCACCTGTCAGCACCCTGCAGGCGACATGCCCGCAGAGCAGCTGCTGGGCCTCCGAATTGGCGACCTCCTCATTCACCGCTGGGACCTCGCCCGCGCGATCGGTGCCGACGAGCAGCTGCCCGCCGATGCGGTGCAACGCGTCTGGGACGACACTGCCCCGATGGCCCCGATCATTGCGCAGCTCGGCGTCTTTGGAGACGGCCCCAGCGGCACCGTCCACGATGACGCGCCGCTCGCTGAACGACTGCTCGACTTGATGGGCAGGCGCGGCATCAAACCGAGGTCGGCCTAACCCGCGGAGCGGGGCATCGCGTCAGGCGACGTCGCGACCGAGGAATGCTGCAAGCTGGTCCGCGGCGCTTGCACCGTCGGGGCACTCGCGCTCAAGACCAAACGGTGCCGATCCCTCTTCGCCTCGGAAGCCTTCCCGGATCGACGACTTCGCCTGATCGAGAATCTGAGCGGCAAGCTCGGGCGCGATATCGGTCGACTGACCGGTCGCCTTGGCGAGGTCCCACCCATGCGTGAAGGTGTCGTTCATCGCCAGGCCCATCACGGCCGCCGCCGGCATTTCACCGAATGGCATCTTGACCGTGCTCTGCATGACGCCGTCTGCTTCGAAGCAGGCAACGAGCGCAGCGGTGGCCTCGTCGTACGCGGCAAGGTAGTCACCCGCCGCAAAGTCGCTGTCGGCGCCAATCGGAGGCTGGCCCTTAATGCCAGCAGCAAAGAAGTGCTGGGCACCAACGAGGTGGTTGATCAGACCGGCGACGTCCCAGGACGCACACGGGGTCGGGTTCTGCATCTGATCGGACGTGACGTCAGCGAGGACGCTCCGAGTGGACGCGTTGACTTGCTGCAGGGGTCGTGTACTCATGTCCGCAACCTAGTTGGGGACCGATGGATCGCCGACGTCGCCGGCAACAACCTCAGCGCCGCACGATGTCGTGATACTTGTCGACGTTGCCGACGACGTCGTTGAAGCGGTTCTCGTCGAGGACCGCTCCTTCCCGACGCACGTCGTCCGGGTCGATGGTGAGCAGCCGATCCACCTTCGCGAAACTCGGACGCCGCTTCGGGTCCCAGGCGCCGCTGCCAACGGCAATGTGTTCACCCCGCTGCTTGTCTTTTGAGGTCAACTGCACGCCAGCCAGGTCGTCACCGATCCGTCCGATGATGACGACTGGCCGATCCTTGCCCTGATTCGGATCGTCCTCGTAGGGCACCCAGGTCCACACGACCTCACCCGGGTCGGGATCGCCGTCGAGGTCGGGCGAGTACTCGATACGAACGTCTGGCTCGACCCGCCGAGTCCGAGGCGCCGGCTTCCGGACCGTTTTACCCGTTCCTCGCTCGCGCTCCTTCTGCGCTGTTTGGATCTGCTTGAGCAGGTTGAGGATGGTGTTGATCCACTTCGTCATGCTGATTCCAATTTTCGGGGAGGGGCGTTTTAGCCGATGTCCGCGCGGAGCAGATCGTCGTAGGTCTCGCGACGCACGACAAGGCGCGCATCGCCGTTGGCCGCGAATACGACTGGCGGGCGCGTGATCTTGTTGTAGTTGGAGCCCATCGAGTGGCCGTAGGCACCAGTGACCGGCATGGCGAGGAGGTCACCCACTGCGGTGTCGGCCGGCAACTGCGCCGCGAACGATAAGACATCGCCAGATTCGCAGTGCTTGCCGACCAATCGAGCGGTCATGGCCCGCTCGTCGGTGACGGCTCGGGGCAGGAAGGACTCGTAGCCGGATCCGTACAAGACGGGTCGGGGGTTGTCGCTCATCCCGCCGTCGACCGAGATGTAGGTGCGGACACCTGGGATGTGTTTGACGGTGCCGACGCTGTACACGGTCATCGCCGCGGCTGCGGCAATCGCTCGGCCTGGTTCCACGCTGACTTTCGAGCGCACGCCAAGTGCCTGGCAGGCATCGAGCAGCACGTTGCCCCAGTGCGCGATCGTTGGCGCTTCTTCGCCCTCGATGTATGCGACGCCGAGGCCACCACCGAGCACCAGCTCGGGAAGGTCGAGCGGGACGGCGAAATCGGCCATGACTGCCGCTGCCTTCGCAAACGATGACGCCTCGAACACGTTCGAACCGATGTGACAGTGCACACCGACGAGTTCGACTGACGTCGATCGACGCGCTCGGTCGACGGCTTTGAGCGCATCGCCGTTGCCGAGGTTGAAGCCAAACTTCGAGTCGTCTTGACCGGTCGCGATGAATTCGTGCGTGTGCGCCGACACGCCAGGGGTGATCCGCAGCAGCACCTTCGGAACCGGTCCCAACTGTTCGGCAGCAAGGACGTCGAGGCGGTCGAGTTCGTCAAACGAGTCGACGATGATGTGCCGCACTCCTGCCGTGATCGCCTCGCGCAGTTCCGTCATCGACTTGTTGTTGCCGTGCAGTGTGCACACGTTGGCGGGCACACCGGCAGCCAGTACGACGGCCAGTTCGCCACCCGACGCAACGTCGAGCAGGAGCCCCTCGTCGTACACGAGCCGAGCCATTGCTTTGCACAGGAACGCCTTAGTGGCGTACACGACCTGTTGGTGACCGAACGCGGCAACCGCCTGTTGGCAACGAGCCCGAAGGTGCGCTTCGTCGTACACGAACACTGGCGTGCCGTACTCCGCAGCGATCTCCGCGATCGAACATCCCCCGACGCTCAAGTTTCCGTCGGGGCCGACCGTCGCGTTATCGGACAGCAACTGCATCGGAATCGCGCTCATCGTCGATCCCCGCGCGCGCGAACGACCTGATGACGTTGTCCCGTGTGGGTGGGGGTGAAGATCATCACATCTGCTCCGGAGCGGTGATGCCGAGCAGGCCGAGTGAGTGTTCGAGCACTCGTGCCGTGAGGTCAGCGAGGGCCAGGCGACTTGTGCGCACCGGCTCATCCGACTTGAGGATCGGGCACTCCTGGTAAAACGACGAGAAGTCGGACGCCAGCTCGTACACGTACGTGCAGAGTTTGTGCGGGCTATACGAGTCGAGCGTGGTGTCGATCGCCGACGGATAGGCGAGCAGGCGCATCGCCAGCGCTCGCTCCTGCGGCTGGTCCAGGGTGATGTGTGCCGACCGCACCGATGCCCGGTCGATGCCGGCACGGCGGAAGATCGAACAGATCCGAGCATGCGCGTACTGCAGGTACGGGCCGGTGTTGCCCTCGAAGGCGAGCATCCGATCCCAGTCGAACACGTAGTCCTTGATGCGTTCGGTGGACAGGTCGGCGTACTTCAAGGCTCCGATACCGACCATGTTGGCCACGACGAGCCGCTCCTCGGGCACGATGTCGGGGTTCTTCTCAGCGATCGCGGCTGCGGCGCGCTCGACCGCCTCATCGAGCAGGTCGGCGAGCTTGACCGAGTCGCCGGCCCGGCTGCGCATCATCTTTCGGTCCTCGCCCAACACATTGCCGAACCCGACGTGCACCGCTTCGGTCGGCTCCGTCAACCAGCCAGCCATTCGACACACCTCGAACACCATCTGCAAGTGCTGTGCCTGCGGTGTTCCGATGACATACAACATCAGATCGGCGTCGAGCCGCTCGACACGATCGACCACACACGCCAGGTCGCTGGTCGCATACATGAACGCACCGGTCTGCGACTTCGCAATCATCGGAAGTGGGTCGCCATCGCGGTTCTTGAAGCCCGGTGGGTACACCACCATCGCACCGGCGTCTTCGTGCAGCAAGCCGGCGGTCTCGAGTCGTCCGTACACACCTTCCATCAGTGGCTGGTAACGACTCTCCCCCGCCAGATCGTCGTCGGTGAGGAGGACATCAAGCTTGGTGTACACCCGGTTGAAGTAGGCGTTGGACATCTCGACAAGGCGACGCCACAGCACCAGCGTTGCTTCGTCGCCCCCTTGCAGCAGCACCACCCTGGCCCGGGCGCGCTCCTGAAATTCTTCAGAGTCCTTGAACTTCGCATTGGCCTCTTTGTAGAAGCCATCGAGATCGCCCTGCGACAACCCGTCGCTCGCGACGTCCTCGCCGAGGTCAAGCAGGTGCTCGATGAGCATGCCGAACGGCCGACCCCAGTCGCCGATGTGGTTCTCGCGGATCACTGTGTGCCCGAGAAACTCGTGGAGCCGAACGAGCGAGTCACCGATCACGGTCGAACGCAAGTGGCCGACGTGCATCTCCTTCGCGACGTTCGGCGCCGAGTAGTCGACCACAACAATCTTCGGGTCGGCGGCAGTCTCGACGCCAAGCCGTTCGTCTCCGACAACTGCTGCGAGCTGCGACTCGAGAAAGGACGACGAGAAGGTGACGTTGATGAAGCCCGGACCCGCCACCTCGAGGTCGGCGGCAACATCGGTCAGGACGCCCGAGTCGACGACCTGCTGCGCCAGGTCACGCGGGTTCGCCCCCAACCGCTTCGCCAACGCGAGCGCGCCATTGATTTGGGCATCGGCTCGGTCAGACGGTCGCACGGTTGGATCAGCAGGTGCACCGCCATTGAGATCGGCGAACAACGGTGCAAGCAGCGTCGAGAGTGAGGCGAGTGGATCGGACATGCGCCGTCCATTGTGCCCGATGCAAGCCGCTCGTCCCCTGATCATTCGGCGCGGAATGCTCAGTCGACGGATCCCATCGCAGACTCGTGCTGGCTCTGCGATCCTTGACGGGCACTAGCCTCGTCGGTGATGAGTCGGTGTCCACGATGAGGTTCGGTCGCGGTTCCGCTCGGGATCCGGTCGACTTGGTTCGACTGCCCTCATCCCCGCGAGCACCGCTCGCCGCCATCGGACGGCGAATCGGATTTGCCCTCGGGCTCCTGGTCTTCATTGCGATGGTCGTCCTGATCGGCCGCAACGGCTACACCGATTCTGCAGGCGGCGAATTGGGCCTGATCGACGCGCTCTATTACGCCTCGGTCACCGTCACAACCACCGGCTACGGCGACATCAGCGCCGTCACACCCTCAACTCGCCTGGCGGCCCTACTCCTGATCACCCCCGCCCGCATCCTCTTCCTGATCCTCGTCGTCGGCACGACCGTCGAAGTGCTGACCGAGCGGTCACGCACGCTGCTGCAGACCCAACAATGGAGACGAACCGTGAACCATCACCACCTGATCTGCGGATACGGATCGACGGGACGCGCCGCCGCACGCGCGCTCGTCGCGCAAGGCGTCAAGATGATCGAGATTGCGGTGGTCGACATCGACGAGCAGGCGCTTGCGTTGGCCAGCCAGGACGGCTTCATCGCGATTACCGGCAACGCCTCCAAAGTGTCGGTGCTCAAGCAGGCCGCAATCGATCGCGTCGAGTCCGTGGTCGTCACCCCGAATCGAGATGACACCGCGGTGTTGATCACGCTGACCGCTCGCGAGCTGAACCCGGACGCGCGGATCGTCGCAACGGTGCGCGATCGCGAGAACCTCCACCTGCTCCGTCAGAGCGGCGCCGACTCAGCCATCGACCAGGCTGCAGCCGTTGGGCGCCTGGTTGGTATCGCAACACGGACTCCCCAGGCGCTCGATGTGATCGACGACCTGCTGGAGGCTGGCGCCGATCTGGAAATCGTCGAGGTTGCTCCGATTGTGATCGACGGTGTCCATGTCGCTCCCGCCCACGTACGTGTGCTCGAAGTGGTTCGAGATGGACGACGGCTTGCATTCGACAATCCGAAGATCGGTGCGCTCCGCCCTGACGACCGGCTCATGGCGGTGAGTTCCGCCACGTCGTGACCGGTCGAAAAGGCAGGCGATTCCGCTGGAGCGACGAGCAATGCCCGGTAGCTTGCCCGAGTAACTTGAACACCCCGCCCTCGTAGCTCAGGGGATAGAGCACTGGTTTCCGGAACCAGGTGTCGTAGGTTCGAATCCTACCGAGGGCGCAATTTCGTCGCCTCAGTCCGGGCCTCGCCTGGCCGATTGAATGCTGTCGGCCGAGCTCGCGAGCACTGCTCTTTAGCGGTCGGCGACGATCTCGGCCAGCAGCGCATCGAGGAGGCCGGATGCCCCGAAGCGGAAGGTCGACGGCGTCGCCCACTCCGGTCCCATCATCTCCGCCGCCAGGTCGAGGTACGCGACGGCGTCGTCGTAGGTCCGGATACCGCCAGATGGCTTGAGGCCAACGGTGCGATCGGTGGCAGCGATGACCTCGAGCATGATTCGGGCAGCACCGAGGGTCGCGCTGACATCGGTCTTGCCGGTCGAGGTCTTGATGAAGTCGGCACCGAGACCGACCGCTAGCTCGGCTGCACCGCGGATCGCCTCGTCGTCGAGTTCGCCGGTCTCGAGAATGACCTTGAGTACGCCGGGCGGGGCAATGATGTCGCCGACCGCCTCGATCAGGCTCGCCGTCGGTTTGACGTCGCCATTGCGGAACATTTTGTACGGCAGTACGACATCGATTTCCGTCGCTCCGTCCGACAGCGCTGTCAAGGTCTGATCGAGCACAACGCCGGTCTGTTGATTGCCCTTGGGGAAATTGACGACCGTCGCAATGCCCACATCGGAACCGTCGAGCAACTCCACGCAACGCGCGACGTATTCGGGCCACACGCACACTGCCGCTGTGCCATATTCCGCGGCGCGGGCGCACAACGCATCAATGCCATCGGGGGCATGGTCGTCGGACAAGTCGGTCAGGTCGATCAACGAGATCGCATGACGGGCAGTCGCAGCAGAAGCGTTCATGAGAACGCCATCGTCGCGCAGACTTGCCGTCCACGTCATCTCAGCTTTGTGTAAGCGCTTACACTAGAGCGACGCCAGGGAGCGGGACATGGGGACCACGAACGACACAACGCGCAACAAGCGCCCAACGATTCAAGACGTTGCCTCCGAAGCAGGCGTCTCGGTCGCGACCGTCAGCCGAGCGATGCGCGCGCTTCCCAACGTGGCAATCGCAACGCGCCACCATGTCGTTGCCGTGGCAGAACGCCTGGGCTATTCGGCCGATCCGGCTGCATCCCGGCTGGCCGCTGGAACGACGAGGACCGTCACGATGGTCATCCCCAATCTCAGCGGCTGGTACTTCTCCACCGTGGTGGCCGGAGCCGAGACAGTGTGCGCTGAAGCCGGATACGACGTCCTCATTGTCGGCGTCGGCAGCCAGAAGGATCTCAGCCGCATCCTGAGCGAGCAGTACCTCCTTGAGCGACGCACCGATGGCCTCGTGGTCATCGACGTCGTCGTCACCCCCGACCAGGCCACGTCGATCACGCAACGCGGCGTCGCGTTGGCCAGTATCGGAAACCGAACGGCCGGCCATCCGAGCGTGCAGATCGACAATGAGATGGTGGGGCGACTTGCCGCCGACCATCTCATCGGGCTCGGCCACGAACGCTTCGGGATCATCGGTGCGCAGAACGACAACCCGTTGAGTTCCGATGTGCCTTCGCTCCGCCACTGCGGCTTCGTCGGCGCGCTCGCCAGTCACGGCTTGGCATTCGATGACGACCTCCTCGAGCGCGGCAATTTCGGTGTCGACGGCGGGCAGGAGGCAATGGCCGCGCTGCTCAATCGCCATGAGCCGCCGACCGCGGTGTTTTCGATGTCAGACGAAATGGCCTTTGGGGCAATCATGGAACTCAACCACCATGGACTGGTGCCCGGTCGAGACGTATCAATCATCGGCGTCGATGACCACGAGTTCGCACGCGTCGTTGACCTCACTACCATTCGCCAATCGGTCGCGAGTCACGGCGCGGAGGCAGCAAGGTTGCTGATCGACGCGATGCAACAAGATGAGCACCAGATCATCACCTTCGACGCCGCGAGCCCGATACCGGAAGATGCTCACGAGATCGTGGCACCAGTCGAGCTCGTCGTTCGGGGATCCACGGGACGCACCGGTCAGATCTGAGTCGGAAATTTGCGCTGGGAGACTTGACTGCCGAGCCCAATTATGTAAGCGTTTTCATTGTCGCGGCTTTCGCGACGTTCCACAAACCTTCAGGGGGAGGCCCTATGAACAAGCGCTGGCTCAAGCTGGCAGCTGTCCCGATTACACTTTCGTTCGTTGCCGCAGCATGCGGTAGCGATGACGATGGTGACGCGGGCAGCAGCGAAGACACAACCGCAGCCACCGAGGCTCCGGCCGAAGGCAAGACCGAGATCACTGTCACCGGACCCGAGCGAGACGAGAGCGAAGTCGGTGGAATCCAGGCCGGCCTTGACGTCTGGGGCGCCGAAAACGGCGTCGAAGTCACCTACATCGGCGACGCCGACTGGGAAGCCAACGTCAACACCCAGGTCGAGGGTGGCAACCCGCCCGACATTTCGTTCTTCCCGCAGCCCGGCAAGCTTGCCGGCTTCGCCCGCGATGGCGTGCTGAAGCCGCTCAATGACGATGCAGCCGCCGCCACTGCAGCCAACTGGCCCGACGCATGGAATGCCTTCGGCAACGTCGACGGAGTCCAGTACGGCGTGCCCGGCTCAGCCAACCTGAAGTCTCTCGTCTGGTACCAGCCCGACAAGTTTGAGGAAGCTGGCTACACCGTGCCCACCACGTTCGATGAGTTCACGGCACTGGTCGATCAGATCACCGCTGACGGCGGACCCAAGGCACTCTGCGTCGGCATTGAGTCCGGCCAGGCCACCGGCTGGACCTATACCGACTGGGTTGAGGACATGGTCCTTCGCCAGCACGGCCCGGACGTCTACGACCAGTGGGTTGACCACGAGATCCCATTCAACGATCCCCGCATTGTTGACTCGATGGACACCGTCCTCGGAATCTTCGCTGAAGAGAACGTCTTTGCGAACAGTGGCACCATTGCTGCGACCGCATTCCAGGACAACGGTCAGCCGCTGGTCGATGGCGACTGCTTCATGCACCGCCAGGCGTCGTTCTATACAGCTTTCATTCCCGAAGGTACCGCCTTCGCTGATGGCACCCCTGGGGCAGTCGACGTGTTCTACTTCCCGGACATCAACGGCGACGCTCCGGTGCTGGGTGCAGGAATCCTGGGAGCTGCCTTCAACGAGGATCCGAATGTGCATTCCTTGTTGGCCTGGATCTCGACGCCTGAATACGCCGAGGCCCGTCAGGTAAAGCAGCAGGAACTGAAGGGTGGCGGTCTCGCTCTCTCCGGATTCCTGTCAGCAGCCAATGGACAGGACCTCAGCCTGTACCAGCCGCTCGAGAAGTCGTTCCTCGACATTCTCGCCAGCGCAGCCATTGTCCGCTTCGATGCCTCTGACCTGATGCCCGCCGAAGTCGGCGCCGGCACGTTCTGGACAGAAGGCACCGCTGCGGTTAACGGTGACAAGACAGCACAGGAAGCCGCTGACGCCATCGAAGCGTCATGGCCGAGCTGATCTGCAACTGCAGACAAAATAACTACACATCAACTTGATGTGACACCATGAGCGGGACGCTGACAGCGATGTCAGCGTCCCGTTCTGGTTACCGGGGAAGACAACACATGACATCATCATCTGATGACGGCGTCAGATTAGGGGAACTGCGTGACAACGCTCGAAGCAACCGACTCGGAGACGCCGACAGCGCCAGCAGGTGACAACGCTGTCGCTCAAGATCCCAATGAACTCAGCCCGGCGCGAATACTCGCCGGCCGGATTGCCATGGGCATTATTGCCGTCTCGCTCGCCTACGGCTTCATCTTCGTCCCCAAGATTCGCAGCACCATCATCCTTGCCGTTGCCGCCGTCGCGATCACCGGCGGCCTCTGGATTGGGGCCAACCTCCTCTTCGATCAGGCAACCAAGCGGTGGGCTGCATTCAACGCCGCGCGTTTCGGACTCACCGCCTTCGCAATCACCGGCATCATCTCTGGCAACCGTCTCACCAACGACGGAGGCAATGGCGAATTCTTCAGCGATCTGGTGAACTGGATCTGGTTGCCATTGGTCATCGGCGGCATCATTGCCGCGGTTGGTTTCTTCCTTAGCGGGCTCACCGAAAGGACTCCGCGCATCGCCCTTGGCACGCTCGGTTTCGGGACAGCGGGCGCAATCATCGGCGCGCTTCTCCAGGAATCGGTTCGGCCCGAAACCGACATCGTCGTCACGCTGATCTGGACGGCGGCCTTCGCCGCCCTTGGCGCAGGCATTTCAGTACTCCGGCAACATCCACCGCTCGGCGGTGCCATGAACGGCGGAGCAATCGGCTGGCTCATCGGCAGCTTCGGTGCAGTCGACCTCGGAACGGGCAGCGTCGGTTGGGCCGTCGTCGCTTCGGTTCTTCCTGCCGCGGTCATCGGTGCTCGCATCGGCATGACGGCTCCAGCGACGGCGGCCGACCGCAACGAGGTCGATCGGCGTGCCCGGCCGATCATCTTCATCGGGCCAGCCGTGTTGTTCCTGACCACAATGCTCGTCATTCCCGCCATCCGGACGCTGTACTTGTCGTTCTTCGACCGCGACAGCGAAGACCTCGTGTGGTTCGAGAACTACATCGAGACGTTCACCGACACGACGTCACTTGATCTGTCGGGATTCTGGGACGCCTTCTTCAACTGGCCGATGCGCATCGGCCTCATCCTGGTCGTCATCTTCATTTCGGTTGGCAAGAAGATGAAAGATCGCACCGGCAAATGGGTCGAGCTGGGCAGCCCGAGCCTCGGACCGCTTGTGCTCGGCGGGATGTTCTTGGCATTCGCATTCTTCACGACCAGTCGCGGCACGATCGTCAACAACCTCTGGTGGGTTCTCGTCGTCACCCTCGTCTCAACGAGCCTCGGACTGGCAGTTGCTGTGCTGGCCGACGGTGCCAAGTTCGAAAAGGCCGCTAAGTCACTGATCTTCATGCCGATGGCCATCTCGCTCGTCGGCGCATCGGTCATCTGGCGATTCATGTACGTCGCCCGCGATTCGTCGAAGGAGCAGACCGGCGTCCTCAACGCACTCTGGGTCGGGCTCGGGCGACTGAGCACGGGCCGGGGTGTCGCGGCGACGCTGCTGATTTTCATTCTTGGGCTCACCGCCCTGGCGATGGTCTTAACTGCCATCACGAAGAAGCAGTGGGCACGGGCGCTCGCCATCGTCGTTCTTGCACCGTTTGCCCTGTGGGGTGCCGCCTGGGCCTGGGCGCAGCTCGGCGGCAATGCACAGCGAATTATCGTTGGTTTCTTCGTCTCACTGTGTTTCGCAGCCTTGTTGACCGCCGTCGTTAAGGCCGTCCAGCGCAAGGAGTACGGCGCCGCCGCGGTTCCGACCATCGCCAGCCTGCTCCTCGGCTGGTTCCTGGTCCGCTACTGGGGCATCATCGGAGGTGGCGTCGGCGGCTTCGAGACGAACCCCGCAGGCAACGTCGTCGGCAGCCCGATCAACTTCATTCAGGAATCGCCCTACAACAACATCTTCCTGATGGTCGTGTTGATCTGGATCCAGACGGGCTTCGCCATGGTGATTCTGTCCGCAGCAATCCAGGCCGTTCCTGACGATGTGCTCGAAGCAGCACGCGTTGATGGAGCAACGACATCACAGGTGTTCTGGAGGGTCACACTCCCGCAGATTGCCCCGACCATCGGCGTCGTCGTGACAACGATCATCGTGCTCGTGATGAAGGTCTTCGACGTCGTGAAAGTGATGACAAATTCAAACTTCGGTACCCAGGTGTTGGCCAACGACATGTTCAACCAGGCCTTCAACGCTGCAAATACGGGTCGAGGGGCCGCGCTGGCAATGCTGATCTTCATCTCAGTGATGCCCGTCATGGTCCTCAACATCCGCCGCATGCAGAGGGAGGACTGACATGTCCGAAATCAAGCTCGCCGAAGACACGGCCGCCGAGTCGACGCTCCATAACGGAGGCGTCATCAGCCGCTTCATGGATGGTTTCCGAGCCATCCCCAGAGTCGTGCTGTGGTTCATCGTGGTGGTGTGGGCGACGCCCACTGTCGGTCTGCTCATCAGCGGTCTCCGAACCCGAGATGATCAACGTTCGAGTGGTTGGTGGACAGGACTCAACCCAACCGAGTGGACCTTTGAGAACTACGACACAGTCTTTGGCGCCTCGGCGTCAGGCTCACTCGGTGACTCACTGTTGAACTCGTTCGCCATCACGATTCCCGCCACGATCATTCCCATCGCTGTTGCCGCCTTCGCTGCGTACGGCTTCGCATGGATCGACTTCAGAGGCCGCAAGGGGCTGTTTATTGCAACGGTGTCACTGCTCGCGATTCCGCTGCAGGTGGCACTCATCCCGCTGCTCCAACTTTTCGTCGGTGGTGCCCACCTCACCCTGCCAATCATCGACAAAACGATCACGATCCTCCCAGACCTCGACTTGGTGAACACCACCACGGCGGTCTGGATTGCACACTGCGGCTTCGCGCTGCCGTTCGCCATCTTCTTGTTGCACAACTACATCTCCGGGCTCCCCAAGGATCTGTTCGAAGCCGCACGCATCGACGGCGCCGACCACTTCACCATCTTCTGGCGACTCGTGTTGCCGCTCTCGGTGCCCGTCCTAGCCGCATTCGCAATCTTCCAGTTCCTGTGGACGTGGAACGATTTCCTTATCGCAAACACGTTCGCCGGCACCAACCCGGACGCCCGCCCAACCACGATCCTCATCGCCAACCTGGCCGGGGACTTTGGACGGAACGAGCATCTGCTGCCCGCCGCCGGATTCGTGCAAGCGTTCTTCCCCTTGGTCGTATTCTTCGCACTGCAACGCTTCTTCGTCCGCGGACTCCTGGCCGGATCTGTCAAGGGGTAACGGCAAAGAGCACTTCTTTCCGAGGCCAAAACTTCTCGCGGCAAGAACGGGTGCAGAAGAGTACGTTCGACCCGCCTCGGGTGACTCCTCGGATGGGTAGGTTGGCCGTGTGACAACTCTGGTCGATTCTTCTCCTCGCTCGCTCGGATCGCTCGCCAACGTCGGACCGCTGTCTTTTGGGCTCTGGCGATACACGAACACCGATCTTGCCACTGCTCGGCGAGTCCTCGAAGCAGCGTTGGACGCTGGAATGAACCTCGTCGACAACGCGGACGTCTACGGCTTCGACTGGGGTGGCACAGGCTTCGGCCAGGTCGAGGAAATCCTCGGCTCCGTGCTCGCCGGGGCACCGGGGTTGCGCGACCGCATGGTGCTCGCGACCAAAGGCGGCATCCTGCCGCCACTCCCCTACGACTCGTCGCCTGCCTACCTCCGGACTGCATGTGAAGCGTCGCTCACGCGAATGGGTGTCGACGTGATCGATCTGTACCAGATCCATCGGCCTGACCTGTACGCCCACCCAGCAGATGTCGCTGCGACGCTCACCGAATTGCGCGTCGCTGGCAAGATCCGAGAGGTCGGAGTCTCCAACCACACCCCGGCCCAAGTCGCAGCGCTGCAAGCACACCTCGACTTCCCCATTGCGACCAACCAACCCGAGTTTTCCGCTCGCCGCCTGTACCCAATGCGCGATGGCACCTTCGACCAGTGCATGCAGCTCGGTATCACCCCCATGGCATGGAGCCCACTCGCTGGCGGGTCACTCGCCACCGGCGATGGTGTCGCTCCCGAGTTGCTCGCCGAACTCGATCGACTCGCTGAGCGCGAAGGAGTCGACCGCAGCCATATCGCGATGGCATTCGTGCTCGCGCACCCGTCGCGGCCGATCGCCATCGTCGGATCCCAGAACATCGATCGCATCACCGACACTGTCCGCGCGCTCGCCGTCCAAATCGACCGCAGCGACGTCTACGCCATCGTCCAAGCATCTGAAGGGGTCCCCCTGCCATGAGTTCGATCACCGATCCAACCATTCCCGAAATCTCCTGGTTCAGCGCTCTGTGCGACGACGACTACGAGTTCCTCGGCCAGCCCGACCCTGCACTCGCCAGCTCATGGATGCACTGCTCGAACATCGTGCAGACAGCGGATCGCAACGGCTTCGACAACGTGCTGCTGCCCTCTGGCTACACGCTCGGCATCGATTCGACGGCCTTTGCCGCCGGTATAGCCACACAGACCGACCAGATCAACCTGCTGCTGGCCGTTCGAATGGGCGAGATGCATCTCCCCCAGCTCGCCCGTCAGCTGGCCACCATCGATCAGATGGCTGGCGGCCGGCTCTGCATCAACATCATCAGCTCCGACATCCCGGGTGAAGCGCTTGACTCCGCACCGCGTTACCAGCGCACTCGGGAATGGATGCAGGTCCTGCGTCAATTGCTCAACGGTCAGGCTGTCGACTTTGACGGAGAGTTCGTCGATCTCGAACTTGACCCGCCACGGATCGTCGAGGGCGCCACGTCTCCCCCGTTCTACTTCGGCGGATTCTCTCCGGCGGCCAAGGACGTCGCAGCCGCCGAGTCGGACGTCTTCCTGACCTGGCCTGACACCGTTGCCGCAGTGGGCGACACGGTGAACGAAATGACGACGTTGGCCGCCGAGCGCTACAACCGCGAGCTCATCTACGGTCTTCGCGCCCACGTGATCGTGCGCGAATCCGAAGCCGAGGCGCGCGCCGCAGCCGAGCACCTGGTGTCGAAGCTCGACGCCGATACCGGCGATGCAATCCGCAACAAGTCGCTCGACGCCGCCTCATTCGGTGTGGCCCGTCAAGCAGCGCTCCGCGAAGGCGCCGCTGATGACGGCTTCGTCGAAGACAACCTGTGGACAGGCGTCGGCCGGGCCCGAAGCGGCGCCGGCGCAGCGATTGTCGGCAATCCGGATCAGGTAGCCGCCAAGCTGCAGGCATACCAAGGCGTAGGGATCGGCGCATTCATCCTGTCCGGGTACACCCATGCCGCCGAATGCGACTTGTTTGCCGAGCATGTGCTGCCGAAACTCGCGCACGCGCCGATCAAACCCCGATTTACGCACTGACCATCGCACCGTCCTGTCGACTGCAGGCGATCAAACAGAGTTGCGCAGCGGTCCTCTTCCTCAACTCGGCGAGGCGAGCTTCAGGACCAAATAGCTTTGCGGGTCTCAGCGTCGAAGAAGTGGACGTTCTCTATAGCCACGGCAATGTCGATGTTCTCACCGATGCGGGCTCTCGAACGCGGATTGAAGCGTCCAACAGCATTCGCTGCGTTCCCGCTCGTCGACTCCTCGACAGCATCAGGGTCACCTGAATCAACGGTCTTGGCATCCAACCGGAAGTGCACCATGACCTCCGAACCGAGCGACTCAATCAGCGACACTTTGGATGTCAGGCGTCGGTTCTCAGGTGCGCCGTCAACCATCGCAGCATCTTCGAAGTCTTCCGGGCGGATACCGACGATGACCGGCTTGCCGTCGTATCCCTTGAGACCCGGCCGCGCTGCGAGTACGTGCTCGTCAAGACCGATCGTGTGCGAACCGAACGTGACGCTGCCGCCATCGCCAGAAATGTCGGCTCGCCCCTCGTAGAGGTTCATCGAGGGCGACCCGATGAACGCACCGACAAACACGTTGTCAGGGCGGTCATACAGATTCTGCGGCGTGTCGACCTGCTGGAGGTATCCGTCTTTGAGCACGGCGACCCGGTCGCCCATCGTCATCGCCTCAACTTGATCGTGGGTCACGTAGACCGTGGTAACTGCAAGCTCGCGCTGGAGCGCTGCGATCTCCGCGCGCATCTGAACCCGCAGTTTCGCGTCGAGGTTCGAGAGCGGCTCGTCCATCAGGAATGCTGCCGGCTGGCGAACGATGGCGCGACCCATTGCGACACGTTGGCGCTGGCCGCCCGACAGCAAGCCGGGCTTGCGGTCGAGGTACGAGTCGAGTTCGAGGATTGCCGACGCCTTGCGAACACGGACGTCGATCTCTTCCTTGGGAACCTTGGCCAGCTTGAGCGCGAACCCGATGTTGTCGTACACGCTCATGTGCGGATACAAGGCGTAGTTCTGGAAGACCATCGCGATATCGCGATCCTTCGGCTCGACATCGTTGACAACACGGTCGCCGATGCGGAGTTCGCCGCCCGAGATCGACTCAAGGCCGGCAACCATGCGCAACGCGGTGGACTTGCCACAACCCGACGGGCCAACGAGGACCAGGAACTCTTTGTCCTGAATGTCGAGACTCAAGTCATGAATGGCGTGATACCCGTTGTCATAGATCTTCTCGACGCCGTCGAGCGACACTGTTGCCATGATTCCTCCGATGTCCCCCTCGTGACCGCCTCCAAAAGTCGGACGGCACGAACATGTAAGCGTTTACAGAATAGGTCGGATGAGGGTCGCACGTCCAGAAGGCATCGAGACAAACCGCCTGCAACCTCGGCAATATCACTGAAGTTGACGGAGTCGTCGGCAACCCGGACTCGGGTCCCGTACTGCTCGGCTTGTTTTCAGCGGTAGCGTCGCTGCCCGTGAATCACGTGAAGAACCGCATGCAGGCTCTGGGTCTGCTGGACCGCTCGATCAAGGCCGCAACCGACGACGAAATCACATCGGGCATCGAGGCGTTGGACGATGATCACCGTGAGGGACTCGAGTCATTTGTCGAAGGTGAACTCGATGCCGACTCATTGCGTGCCGGAGTCAAGGCCGGTCGTATCGACGGCAGCATGGAAGCAATCGCGGCCATCCTGTCTGACGCTTGTCTCACCGATTGCATCGAGGGACTCGGCGAAAATGCCGACAACCCGTCGACTGATCAGCTCAAGGAAGTGCTGCCCGGACTCGTCGAACGCCACGGGCTCGCCGTCACGCGCATCATGCTCGCTGCCACTATTGCGGGCGAGGCTCCGGCATCGGCGATCATCCGTGACCTGCTGAAGAACGACGAAGTGCTTGCTCTGCCCAAGACCGAGGAGCCGCAGCTCGCTCCGGTGCTCGACACCGCCAAGCGCTCCGACGACGAGCAAGCGAAGCTGCGCGAACAGCGCAAGGCCGCGAAGGCCGCCATGAAAGAAGCTGACCGCTCGCGCAAAGCCCAGTCCACCGCCGCTCGCCGCAAGTAGTTCCGGTTCTTACTGCTGAGGCAGGATCTGGATCACGTCACGCGAAGCCGACAATGGGGTGGGGGACGTACGGATCTTCGAGAGTCTTGACTTCGTCGTCGGTCAGTACAAGTTCGACGGCTGCCACCGCGTCATCGATGTGATGCGGCTTGGTTGCTCCGATGATCGGCGAGGTAACCGCCGGGTTGCGCAACACCCACGCCAGCGCCACCTGTGCCCGAGGAACGCCGCGTCCCTCAGCAACCGCCGCGACCGCATCGGCAACGGCGCGATCGGATTCCTCCATGCCGTAGAGGTACCGGCCGAACTCATCGCTCTCGGTGCGGTTTGTCGATTCATCCCATGCCCGGGTCAACTTGCCACGAGCCATCGGGCTCCACGGGATCACGGCGATGTTCATGTCCACACAGAGCGGGAGCATCTCACGTTCCTCTTCGCGGTTGATGAGGTTGTAGTGCGGCTGCATGCTGACGAACCGCGTCCAACCATTCGCATCGGCCACGTACTGCGCCTTGCTGAACTGCCAGGCATACATCGATGAGGCACCGATGTGGAGCACCTTGCCCATCTTGATCAGATCGTGCAGCGCCTCCATCGTTTCCTCGATCGGCGTGCGGTGGTCCCATCGGTGGATCTGATACAGGTCGATGTAGTCGGTTCCGAGTCGCCGCAGGCTCTCATCGACTTCGTGCATGATCGCCTTGCGCGACAGACCCTCTCCAAAACGTCCTTCACGCATTCGTCCGCGGACCTTGGTCGCGATGATGACGTCCTCGCGGTTCGTCATGTCCGCCAACGCTCGGCCGATGATCTCTTCGCTCGAGCCAAGTGAGTAAACGTTGGCAGTGTCGAAGCAGTTGATACCTGCCTCGAGCGCTTGCTCGATGAACGGTCGGCTGGTGGCCTCGTCCATGCTCCAGGCATGCGTGCCCTTCCCCGATTCGCCGTAACTCATGCAGCCCAGCGTGATCGCGGAGATCGACAGTCCAGTGTTTCCGAAGGGGACGTACTTCATCTCGCCACCCTGCCACACCCCTCCCCCGAAAAATGAAGGGAGGTGCCCGCTCAGCGACGTTGATCCCACACAGAACGAAGACCCCGTCGCACCTCAACCGAAATGTGCAGCAAAATCGTCGCTCAGCGACGCTGAACCAACATTTTTCGTGGTGAGTTTCGTGGTGAGGCCGGCTGACTAGAGGTTGAGGGTGTGGCCGGCGACGCGGCGCTCGTGGGTGAGGAGCCAGTCTTTGGTGTCGATGCCTCCGGCGAACCCGGTGAGTGATCCGTTCGATCCGACGACGCGATGGCAGGGCACGATGATCGAAATGGGGTTGCGCCCGTTCGCAGCACCGACGGCACGCGCCTTGCGCTTGTCACCCATCTGTTCGGCCTGCTCGCCATAGCTCACTGTCGTGCCGAACGGAATCGTCCGCAACGCGGTCCACGCCGACTGCTGGAACTCAGTTCCGGTCGGATCAAGCGGGAGGTCGAAGTCTTGACGATGCCCGTCGAAGTACTCGCCGAGCTGCGTCACGGCACTCGACAGCACGGGATGATTTTCACGGGGTTCCACGTCGCCGAGCGGCACTCGCTTCGGGTTGTCGGTCGGCCAGAGCACAGCGCGGATGCCTGCATCCGACGCGATGATCGTGAGCTGCCCAACGGGGCTACTCATCGTGGTTGAGGCAAGGGTGGTCGCCGTCATGACACTTCCGTTCTCGTCGTTGCGGTTGATGGTTGGCCAAGTGTTGAGCTGGCAGCAGAGCGTGCAGCCGAATCGAGTGTTCCGAGGCTCGCCCACAGGTGATGCAGGGCATATGAGCGCCACGGCGCCCACCGCACGGCGTCGGCGGGTTCAAGGCCGAGTGCTCGCAGTGCATTCACTGCGACCAAGTCGGTGCCGAGGAACACGTCGGGATGACCGAGTCCACGCATCACCACGTAGTCGGCAGTCCACGGGCCGATGCCCTTCAGTTCGAGCAGCCGCGCACGAGTCTCGACATGGTCGACACCGGCGTCGAGGACGAGCGCACCGTCCGCAGCCGCAGCGGCAACTCGTCGCACGGTGTCACGACGGGCCGTCGGCATCGCGAAGAATTCATCAGGAGCATCGGCGAGTTGCTCGACGGTCGGAAAAGCATGCGTCAGCGCGGTTGCGCCAGCCAGATCCTCGTCGATTGGCGTTCCCACTGCAGCGATGAGTCGACCCGTCACGGTGCGCGCGCCAGCAAGCGACACCTGCTGCCCCACGATGGCCCGGAGAGTCGTCTGGAACGGATCGGCGCTCGCCGAAGCGCGCCGTCCAGGCATCGCGTGGACCAATCGTCCGAGCGCTGGTTCGATCCTCAGCGCTTCGTCGATCGCAATCGGATCGGCATCGAGATCGAGGAGACGCCGGAGTCGTTGCACGGCACTCGACAGATCAGCCCAGTTGACGAGTCGCACTCGGGCCTCGATGTGATCGTCATGTGCGCGCAGCGAAGCGGTGCCGTGACCGTGCGGAAGCGTGAGCACCAACGCGAAGCACTCGCCGTCCCACGACTCGAGGCCGGGAATCGCGTGCGCTCCGAGGAACGCCAGCAGCTCAGCACCCGCAAACGGTTGCCGCGCAGGGAGGCGAAGGACCACTTCTCCTCCTGGCCCAGCGCCCGCGACACTTCCGCGCTTCGCTCGAAGATCCGTCGGCGACGATGCGAAGACTTCACGCACCGTGTCGTTGAATTGACGCACGCTGCCGAATCCAGCGGCAAAAGCGATGTCGATGAACGACATCGATGTGGTCTCGATGAGCAACCGCGCCGTGTGCGCGCGGTGAGCTCGGGCGATGGCGAGCGGTCCCGCTCCCAGCTCGTCGGTCATCACTCGATTGAGGTGCCGCTCGCTGTAGCCGAGTTGCCGGGCCAGGCCGGGAACGCCGTCACGTTCGATGGCGCCGTCAGCAATCATCCGCATTGCTCGGCCGACGACGTCTTGTCGCAGATTCCATTCCGGCGACCCAGGCGACGCGTCGGGGCGGCATCGTTTGCACGCCCGAAATCCGCGTTGCTGCGCTGCTGCAGGTGTGTGGTGGAACTCGACGTTGGTCTGCTTCGGGGTCATTGCGGGGCAGCTCGGCCTGCAGTAGATCCCCGTGGTCCTCACCGCCGTGACAAACACTCCGTCGAACCTGCGGTCACCGCTGCGAACGATGCCGTAGCAGTGGTCGTGGTCGAGCGGTGGCATGGCTCCATCATGGCGGAGCATCGACGGCATCACCAGCGGAAATCAGCCACCGCGATAGGCGTCTGATTTCCGCTGCCCTAGGCGGGCACGATCGCCGGCCTCGGTTCGGCTGGTGCGACCTTGACCCGCAACAGCCAGAGCCCAATCAGGCAGAACGCCACTCCGCCGAAGAAGCCGTACTGCTTGCCGACGAGCTGCGCGAGGACACCGATGGCGAGTCCCGCGCCGGCCGAACCGATCTCGAAGAACATCGTGAACGAACTGATCGCGGAGGCCCGCTCAGCGTCGCTCGCGTTGTTGACGGTGAGCGCCATCAATGACGGGTAGTTGAACGCAGCGCCAAGTCCGATCAGCACCGCTCCTGTCCAGAGGCCGGGCACGCTGGGGAAGAGCGCGAATACGGCCAGACCGGCCGCCATCGCACTCAGGGCAATCGACACCGAGCGACGCGGCCCAAGACGCTCCGGCAGCTTTGCTCCGAACAGGCGGATGACAAGTGAGACGAGCGCATAGGCAAGGAACAGGCCGCCCGAACTGGTGAATCCATGATCCCGGGCGTAGTCGGGGATGAACAGGAAGAACGTGGTGAGCCCGCCGATGCCAAACGCAAGAACGGTCCCCGGCAGGATCGCCGCTGGGTGGACGAAACTGAAGACCCCGCTCTCCGCAAGAGCCTTCATCGGCGGGGCGCCGCGACGCGTCGAATCAACGGCTGTCGCTTCGTTGTCATCAGGTGACTCGACACGGGCGGGAGCGAAGACAGCAATCGCTGCCGAGATAATCGCGAAGGAACCGGCAGCGATGAAGGTGCGCTCGAAGTTGACGTCATCGAGGAGCCACTCGCTGAAGACTGGGCCCATTCCGAGACCGCTAAACACCGCCACGGAGAAGTAGCTCGCTCCCTCGGCTCGACGCTCACGCGGCGAAAGATCAGCGATGAGTGTGGCGGCGCCCACGAACACTGCCGCCTCGCCCACTCCAGTGAGCACTCGCAGGAACATGAGCACGCTCAGAGAGTCGGTCTGACTCATCAGCATGCCGCCAGTCGCCGCGGTCAACGCTCCTCCGATGATGATCGATCGCCGGCCGTAGCGATCTGCCAACCGACCGAGCACCGGCCGAGCGAAGATCGCTGCAGTCGCGAAGACCGCCGCATTCAAACCGAGCGCAAACTCACCGCCCTTGAGAGGACCCTCGATAAACAGCGGAACGAGCGGCACCAGGGTGCCGATGTACATGAAGAAGGCGAACGCACTCAGCGTCACGATGACAAACGGGCGCGTGACCAGCCGCTCTTCTTCAACCGGCCCAGCCGAGTCGAGATCGCGAGGGCCTCGCCCGGTCACTGCCATCTCCCAATCATGCCGACCGGGCGTTGGAACGTGCGGACCCGCCCAGCTGCCTGGCCGGAAGTCACAAAGAACTGCCGGTCCCAACGACGGCACGATCCACTTTCACTCCGAGGCAAAACAGACGAGGCAAGTCAGACGGGGTCAGACTTGCTCGCGCTCGCCGGAGACCGCCGAACGAATCGCCGCGTCGACCACCCGCTGCGCTGTCAACCCATCGACCGAGGTGGGTCCGCGTACCTCACCAGCCCGAATGCCGGCAATCCAGTCCTCCGCCTCGAGTCGGTATGCCTCACTGAAACGGCCGAACCAGTCATCTCCGACGTGCTGATGGGCGGCGCCTTCGGATCGCACGACGGGCTGTGCTGGTTGTGGTGCAGTGACCATGCCCCGCTCGCACGTGACTTCTAACTCGACGTCGTAGCCGTAGGCCGCCTCGACGAACTCGATCGTGACCGTGGACCCATCTGCCATCACGCCGAGCAACACCACGTGTTCAACCGGTCGCGGTCCACTCACCACCTGCGTTGTGATCGAAGAGAACTCCGTTCCCGTCAGCCACCGGGCAGTGTGCACGTCATGGATCAGCGACTGCGACAGAACCAGATCGAGTGGGCGTTCCCACTGATGATTTGTGTTGCGGTGCACAGCTCGAACGTGGCGAACCAACCCGAGCTCTTTCATTGCTGATCGAACCTGCAGGTGTGCCGGGTCGTACTGGCGCATAAAAGCCACCTGCACCAACGGCCGGCCGGCGGTGGCTTCCGCAGCGACGACGCGCTCGGCATCGGCGACGACGCTCGCCAAGGGTTTCTCGCACAGGACGAATCTGCCTCGCTCGACCGCCACAATCGTCAAATCGGCGTGCGTGTCATCAGGCGATGCGATGACCACACCGTCGAGCCTCGAATCTGCCGCGACGTCGGCCGCGTCGGTCGACGCTGCAGCGTCACAGAGCCCGGCTGCGTCGAGCGCCGCGGTGGCATCGATATCGGCGACCACCATGACCTCGACGCCGTCGATGGCGGCGAGATTCTTGATGTGCTCGCGGCCCATGCCACCCGCACCGATCACACCGATTCGGATTGTCATGATTGAGATACTACGAGGCCGCTCAGTCGCCAGTCGGCGGTTTCGGCTCCTTCGGCAGCCCGAGCACACGCTCGCCAACGATGTTGCGCTGGATCTGGCTCGTGCCACCCCAGATCGTCTCGGAGCGGGAGAAGAAGAACGACGACATCATCGGACTCACCGGATAGCCCTCACGTCGCTGGTCGCGGCTCGCGCCCGGCCAGCCGCCCGCTTCGGGGCCAGTGTCAATCAGCATGGAGTCGCTGCCATAAATGTCGAGCGCGAGTTCCATGGAGCGTTGGTGCATCTCGGTCCAGAACATCTTGTTGGTTGCGCCGAGGGCCGCAGTTCCCATGTCCTTGCTTTTGTTGAGCGTGGCGGTGAGATTGCGGAGGCCGTTGAAGCGCAGAATCTCGATCTTTGAGTAGTACTGCATCAACCGCTGCCGGATGTGCGGATCGTTGATGGCCCCGTTCTCGTTCGCCTTCTCGACGAGGAGTCGATATTCCTCGGCGAATCGACGGAAGCCGGTCGTCGCCGACTGCCCCCGCTCGAATCCGAGCGTCGAGTTCGCCACCTTCCAACCGTTGTTGATTCCACCGACAACGGCGTCCTTCGCGCAGCGGGCATCGGAGAAGAAGACCTCGCAAAACTCGGCCGTACCGTCGGGCTGCGTGATGCCGCGGACTTCGATGCCCGGTTGGTTCATTGGAACGAGCATGTAGGAGATGCCGGCGTGCTTCTTGACGTCAGGATCGGTCCGGGTGAGCAAGAAGCAGTAGTCGGCGTGGTGTCCCTGGGTCGTCCAGACCTTCTGGCCGTTGATAACCCATTCGTCGCCATCGAGTTCAGCGGTGGTCTTGATCGACGCCAAGTCAGAACCAGAGTCGGGTTCGGAGAATCCCTGACACCAGCGAGTCCGACCCTGCAGGATGCCTGGGAGGAACTCCTTCTTCTGTTCCTCGGTACCCCATTGCAGCAGCGTCGGGCCGACCAGGGTGTCGCCGAAGAAGTCGCCGCGCATCGGTGCCTTCGCGTTGGCGAATTCTTCTGAGAGCGCAACGCCCTGCATCGTGCTCAGGCCTTTGCCGCCGTACTCGGCTGGCCACGTCGCACAAATCCAGCCACCCTCGAAGAGCTTCGTTGGCCACGTCGCGTTGAACTCCTTGCGTTCCTCGGCCGTCATCTCGAAGCCGTCATCGAACCAGCCGTCGGGCAGGTTGTCGTGCAGCCACGCCTTGATCTCGGCGCGGAACTCTTCGGCTTCGTTCGGGTACGTCAGGTCCATCCCACCATTCTTGTGCGCAATGGGTGGAGGCTTCGAATCACAGCGGTGTGCCACCCGTCCCGTGAGCTCCCCCGGTTCCAGCATTGGGCATTCCGCCGCTGTTCAGTTGACTGGTTCGCAGCTGTTCACGAGTCGTTCACCAAATTTGCATAGTTGCGCAACATCGCTCTCGTAGCTTGTTTTGGACGGTCGCCTCGCCCCTTCAGCCAGCAACTCACCCCCCTCCGAGCCAGCTGGATCCCCCTGGGGGCGGGCGATCGTCCACACAGGTCGTTGCACCCCAGCGAGGTGGTTGCACCCCGGCGGGATGACGTTCTCCCTCTCAGGAGAGGGCGATCGTCTCCGGGACATTGCGGTGCCGACACGCCGTCACCGTGATTCGCTTCGGTCACCCCTCCGACCAATTCACGCACTGGAAACACTGCGGCGATGAGCCCGCAACTCGAGGTCCGTAGCTTGCGCCTCGCAATCCGGACGGCAACGGCGCCACTGGATTCTCCAAGCAAATCCCATTTTCCCCTACCCCAATCCTTTGGAGGAACCCGTGCGCAATCGAGCGCTTCGAATCATCTCCGGCATCGGTGGCGTCACTGCCCTCGTTGCCCTCATGCCCGGCACCGTCATCGCTCAGGAAGCATCCGAGGTCCAAGCGGTCCTCGACAACATCTGGGTGTTCATCGCCGGCTGTTTGGTCTTCTTCATGCAGGCGGGCTTCGCGCTCGTCGAGGCAGGCCTCACTCGTGCCAAGAACGTCGTCAACATCTTCGCCAAGAACATGGCTGACGCGATCATCGGCATCCTCGCCTTCTTCTGCACCGGGTACGCCCTGGCATTCAGCGGCGGCAACGACTTCTTCGGTACCGAGGGCGGCGCCTTCTTCATGAAGGATCTCGACATCAACGCCATCGGCGGAAGTGGTGTCATCAACCTGTCCCATGGAACGTTCTTCTTCTTCCAGGCCGTGTTCGCCGCCACAGCAGTCACCATCTGCTCGGGCGCCATGGCTGAGCGGACGAAGTTCACCTCGTACCTCATCTTCGGTGTGTTCATGTGCGCCATCATCTACCCAGTCGTGGTGCACATGACCTGGGGTGGCGGCTTCATCGCCGGCATTTCGATCGGTGATGCGGTCTACTCCGACTTCGCTGGTTCCGGTGTCGTCCACATGACCGGCGGCATCGCCGCTCTGGTCGGAGCCAAGCTGGTCGGCGCTCGCAAGGGCAAGTTCGCCGCAGACGGCAGCGCACGAGCGATCCCGGGCCACAACATCCCGTTCGCCATCCTTGGTGTGTTCATCCTCTGGCTCGGCTGGTTCGGCTTCAACCCCGGCTCCGAGCTCGCTGCGGACAACCTTGTGACGGGCATTGCGCTCAACACGATCCTTGCTGCGGCTGCTGGCGGTCTCACGACTGCTGCGGTGATTTGGATGAAGACCGGCAAGCCCGACGTTGCCTTCGTCGGCAATGGCGTGCTCGCCGGACTCGTTGCCATCACGGGACCATGTGGCACTGCGACTCCGATCATGTCGATCGTGATCGGTGCCATCGGCGGTGTGATCGTCGTCTTCTCGGTGCTGTTCTTCGACAAGATCAAGATCGACGATCCGGTCGGCGCCATCAGCGTCCACGGTGTCGTCGGCATCTGGGGCGTCCTCTCGATCGGGCTCTTCGCCCGCTACGACGATGCGTTCCTCGGTCGTGACGACGCAGGCCTCTTCTACGGCGGCGGCTTCGAGCAGCTCGCCGTGCAAGGCCTGATGGTGCTCATCATCATCGCCTGGGTCAGCGTTGCCAGCCTGATCGTCTTCGGAGCACTCAAGGCCACGATCGGCCTGCGGGTCGACGAGGAAGAGGAAGTCGAAGGCCTCGACGTTCCCGAGCACGGCATGGCCGGCTACTCCAACGACCCCTCCTACGCCTGAACGACTGACGAAGAAAGAGAGAGACCAACATGAAACTCGTGACTGCAATCATTAAGCCGTTCAAGCTCGATGACGTCAAAGACGCCCTCAAAGCTGCCGGTTCTGCCGGCATCACGGTGAGCGAAGTCCGCGGCTTCGGCCGTCAGGGCGGACACACCGAGACCTACCGAGGAGCGGAGTACAAGATCGACTTCGTACCAAAGGTCAGCATCCAAGTCGTCGTCGACGACGCCGACGTCGACTCGATCGTCGACGCCATCACGGCGTCGGCTGCGACCGGCAAGATCGGTGACGGCAAGATCTGGATCACCGACGTCGATCGGATCGTTCGGATTCGCACAGGCGAGGAGGGCGGCGACGCCGTCTGACCGCTGCAATCTGAATTGCCGTGAAGATCGGCGATTCGCAACGTAGCGAAGCGCTGCACTGATTCCCCGGGCTCTCGCAGTCCGGGGAATCAGTCGTTTTCGGGCCACGCTCCCCGTTTGCGTACCGCTCAGGCTGCGCCCGCGACATATGGCGGGCTCGCAAACGTGGATTGAGCGTGTTTCCACCTTGTGAACATCGCGTTTCGCCCTGTCGCGAGCCGGGCAGACGTGCATACGTTCCATGGCCATGTTTGCTCTCGACTCTGGTGACACCGCGTGGGTACTGACTTCCGCGGCCCTCGTGCTCTTCATGACTCCCGGCCTCGCCTTCTTCTACGGCGGCATGGTTCGGTCGAAGAACGTGCTCGGCATGCTCATGCAAAACGTCTTCGCGATGGGCCTCGTGTCGACGATCTGGGCCATCGTCGGGTTCTCGCTGGTCTTCGGTGACAGCGGCAACGGCTGGATCGGCAACTTCGACTTCTTGTTCCTCGCTGACGTCAAGAATCTCGACGGCGACATCCCGGGGATGGCACTTGTTGCCTTTCAGATGATGTTTGCCGTCATCACACCGGCCTTGATCACGGGTGCCACAGCAGATCGGCTGAAGTTCGGCTCGTACGCAGTGTTGATCGGATTTTGGTCACTGCTCGTCTACGTCCCGGCTGCCAAGTGGGTCTTCAACGGTTGGTTGCTCGACATGGGTGCCCTCGACTTCGCCGGCGGCACCGCCATTCACATCAACGCAGGAGTCGCCGCGCTCGCCGTGGTCATCGTCATCGGCAACCGCAGGGGGCACGGAACCGTCGCGATGCCGCCGCACAACTTGCCGCTCACCATGCTCGGTACCGGCATCTTGTGGTTCGGCTGGATCGGCTTCAACGCGGGTTCTGGCCTGGCCGCCGATGGCGTCGCTGCTCAGGCGCTCGTCAACACTCATCTCGCAGCAGCGACGGGCATGCTCGGCTGGCTCCTCGTCGAGCGACTCAAGTCAGGTCACGCGACCACGCTTGGCGCAGCCTCGGGTGCGGTTGCCGGATTGGTCGCAATCACCCCCTGCGCCGGTTTCGTCGGCGGTCCCGCACCACTGATCATCGGCGCTGCGGCCGGCGTGCTGTGCTTCCTCGCACTCGGCATCAAGGAAAAGATGGACTGGGACGACAGCCTTGATGTCATTGCCGTCCACCTGATCGGTGGCATCGTCGGAACCCTGCTGCTCGGCTTCTTCGCTGACACCGCAATCAACGGCGAGTTCGACGGGCTCTTGTACGGCGGCGGGCTTGAACTCCTGAAGGATCAGTTCGTTGCCGCCCTCGTCGTTGGTGTCTTCTCGTTTGTGGTCACCTTCATCCTGGCAAAGATCATCGACGGGACGATGGGCTTGCGCGTCGACGAAGACGCCGAACTGCAAGGCCTCGACCAGAGCCAGCACGCCGAGTCGGCCTACTCAAGCTGACGCTCTCCAACTACTGACCTTCGCCCCCAGTCCACTTCGACCAGCGCACTACGATCAGGACCGACATGAAACTCATCACCGCCGTCATCAAGCCCTTCAAGCTCGACGATGTGAAGGACGCCCTCAAAGCCATCGACGTCACCGGCATCACGGTGTCCGAGGTGCGCGGCTTCGGCCGGCAGGGCGGACACACCGAGACCTACCGGGGCGCCGAGTACAAGATCGACTTCGTACCGAAGGTCAGCCTGGCCACAGTCGTCGACGAGAGCCGCGTCGACGATGTGGTCGACGCGATCACAAAGTCAGCTGCCACCGGCAAGATCGGTGACGGCAAGATCTGGATCACCGACGTCGATCGCGTCGTGCGTATCCGCACGGGCGAAGAAGGCACCGACGCCATCTGACGATCCTGGCGACCGTTTGTGTGCGGTCACGGACCTGGAACCACCGCGCATCGAGGTCACCGCGCACGCCGGGCAAGAACGTTGTTCATCGAGATTGGCGTCGCTCCGCTCGGCGCGTTCTCCAATTCCGGAACTCACCTCGGAGCGCAACGAGGCCCGCGAGAATGATCAACCCACCGATGATCACGACCGGCCAGGCAATGCCACCGCTGGATGTCGAGATCGCTTCCTCAGGTCTCATCTCAACATCTTGACGTGTTTGTGTCGGGAGGGTTGCTGGAGTTCGCGCAGTTGGGCCAAGGTCTGGCCGGCGCCCGCTCCAACGCTTTCCAAGGCGCTGAGGATGGCGACGAGGTTCCGGTCACGTTCCTGCGCCAGGTCGCGGATCGACCGGTCCCCGGCCTGAGCATCAGACTGGTCGGCGATGGTGTCGATCAAGTCATCGGTCAGCTCAGGTGTGTCCATCAACTTCGTCCACGGCCACTTGAGGGCCGGACCGAACTGCGCCATGAAGTGGCGCATGCCGCCCTCTCCCCCGGCGATGCGATACGTCTCGAACGTCCCCATCTGCGCCCAGCGGAGGCCGAATCCGAAGCGGATCGCATCATCGATCTCCTCGGTCGTTGCGATGCCATCGTTGACGAGCCACAGGGCCTCCCGCCACACCGCTTCGAGCAGGCGATCGGCAATGAACGCGTCAATTTCCTTGCGGACGTGAAGCGGGTGCATGCCGAGCGCCCGGTACGTGTCCATTGCCCGGTCGATCGTTCCGAGCGACGTCTGGACACCGCCGACAACTTCGACAAGTGGCAGGAGGTACACCGGGTTGAAGGGGTGCGCCACGACGAATCGTTCGGGGTGGTTCATTGCCGTCGCGAGGTCTGATGGCTGGTAGCCCGACGTCGACGATGCAATGAGCGCGTTGAGAGGAGCGACATCATCAATCGCTGCGAGCGTGCTGTGCTTGATGTCGATCCGTTCTGGTACCGACTCCTGAACGAGACCTGCCCCGTCGACAGCCTCGGCAATCGAGTCGACGATCGTGAGTGACCCCACCTGATCGGTCGCGAGGCCGAGCGCCGCCCAGGCCAATACCGCATCGGCCATGACCGCATCAAGAACCTCACTCGCAGTCGGAGACGGGTCGTACACAGCGACGTCGACGCTGCGCAAACGCATCCGAGCCGCCCACGCTGCACCGATCACGCCACACCCGACGACGGCGGCCCGGGCAGGAAGCTCAGCCATGCCGGGTCAGCTGCATCTTCTCGCGCACGTCATCGGCATTCATGATGTCGATGTTCATTCCGCTCAGGATGGCGACCGCTCGCTCGACGAGGTCCTGGTTCGTGGCCAGCTGACCGCGATCGAGATACAGGTTGTCCTCAAGGCCAACGCGTACGTTGCCGCCAGCAATCGCGGCCAGCGCGACGTACTCCAGCTGCTTCCGGCCGATCGAGAACGCACTGAAGGTCCAGCTCTCGGGAATGTTGTTGACCATCGCCATGAACGTGTTGAGGTCGGCGGGCGCACCCCACGGAATGCCCATACAGAGCTGCACCATTACCGGATCGGCGATCAGACCCTGTTCGACCAGTGACTTTGCCTGCCAGAGGTGTCCAGTGTCGAATACTTCGATTTCCGGTCGCACCCCCAGCTCTTGCACCTGACGCGCCATTTCGGCGAGGACCGACGGCGTGTTGGTCATGACATAGTCCCCCTCGCCGAAGTTCATCGAGCCACAGTCGATCGTGCAGATCTCGGGCAGGATCTTGCGAACATGGTCGAGCCGTTCCGTCGCGCCGACCATGTCGGTGCCTTCCTCGGCCAATGGCAAAGGTCGCTCGACCGAGCCGAACGTGACGTCGCCGCCCATCCCCGCCGTGAGGTTGATGACCGGATCAACGTTCGAGGATCGGACCCGGTCAACGACCTCTGCGTAGTACTCGACCTCACGCGACGGCGCACCCGTGATCGGGTCGCGGACGTGAATGTGCACCACCGCGGCACCTGCCTTTGCCGCAGCAATACAGTCGTTGGCGATGGCTTCGGGTGTGAACGGCACTTTGTCGGACTTTCCGACGGTGTCGCCGCTGCCCGTAACAGCACAGGTGATGAAGGCAGAACTCATTGGGGTCTCGTTTCGTTGTGTGGAGATAAGGGTGGAGATGAGGGTGGAGATGGGAGAGCAGCTGAAAGAGCCGATGGATGCGTCACTCGGCCGTTGCACCGTTGCGTCGCAGGACGCGTAAGCGCGACAGCACGTCGTCGCGGTCGATGTAACAGCCGCGCAGGACTCGGCGTCCGACGCCGGGATCGTACGCGTCGCGGCCGTGCAGAATGCGCCGGTTGTCGAAGCCGACAAGGTCGCCCGGTTCGAATCGGTTCGACAACATCAGTTCCGGATCGTGAGCGACCGCCGAAAACACGCGCATCGCGGCGTACGCCCGAGGGACGTCAACTGGCGCCATGTGCGGCGCAAGGCGAACGGGATAGAACGCGCGCATCGTGAGCGGACTGTGGGTCGTGCCGTGGTCAATCATCGGTCCGATCCACCGGTGGTCACCGTCTTTCGCTCGGTTTGCAAAGACCCACTCGAGGGTGGTGAGCGCCTCGTAGTGGTCGCGATGTTCGGCACGCAACCGCTCGACGACGGCGAGCCCGTCGGTCATTCGCGACGCACCACCCGCCACCGTGTTCTCGACGCAGTGAAGAAACTGAAAGCCTGGCGGCGTCTCTCGGGTCGGGAGATCCGCATGTTGTCCGAGGTTGGCGCCGGTGTTGGCGAGCGAGTCGGCCCGGTCGAAGATTGCCTCGACGGTAAACACGTCGCCAAAGTTGGAGCCTCGGATCGGTCCAATCCGCCGCCCAATCATCTCCATCGCTTCGCTGTTGGCCGACGTATTGCGCAGCCGAGCCAGTCCGTGTGTGACGAGTGCGGTCAGCCACGCCTCAAGTACCGAGTCATCGTCGAGGACCGCTGAGCCATCGAACGTCGGTGGCTCCTCCATCGTTGCGGTCCACACCGTCGGAGCGCCCGAAACGGCATCAGGCAGATGCTTGGTGTCGGCAATCGATCGCAGCCATCCGGGGTGGACGTGTGACTCGGTCCCGTCGATCCAGGCGACCACGAGTGCACCATCGGACCCGATGTGTGCCCCGGCGAGCACTTCTGGACCGGGCAGGTCGAACGGGTCAACCGTGGACTCACGGGTGATTGGGTCGATGGCGACCGTGTTCTCATAGAGCCACAGCGAAAAACAATCGAGCCGCACCCCGTCGGCCCAGTGGACCCGCACCATCGGCAACTCACGCGTGACGCGTGCAATCGATGCCCACCGATACGTGTCGAAGTCCGGCGTCACCACCACGGTCACGGTTCCAAACACTACTCACCGCGGACCCGGCGACGGTTCGTCAGAACGCGTCAGAGGCGGCGGCAAGCGGAGCGCGCACGGTGTCGCTCATCGGAACCGCATCACGATCGACCGGCAACGTTCGCGCCAGCCGGTCGCCAACATCGACGGTGACACCGAGCCAGTATCGCTCGTTGCGGAAGTGGTGCAACCGATGATTCCGATCGAGATGGGCGTAGTACCGCGAGGTCGGCCGGTACTTGGAGTGCACGAGCAAGTGGACCCACTCATAGTGGGCCAAAGCCAGCAGGCCAGCAACCATCGTCGACGCCGCTGTTGCTCGAGCAACCTCGGGCGAGACAAGCTGAAGCGAACCGAGCACCAGGGCAGCCGCTCCGAGCGGTAGGACAATTGCCAGACACGAGCCGATCGCATTCGGGCGTCGCAGCAACAGCCAGTCGAGGTCGTCTGGAACGCGGTGGTGACGTTCGTGCGAGTCACGGGTGCCGAGCAACTCGGCAAGGCGGTTGGTCGGCTGGGCATGCAAGAGCATTCGATGGATCATCCACTCGACCGGACCGAGCAACACGATGACCACAGCAACTGCGGCCAGGTCGCCCCAGGTCAGGCCACCCATCGCTGCGCGGAGTACCACTGCCAGCATCAGGAACGCCGCAATCACCCGCGCCGACGACGAGTCCACGAAGGCGCGTGCAACCTCTCGTCGAGTGGCAAGGTCACGCGCCGACGTCATCCCGATGACCGTATCGCACCGCCCCCGAGCACCGCCCTCGGCACATCGATCGGGTGTCTCGTGCAGTTGAGTGGCAGGAGCATTGCTGACGTACAGTCAGCGGCATGACGACCATCGAATCGGACCCGCCTGCCGCTGACGCGCCGGTCAAGAAAGAACGCTGGACGGCGCAGTGGAAAGAGCTGTACCACGAGGTCATCACCAACAACCTGTGCACCGGTTGTGCCGGCTGCGTCGTCACCTGCCCGCATGACGTGATCGGGTACGAACACGAAGAGGGCAAGTACATCCCCTTCCATCTGGAAGAAGAACTCGGGCTCGACGACTGTGTCCACGGTTTCGGCTCCGGCGGCGGTTGCACCACGTGCACCCGTGCCTGCCCGCGCTTTCGTGCTTGGGAGCCAGCAGCCGACATGCACCTGTTCGGTCGTGTGCGTGAGCCCGACGAGATGGCGGGCATCTGGCGCCAGCTCTACCTCACGCGGGCCAGTGACGAGATGGTGCACAAGATGGGCCAGGACGGCGGCCTCGTCTCGGCGATGCTGATCTGGCTGCGCGAGCACGACTACATCGACGCGGCGCTCGTCTCCGGCGTCGAAGAAGACGACGCGTGGAAGGCCAAGCCGGTCGTCGTGTCGACTCGCGAAGAGATTCTCGCCACCGCCGGTTCGCGCTACACATACTGCGCCAACCCGCTTGCGCTGCGCGAAGCCAAAGAGCAGGGCCACGAACGCCTCGCACTGGTCGGCATGGGTTGCCAGACCTCCTCGCCGCCAGTCATGTGGGACCGCAAGGCCGGCAAGGTGTCCAAGCCCTTCCTGTTCAACATCGGTTTGCTCTGCTCGAAGACTTTTGATGACGCCATTTTCGAAGAGCTCTTCGAGGCCAAGTACGGCTTGAAGAAGCAGGACATGGTCAAGATGAACATCAAGGGCGCCTTCCAGATCTGGATGAAGGATGGCTCGTATCACGAGATCAATCTGAAGGAATGTCACGCCTGGACTCGCGAGGGCTGCAAGAGCTGCCCCGACTTCGCGGCTGAGCACTCCGACGTCGCAACGGGCGGCATCGGTGAAGACAACGACTGGACGCTGACCATTGTCCGCACAGAGTTGGGCGAAGAGGTCATCGAGCGGATGATCGCCGACGGCTCATTGATTGCCCGCCCGGCTCAGACCGACGAGACGGCGATGCGCCTGCTTCGTCTGCTCTCGATCGTCAGCCGTCGCCGCTGGCCCAAGGAAGCCGATGCTGCACCGGCCATCGGTGTCCCGCCACCCAAGAAAAAGAAGGTTGTCGCGGTCAAAACCGACGAGGTCAAGCCAAAGGAGTAGCCGACGACTTGGTGCCTGGCACCAAGTCGTCTTACTTGCAGGCGGCGAGGTCGGCTTCGAAGAGTTCGATCGCGGTGCCGGGGCCGGCGTCGCCAGCGGACTCGGTGATGGCGTCGAGCTCGTCTTGGCTGTACTGCTCGACTTGATCGAGCATGCAGTCGCCCTGCGCTTCGGTGAGATCACCTTGGGTGACCGCGGTCTTGATGATGTCCTCGGCCACTCGCTTAGAGCCGGGGTCCGAGTTACATGCACTCAGGCCGAGCACGGCGACGGCAAGCACCGCGAGGGTGCGGCCCAGCGGGCGCTTCGGTGTCGCGCTGGTGCTGATCTCGATGGTGGCGAGCTCTGAGTTCACAGTGAACGGAGGCTACTGGCACGATGTCGGGATGCCGCTCAGCCAACCTCTGAACCAGTCACAGCATCGATCGCTCAACTGGGAGGCGCAGACGCTGCTTGAGCTGATGGAGCGAATCGGTGCGCCCGCGCTCGACTCCCAAGAACCGGCCATGGCTCGCGCAACGCGAGCCGAACTCGCTCCCGAGCCGACCGAAGATTGCCACGAGATTCGGTTTGTTGACGCAGGCGGCGTGCCGGCCCGTCTGTACCTGCCCACGCCGACTGACACCCTGCCTGGTCTGCTCGTCTTCTTCCACGGCGGCGGCTGGGTCATCGGTGACCTCGACAGCCACGACAACATCTGCCGGTCGCTCACGAACCGCAGCGGTCAGGCGGTGTTGAGCATCGACTACCGATTGGCGCCTGAGGACCCGTTCCCAGCTGGCCTCGGCGATTGCATCCAGGCAACGCGCTGGGCCCATGCCAACGCTGCCGAACTCGGCGTCGACCCTGATCGCCTCGCGGTCGGCGGCGATTCTGCCGGCGCGAACTTCGCGGCGGTCGTCGCGCACGTCGCTCCCGCTCCGATCATGTTCCAGCTGCTCGTCTACCCGGTGACCGACTGCAGGATGAATACCGAGTCGTATGAGCAGAACGCCGAGGGCTACTTCTTGACGAAGTCGTCGATGCAGTGGTTCATCGACCACTACCTGGCCGGCGAACGAGGAAGCGCCGAAGATCCGCGGGTCTCGCCCCTGCTCGTCGGCGACGACGTCCTCGCGCAAAGCCCACCGGCGCTCGTTATCACCGCCGGTTTCGATCCGCTCCGCGACGAAGGCGTTGCCTACGCCAATCGCATGGCGGCGCTCGGCGTCAAGGTCAGCCATGTCGAGTTCACCGGACAGTTCCACGGCTTCTTCTCGCTCCCACACATGCTCGGCGACGCCAGGGCCGCTCACGCGCTCGCTGCAGAATCCCTCCGTCTCGCCCTCGCCTCAGGCCGTCCCTGAGCCGTCACTGGCCATCACTGGCCATCACTGGTCCGGTATTGGTCAGCGAGTTGGACCGCACGGCTGAACACGGCGTCGAGCATCGGCTCCGTGAGGCGCTTGGTGAACGTGTTCTGCTGACTGACGTGGTAGCTGCAGACAATGGTGAGTGACCGTCCATCGAGTGAGGTGACGGGCACTTCAAGTCCGTGACCAAACTTGGGGCGAGGTCGGACGCCGAAGAAGTGGCACGCGGCGTTGTAGCCGAACGTCCCGAGGCAGATCACGACGGCCGCCTCTGAAAGCGCCTCGAGCTCACGTTCGAGGAAGGGGCGACACGCGTCGCGTTCATCGGTGGTCGGCTTGTTCAGCGGCGGGGCGCACTTCACGGCTGACGTCACCCAGGCATTGGCCAACTCCAGGCCATCGTCGGCACTGACCGACTCGGCCTGATTTGCGAGTCCGGCTCGATGCATTGCCCGAAACAACCAGTCGCCGCTGCGATCGCCCGTGAACATGCGTCCGGTCCTGTTGGCCCCGTGGGCAGCCGGTGCAAGGCCCAGAATGACGATGCGGGCCGACGGATCACCGAAGCCCGAGATCGCCTTGCCCCAATAGTCCTCGTCGCGAAACGAGGCGCGCTTCTCCACAGCCACTTGTTCGCGCCACTCAACCAACCGCGGACACTCACGACATTCATGAATCTCGTGGGTCAGATCGCGCAGCGCCAACAGCGACTGCTTCTTGGAGGGCTTGTTGGAGGGCTTCTTTGGGGGCACGGAAGGATTCGCCACAGACATCGACAGTAGGTTGGCCCTCGGTAGCGTGAAAGGCAATCATGGCAACAACGACACGCAAGAAATCAGCATCCTCAGCAGCCACGAAGCCTGCGCAGAAGGCTGCTGCGCGAACCACCACTGCTTCGAAGAAGCGGGCTGCCAAGCAGGGTCCGAAGCCGACCACGATCCTCATGGTCCGCCACGGCCAGACGCCCACCACCGGCAAGGTGTTGCCCGGCCGGGCCAAGGGGCTGCATCTCGCCGACCTGGGCCACGAACAGGCCAAGATCGCCGCGCTCCGCATTGCAGAGTTGAACATCGATGCCGTCTACAGCTCGCCGCTGGAACGAGCCAAGGAGACCGCCGCTCCGATCTCTGCGGCATGCGGCCTCAAAACACAGATCGAGCGAGGGCTCTTCGAGTGCGATTTCGGTGACTGGACCGGCAAGCAGCTGAAAGACCTGATGAAGCTGCCGGAGTGGCAAACGGTGCAACGCGCTCCGTCGACGTTCCGTTTCCCCAACGGCGAGAGCTTCACCGAGATGCAGACGCGCATGGTCAACGCACTCGACAAGCTTCGCAAGCTCCACCCTGGCGGCACCATCGTGTGCGTTTCGCATGCCGACACGATCAAGGCAGCGGTCGCTCACGCGATGGGCACACATATCGATTTGTTCCAGCGCATCGTTATCAGCCCAGCCTCGATCAGCGCCGTGACATGGCATGCGGGTGGCCCCATCGTGCTCGCCGTCAACTCCACCGGCCGACCTCTGACCGAGCTCAAGCCGGCCTGATGGGCGTCTTCTACGAGTTCGACGACGTCGACGCGTTCACGACGGGCACCGTTGGCGAGCCGGGCAACAGGACGTTCTACATGCAGGTCCGAGCCGACGGTCAACGGGTCAGCGTGAAGTGCGAGAAGCAGCAGACGGCGGCCATCGTCGATTACCTCCGCAAGGTGCTGAGCGACCTCCCACCGCCAGAAGACCGACCGATGCCAGGGGCGCTGGAACTCGCGCCGCCACTTGACGCGTCATTCGTGCTCGGCCCGATCGGGCTTGGCTACGACCGTTCCAATGACAAAGTGCTCATCCAGCTCGAAGAAGTCGGCGAGGTGGACGAAGATGGCGAATTCCTTGATGACGACCGCGGTCACGTCCGCCTGTACGTCAGCCGTGGTCAGGCTGCAGCATTTTGCGACCACGCCGACCGAGTGGTCGAATCCGGGCGGCCCGACTGTCAATGGTGCAACCACCCGATCGACCCCGATGGGCACGCCTGCCCACGCATGAACTGACCGACGTGGCGGACGACGATCTGGACGACGACATCGTCGACAACGACGAAGCGAGCGACGAGGCAAGCGATCAACAGGGCGTCGAGTTGCGCATCGACGATGTCGAGGACCCGATGACGCACCTGCTCCTCGGCGAGATTGAGGTCGAGGGGCGAATGCCGTACAGCAGCAATGCCACGTTTCTCGTCCACGTCACCCATGAGGGCAAGTCGCACCCGGCTATCTACAAGCCAATGCGGGGCGAGCGACCACTCTGGGATTTCGAGCCCGGATTGCACCGTCGTGAGGTGGCGACCTATCGAATGAGCGAGGCCCTCGGCCTACACGTCGTGCCGCCGACGGTGCTGCGCGACGGTCCCGTCGGAGAAGGTTCCGTGCAGTGGTTCGTCGCTGGCGACTTCGCCGAGCACTACTTCACGATGATGGAGTCTCGTGTCGACCTGCATGATCGTTTTCGTGCCTTGGCGCTCCTCGACATCATCTGTAACAACACCGACCGCAAGAGTGGGCACTGCATTCTTGTCCCCGAGCGCAACGCTGACGACGGAACTTTGCTGCCAGCCGAGGTATGGGGTATCGACCACGGCCTGTGTTTCGCGGCCGAGTACAAACTCCGCACCGTCATCTGGGAGTTCGCCGACGAGGAGATTTCCGAGCCTCTGCTCGATCGAGTGAACCGCCTCGTCGATCGTGTCCCGCTCGACATCGCCACCCTGCTGAGTGACGACGAGGTCGAAGCAATCCAGGGTCGTGCCGCCTGGTGCGTCAAGCACCGTCGCTTCCCGACCGACCCGACCGGCCGCCGCTATCCCTGGCCACTGGTCTGACCTGTCCGTCTGAACTCGGGTGTCACCCGGACTTGTTCCGTGCGAGGATGCTCATATGTCTGATGACGACCTCGATGATCTGATTCACGCTGCAGATCTCGACGGGCTCGTCCGGATGATCGACGACCGGTGCGCAACCGGCGACTGGGATGGACTACTGCGGGTGCGCGATCGTGCCCGGAGCGCAGTGAAGACGGGGCGACAGCTGTGGCCGGCTGCAACGCTGGCCGAGTACCGGTTGGCGCTCCTCGCTCCACCCCACCATGTCGCTGCCGTCCTCGATGAGACCGATGGGCTATCAGGCCAGTTCACCATCGGACCGCTGACCGAGGTTGCCGCCCAACACCACACCTGGGATGCTTTGCGCACGGAACTCAATCCGTCGCCGCGAGCAGCATTCGTTGCCCACGAGCGAGCGATTCGAGGCGAAGTCGTCGACGACGACATCGCCGACGTGCTCGACATTCCACTCGAGCTCGAAGGCTGGGAGCCGACGTACGCCGTCGCGAAGTATCGCGATAACGATGCTGACTTTCCCGCTCCGAGGCTGCCCACAAATTGGGAGGAAATCGAGACGAGCAGCGAGGCCGAACGGCTCGATGACGATGTCGAGCTCGCAGTTCAGCAGCTGGTCGAACCGTGGCTTTCCGGTTCGAACGGGACCGTCGAGGTCGTGTGCGTCGAGGGTGACGTGGGCGACGCGATCGGCGCACTGGGGCCGCACCGGGCGCGGGTCTGCGAACTCGACGTTCGCACGGCCATGGCCTGGATGGCCTGGGCAGGAGCGAGCGGAGGGGCCCACGGCCGGCGACGCGGCGCTGCGACCGGACGCTTCGGTGCGTGGTGGATGCTCGCCGCGATCGGCGACTTCATTGACGACTGGCCGGTCAACCCCGACGCGCTCGGTCAGTTCGCGAACGAACTCAACTGGTATCGCTGGGACGCTTTCGAACCTGCACTCGGCTGGACGCTGCAGATCGCGATCGAGGACGAGTCAGAAGGTGTCGCTTGGGCGATCAGCGCCCGCGACTCCACGTAATCGCAACGAGGGTGTGATCGCAGCCACCGGTTGATGGCAGCGACGGCCAATCCGCGGCCGCCACGGTGCGACCCGCTCAGACTCCGCGGGCAGAAATGACGGCCTGATCGATCGGCTCGATCATGATGCATTCGCCCGGGCATTCTTCGGCTGCATCGACGGCGGTGTCGATCTGTGAATCGGGAATGCGTGCGACGCCATTGCCCATATCGGGACCGTGGCCAGCGCCCTCACCACCATCGAAGAGAACGGTTGTACCGAAGTGTGAGGACTCTTCCTTGACAATCCAGAGCCCGTCATCGCGGGCCTGGAACACATCAGGGCAAATCTCTGAACAGATGCCGTCACCTGTGCACAGGTCTTGATCAATCCACACCATCAACTGAGCCATGGCCGAAAGGTTACGAGAGGCTGAGCCAGAAAAAGCAAAGAGCCGGACCTATCACCCAGGCCTGGCTCGTCGCTCGTTCAGTTGTGAGTGCGGAACCTCAGCCCCGGGCCTCCAAGGCTGCGATCAAGGCGGGCATCACCTTGTGGACGTCGCCCACGATGCCGAGATCGGCGACACCGAAGATCGGCGCCTCCTTGTCCTTGTTGATCGCGATGATGTTCTTCGCGCCTTTCATGCCGACCATGTGCTGTGTGGCACCAGAGATGCCCGCAGCGATGTAGACGGTGGGCTTGACGACCTTGCCGGTCTGGCCGACCTGGTAGCTGTAGGGAACCCAACCGGCGTCGACAATGGCCCGCGATGCGCCAGGCGCACCCTTCAGCAGCTTGGCGAGCGTCTCGACCATGTCGAACTTGTCGGCCTCGCCGAGGCCGCGTCCGCCCGAGACGACCACGGCCGCCTCGTCGAGCTTTGGACCGCTGGTCTCCTCGACGTGCACCGCCGTGACGGTGGCTCCACCGGTCGAACCGAGATCCGGGACCGGAGCCGAAGCGAGTTCGCCAGCAGCGCCAGCGCCGCCGGCGGCCTCGAAGCTCTTCGGACGGAATGCTGCGAGGAACGGTGCCTCACCGGTGAACGTCGAGTTCACCAGCTTGCTGCCACCGAAGATCGGCGTTTGCACGGTCACCGAATCACCGTCGACGGTGATATCGGTCGAGTTGGTGAGCACGGTGCGGTCGAGCTTGACCGACAGGCGGCTCAGCACGTCGCGACCTTCGTAGTTCTGCGGGAACATGATCAGATCGGGGACGTCGCCACCGTCGATCACTGCCTGCATTGCAGCCGAGACAGCTGCGCCCGGGAGAGCTCCGGCAAGGTCGCCGGTCTCGTAGACCTTGGCGGCGCCATGATCAGCGAGTGCAGCAACTGCACCACCGGCGACGCCTGCCACGAATGCCGTGACGGTGCCGCCCAGCGAGCGGGCCTTGGTAAGCAGTTCGAGCGAGGCCGTGGTGGCCTCGTCGCCGTTGGCCTGTGAAAAGACCCAGATGTTGTTAACAGCCATGATTCAGACTCCTCAGATGACCTTCAGGTTGTCGAGGAAGTCGACAATCTTGTTGAACGTTTCGCCGTCGTCTTCGATGATCTCGCCGGCCTCGCGGGCGGGCGCATCTTCGACGGAGCTGATCGACTGTGCCCACGACACCGACTCGACGCCGAGGTCGGCGGCAGTGACGGTCTCGACCGGCTTGCTCTTGGCAGCCATGATGCCCTTGAAGCTCGGGTAGCGCGGCTCGACGACACCAGCGGTGACGGAGACCACGGCGGGGAGCGAACAGCTGACCTCGTCGTAACCGGCTTCGGTTTGACGATCGACCTTGACGGTGCTGCCGTCGACCGCAATGGTCTTGGCAAAGCCGACCGACGGCAGTCCGAGGACTTCCGCCATCTGCTCGGGCACGGTGCCCGTGTAGCCGTCGGAAGACTCGGTACCAGCGATGATCAGGTCGTAGTCACCCGCCTTGCCGACGGCGCCCGCAAGCACCTTGGCCGTGGTGAGCGCATCAGCACCGGCCAGCGCCGGATCAGAGACGAGCACGGCCTTCTCGGCGCCCATGGCGAGGGCGGTACGCAGACCGGACACCTCATCATTCGGGGCCATCGAGACCAGGGTGACAGAGCCTTCGCCAGCGGTGTTAACGAGCTGGAGCGCCATTTCGACGCCGTAGCTGTCCGACTCATCAAGGATGAGTTTCCCGTCTCGCTTCAGCGTGTTGGTCGAGGGATCCAGCTCACCCGGCAGTGCCGGATCAGGGATCTGTTTCACACAGACGATCACGTTCATAAGGCTCATAAGTTACCGCCGGGTCAACTAGCTCACAAAGCGGGAAACCAAGTTCACCGGCGATGTGTCCCGGATGACACATCGCCCTTCCCGTTTCACCCCCGTGAAGATGGGGCAGGCGAGACCAGGCCGGCCGACGCGATGTCGCCTGCCAGAAACCCCGGCCGGGTACCGTGGGGGTCCTTGGTGGTGGTGCTGCGGTGAAAGTTCTTCTGATCGTGAATTCGTTCGCGTCGTCGGTGACCGCACGCAACACCGTCGTCGTCCACCGCCGACTGAGCCAGGGCCACGATGTCGAGATCGTCGAGACCAATCGACGCGGCCACGCGACACGTTTTGCCCACGACGCCGCCCGACGTGGCGTTGACGTGGTGATCGGGTACGGCGGCGACGGCACTCTCAACGAGGTCGCCACCGGCATTGCGGGCACCGACACAGCGCTCGGCGTGCTTCCTGGAGGCTCCACCAACGTGTTCGCACGCACGCTCGGTCTGCCGAACGATCCACTCGAGGCTGTCGAGTTTCTGGCACGCGGCATCGACGCCGCTGATTTCCGACCGATTGGTCTCGGCCAGGTGAACGGGCGGTACTTCTGCTTCCACACCGGCATCGGGTACGACGCGGCCGTGGTTCAACAGGTCGAGCGGCGCGGTTCGCTGAAACGCTGGCTCGGCCACCCCCTCTTCATCTACGCGGGCCTCTCCACCTGGCTCACGGGCTACGACCGCAAGCATCCGCACTTCAGCATCGACGGCGACGGCACGTCAACGGCGGGCGGCAAGGTCGACGACGGCTATTTCACGATCGTCCTCAACACCAACCCGTACACCTACTTGGGCAACCGTCCGCTCGACCTTTCCCCCGCCGCCACGCTCGACCGGGGCCTTGTCGTCATCACCTTCCGCACGATGCGCGCGACGGCGATCCTCAGTTCACTGGCCGGCGCGCTGAAGGGTGGCGGAGTCAGCCCCGCCGACCACCTCGACATTCGTACCGACGTCACCCACTTCGTCGCCGAACATCCGACACCGTTCCCCTATCAGGTCGACGGCGATGCGCTCGGCGAGACCTCACGGCTCGAGTTCGTGCACGTGCCCAATGCGGTCAAGCTGGTGTTTCCCACCGGACCTCAGCCGGGCTGATCCGCCGCCCGAGTGCGGTGAGGGCGATGTCCGGCACATCGGTGCATGCCCCGTCCACGCCCCACTCGGCTAACTCCTTGAGTCGGTCCGGGTCGTTGCAGGTCCACGTGTTGATCGCCAGTCCCGCGGCGTGGCATGCCGCGACCGTCTCTGCGGTGACCGACTCCTCATCAGGATGCACGGCAACGTGGCCTGCCGAAGCGGTCTGCTCAATGACATCGGCAGTTGCTTCCATCACCAGATAGGCCGTTGCGATATCCGGTGCGGCTGCGCGGCACCGTTCGATCGTGTCCCAATCGAAGGACGAGATGATCCAGCGATCGATCGATCCGTGCAGCCGCATCTCGGCAATGGTCGGCTCGACGACTGCTCCACTCGGGTCATGACCCGGCTCGTCGGCAGAATTCTTGATCTCGACGTTCACCAGCATGTCCCCGCAGACCGCCAGCACCTCGCGCAGCTCGGGATACCCCGCAAGGTCGCCTGACGCAGTCGGCAACGGGTCGTGCTTGACGAGCAGCCGCCCATCTGGCGCCAGCCGAACGTCCAGCTCGACACCATCGGCACCCATGGCATCAGCCAGCACAAAGGCCTGCACAGTGTTCTCTGCAGCGGCGACAGATGCGCCTCGGTGTCCGATCACGAGCATCCCCAAGTATGGCCGCGCCCGCGGAGCAGCGCCCCCTCAGCACGCGCGAGCACACGACGTCAAGGGGGCGCGCGTCACACACATCACCTCTTGTGTCACCAACGGGTTGCGCCTACGGTGACGGCGCCGAGCGGGCGGCAACCCTCACACCCACCATCTGCGCTGTCTCAACCCGTCATCACAGCGCCCTGACAACCTCCTTGGAGCACACCCGTGACGATCCTTGCGTCCAGCATCACCTTGGGAGCCGCTCCGGCAGATTGGCGCGACGACGCGCTCTGCCGTGACACCGACCCGGAACTTTTCTTCCCCGTCGGAACCACCGGAAATGCACTGGTCCAGATCGACAACGCCAAGGAAGTGTGCGGCGAGTGCACCTCGTCGCAGGGATGCCTCGACTTCGCGCTCGACACCAACCAGGACTCCGGTATCTGGGGCGGCCTCACCGAAGAAGAGCGTCGGGTCATCCGCCGCAAGCGCGTCGCTGCCGCTCGCGCCGCACGCTCCGCCGCGAGCTGAACCCTTTCATCTGGCTGCGGCCGGCTGGCCCCAGATCAGCGCGAGTCAAACAACCGTCGGGACGCTGAGTTCGACAACGGTGCCGTGCTGATGGCTGGAGGCGTCGCCCAACTTGGCATCATCAAGATCCTGGGTTCGAGCCGGGCGCATGTCGATCGTCCCGTTGAGTTCGGTCGTCACCAATGTCCGCACGATAGACAGGCCCAGACCCGTACTGGCGTCGAGGTCAAAGCCCGGAGCGACACCGCGGCCGTTGTCGATGACGCGGACGTCGAGTCGGTGCTGATTCTGGGTGAGCGCCACCGACACCTGCCCACCGGCACTTCCTTCGGGGAATCCATGGTCGACGGCGTTCTGCAACAGCTCGGTGAGCACGACAGAAAGCGGCGTTGCCGTGTTGGCCGGGATCCGTCCGCCGTCACCCGTGACCGTGAAACGGACGGGGCGGTCGGGCGACTGGAGGCCCTCTTCGGCCAGTCGGAGCAGCGGACGAACGATCTCGATGAACGCGATATCTTCGCCGGGCTCACGAGAAAGCGACTCGTGGACCAGAGCAATAGTGCGGATCCGTCGCACCGATTCCTGCACGGCCGCCTTCGCTTCCGGATTGGTCAGACGGCGCGCCTGCAGCCGCAGCAATGACGAGATGGTCTGCAGGTTGTTCTTCACCCGATGGTGAATTTCGCGAATGGTCGCATCCTTCGACAGCAAGAGACGGTCGCGCTTCCGCAGTTCGGTGACGTCGCGCATCAGCATCAGACCGCCCACGACAACCGGACCGGATTCTGTGTCGTGAACGAGTGGGACACATCGGCTGAGCAGCGTGACGTCGGCGCCTTGCTCAAACTCCTCAACAACCGGCTCGAGGCGCTCGAATGCCTGGCGAACCGGGCCGTCGTGGAAACCGAGTTCGGCGAGGCGCATCCCCACCGGGTTGGCCTGAATCCCAACGCGGTGCAGCGCCGAGTTGGCGTTGGGCGAAACATAGGTGACCGTGCCATCGGCGTCGAGGCTGAGCACACCGTCGCCCACGCGCGGCGCCGCACTGGAGTCGGCCACGCGGCCGGCGAACGGGAACGTCCCGGTCTGGATCATGACAACGAACTTGTCGAAGATCTCCTTGTACGACCGTTCCAGCTCACCGAGGGTTCGCCCAGATCGGACTTCCCATTCTTTGCTGAGGATCGCAATGACTCGGCCGTTGCGAGCGACCGGAATCGCCATCATTCGCGTCCGGGCTCCGTCATCAGGCGTATCGAGATCGGCTTCGATGATCGTGTTCTCATCGGCCGCTTGCGACAGGACGGCGGCACCCCACTGCGCCCACGTACCGATGTAGTCGGTGACGTACATGGTTTGGTTCGTCGCGGGGCGGACTTGATCGACCACGACCCACTTCGCGTCGGTCGAACGGACATACAGCAGCAGGTCGGCAAAGCACAGATCGGCGAGGAACGCCCATTCGGCGCCGAGCCGATGTAAATGATCAATGTCGTCTTGATCGAGCGACGAATGCTGCCGTGACAGGTCGGCCATAGAGGTCATCGCTGCTGATTCTGCCGCATCGGAGACTGCAGGATGCGCCATACCCGCAGTTCGTACCGAGCAGGGTGGACCGCAACGGTTTCACCGACCGGTTCGACAGGTCTCAGATCTCGGTCAAGTCGACGCGCAAGCGATCGACGAGTCCGCCTAATCCAGCAATGTCGTGGATGTCTCCAGCGAGCCACGGCACGTCGAGCATCACCGGCGAAAGCGAAGCCAACTCCGCGCGTCGCTCTGTCTCGCGGGCAGCAACCAATGCAACATCGTCGAAGCGTTCCGCCAATTGGGTCAGCACCGTGTCGACCACTGCGACCGGCGCATCATCGAGTTGCGCGGCGAGTGACTCAGCGAGCTTACGTCCAGACCGGTAGCGCAGCGCCTCGGCGCTGTCGGCAGCAGCGGCGCCCGCCAACTCGTTTGGGAGCACTCGGTTGGCCACGATTGCACCAAGGGTCATGTTCCGCTTCAGCAGCTCTTGGGCCAGGAATCGCGCCTCGTGACTGGGCGCCGTCTCCAGGGTCGTCACGACAACGAAGGCCGTGCGCGCGTCTGCGAGGAGCGCTTCCACTGACCGCGCGCGTTTGACAAACCCGCTCTCCATGGCCTGGAACAGGACAAAAAATTCGGCGATGTCCTGCAGGAACCGTGAGCCGAGCACACGGTCGGCCACTTGATAGAAGGGCTTCGACGCCACCGTGAACAGGCGCGACCGGTAGGGCACCGTCAGCCACCGCAGCAGTCGGCTCCCGAAAAAGTCGACCATGCGACCGGGCGCATCAAGAATGGACAGTGCATTGCGCGACGGTGGGGTATCGACGATGACGAGGTCGAACTCGCCGGTTGCGTGCAGGTCGTGCAGTTGCTCCATCGCGAGGTAGTCGTGACTGTGGACGAATCGGCTGGTGATGTTCTGGTACAGCGGGTTGGCCAGCACTGCGTCGCGCACTTCATCATCAGGCGCGTGGCGACGAATCAGTTCGTCCCACCCTGCTTTCGTGTCGAGCATTGCCACCCACAGTTGACCGCGAACCTTCACCCCTGCCTGCTTGAACACCGCCGGCTTGATCCGGACCGGCGTGTTGCCGACTTCTTCGAGCCCCAGCGCCGTCGCTAGTCGGCGGGCCGGGTCAACGGTGAGGACGAGGATCTTGCCCTTCTGACGTTGTGCAGCAGCGATACCCATGGCGGCGGCGATTGTCGTCTTGCCCACACCGCCCGAACCAGCAACGAGCACCATCTCGCGGCTGGCGAGCAGATTGTCGAGGTCACTCATCGCACACCGATCATCCCAACTCGACGTCGAGTTCCTCGGCCAGACCGTCGGCAATCAGCGACACCACACGACGGCCAGGCGCCCGGGAGAAAAGCTCAGGCACCGTGATGATCGGCAGGTCGGCATGGATCGCGTCTCGTTGCAGCTCCGTCTGCAGCCAGCGGAGGTGTTCTGCGCCGGTTCGACGGCGAGCGTCGGTCAGGCGAGCCGCTTCGAGCACCATCGGCGCGCCCGGACCGATGGCCGCGGTCAGCGTCGGCAGGGCGGATTCGAGCTGTTCAACCACGACTTGCTCGCGCCGATCGAAGAGCATCGGCAACACCCGGTTCGCAATAACGGCGGAGGCATGGGCGCCGGTCTCGGCGGTGAGTCGCTGCAACAACTCGGCCGACTCGGTGACCGGCATCTCTTCGGGTGTGGTGACCACGGCCACGCCCGTCCGCGCCGGATCATTAAGAATGTCAAGCATCCACTGCGTCTGATCGCGCACGAGGCCGACCTGCACCAGATCCGCTATCACCTTCGGCGCACCGATCTGACTCACGATGTGGCCACTCGCCTCAGCGTCGATCACAACCAGGTCATAGTGCCGCTCGCGCACTTCGAAACAGAGCTTCCCGACGCCGAGAATTTCCTTCACGCCGGGCGCGGCATCGGCCACGAAGTCGAACGTCGTGGCCAGCGGGCCGATACGGCCGATGAGCGGGATCTTCACGAAGAGCCGCAGATACTCCCGCAGCGCATCTTCGGTACTCATCGTCATCGCGTGCAGGTTGGGCGAGACCTCGGTGGGTTCGAACCCCAGGTCGTCTTCACCGAGTGCAGCAGCGAGGGCGCCTTTGGCATCCATTTCACAGACGAGCGTTCGACGTCCGCTGCGCGCCGCAACGTCGGCAAGCGCTGCAGCAATCGACGTCTTGCCGACGCCGCCCTTGCCGGTGACCCAGAGCATGTCGAGGTCGAGGAGGGCGGTCATGTCGTTCAGCGTCGTGTCACCCGGTGACACGAGACCAGCGTGACACGGCAGTCACGTCTGTACCCAGTCGAGCTGTGGCTCAGTCGCCGAAGCCAATCTTGCGCGTGCTCTCAGCGGAACCGAGCTCGACGTAGGCGATCTTGGCGGACGGCACCGCGACATCGTTCCCGCGCTTGTCGGTGATCCACAGCGTGTCGGTGGCGCCCCCGAGGGCCGCCTCGATGCGCGCTTTCAGATCGTCGCGGTCTGCGTCGTCGGCGAGTTCAAGATTGATCTCGCGAGGGGCTTGGGTCACTCCGATGCGTACGTCCACGTGATCGAGGCTACCGCCGCGCTGCCGGGACAGACTGGGCCGTCGGCGGCGGGAATGGTTGGCCGTGCCGTTGACGCCTGGGAGGGTGTCGAACATGCTGGAGGCCAGTGAGCATCCAAACCGTCATTCCACTCTTCCCGCAGTTCACTGCCCTCGACGGCATCGGCCCCTACGAGGTCCTCCAGCGCATCCCCGACATCGACGTCACTTTTATCGGGCATGAGCGCGGCGTCGTCCGTTCCGACAACGGCATGCTCGGCATTGAGGTCGACGGCACGTTCGAAGAATTTCCGACGCCGGACCTCATCGTCTTTCCGGGCGGTCGCGGCACACGGGCGCTCATGACGGACGACCGCGTGCTCGACTGGGTGCGCTCGGCGCATCAGTCAACCACCTTCACCACCTCGGTCTGTACCGGCTCACTGGTGCTCGCCGCGGCGGGACTGCTCGACGGATTGACTGCCACCACGCACTGGGGCGCGCTCGACGTGCTCTCCGCACATGGAGCGACGCCGACGGGCACGCGAGTGGTTGAGCACCTCGATCAGCGGCTCATCACCGCAGCAGGGGTCTCGAGCGGCATCGACATGGCGCTCCGGCTCGTCGAGATCATGTTCGACCGAGTGGCCGCCGAAGCCTCGCAGCTGATGATCGAGTACGACCCCCAGCCCCCGTTCGACGCCGGCTCGACTGCCAAGGCGAGCGAAGCCGTCGTCGCCCGCGTCATCGAATACGCCCAACACCGCGCCTGACCCCACCACTGCCCGTTTGCGTACCCAGGGGGTGTCCCCGGCGACACGTCCTGGGTACGCAAACGGAACTTGGTGGGTCGGTCAGACGGCGGTGGTGCAGAAGGTGTCGCCTGCGGCCAGCGAGGATTCGGTGGTGATCTCACCGAACTCACCGTCGGCGGCGTTGTAGAGCTCGCCGAGCATGCCCCGCACCATGCCGCGATCGACCGCACAGATCACTGGGTGCTCGGCGGCGACGTCGCCGAACGGGCAGTGGTTGTTGATGATCTTCAATTGGTTGTTGCGGCCTTCGGCGTGGGCAGCAAAGCCGTGTGCGGACAATGCGTCAGCAACCGCTTGGATGGCTGACCGCAGCGAGCGCTGTCCAGCCTTCAGTGCATCACCGGTCAGACCGGCAGCCATTGCTCGTCCGTACTCGGCACCCACTTCTTCAGCCATCTGCTCGGCTTCATCATGGGGGAGCTTGCTGAGCGTGCGCCCCAAGAGCGAGAGCAGCAGATCGTCGCTGCGTACCGGGAAGGCCGCGGTATCGAGCGCATCACCGACGGCCAGGTAGTGCTTCGACGGGCGACCTGCCGAGCGCTCGGCGTCGGGTCGAGCGCTCGCAACTTCGAGATATCCACCGGCCGCCAGTTTGTCGAGATGATGCCGGGCGACGTTGGAATGCACACCGATCTCAGCAGCCACCATCGAAGCCGTGACACCTGACGCATCGGCGTCGGCAGTCGCCTGCGAGTGCTCCCGTGCCATCAGGTAGATCGAGCGCCGTGTGGGGTCACCGAATGCGTCGGTGATGGCCGACACGGTGGCGGTGAATGCGGTCCCGGAACTCACGGGAGCAATATTACCTACGCCCGTAGTGCAAATCCCGCAGGGCGTCGCCACACTGGGCTCCATGAGCTCCCCCGTCGTCACGGAAGACCAGATCGTCGAGGCACTTCGCCCGGTCGAAGACCCCGAGTTGCACCGCTCGATCGTCGATCTCGGCATGCTGCGCGGCGTGTCGATCATGGACAACGGCGTCGTCGGCGTGTTGATTGCCCTCACCGTCCCGGGGTGTCCGCTCAAGGACGAAATCACCCGCCGCGTCTCCGAAGCAGCCACACAACTCGACGGTGTCGAGTCGATCGATCTCGAGTTCACCGTGATGAGCGACGAAGATCGGGAGAACCTCCGCAAGACGCTCCACGGCGATGCCGGCGCCACCGCTGGTCAGGGTCAAGCGCACGGGCACGCCGAAGGTCGTGTCGTCCCCTTTGCGAAGAACGATTCGAAGACCCGCCCGCTGCTCATTTCTTCGGGCAAGGGCGGCGTTGGCAAATCGACCGTCACCACCAACCTCGCCGTCGCACTGGCTGCGCAGGGCTATTCGGTGGGCATCATCGACGCCGATATCTACGGTTACTCGATTCCTCGCATGCTTGGCACCGACCGCGAGCCCGTGGTCATCGACGAGATGCTCATCCCGCCGGAAATGTACGGCGTCCGCGCCATCTCGATCGGCTACTTCGTGCCGCAGGGCGAAGCGGTCATCTGGCGTGGCCCGATGCTGCACAAGGCGCTCGAGCAGTTCCTCACCGACGTCTTCTGGGACGAACCTGACTTCCTCCTCATCGACATGCCGCCCGGCACCGGCGACATCGCGCTGTCGCTGTCGCAGTACCTGCCGCGTGGCGAAGTCTTCGTCGTCACCACGCCGCAGCCGGCTGCGCAAAAGGTCGCCGCGATGTCCGCGGCCATGGCTGAGAAGGTCAATCTGCCCGTGCGCGGCGTCATCGAGAACATGTCATGGTTCACCGGCGACGACGGCAAGAAGTACGAAATCTTCGGGTCCGGTGGCGGACAGGCGCTCGCCGACGACGTGGGCGTGCCGCTCATTGGGCAGCTCCCGCTCGTTCCCGAACTGCGCGAAGGCGGCGACGATGGCAAGCCCATCACCGCGGTCGACCCTGAGTCCGAGTCAGCCAAAATCTTCCACGAGATGGCTCGCCAGATCGCCGTCGACATGAAGCCGAAGAAGATCTACTCCCCCGAGTTGAAAATTCTCTAGTCCGGTTCCCCGTCATGGAGGTCGTGGCCAAGTACCGGTTTGAGCGCATGGTCGCGGCCGCCCTTGATGACCTCCCGGACGAACTCCAGCACGTGCTCGACAACGTCGTCGTGCAAATCCATGACCGCAACCCGGTCGAGCCGACGATTCTTGGGCTCTACGAGGGCGTCCCCCACACGGAGCGCACCGGCCACGAAGGACCGGACGTCGTGTCGATCTATCGACTTCCACTGTGTGCGATGTGTGAAGACATCGACGATCTCGCCGACGAGGTGTACGTCACCGTGATCCACGAGGTGGCCCACGCCGCGGGCATCGACGACGACCGACTCCACGAACTCGGCTGGGGCTGACACACCATCGGTCCGACTCTCCAGCTGCGAAGATGAACGCTGTGAGCAGCAGCGGATCGAGCCTCGGTGATCTCGCCACCGGCGCGATCGTCAGCGTGGCAATCGGCGATCACGCCGTTGCGTTCGCATCCGAGGGGCAGCCCGTCGTGCTGATCGACATTGGCGACGCACCTGATGTCTTCGCCGCAACAGAGGCAGCCGTCTCACCCCGCTGGACTTGGTGGTCGAATCGCACTGCGCTGAACATCATCGAGTGGGGTGTGCGGCCAGCAAAGTGTTGGGATCTCTCGGCAGCACACCGGCTGCTCTTTGGCGGTTGGCGTTGCGGACCCGACCAGATCTGGGCGCGCCTCCACGACCTCGACGTGGCCAGCATTCCCCACCGCATGCCGGTCAACTTGTTCAACCAGGCGCTCGATGCCGGAGACCTTGACGAGCCCATCGGGCCAGACGGCCATCTTCGGCCCGAATGGGTCGACGGTGACTGGTCGAAGTCTTCAGCCCAGGTGGCCTCGTGGGCCGAGACGGCGCTCGCGATGCAGCAATTGCAGTCGCGATACATCGTTGATCTCGGCCACGGTCCTCAGCTGCGGGCCACGGTGCTGTCGGAATCCGCGGCCGAGCTGCTCTGTGCCGAACTCGAAATCGACGGTCTGCCCGTTGACCTTGCCATCGCCGAGTCAATCATCGCCGGGTTCGTCGGTCCCCGCCCCCGCAATGCGGCCGAAGCCGCCGCTGAGTTGCAACGTCGAGATCACGACGTGCTGCAGCATCTTGCGCCCGGTATCACATTCGATCTGCGCAGCCCCGATCAAGTCAAGTCGCTGCTGCGCCGCGTCGGCATCGAGGTCCCCGACACGCGGGCGTGGCGACTCGAGGCGCTCCGCGACGCTCACCCGATCGTGGAACCGCTCCTCGCGTGGCGTCGCGCTGAACGCGTCCTCACTACATTCGGATTCGCCTGGCTCGACGAACACGTCGGCCCAGACGGCCGGCTGCGTGGATCGTGGTCGGGATCCGACGGAGCTGCCGGCCGCATGACCGCGAGCGCTGGACTGCACAATATGCCTGCCGAGCTCCGACCGGCTGTGGCCGCCGAGTCGGGTCACGCGTTTGTCCGCGCCGATCTCGGCCAGATCGAGCCGCGTATCCTCGCCGCCGTATCCGGCGACCCCAAGCTTGCCGCCGCGACCCAGGCGGACGACATGTACGCGCCAGTCGCCGAACAGCTGCGGGTCGAACGCGAGATCGCAAAGGTGGCCGTGCTCGGCGCGATGTACGGACAGACGACCGGCAAAGGCGCTGAGGCGCTCCGTGGGCTCGAACGCGAGTACCCGGTGGCGATGGGATACCTCGCGGATGCAGACCGCGCCGCACAGGGCAGCAACGATCTGCGGACCTACGGCGGCCGCCTCGTGCCGATGAGCACCACCAACACCAACGAGGTCAGCGATCGCGACGCCCGGTCGCGCGCCGCGGCACGCGGTCGGTTCGGTCGCAATGCGATGGTCCAAGGTGCTGCCGCCGAATTCTTCAAGACTTGGGCAGTGCTGATGCGGGCGCGATCCAATGGCCTCAACGCGCGCATCGTCTTGTGCCTCCACGACGAGTTGCTGATTCACGTCCCTGCAGACCGTGCTGAAGAAGCAGCCGCGTTGCTCGACCGCTGTCTGCAGGAAGCTGCGCACCGCTGGGCACCCGTGCGTTCAGGCGGAGTGCAACCGGTCCGGTTCGTGAGCGATACGAGCGTGATTCACGCATGGTCTGAAGCGAAAGGCTGATCGAGAGAACGCAGCAAATGTCTTCGCCGCTGACTTTGGGACCAACGGCAGCAGACAACGCCAGGCGACCGGGATAGCTTGGCCCGAGTGAGCGACGTTCCTCCCCCGCCTCCGGATCAAACCCCTCCCCCGCCCCCACCTCCCCCGTCGGGTCAGCTGGTTCCGCCGCCGCCTCCGGGCAACATGGCGCCGCCGCCCGGCTATGTGGCGTACGGGAGCGCACCGACGCCGACGCAGAAGGTCAGCCGGGTCAAGGGCCTGTCCACCGCCATCACCATCGTGGTTGCCATCGCTGGCATCGGCGGCCTCCTCAACGGAATCCTCCAGTCAGGCCTTCGATCGGATGCTGAAGACCTGCTTGCAGGTCGCATCTCCGAGAGTGCCTTCAACGACCAGCTCGTGTCATCATCGGCTTTTTCTGCGCTCTCCGGCGTCGCCACCCTCGCCTCGATGGTGCTCGTGATGATCTGGATGTACCGCATCTCGGCGAACCTGCGGGCGTTTGGCATGACGACGACGTGGCATCCGCTCTTCGCCATCTTCGGCTGGTTCTTGCCCCCGGTGGTGCTCTACGTCATCCCGTTCCTGATGCTGCGCGAACAGTGGACCAAGTCAAACCCAGGAGCTGTGGCTGGCCAGCCCGGCAGCCAGGTCGACGCCAAGTCCAACAACCCGGTGCTCTGGGTGTGGTGGCTGGCATTCGGCATCTGGCCACTGCTTGCGCTCTTCTTGTCTGCGGGCAGCCTCACGGGCAGCTTCGGCGACACCGGCGCTGAGGCGGTTGCCGAGAATCTTCTCGACACGAACCAGACCGTCACGATCATTGGCTCCGTCATCGGCCTGATCGCAGCGATCGCCTGGATCCTCTTCGTGCGACAACTCACCGCACGGCATCGATCGCTCACCAGCGAGAGCTAACAGGTTGATCCTGTGGAGCGTGCCGCGGTCATCTATTTCGTGCGCCATGCAAAAGCCGGCGAACGTCGCTTGTGGGAAGGCGACGATGTCGACCGGCCCCTCAGCAAGACTGGGTGGAAACAGTCGACCGCTGTCGCTCGGCGACTCGCCAAGAAGGACGTCGCTGCGCTCTACGCAAGCCCGTACATCCGCTGCATGCAGACGCTTGAGCCCCTCGGCGATCTCACCGGGCTCAAGGTGCAGGCCGATAGACGACTCTTTGAGGGCGAACCGTTCGAGCCGGTCCTTGATCTCTTGAACGAGGTCGAAGACGGCGCTGTTCTCTGCAGCCACGGCGACATCATTCCAGCGGTGATCACGGCATTGGTTCGCCGCGGCATGGAAGTGGAAACCCCGCCCGACTGGTCCAAGGCCAGCGTCTGGGTGCTTCGCCGCAAAGGCAGCCGTATCACCAAGGGCAAGGTCTGGCCGGCGCCCAAGTTGGCGGCCAAGTCAACGAAGAAGTAGCGCCCAGGCCAACCGGTGATTCAGTTCAGCTGACGAGGCTGAGCACGTAGCTGTTGAAGTCGTAGCTGAAGTCGCTGTCGCCCCCGACAAGAATCAGCAACACCAATGCGCCTCCAACGAGGCCGCAGACGAGTCCGGCGATTGCCAGACCCTTGCCGGTGTACGTCGGATCATCGTTGCACTGCTTGATCGCAATGGACCCGAAGATGATCGCCAAGATCCACGGGATGAACAGCACACAGAGGATGATTCCGACGATGCCGAGGACCAGCGACGCGACGGCGAGACCGTTGGTCCGCTGACCGCCGCCGGGTGAATCTTGGCCGATTGGCACGTAGCCAGGCGGCGGAGCGAGGGGACCGCCCGGGCCCTGCGGCGGATACCTAGGCGGCTGACCGCCCGGAGGCGGCGGCGGGTTCATGGCCATTGAGCCAGAGTAGCGACGCTGAGAGGCAGCCACCGGTGACGTTCGACCCCGGTGTGATGCGGTTTCGAAGCGATCAGCTTGCTGCCGCGCGGATGTCGGCAGCAAACCCGGCAATCAGGTTGGCGATATCAGCCGGCGGGTTGCCCGACTCGCATGCGACGACATACGGGAGCGCCGCGTCGGCATCGTCGAGGAAGGCGAACTCAATGATGGCGAGGAAGCAATTCGGGTCCGCGTAGTCCGGGTCGATCACCGTCGCCTGTTGGAGGGCGATCTGGGCTGCGTCGAGGCGAGTGTCGGTCGTCAGGTCAGCCGACTCCAATCGCGCTTGGAGGGCCAGGGTCCATCCGAAGTATGCGATGGCTTCGACGTTGTCGATCTCGCGATCGCGCTCCATCTGGACCACTCGTGCGAACAATCCGTTCGCCAATGCGAACTCATTTTCGTTGAGGGCATCGCGTGCCGAGGCCAGCACGATGCGCGCATCGTCGCCCGGATCGAAACCGGTGATTTCCTGATTGGCACCGCGTTCGCCGAAGGCATTCGCCAACGCAAACCCGATCGCCACGGCGAGCATGAGCACGGCTGACGTGATCAGGGCCAGCCGGCCCCAGCGACGCGTCGCCTTCGGGGCAAGCCACGCTCGACCAGAATCGATCTGACGGAGTACCGCAGCAGCGCGCACGGTATACCCGTCCCGGAGCGTTGCGTAGTCGGATTCGTCGACGTCACCGGCTTCAAATTCGCGTTCGAGGTCGTCGAGCGAACGGAGCAGGAACCGCCGTTCCTCTTCGAGTTCGGCAAGCCGATCGAGATGTGCGCCGCTGCGCAGGGGCGTGACCGCCTCTTCCGGCGCCGCCGTCGCGTCCGCGACAGAGCGGGGCATTTCGTCGGTCATGGGCGGTCGGCCCGTCGAGCGGCCGCAACAATGTCACGGTCGGCATCAGTCGGGTCTGCCATGCCGTCGGCCTCAACGCGCCACCGTCGGAACGCGACGGCGAGGCCCGCCACGCCAAACACGAAAGCCATCGTGGGCAGCACCCAAATCAACGCGTCGAATCCGGTCGCCCTGGGGACGAGCAGAATGTCGGTCCCGTAGCTGTCTTCCAGACCGGCAACGATCTGGTCGTCGGTCAAGGGGGTACTTCGAACCAACGAGTCGATCTCATTCCGAATCGCTCGCGAGGCGTTGTTCCGTGATTCAGCCACGCTCTCGCCGTTACAAACTGGGCACGCCACTCGCTTCGAAATGAGCTCGATCCGCTCTTCTTGGCTCTGCGGCCCGGATGCGCGAGTCGAGCCGACAGCAAGGACCGACACGACGACGACCAGGAGCAGCACCCAACCCGGCCAACCCTTCATCTTGTTGTTGATCTCGCTCAATCCCGAACTCATGCGGCGTCGGCCCTGTTGAAACTCATGCGGCGTAGGCCCTGTTGAAACTCATGCGGCGTAGGCCTCGCGCAGCTGCTGCATCGTCACGTTCAATCGTTCTTCGGACACTCGCGAAATGATCCGCACCTGCACGACACCACTGGGGTCGATGATCCAGGTCTCGGGAACGAGCGCCACGCCGAAGGCCACGTCGATCTGCTCGTGTTCGAGCACGACCGGCCAATCGCCGCCGCGTTCGGCAAAGAACTCCTCGACGTCTTCCCGACTGTCATTGACCACGATCGAGTAGAACTCTGCGCCCTCGGTGCCCAGTGCGTCCTGGTCGTCAACAAACGCGACCAGATCGGGATGCTCGGCGATGCAGGGGGCGCAGTCGGCGCGGAAGAAGTTGATGACCACCCAACTCCCTTTGCGCTGCGACAGATCGAAATTGGTGCCGTCGAGCAGCGTGCCGACCGCCTCGGGTGCCGGTCGGCCGAGCAGCGGAGATTCTGCGTCCTCTCCACCGCCGGTGTCGGCGCCGACCAGCAGGACGAACAGTCCGATCATCACCACCGCGATGGCGAGGGCGATCCAAGGCGCCACCGGGCGGGGGTGATCGCCGTCTGCGGACTCGTTGCCACCAGCAGGTTCCACGACATCGACAGCGTCGGTCATGCCGATGCCCCAGCCGGTTCAGGTTCCGGCTCGCCATCGGAAGCCGCTGCAACAGCGGCTCCCGTCGGAATCGGTGCCGACACCGGATCGGTTGCCCGCCGACGCTTGGATCCGGGGAAGGCCGACAACAGCGTGCCGAGCGCCATCACCAACCCGCCAATCCACAGCCAGAGGATCATCGGTCGGATGAACGCCTGAATTGAGACTGATGTATCGCCAGGCTGCGCCCCTTGTTCGAGCGTCAGGTACACATCGTTGGTCAAGCCCGTCCGGACGCCTGGCGTCGGCACGTCGATACCCATGTTCAGGTACGTGGTGATCGCTGGAACGATGACCTTCGAGTTGTCGAGCAGCACCCGAGCTTCCAATGCACTTTCGCTTCCGGCGTCGTTGACGTTTTCGCGTACTGATTCCAGGCGGAAGGTGTGGCCTTGCCACTCCTGTTCCACGCCCTGTTCGAGCTGGAGTCGGGTCGCATGCGTGAAGCTGTTCGACGAAGCCAGCGCGACGGCGATCATGATGACGCCGAGGTGGACGACCATCCCGCCATTTGCTCGACCAACGAACCCGCGCCAGCCTTGCCGGCGGGTGGCGAGCGCGAGCTGACGCAGCGCAGCTCCAGCAGCGAATCCGGCCATGCCAAACGCCACCAGAGGGGCCCAACCCGTCGCACCGACCATGACCGCGAGAACGAGTGATGCGGCCCCGATCCAGGCCGGCCAGAACAGTCGTTTGCGCAGCAATTCTTGGCTTGCCTTGCGCCACGGCAGCACTGGTGCAACGCCCATCAGGAAGAGCAGCACGAGCCCGATGGGCATCGTCAATCTGTCGAAATACGGCGCGCCAACGATGGTGCGTCGATCATCGAGGGCCTCGACAAGCAACGGAAAGATCGTGCCCAGTAAGACGACGAAGGCGAACACGGTGAACAGGACGTTGTTGGCGAGGAACGCGCCTTCTCGAGACAACGGGGAATCGATCGCGCCGGGTGAACGCAAGCGATCGCCGCGCCACGCAATGAGGCCGAGCGACACCACCACGATCAGACCGAAGAAGGCAAGGAACCATGCTCCGACCGGCCCGTCACCAAACGCATGCACCGACTCAATCACTCCTGAACGGGTGAGGAATGTGCCGAGGATGGTCAGCGAAAATGTTGCGACCAGCAGGCTCAGATTCCAGACACGCAACATGCCCCGACGCTCCTGCACCAGCACGGAGTGGATGTAGGCAGTTCCTGTCAGCCACGGGAGCAGCGAAGCGTTCTCGACCGGGTCCCACGCCCAGACGCCGCCCCAGCCGAGCACCTCGTAGCTCCACCAGCCGCCGAGCAGAATACCGATCGTGAGGAACGCCCAGGAGAACAGCGCCCAGCGCCGCGTCTCGAGCAGCCATCCCTCGCCGAGGCGGCCAGTGACCAACGCCGCAATCGCAAAAGCGAAGGGCACGGTGAACCCGACGAAACCGAGATACAGGATCGGCGGGTGGAACAGCACGAGGATGTGGTTTTGCAGCAGCGGGTTTGGACCCGGCCCGCTTGTCACGCCGACCGCTCCGTTGGCGAACGGATCAGCTGGGCCGAGGCTGATCATGGCGAAGAACGCGGTGATCACAAACATCACAATGAGCGCCCAGCCGACCAACGGGTCGTCGGTGTTCTTTCGGAACCGCCAGGCGACTGCGGCGGTGAAACCCGCGAGCACGAGTGCCCACAGCAAGATCGAGCCTTCGAGCGCCGACCACATCGCTGCGAAGTTGTAGAGCGCCGGCGTGTCGGCTGAGCCGACCTGCTGGACGTACGCGAGCGAGAAGTCGCGAGTGATCAACGCACGCTGCATCATCACGCACGCAAGCAAGATGCCACCGAACGCGAGCCACGCGTATCGGGGGCTCTGTTTGAGCAGCTTGGTGTCACCCTTGCGGATGCCGTAGAGCACGGCCAGGGCGCCGAACACCGATGCGCCAAGCATCAACATCACCCCGGCGCGCCCGAACGCGCCGTTCAGCGACGCGGCGATCATGTCATCCGGTCACGTTGTGCCTGGCACAAGGTGACCGCGCTCACGCCGTGGCGTCGCATCCAAGGTCCTGCGCATCGACCACTCGCTCATCGTTGACTGACACGTACTCGTCGGAGTGCTTCACTTCGACGCGATCGCCCTGCAATGCACCTTCTTCGATGACGCCGTGCACCACGACCGGGATGCACTCTTTGAAGATGCCTCCGGGCTCGCCCGCGTACCGGACGGGCAACGAAGCTCCGTTGAACGAGATCGTAAAGACGGTGACGCCGTCAGAGCGCACGACCGAGCCTTCGTCGACGGTGCCTTGCAGCCGGATCCGTCGGTCGTCGTCGCACCCCTCGCGCACGTTGATCTCGTCAACGTTGCAGTAGTAGTCGACGGCAGATGTGAGGAACTGGGTCACGATGACGCCGCCGGCGACAACGACCAGTGCCAGGACGAGGATCGGCAGCCAGTTGCGCTTGCGCTGGCTTGCGACCGCCGTGCCATCGACGTTGGTGCGCGGTGTGAGATCAAGGTCGTCGGCGATTGAGTCGTCCGACGGGGGAAGATCGGCGTCAGTCATCAGAGCCAGTACTTCTCGTCGTCAGGAACCTGCTGGCCAAGCTTGCGTCCCGACCGAACCGTGCGCCATGCAAAGAGCGCAACCGTCGCGAAGGTCAAGAAGTAGCTCCCGAGGATGAATCCGGCGTCTTCCATCAGGAATCACTCCCTGTCGTCGTCGTTGATGTCGTCGTTGATGTTGGTGGCGGCGTTGTTGCAGCAGCTTCGGCCCGCCGAGCGACGAGCGCATCGTCAAGGCCGCGCTCTTCGAGCAAGTCTTCCATCGCCATCGCCCGTGTTCGGTGCAGCATCAGCCACACGTACAGCAGGGTGAACGCAATGACGCCCACGAACAGGCTGAAGAGCATCAGGCCATCCATCTTCGTGTCGCCATCGAGGTTTGCGACCGTCGCTTCCTGGTGGAGGCTGCGCCACATCTTGACGCTGAAGTGGACCAGCGGGATCTCCACGACCGCAATCATGCCGAGCACGGCGCTCCGTTTGGCGCGCTGCTCATGGCTGCCACCGAGACGACGGACGGCCAAATAGCCGATGTAGGTGACGAAGAGGAGCGCTGTGGTGGTGAGGCGTGCATCCCACTGCCAGAAGACTCCCCAGGTGAGGCGGCCCCACATGGCGCCGACCGCCAGGGTGACCGCGACGAAGGTGACGCCGATTTCAGCGCTGGCGCCCGCGGCCCGGTCCCAGCCCAAGGACTTTTTCTTGGAGAACAGGTACATCGCAGAGGACACCGCGGTGACGATGAAGGCGAGGTAGGCGAGCCAGATCGTGGGCACGTGCACGTACAGAATGCGCACGGATTCGAGTTGGTCACGATCGGCGGGCGAGAAACCGAGGCCGAAGGCGATGAGCCAGCCGAGCGCCACGATCGCGCCGATGCCGATGATCCGCGTGCCGCGAGTTGCCGTGGAGCGTCGCGGGGGTGAGGCGGGCTGCCGTTCGGTTTCGTGTTCGGCTCTCGCTGGATCGATCGTGGTCATCGTGCTTCCGTGGTCTTGGGGGCGTGGGAGATGCGGTGGCCGGTGTGTGGCTCAGTTGTGCGATTGGGTGATGCGGTTGGTCGTCTAGTCGTCGATGAGGGGGCCGAATGCCAGCGCTCCGCCGACGACGGCGGCCACAGCGAACACCGTCAGCAGGCCGACCCATTGCCAGCCTTCTGACACCACTGCACCCGACGTGCCAACCGCTGATTCGACTGCTTTGGTTGCTCCGATCAGGACGGGCGCCACCGCAGGAAGCGTGAGCAGCGGAAGGAGTGTTTCGCTGCCTTTGAACCCCGCGGCGAGGCCTCCGTACAGGGTACCCACCGCGGCGAGGCCGCACGTCGCGGAGAGCATGGTGGTGACGAGGAGCACAACACTGGCAACCGCGTGCTCTGACGGGATCGACTCGCCGTAGAAGATGACTGCTGCGCCGAACAACATCGCTTCGAGCACCAGGAGCTGGACGCCGAGCGCCATGGCCTTGCCCATGAAGATTGCGCGCGGGTCGACACCTGCGACTCTCATCGCGTCAAGGGCACCGTCATCGGTCTCGATGGCGAAGGTGCGCTGAACGATGATGAGCAGGCTGAACATGGTCGCCAACCACACCAGGCCCGGCGCCACCGTGTCGAGCACGTTCTGCTTGTCGAGCGCAAACGCAAAGCTGACCATGGTGATGCCGGCGAACGGCAACACCTGATTGGTGACAATCTTGCTCCGTCGTTCGACGCGCAAGTCTTTTGCTGCGATGAGGCGGGCGACGGCGACCGTGTTCATTCGGAACCTCGCGGTTCATTCGTGTCGGTGACGACCTGCCCGGCGACGACCTCGACTGAACGGGTGGCCAGTCCCCCGGCACGTTCGAGTTCGTGGCTGGCGACGAGGATCGTTGCGCCTGAACGGGCAGCCTGCCCAAGCGTGGCATCGAGTTCGTCACGGCCTGCGGCGTCGAGCCCGGCATGGGGTTCGTCGAGGAGCCACACCTGCGCGCGACGCGCAACGAGACAAGCCAACGAGGTGCGGCGCTTCTGTCCCGCTGACAGTTTGCGAACCGGGACATCGGCCAACCGCTCCGCAACGCCCATCCGAGACATCGCGCTGGCGATTTCTTGTGCAGACGCACCAACTGTGCGTCCCCAAAACTCGACGTTTTCCCGCACGCTGAGGTCAAGGTAGAGGCCGTTCTGGTGGCCGAGCAGGCCCACGTGCGGCCGAACGAGCTGCCGCTGCGTGACCAAGTCGAACCCGAGGATGGACGCAGCGCCGCGTTCGACGGGCAGTAACCCGGCACACAGCCGCAGGAGAGTCGTCTTGCCCGCTCCGTTGGGGCCCTTGAGCAACACAATCTCGCCACGCTGCACCGTGAGCGACACCCCGGCGAGCGCCGGGAAGTTGCCGAGCACCGCGACCACGTCCTCGAGGGCGATGACCACGTCCGGCTCTGCATTGTCCGGGCCGAACGTCGGAGCGACCGGTAATTGCGCGGCGACCTCGCCCGAGTCATCCGTCAGTGCGGTGGGATCTGTTGAATCAGCGTCCACCGGCGGGAGGTTATCGACCAGTCGATCCGCGTCAGCCGTCGCCGGTGAACTGGTCGACGAGATCGGTGAGCAGGCTGAATGCCTTATCGGCATCGGCGGGGCGCGTGCGCTCGACCGCCGTGCGGGCCATGACGATGGTGGCGCCGAGACCATTGAGGAGTTCGGGCCGGTCCCGCTCGATCTCTGGTCGGATGCGCTCCCAGATCTGCTCGATTCGAGCAAGTGTCGCATTGTCGTCGCCGCCCTCGGCCACCTGTGATCCAAGACGACTCATCTCAATCGACATTTCGGGAAGCAGGTCCGTCGCCGAGCCGGTCAGCGCAATCGTTGTCGACGGAGCGTCGCCGTCGACGATGACACCACCGTCGATCAGCTCCCCGCTTTCGAGTGCGGGTTCGGCGCCTTCGGGCACGTCGGTTACGTCGACCGTCGACGGCGTCTCCGCATCTGGTTCGTTGACCGTCGTTGCGCAGGCACCGAGCAACAGCGAACATCCCGCCACCATCAGTTTGCGGAACATCAGGCAGTGACCAGAATCCGTTCGCTGGCAAACGAGCCGACTCCGACGTGGTGTCCCTCGATCTCGACGGTCAGGGTGCCATCAGGTGACAGCGCCGTGACTGTGCCGACATTGCCCGGCTGGATAGCTGACGCTTCAAGAAATTCGAGGAGGCCGGGTTCGAATTCGAGTTCTTCGGTGATGCGACGAACCGTGAAGGCATCCCCGACGGCAATTTTCGACAACGGGCCCGAATCGGGCCGGGCCTCGTATCCAGATCCAGGGATCGGATTGCCGTGCGGACACGTGGTCGGGTCACCGAGCAACTCGACCATGGCCTGCTCGACTGAATCGCTGATGACGTGCTCCCAGCGGCCGGCCTCGTGGTGAGCCTCGGCCCACGAGAGCTTCAACACGTCGGTGAGGAACCGTTCAGCCAGCCGGTGGCGCCGCACGACCTGCTCGGCAAGTCGCTCGCCAGCGGCGGTGAGCGCGATTGCTTTGTCGCCGGTGATGAGTCCTTCGGCCTCGAGCCGCTTCATCATTTCCGACACGGCTGGCCGGCTCACCTGGAGACGTTCGGCAATGCGCGCCTGGATGACGTCGACATCGTCCTCCTGCAGTTCGAAGATGCACTCGCAGTACTCCTCGAACGCTGGATGGTGCTCACCCGGGTTCGGCATCTCACCAACCTACCTGTCCCCCATCGCCTGGTCGCCTCGTCCTCGCATCTCGCACCCCGCTGCGCGCTCCCCGTGCCCAAAATGTGCAGGAAAATCGTCGCCTGTCGACGCCCGCCCAACATTTTTCGGTGTGGTTCGGTGTGGTGTGGCGTGGTGGGGTGCCGTGCGGCGTGGGCTGGAGGGTGTGGGGTGCGTCAGGTGCGCTGGAGGCGGCGAAGCCAGCTCTCGGCGTAGCGCAGGCGCCGGTTGAGTTGTTCGTTCGTGGCACTCGCCACTCGGTTCACGCCAGCCAGACGGTTCATCTCGCCCTGCACCTTGGCGTGATTCCATCCGGTGATATCGACGAGCCGCTTGGCGACATGGGCATTGCGGGTACGCAGATCGTCCTTGATCTCGGCAACGCTCATCGAACCATGCGGAATCAGCCCGGCTGCCGTCGGAATCTCCGGCAAGTCGAGACCGAGTGCGGGATCGTCGGAGAAGAACGGGTCAGGCGGGTCGGGCTCGTCGTCGTAGGCGACCATCCCAAGGTCCTCGGGCGAGAAGTTCATCTCGAAGTCAATGCCGTCAAGGTGCTTGCCGTCCTCGCCAACGGTGTGCATCGTGATGTCGGTCACCGTTGAGGCGACAACAGAGAAGAGAGACATCTGCTCCATGTCGTCCTCGTGGACCTGATTCTCAAGGCCGCCGTCGGGCTGGAAATCGTCGTCGTCGCCGGTGCCGGGCGGCCGCAGCACGTGGCGCCGCGCCTCAGCGATGGTGAACGCGTGAGCCCGCAGACGCGGATCGTCGGGGATATAGACGTACGCCTTCTGGCTCGACCGGCCCGCTTGCCAGCGCACGAAACGTCCAACCGCCTGGCGGAAGAACAGTTCAGTCGACGTGGTGGTGGCGAACACCCCCACTCGCAGTCGAGGAATGTCGACCCCCTCGGACACCATCCGGACCGAGACGAGCCACGGCCTGTCGTTCTCGCTGAACTCGGCGATCTTCTTTGATGCGCCGGGATCGTCACTGACGACCACGTCAGCCGGCACACCGAAACGGTCACGCAGCAAGATCGCGATCTGCTGCGCGTGGTCCTGGTCGGTGGCGATGACCAGGCCACCCGCGTCGCGCTGTTCGGAGCGGATGTTGCGGAGCTGGTCGTTGGCCTTCTTCAGGACGGCCGGCATCCACTCGCCTTCGAGGCTGAGTGCGGTGCGCAGGCGCATCGAGGATTGGTCCTTGGTCAGCTCGTCCTGGAAGTTGGCCGACACCGTGTCACCCGACGCCGATGTCCACTCCATCTCCCCGTCGACGCGCGGGAAGTAGACCGGGCGCACCACGCCGCCGTCGCGTAGCGCGTCGGCGTAGCCGTACGTGTAGTCCGCGTGGGCCAGTTCGCCCTCTGCGGTGTTGTCGTAGCGGACGAACGGAATCTGGGCAGCGTCGCTGCGGAACGGTGTACCCGACAGCGAGAGCCGCTTGTGCGCGTGGCCGAACGACTTGCGGACGCCGTCACCCCAGGCCTTTTCGTGGCCCGCGTGGTGGATCTCATCGAGGATGATGAATCCTTCTGCCGAGAGCCCGGCCAGCTTCTTCGCAGCGTTGCCCATTGCCAGCTGTTGGTACGTCGTGACCAGGCCGTGCACGTCGCGAGCCAAGCCGTCGCCGGGCGACCAATCCGGATCGAGCTGCAGGCCCATTCGATGCGCAGCACGGGACCACTGGATCTTGAGGTGGCTGGTCGGAGCGACGACGATCAGCGGCCGGTTCTCGTCGGCCAGCGCAGCGCGGGCACAGGCAAGCGCAAACGTCGTCTTGCCGGCACCAGGCGTGGCCACCGCCAGATAGTCCGGACCGGTGGTGGCGCGAAAGAGATCAAACGCAGCGCGCTGCCACGGGCGGAGGGTGACGGTCGACATGAGCGGTTTCGAGTCTGGCGACCGAGGCGATGGGGCACAACGCGCAACCGGTCAGATTCAGGAACGATGTGCGCTTCAGTGACGCGCTCCCGACCCCGACCTAACTCCTGCTCCGGGCCTGACGTCACTCGGGTACGGTGGTCGGTGATGAATGAACTGAGCTGAGCCCACCGTCCGTTCGCTCTCCCGAAAGGCGCCTCATGGCTGCTTCACTCATCGCTCGATCCGTCTCCGTCTCGCGAGGCCCGCTCATCGTGCTCGATTCCGTCGACCTCACGTTGGCCCCTAGCCGCTGCGTGGGGCTGATCGGGCCCAACGGCGTCGGCAAATCGACGCTGCTCTCCACGCTGGCCGGCACGGTCGCAACCGACAGCGGGTCGGTCGCGCTCACCCCGCCGTCGGCCAACGTCGGTCTCTTGCCGCAGGAACCAGGACGCTCATCAGATGAGACAGTCCGGCAATTCTTGGCGAGACGTACCGGCGTTGCGGCAGCTCAACATGAACTCGACGTCACCACCCAGGGCCTGGCCGACGGCGCAGCGGGCGCCGACGATCGCTACGCCGACGCGCTTGACCGGTGGCTGGCGCTCGGTGCTGCCGACTTCGATCCTCGTGTCGACGAGGTGTGGGCATCGCTCGGGCTCGGCGCCCGGCTCCTCGACCAGCCGACTGCGACATTGTCCGGTGGCGAGGCTGCCCGCTCGTCGCTCGCTTCGCTGCTGCTCTCTCGATTCGACGTCGTGCTCCTCGACGAACCAACCAACGATCTCGACCACAATGGACTCGAGCGCCTCGAGCAATGGGTGCTCGGCCTCGCCGCACCCGTGCTGGTGGTGAGCCATGACCGGACCTTCCTCGAACGCACCGTGACCGACGTGGTCGAGATCGATCACCACACACACCGCGCCACCTGGTTCTCCGGCGGATGGGCAGCGTTCCTCGCCGAACGTGAGCTCGCCAAGCAGCATGCTCGCGAGGCCTTCGAGGAGTTCGACGGCAAGCGGCGCAGCCTGCTTGATCGGGCGCAACGCGAACGGGAGTGGGCAACCCAGGGCCAGGCCAAGGTCCGCAAATCAGGTGAGAGCGACAAGCACATCAAACACTTCAAAATGGATCAGACCGAACAGTTGGCCGGTAAGGCAGCTCGGACGCAGAAGGCCGTCGACCGACTCGACGTGGTTGAGGAACCACACGAGCAGTGGCAGCTGCAACTCACAATCCCCACCGTGGCCCGGAGCGGCGACATCGTGGCGTCGTGCCAGCAGGCGGTCGTCGATCGCGGGAGCTTCGTGCTCGGCCCACTGGACCTGACAATTCAGTACGGCGAACGAGTGGCGCTGGTCGGAGCGAATGGCGCCGGCAAGACCACGTTGATCGAACTCATCCTGGGACGATTGACGCCAACTGCAGGGTCGGTCCATCTCGGTCGCAGCGTCGTTGTCGGAGAAATCGAACAGGCGCGTCGCCATCTGCTCGGCGACTCGACCCTGGTCGAGTCGTTCATGGCAGCAGCAGCCGATCACGGATTTGTGGACACGGTGGGCGACACTCGAACACTGCTCGCGAAGTTTGGTCTCGGCGCGGAGCACGTGCATCGACGCGTCGACACGTTGTCGCCCGGCGAGAGAACCCGAGCCTCGTTGGCACTGCTGATGCGCACCGGGGCGAACCTGCTCGTGCTCGACGAGCCGACCAACCATCTCGACATCGAAGCGATCGAACAACTTGAGCAGGCGCTCGACACGTTCGGTGGCACCGTTGTGCTGGTCACCCACGATCGGGCCCTGATCGAACGCGTCCGTCTGACCCGCACGATGGTCGTTGCCGACGGACAGGTCACCGAGCGCTGACTGCCGGCGAAACCCGACAAGAGCGACGGCCTCGGAACCTTGTGACGGTGGATCGGTAGCGTGGGCTCATCGCTCACCACTCGGCTCTCGATGCGTTCTCGCCGGCAGTCCGTGAGTGGTTCGCGGGATCGTTTCCCGAGCCGACGCAGCCGCAAGTGCAGGGTTGGCCGCACATTCGCAATGGCGAGCACACGCTGATCTGTGCGCCGACCGGGTCCGGCAAGACGCTCACGTCATTCCTGTCGTCAATCGACTCACTCACCACCAACTCGCGGCCGGAGGAGCGCTCACATCGCACTCGCGTCCTCTACATCTCGCCGCTGCGCGCGCTGGCGTTCGACATCGAGAAGAACCTGCGGGCACCGTTGAAGGGCATCGAGTTCGCCGCTGAGCGTCTCGGCGAACCGTTCGTGGTGCCCGAGGTCGGCATGCGCACCGGCGACACTCCGGCGAACGATCGCCAGAAGCTGATCCGCCGACCGCCCGACCTGTTGATCACCACGCCTGAGTCGCTGTATCTGATGTGCACCTCCGCGGCACGCGAAACGCTGGTCGGAGTCGAGACGGTCATCATCGACGAGATCCACGCCATGGCCGCCACCAAGCGTGGTGCGCACCTGATGCTCACGCTTGAGCGTCTCGAAGAGATCACCGAGAAGCCGCCGCAACGGATCGGCCTGTCGGCCACGCAACGGCCGCTTGAAGAGGTTGCAGAGTTCCTCGGCGGTTTCAGTGAACCCGGTGTCAAGCGGCCGGTACAGATCGTCGACGCCGGTATTCGCAAGACCCTCGAAGTCGAAGTCGTCATCCCGGTCGAAGACATGTCGGGACTGGGCCGGCCGACCAACGAGACTCCTTCAAGCGTCGCGGGCTCCGGCATGGGCGACTCGCGCAGCTCGATCTGGCCGTCGATTTATCCCGAGATCCTCAAGCGCATCCTGGCCAATCGCACCACGATCATTTTCTGCAATGCCCGCCGTGCTGCGGAACGACTTGCGGCCAAACTCAACGAACTTGCGGTCGAAGAGGGGGTGCCCGGCATCGTTGATGCCGAGTCCGGGTTGATGGTCGAGGAGCTCGTCAAGGCGCACCACGGGTCACTCGCGCGTGAGCAACGCGTGGTCATCGAAGACCAATTGAAGCGCGGCGACCTTCGAGCCATCGTGGCCACCTCGTCGCTCGAACTCGGCATCGACATGGGCGCTGTCGACTTGGTCATCCAGGTCGAGTCCCCCGGCGCGGTGAGTCGTGGATTGCAGCGCATTGGCCGCGCCGGGCACCAGGTCGGCGAACCGTCGCGTGGATCGATCTTTCCGAAGCACCGCGGCGACCTGCTCGAAGCCGCGGTAGTGACACGGCGCATGATCGACGGAGCGATCGAGACCACGCAGTACCTCCGCAACCCGCTCGACGTGCTCGCACAGCAGATCGTGGCGCACCTCGCCGCGGTCGAGGAATGTTCGGTGGGCGAGGTCACTGATCTGGTTCGCCGATGCGCGAACTTCGCCGAGATCTCCGACGACCTGATGAGCAACGTTCTCGACCTGCTGTCGGGGCGGTATCCGAGTGAAGAGTTCTCCGAGCTGCGCCCGCGCATCGTGTGGGATCGCGTCAACAACACACTGCGGGCACGCGACGGTTCCAAACGCCTCGCGGTCACATCGGGCGGCACGATTCCCGATCGCGGACTCTTCGGGGTGTTCCTCCCCGACGGGACACGGGTCGGCGAACTCGACGAGGAGATGGTCTATGAATCGCGGCCCGGCGAGACCTTCGTGCTCGGGGCCTCCACGTGGCGGATCGAAGACATCACGTTTGAACGCGTCACCGTCACCCCTGCGCCGGGTCAGCCAGGCAAGATGCCGTTCTGGCACGGCGACCGTCCGGGACGTCCGCTCGAACTTGGCCGAGCACTCGGTGCCTTCGTCCGCGAGATTCACGAACTCGACGACAAGTCCGCGCAGCAACGGTTGATGGAGCACTACCAGCTCGACGCGTTTGCTGCCAGCAACCTCACGCAGTACGTCGCCGAGCAGGTCGAGGCAACAGGTGCAGTCCCCGACGATCGCACCATCATCGTTGAGCGGTTCCGGGATGAGATCGGCGACTGGCGCATCTGCATCCTCAGTCCATTCGGCACACCGGTGCATGCGCCGTGGGCCATGGCAATCGAACGTCGACTCATCGATCAGTACGACATCCCTGTCGAAACGATGTGGGGCGATGACGGAATGGTGCTGCGGCTGCCCGAATCGGCTGACGAACTCCCCCTCGAAGCGATCCTCATCGACCCCGAAGACATCGACGAGCTTGTCGTCGAAACACTCCCTCAGACGGCGCTGTTCTCCGCACGCTTCCGCGAATGCGCGGGCCGAGCGCTGCTGCTTCCCCGGCGCCGACCCGACAAGCGCACACCGTTGTGGCAGCAACGTCAAAAGGCAGCCGACCTCCTGGCCGTCGCCTCCAAGTTCCCGACGTTCCCCATCCTGCTCGAGGCGACCCGGGAGTGTCTCCAAGACGTCTTTGACGTGCCGGCGCTGCGCGAAGTGCTCGGTGATCTGCGCTCGCGCAAGGTGCGTGTCGTCAGCGTCGATACCGGCAAGGCCAGCCCGATGGCGTCCAGCCTGTTGTTCAACTGGATCGCCGCGTACATGTACGAGGGCGATGCTCCGCTTGCCGAGCGACGCGCAGCGGCGTTGGCGCTCGACCGCGATCTGTTGCGGGACCTCCTCGGTGCCGAAGAGCTGCGCGATCTGCTCGATCCCGAGGTGCTCGCCGATGTCGAGTTGCAACTGCAGTGCCTGACGGCGGGTTGGCGGGCGCGTTCGGCCGATGAGCTGCACGACGTGCTGCGCAAGGTCGGCGACTTGTCCGCCGCTGACATCGATCTCCGCTGTCGGTCGGCCGCCGACGAGGCCGCAGCGCTGCAAGCCAGCGAGGCGGACCCAGCGCCCGACGGCACCCAGCTCGACGCGCCCATCGGGATGCCGGACCAACCGCGAGCAGACGATTCCGACGTCGATCGCACACGGGCCGGTAACGAGCAGGCAGCAGAATGGTTGGCGCAGCTCTTGGGCGAGAAACGTGCGATCGAGATCTCGGTCGGCGGGGAGACCCGGTACGCCGCAGCAGAAGATGCCGCGCGCTACCGCGACGGCTTGGGGTGTGCGATTCCGTTGGGTTTACCCATGGCATTCACCGAGCCAGTCGCACGGCCGCTCGAAGATCTGGTCGGTAGATATGCCCGTACGCACGGCCCGTTTGTTGCGGTCGACGTGGCCCGCCGCTTCGGTGCTCCGGTCGAACGCGTTGCCGGCGCGCTCGCCGCGTTGGAAGGCGAGGAGCGCGTCGTCATCGGCGAGTTTCGCCCCGAGGGCGTGTCACGTGAGTTCTGCGAAGTCGACGTGCTGCGTCAGCTGCGGCGGCGGTCACTGGCCGCGCTCCGTCGCGAAGTCGAGCCGGTCGAACAGCAGGCGTTTGCGCGCTTCTTGCCGGCGTGGCACAACATCCCCGCCGACCGTCGCGGCGCGGAGGCTTTGGTCGAGTCCTTGGGAATGTTGTCCGGCGCGGCCCTCGTCGCGTCCACCATTGAGGCCGACGTGTTGCCGGCACGAGTGCGGGCATTCCGTCCCACGATGTTGGACGAGTTGCTCACCGCCGGTGAGCTGGTCTGGATCGGTGCGGGCGCGGTGGGAGCGCGCGACGGACGGATCCGGTTGTGTTTCGTCGATCAGCTTGCGCTGCTGTCACCAGGCTGGGAACCACGTGATCGGCCCGAAGGCGTGCTGCACGACGCGCTCCGCGAGCTGCTTGCTGAGCGGGGCGCCAGCTTCTGGAGTCAGCTGCGCGGCGCCGCTCCCGGTTCACAGGACCCTGAGATTCTCACAGCACTGTGGGACCTGGTCTGGGCCGGCGAGGTCACCAATGATTCGCTCGCTCCGCTGCGTGCCGTGCTCGGCGGCGCGAAGGTCGCGTCGAAGTCCGCTACGTCACGGCGCACGTCGCGCCCCCGGCCGGGCCGGTTGAATCGGATCGGGCCGCCCGCAGGCCAAGGCAGATGGAGCCTGGTTGCTCCGCTCCTCGCCCCTGCCGCGCACCCCACCGAGGCATCGCACGCACAAGCGTTGCAGATGGTCGAGCGATATGGCGTCGTCACCCGCGAGGCAGTGTTGGCCGAAGGTATCGCCGGCGGCTTCACCAGCGTGTACGGCGTTCTGAAGGTGCTTGAAGAGCGCGGGCAAGTCCGGCGCGGCTACTTCGTTGACGGGCTGGGTGCTGCTCAGTTTGCTGTGCCCGGTGCCGTCGACCGGCTGCGCGCTGCTCGCGAAACACCTGATCCGCTGCTGCACCCTGAGGATGTGCCCGATCCGATCGTGTTGGCCACCACCGACCCGGCACAGCCGTATGGCGGCGCGCTCGATTGGCCCGACACGCCGGGTCGGCCCGCTCGGAATGTGTCCTCGCTGACCGTGCTTCGTGCCGGCGAGCCGCTGGTGTGGTTCGACAAGCGCGGGCACCATCTCGTCACCTTCCCCAACGCACTCATCGACACGAGTTGGACTCAGGCGCTGCAAATGCTGGTGCGAGACGGACGACTGAAGTCGCTCGAGATTCGCAAGGTCAACGGCGACACCCTGACCGGTGCCGACGCTCCCGAGGGGTTCGTCGAGTTACTCCGTGCTGCCGGGTTCGCTGACGGCTACCGCGGCATGACCTTCCGCGGATAGCCAGCCGACAACCGGCAGAAACCTTTAGCTGGGCGCAACCGAGCTGTCGGGCACCCAGTTGCCGTGGAAGCCGAACGGGACCCGTTGGGGGAGGCTGATACGTGCGACTTCGCCGCGTCCGAGGTCCGCCGCATCCAGCACACAGAGTTCGCTGCCGTCGGTCGTCGCGTCATAGACAACAGTAAGGAGCCAGCCGTCGTCCTCGTTCGTGCCGTCGATCTTCGGAACGAAGACCGGTTCAGCCCCACCGCGGCCATGTCCGTAGTCGTGCTCGTCAACGGCACCGGTCGAAAAATCGGTCTTCAGAGTGGATCCGTGAAGGTTCGCGACTTGACCCGGCTTGATCTCGGAGGTGTACCCGTAACGGTGTTCCTTGAGTCCGAATCGCGGATTGTGCCGCGGGAATTCTTGCGGGCGGTCACTGATCCGAGTCTCAGAGACCCGACGCGTCGACGGGTCAATGACCCACCGGTCGAGTGTCGGTGGTGCCTCGGCGAAGGGACCCTGCCGATCATCGACCATGAGGTTGTCGTATCGACAGAGATCAACGACAACCGTTCCGTCGGCCGCGTCGTAGGCGTTGAGGGGGTGGAACACGTAACAGGGGTCAACGTCGCACCAGATGATGTCGTCGGCGGCGCCATTCCGAGGCAGCAAACCAACGCGTGCGGCGCGATCGTTGTTCCACTTGAACGGGAAGGCGTAACCAGCAACAAGCACGTCCATGTTGACGGTGACGGGCAGGTCGTAGACGACGACGTACTTCTCCGTCAGCGACATGTCGTGCATCATTGGCATGTCAGCAACGGGGATTGCGACGTTCTTCGTCACGCGTCCATCACCGCCAACAACGGTGTAGTTGACGTGGTCGATCAAGTCGGGCCAGTGATAGTTAACTGAATGGAGCTCGCCGGTTGAAACGTCGTACTTCGGGTGGGCGGTGAACGGACCGTCGAGCGTGTCATGGAATCGGTTGATGCCGAGCGAGTTGAGTTCGTAGTCGAGCTCGACGGGTGGTTGGCCACCTTCCACCATCGCCCAGGTCGTGCCGGCGAAACCGCCGACGTTCGTGTTCGAGCCGAAGAGGCCAGCGGCGCGGTCCGCGGCGTTGAGGACGAAGCGGTTCTTGTACCACTCGGCCTTGCCGCCTCGCAGCCGCACGCCGTGCACCATGCCGGTCCCGAGGAACCAGTGGTGCAGAGCCGGGTCGTCGACGGACTCAGGGTTCGGCCCGTTGCGGAGCCAGCGGCCCTCGAGCTCGACAGGAATCTCGCCGACGACGGGCAGGTCGTGGGCGGTGACTTCGGATTCGACCGCGGCGTAGTTGCCGGCGAGGTACTGGTTGTCGTGTGGGCGGCGCAGCGGCAGTGCGGCCGTTTCAGCGGTGTCGGTCATGGTGGCTCCTGAGGTCTCGTGCGCGGGACCACGAAATGTGGATTCCTGTCAACCTACGCCTTGCAGCAACCGCCAAACGCAGGATGGCGGTTCACGCCGTCTCGTCCTGTCCGTTTGTGTCGGGATTCTTGAGGACCCCTCCGCACATATCCCGACGCAAACGTCGTTGGTGTGCGCTGACAACCGGTCCGGCGACTCAGTCTTTGGGAGTGACGGCGCGCAGGCCGGCCCAGGCCAGCGCGCTGACTTCAGCGGCGATCGCGTCAGGATCGAAGTCTTGGCCGAGGCCGACCAGGCGACGGCTTGCGCCCTCGGCCAGACCGACCAGAGCGTGCGCCAACGTTTCGCGATGCGACTCGTCGATGTCGACGGCAATCAACGGTGCAACCGCTCGGGCGGACTCAGCGGTGATCTTGCGAATGGCTTCGTTGAACTCGTCGTCACGTCGTGAGCCCGAACCAAACAGCAGGCGGAAGCCGTCGTGGTCGTCGGCGACCCAGCGGAAGTAAGCACGGAAGCCAAGTTCGGTCTGGCTTTTTCCGTTCGTTGCCTCGGCAGTGGCCTTGTCGATGTTCGTCCGCAGCCGATTGCCGACCTCTTCGATCAACGCTTGATACAAATCGCGCTTCGAATCGAAGTGTTGGTAGAGCACCGGCTTGGTGACGCCAGCAGCCTCCGCGATACCGTTCATCGACGCACCGTGGAAGCCGGAATTGGCGAAGACGTCGAGCGCGACATCGAGAATTTGCTCGCGACGAGCGGGGGCTGAGAGGCGTTGCGACATAAAGAGTTACCCGATGGTAACCGGGTCAGCGGGCGACTGGAAAGGCAACCACTTCAGCGCGGGACTCACAGGCCGCGTTCACGGTCGTCACGGTCGGCTGCCTTGACGGCGTAGCCGAGGATGATCGACGGCGCGAGCAGCACACAGCCGATGACCAGAGCCACGATGACGAGCGTTGCCATGACAGAAGTGAAACCGAACAAAAAAGCCATGAAGAACAGGGCCATGGCCAGCGCGACAAAGAGATATCCGACGCGATTGGCCAGGAGCGTCCACTTCGCGATCTTGGCTCGTTTGACCCGCACCGGGTCGAGGGCAGGATCGTTCGGGCTGGTCGCTTGGGAGCCTGAGGGAGTGTTCGACATACTGTCCAGACATGCTACGAGCCGCGACGACCGAGTCAGTCTGGACCACCACATCTGATGCAGCGACGGGCGTTCCACAGTGACCGTTCGCGTCGAACGCGACGGTCGGGTCACGATCATCACCCTTGATCGACCGGAACGGCGCAACGCCATCGATCATCCCACGTTGCTCGAGTTGCTCGACGTGCAAGCCGACATCGCGGCGCGCTCCCCCACCGAGACGCGCGTCGTGGTCCTCACGGGTGCTGCTCCAGCGTTCAGTGCAGGCGCCGACTTGAACGGCGTCGAGGCAGGCCAGTTCGCGACGGGCCTGCGCCGCGTCCTCGTTGGATTCGGTTCGCTCCCCGTCCCGGTGATCGCCGCAATCGACGGCCCCGCGCTCGGTGCGGGGACACAGCTGGCCATTGCAGCAGATCTGCGCATCGCCACCCCCGACAGCCCGCTGGGCATTCCAGCTGCACGGCTGGGCATCTCGGTCGACCATTGGACAATCCGGCGCCTTCGCGACGAGTTCACGGCGCCGGTTGCCCGGGCGATGCTCGTCGGCACTGAGAATTACTCCGCCGAACGGCTACACGCACTTGGCGGCATTCATCGGCTCGGCGATCTCAGCGATGCTCGAGAGTGGGCGCAACGGCTCGCGCAGTTTGCGCCGCTCACCGTTGTCGCGCACAAACTCGGACTCGAGACGGCGGACTTCGACGCCCCGACAGTCGACGCCTTCGAGGCCGCACGATCGGCTGCGTGGGCGAGCACCGATGCCGACGAGGGCCGTACAGCGTTCCTCGAGAAGCGAGCAGCGAACTTCACCGCATCCTGACCTGCACGTTCGAGGCCACCGGCCATCGCCCAGCCACGATCGGGGTGGCTTGCGGCCGAAACAGACGGTCAGCGCAGCGGTGCAGGGAGTTCGTCAGCGTGGACGACCGTCAGGCGTTGGGTACTCCGTGTCAGAGCGACGTACAACGCCCGCATGCCGTGCTCAATGCTGTCAACGATGACCGACGGCTCAACCACGACGACCCCGTCGAGTTCGAGGCCCTTCACCACGCTCACCGGCACCAGCGTCACGCCGGCATCGAGTCCGGTGCGCGTTGCGGTGCCGTGGTCGACACCCGCTTCGGTCAGCGCGACCGAAAGGTCGTCAATCATCTGATCAGGGGCGACGATGCCGAGGCTCGCCCCGGGGATTGCTCCCGCAAGCGCCAAGACCTCGTCGGCGACCGTCTTGCCGAGCAGCTCGGTCGAGGGCGCCCGCACGATTGTCGGCGACACATCACCAACGCGGACCGAGTCCGGTGCACGCAGCGAAGGGGTCGCCACCGCCATCACCTTGTTGGCGAGCTCCATGATCTGACCCGGAATCCGATAGCCGACCGACAGTCCAATGACGCGCGCCGGCTTTCGGTCGGGCAGGTGAGCGAGCACATCGTCCCACTCGTTGGGTGCCAGCGGGCCGGTCGCTTGGGCAAGGTCGCCGACGATGGTCATCGCTCCGCTGAGTGAGCGGCGCGTCGCCATCTTCAACTGCATCGGTGTGAGGTCTTGCACCTCATCGATGACGATGTGGCCGTAGGTGCGGATCTCGTCGAGCTCATCGATCTTGCCGCCCTTGCCCGGTCGCGGGCCGAGCACATCGCGGACGTCATCCAGTAATGCAACGTCAGACAATGCCCAGCGCACATCGTCGACCGTCGCGGATCGCTCGCGATACAAAGCAAGCGCCTCGGACTCGGACATCACGCCACGTGCTGCCAACTTGAGGAGCGCCCGCGATCCGAAGAGATCGTGCAACAGTTGCGCCGGTGTCAGCAGCGGCCACATCGTGTCGAGCGCAGCGCGCGCTTCTGGCGTGTGCCGCAACGTGTCTTTCACATCGCGCGGACCAATCTCCGGGTCGTGGTATGAGTCCGCAAGCGCCGACCAAAATTCACCTTCGACCGCACGCCGACCCGAGTTGTGACGCTTGAAGCGGCGCTTGGCATTCTTGACGATGCGCGCCGACTCTGCAGCTCGCAGCCGCACGTATCCAGCCCGGAACGGCATCTCAAAGTCGCTGCGCAGCGGACGCTTGCGGTCGGCGATCGCATTGTCGACCATGTCCGACATCCGCTCCTCGCCCTTGATCTTGACCGCTTCGGGCGAGTCGCCCGGCTCATCAGGCCGCCGGAACTGCACGCCGGGGATCAGATCGGCGAGCACCGCCTGCTTGACACCGGCCTCACCAAGTGACGGCAGCACGCGCTCGATGTAGCGGAGGAACACTCGGTTCGGGCCGATGACAAGCACGCCTTGGTCTTCGAGCGGGAAGCGGTGCGTGTAGAGCAGGTAGGCCGCCCGGTGCAGCGCCACCACGGTCTTGCCGGTCCCCGGACCGCCCTGCACGACCAGCACGCCGCTTTGTGGCGAGCGAATGATCTCGTCCTGTTCGCCCTGAATGGTGGCAACAATGTCGCCGAGCGTTCCGGTACGACCACGCTCGAGGGCAGCGAGCAGTGTGGAGTAGCCGCGCAGGCCTGAGTCGGCGGTCACGACGCCGGGCTCGCCGCCGAGCCCCTCGTCGTGTCCGAGACCGAGATGACCTTCGCCAAAGAATTCGTCTTCGATGCCGAGCAGGTTCCGGCTTTCGACGATGAAGTGACGACGTCGCGCCAGGCCCATCGAGTCGCGTCCCGTTGCTCGGTAGAACGGTTCGGCCACGGGCGCACGCCAGTCGACGACGACCGGTTCACGATCTTCGTCGGCAACGGCGAGCCGGCCGATATGGAACGCCTCGAGCTGGTCAGGCGACTCTGCGTAGCGGTCGATCCGACCGAAGACGAGCGACGCATCACCGAGTTCAAGCTCTTCGAGGCGCCGAACGAGTTGGCCGTCGAACGCGTTGCGCTCAAAGCGCGCCTGGAACGTTCCTCCCATGCTCGCCTCGTTGAGCCCACGGACGCGAAACGCCGCCTTGCGGCTGGTTTCGAGACAGTCGTAGGCGTGGTCGATGTACGCCTGCTCGTCAGCGAGGTCCGGGTGCTGCTGCGTCATAATGAGGTCGTCAAATGCTACCGACATCTGGCCCAGGATCAGATTCTGGTTGCGTGACATGAGTGTCACAGTGGGGCTCTGTCGGGCGCACAACTGGATACCCTCGCCACCGCATGACTGACACGGCACCCTTCATTGCTGCGGCAAACGGCGAGACGGCTCGGCACACGCCGGTCTGGTTCATGCGCCAAGCCGGACGTTCGCTCCCTGAATACCATGAGGTCCGCGGCGAAGGTTCGATCCTGCATGCCATCAAGCAGCCCGACGTCTCCACAGAGATCACCCTGCAACCGGTGCGTCGATACGGCGTCGATGCTGCTGTGCTCTACAGCGACATCGTGGTGCCACCTCATGCCGTCGGTTTCGGCATCGACGTACAACCCGGCACCGGACCGGTCGCCGAGCAGCCGTTCCGTAGCCGCGCTGACCTTGATCGCTTGCGACCGCTCGACTGGGACGACATCAGCTACGTCATCGACACCGTCGATCTGCTCGTCGCTGAACTCTCATCCGACGTGCCGCTGCTTGCGTTCGCCGGTGCACCTTTCACCGTGGGCAGCTACCTGATCGAGGGACGGCCGTCGAAGGACTACCGCTACACCAAGGCAATGATGCACACCGACCCGGTGCTGTTTGGCGACGTGATGGAACGGCTCGCCACCAGCGCGGTCACCTTCATCGATGCGCAACTCCAGCACGGCGCCCGGGCATTTCAACTGTTCGATTCGTGGGCGGGCTCACTGAGCCGAGCCGACTACGAACACTTCGTGCTTCCGCACTCGAAGCGGGTTTTCAATGAGTTGTCCGAACGACATCCCGGCGTGCCCGGCATTCACTTCGGCATCGGCTGCGACCATCTTCTCGAGTCGATGAACACGGTCGGCAACCGCGTGCTCGGACTCGACTGGCGAACCACCATCACCGACGCGCGCCGTCGACTTGGCGACGACCTCGTCGTGCAAGGCAACCTTGATCCGTCTCTCGTACTCGCCGGCACCAAGCCTGCAGTCGCCGGCGCTGAGGCTGTGCTCGCTGACAACGCTGGACATCCCGGCCACATCTTCAACCTCGGCCACGGCGTTCACCAGCACAGCGACCCGAGCGTGCTCCAAGCCGTCGTCGATCTCGTCCACGAACGCACCGCGCAATAATCACAAACGGCGGGCATGCTGGTGTCAATGACTGACAATGCAGGCCGCGTCGGCGTGGTGCTGATGGCGTATGGAACGCCTCGCTCCCCTGAAGAGATCGAGCCGTACTACACCGACATCCGCCGCGGTCGCCCGCCCACCCCCGAGGCGCTCGCTGATCTCGTGGCGCGCTACGACGCAATCGGCGGGATCTCGCCGCTCGCCAAGCTGACCGAAGATCAACGCGATGGGCTGCAGGCGGCCCTCGACGAAATCGAGCCCGACACCTACCACGTGACACTCGGCCTGAAGCACGCTGACCCGAAAGTCGAGGTCGCCAGCGCTGAACTCGCCGCAGCAGGATTCTCCAAGCTGATCGGCCTCGTGCTCGCCCCGCACTATTCCTCGTACTCGATCGGCCAGTACCTCGACCGCACCCGCCAGGGCGTGGTTGACGCTGAGGCGACAACACCCGTCGCAGGTGTCGAGAGCTGGGCTGTCGAGCCAGCCTTCGTCGACTTCATCGCTGCCGACCTCGGCGAACGCCTCGCCACGATGCGCGCATCAACCGAACACCCCGTGCGCGTGCTGTTCACCGCCCACTCCCTGCCCCAGCGGATTATCGACGCCGGCGACCCGTATCCCGACGAGCTCCGGTCGACTGCCGAAGCGGTGGCAGCACGGCTCGGTCTGGCCGAAGGCGACGACTGGACGATTGCCTGGCAGTCAGCCGGCCGAACACCGGAGCCGTGGATTGGACCCGACATCCTCGAAGTGATCGACGAACTCGGAGATGGCGGCCAACACGGAGGCGTCATCGTGAGCGCGGTCGGTTTCGTCGCCGATCACCTCGAAGTCTTGTTCGATCTCGACATTGAGGCCTCCCAGCGAGCCGAGCAAGTCGGCCTGGCATTCGACCGCACGGCGTGCGTCAATGATGAGCCGTCGATCATGGCCGCCCTTGCCCGCCGCGTTGCCGACCTCGCCTGAGCTCTGACCGTTAGACGCGTAGCAGGGGCCGCGTCAGGCAGGTGGGACCGCCTTCGCAGGGGATGCAGAGTTCGTCGGCAAAGAAGGTCGATACCGCGCAGCCGGCGTCGCGCATCAGCTGCAGCGTGATCGGGAAACCTTCGATCGCGATCACCTCGCGCGGTCCCGTCGCCAGCACGTTGAGGTTCAGACCCAGGCTGGCGTCGAACTCTTCCGCGGGCGCTTCGAGCAGCGTGTAGCCCATCCCGATCATCCGCTGGTACAGCGCTGTCGGCATCAGCGGCAGATGGACCAAGGCCAGGTCAGCATCGAGCGCGCTCACGACCGACATCAGGTGGAGGCACGCGTCGGGACCAAGGTGATACGGCAGGTCGTAGACCTCAAGCGAGACGCCGAGCGGTTCGACAATGGCGGCCATTTGGTCAATACCGGATTGGTTGGTTCGAAATCCGCGTCCGACAGCAAGGGTCGTGTCGTCGAGCCAGAAACTGTCGCCGCCTTCGAACGTTCCCGGCGCCTCGATCCGTCCCAACACGGGGATTCCCTCCGCCGCATAGAACGCAGCGTGGAGATCTGCCTCGCCAGCCCGCAGCGGCTTGCCCGGCCGCAGGACGACGGCGCCACCGGGCACGACGAACGACGGGTCGTAGGTGAACACCGAGTCGGCGAGATCGTCGTCGGTGTCGCGGAACCAGACAATCTCCGTTCCCGTTGCTTCGACCAACTCGACAAACCGGTCGTACTGCTTCGACAGCGCGTCGGCGTTGACGGGTTTGACGTAATGCCAACGCTCATGATCGGCGCTGAGCAGCGCCCCGGGCCGGCGCATCGCGACGCGCCGCAATGTCGCCGAGGTCGAACTCACTCCAACGTTCATGTCATTCACGTGCTTCACTCATTTCCTTGCGCTCGGTCGAGGTGGTGGGCATCGCCGGTAAGCAGCGACGCGGCTTCGGCACCGGTGATTGCCGTGCAGAACTCACCGTGGAGGTTGGCCACGCTCATCTGGTGGACGAGTTCGGCGTCGTGATCGACGCCATCGGGGCCGATCCGATTAGTCGCCGCGCATCCGTCGTGGACCAGATAGGTGTCAAACCCGAGGTTCCCAGCCATACGAGTCGTGGTCTCGACACAGAAGTTGGTGAAGAACCCGGCGATGACCAGCCGGTTGACGCCCCGTCGCCGGAGGTCGACTTCGAGCGAAGTCCCGACGAACCCACTGTTGACATCCTTGGCCACAACAATGTCGCCGGCCGCCGTTTCGAACCCCGGTTTCTGGGCGCCCGTGGGCAACGCGAACTTGAGCGGCGACGCCGCTTCGCGTGAATCGTGTCTCGTGAACGCGACCTGGCGGTCGGCTTCGCGCCAGGCTGCGAGCACGTCGAGCATCACCGACTCCGCATCAGGGTTGTTCCGCCGTCCCGTTGGCCCGCCCCAATGCTCGAGGACGTCGACGCCAAGCTGGACGTCGATCAAGAGCAGAGCGGTGTCGGCACCAAACGCGGGGATCATCGGCGCCAAGGTACGCCACCGCCACCCCGGTTGGAACCTCGCGCGGTCAGAGTCGGTTGATTCAGCTCTACCCTCGATACCGATGACTGACAGAATCGCCGTCGTCGGCGGCGGCATCGCCGGATTGGCGGCAGCACACCGACTCGCCACCGATGGGGTGGACGTGACGATCTTCGAGCGCGGCGACCGGGTCGGTGGACGGATTCGTAGTTCACCATTCGCCGGGGTTCCCGAAATCGACGAAGGCGCTGATGCATTCCTTGCTCGCGTTCCTGAAGGCATTGCCCTGGCCGCCGATGTGGGCCTTGGCAAAGCACTCGTCCACCCCGAACCCGTTGGTGCTGCCGTCTGGCACCAGGCTCTCCACCCGATTCCCGACGGCCTCCTGCTCGGTGTGCCGGGCAAGATCGGCCCGATGGCCACGACCGGACTGCTCACCTGGCGGGGCAAGCTCCGCGCAGCGTTGGAACCACTCCTACCTCGCACGTCACTCGACTCCGACTCGATCGGCGAGTTCGTCAGGGCCCGTTTCGGCAACGAGGTTCATGAACGCCTCGTCGACGCGCTCGTCGGCAGCATCTACGCCACCGACACCGACCGTTTCAGCTTGGCCGAGGTCCCACAACTCGACGCGCTGGCGCGGGCGAACCGCAGCCTGCTCCTCGGCGCCAGAGCGTCACGACAGGCTGCCGGCACAGCCACCGCTGCATCCGCACCGATTTTCGCAGCACCAAGCCGTGGTGTCGCCGATCTGACTCGCGCGACTGCAGACGCCGTGGTTGCAGCTGGCGGCACGCTTCAGCTGGGCCACGCGGTCGGGTCGATCACCGCAGCTGGAGCTGGCTGGGACGTCGACGATCAGCACTTCGGTGCGGTGATCCTGGCCACACCTGCTCCGGTCGCATCCTCGCTGTTGGCCGCGGTAGCTCCCGAGGCATCGGCCGCGCTCGGCGCTGCCGAAACGGCCGACGTCATCATGGTCACTCTGCATGTCGATGCAGGCGAATGGCCCTACCGGTTCGCGGGACGAAGTGGGTATCTCGTCCCCAAGCCTGTGCAACGGTCGGTGACCGCCGCCTCGTTCGGCTCCCAGAAGTGGGGCCACTGGCAGCCGCCGGACGGAGGGCAGATCCTGCGCGTGTCGCTCGGCCGAGATGGCCAGCCCGCGCTCCAGTTCTCCGACGACGAGGTCGTCGAACGAGTCCTCGACGACCTCAGCCTCCATCTTGGCGTCCGATTCACGCCCCGGGAAATACGAATCAGCCGCTGGCCCGGTGCGTTTGCCCAGTACCGCCCACACCACGCACGCTGGGTCGATGCCGTCGAGGCAGCCCTGCCATCCGGCTTGTTCGTTGCTGGCGCGGCATACCGTGGCATCGGGATCCCCGCATGCATCCGACACGGCGCAGCGATCGGGCAACGAGCTGCACAGAACCTCCGTTCTCTGCCAGACTGATTGGCCAATGAGTTCGATGACGCCCGACGACACAGCGCCCGAAAATGCGGCGCGGCGCACCGGGATGATTACCGCGCTCGGAGCTGTCCCCGTGCTGATCGTCGGCACCGTGTTCTTGATGGGCCTCGGCGGCGACCCCGACACGACCTCGATCGACAACGAGCAGACCACGGCCACCACGTCACCGGTGTTCATCGACGCCAACGCCACGAACACACCAGCATCATCAATCACGCCCACCACCGTCACACCGACGACATTCATGCCGACGACCACGGTTGCCCCGGCGGCGACAGTGCTCGAAGCACCGCTCAAGCAGCCGATCGATCCGCCTCTCGATCCCCGCGGCCACGAGGACCATGTTGAGATCGGCGGCATCGCCATTCCGAAGCTCGGCATTGATACGCCGCTGCTCGAGGGCATCCGGCTCACCACACGCGACAACGGCCCTGGTCACTGGCCAGGCAGTGCGATGCCCGGCGAGGTCGGCAACGTCGTCGTCGCCGGCCATCGGACCAGCCACGACGCCCCGTTCCGAGACCTCGACCAACTCGTCGCAGGTGACGTCGTCGAGTTCACCACCGCGGCAGGCCTCATCGAATACACGGTCACGGGCACACAGATCGTCGATCCCGACGCGATCTGGATTGTCGATCCGACCGATACCCCCACTGCCACGCTGTTCGCCTGCCACCCACCTGGGTCGACCCGACAGCGCATCGTCGTCAACCTTGAGCTGAGTTGAGCATCGACACCGGTTCCACTGCCGGGCCTGACGTCGACACCGCAGTCGATCCGCGCCCGCCTCGCCCGCGACACCAACGCGTCGCACGTCCGGCTCTCGCGCTCGGCGCAGGCGCGCTGACCGCACTCTCGCTTCCACCCTGGGGCTTCTGGCCGCTGGCAATCATCGGCGTCATGCTGTTCGAAGTCTGTCTCCGCACAGCGCAGACCAGATGGGAACGAGTCCGCATCGGCGCACTCTTCGGTGCCGGCTGGATGTATCTCGGCATGGGCTGGATGGTGCAGTTGACGCCACCTGGCTATGTCGCCGCCGGCCTGATCTTCACGACGTATCACGCCGTTGCGGCAGGGGTCGCTCCGGCTGGTCGCTGGGGCGTGATTGGGCGCCCGGCGGCGCACACCCTGGTCGAAGCCATACGGCTCTCGCTGCCGTTCGGTGGCGTACCTCTGGCCACGATGGGTGTCTCCCAAGTCGGCGGTCCGCTTGCTCCGCTCGCGAGTGTCGGCGGCGTGATTCTGCTGACCTGGGTTGTGTTCCAGATCGGATTCGTCCTCGCCGACACCCAACCTGGCGTGTGGGCAGCGATCCGCCAGCTCCGCGACGGCGACCGCACCGTGCTCCCCAACTTCATCGGACGCATTGCGGTTGCCTTGGTCATCTTGTTGTCGTTCGTCGCTCCGAGCGGCGCTGCGACGGGCGGCACGCTGTCGGTTGCTGTTGTTCAGGGCGGCGGCAAGCAGGGGACGAGCGCACTCGAGGTTCCCTCGTCGCTGGTCACGGAACGCCACCTCGAAGCAACGGCGACGATCGATGCCGACCGCGACCTCGACTTCGTGCTGTGGCCCGAGAACACGATCGACGTGAACGACCTCCGAAGCACTCCCGAATTTGAGGACTTCTCAAACTCGCCCATTCGCGACCTCGTCGCCGCAGAGGCGAACAGGCTGGGCGCTCCCATTGTTGTCGGAATCACCGAGGACGCCCGCGCTGATGACCCAACCGCGCGTCGGTACACCAACGCCCAGGTCGTGGTGATGCCCGACGGCGAGCTCGCCGGCCGATACGACAAAGTCCGTCGCGTACCGTTCGGCGAGTACGTACCGCTCCGAGGTGTGCTCGAAAAGATCACGAGCGCGGTCGACCAGGTCGGCGAGGCAGTGCCAGGCACCGAGCGAGCCGTCCTCACGTTCGATGTCGAGAGCCAGGCCGAACCGGTGCAACTCGCCACGGTGATCTCGTGGGAAGTGTTCTTCGGTGGCAGAGCCCGCGAGGGTGTCACCGACGGCGCCACGATCATCATCAACCCGACCAATGGTGCGAGCTATACGGGCACCATCGTGCAGAGCCAGCAGGTGGCATCGAGCAGACTCCGTGCCATTGAGACGGGTCGATGGGTCGTCCAGGCAGCCCCGACCGGGTTCAGCGCAGTCATCAACAGTGACGGCGATGTGCTCCAGCGCACATCGGTGAGCGAGCAGCGCGTGCTGTATGCCGACGTCGAGATGCGCACCGGCAACACGTGGTACACCCAACTCGGCGACGGCCCGTTCATCTGGTTACTCGTCGTCGTGCTCGCTGCATCCATCCTGCTCGCACGCCGCGACCAAGCCACCGGCGTCAGCGGCGAGCCACACATCACCGAGCCCTAACGACGGCGCTTCCGGCTCGACGCAAAAATGGGACTCAAGACCCATTCACCCCGTCGGGCCCCCGCCGCCCGGCTTCGTCTGGTTGAATCGTCCTGGTGGACAGTGCACTGAGCGACGAAGTCCAAGATGACCTCACGGTCGGCGAGTCGGCTTCTGACTTGACCGACGCGGGCGATGCACCGAGCCGGCGCCGGCTGTGGCGGATGCGGTGGGTCTTCACGCGACGCCTGTGCTTCGGCGGTCTCGCCGGCGGTCTGGTTTTTTCTGCCTGTCGATGACCCCATCGCTGCTCCCGCGAGCGGCGCTCATGCAAGGGGTCGTCAGCGGCGTTGCTGTGGCGATCGGCTACGGGTTCGGAAGCCTGCTGTCCTCAATCGTCCGCAAGCTCATACGGCGGGAGCCATCGGCCACATTCAAGCATCGGGCATGGTGGACATTGGCCGGCTCGACCCTCGTCATGGGCGGCCTGTTTCTCTACTACGGGGCGGCCTGGCAAGACGACGTGCGAGCTGCGATGGAGATGGACGGCCTCCGCGCCACCGAATGGTTCCTCATCGTCGTGCTCACCGTGTCTGTCTCTGCCTTCTTCTTGATGATCGCCCGATTTATCAGAGGCGGGACTCGAGCACTCATCCGGTTTGGAGACCGATTCTTTCCGCACCACGTGACCGTGAACGTGAGCGTCGTCACGATGGCCCTCTTGGTCGCCGGGTTCGCGCAAGGTGTCCTCTTCGACGGCATGATCTCATCGATCAACAGCGCCTACTCGCTCACCGATCGCGGGACAAGCCCATGGATCACCCAACCCGACTCCGAGATGCGCAGCGGTGGCGAGAACTCGCTGGTCGACTGGGACTCGATGGGAACGAAGGGTCGCGATTTCGCCGGTGACGGCGGCGGCCCAACGGCCGCCGACATCGAGACGTTCACCGGCGCCGAAGCGATGGAGCCGATTCGGGTCTACGTCGGCCTCGAATCTGCAGACGACACACGTGACCGTGTTGCCCTGGCGATGGCTGAACTCGAACGCACCAATGCGTTCGACCGGTCAGCGCTCGTGGTCAACACCACGACGGGGACCGGGTGGGTCGATGAGAATGTTGTCGACAGCATCGAATTCCTTCACGGCGGTGACACCGCCCAGGTCGCGATGCAGTATTCGTACCTCCCCAGCTGGGTGTCGTTTCTCGTCGACCGGTCCAAGGCGGCCGAGGCGGGAGAACAGATGATCACCGCCATTGACGACCGCATTTCGTCGATGACCCCCGAGGAACGCCCAACACTGCTTGTCTTCGGCGAAAGCCTCGGTTCGTTCGGCACGGAGTCGGCCTTCACCAGCCCGGAGAACCTGCTCGCCAACGTCGACGGGGCACTGCTCGTCGGTCCCACGTTCGTCAATCCACTCCACACCCTGCTCGTCGACGAACGTGATGAGGGGTCTCCGAGCTGGCGACCGATCGTCAACGGCGGCGAGTCGTTCCGATTCGCGGTCGAGCCATCTGATCTGACCGACCCGGAGTTGTTGGATGATCCCGACGACTGGCCGCAGCCCCGCGTTGTGTACCTCCAGAATTCATCTGACCCGATCACCTATTTCAACCCGGCACTCCTCTGGAGCAAGCCATCGTGGCTCGAAGGTGAACGCGGCCCGGACATCAACCCGGACATGGTGTGGATTCCTGCGGTGTCGTTCTTCCAAGTTGCCGCCGACATGGCCTTTTCGATGGACGTCCCTGCCGGCCACGGTCACCGCTATGGATCAAATGTCGTCGATGGATGGGTGCAGCTCGAATCCCCAGACGGCTGGACAGCCGACGACACGGCGGCACTCCGCGACCTGATCGACCAGCGCGCCGAAGAACGCTCCGCCAAGAAAGAAGCCGCCGGCTGACACGTCAGCGGCGCGCCTCGGCGCGCAGCGGACCGACTTCGTACGGTAAGGCGATGACCGAGCGCCCCACCGAGCCCCGCATCACGCCCGTCGATCTCGCCGCCGATCGGTCTCCCGACTCGGTCGACCCCGAACTCGCAGAGATCCTGTCTGGCGCACTCACTCACGACGGCACGCCACTCAACATCTTCGGCGCCCTTGCTCGACATCCCAAGCTGCTGAAGCGCTTCAACCTGCTGGGCGGGTACCTCCTCAACAAGGGGTTGCTGCCAGCGCGTGAACGCGAGCTGGTGATCCTGCGGATCGGCTGGAACGCCAAAGCGGTCTACGAGTTCGGCCAGCACACGATCATCGGCCGACAAGCCGGCGTGACCGACGAGGAAATTTCCGCACTCACCAAAGCACCCGACGGCCACCCCTGGTCCGCCGATGACGCGGCGCTCATCGCCATGTCCGACGAGCTCAGCGACGACGACTGCGTCACCGATGCGACATGGGAACGTCTTGTCACCCGGTGGTCTGAGGCCGAGCTCGTCGAACTGCTCGTCGTCGCCGGTTTCTATCGGCTGGTATCCGGCTTCCTGAACAGCGCAGGCGTGCAGCTCGACGAGGGCGTCCCCGGGTTCCCAGACTGACGCCTCCCAAGGTCCGCGATGTTCGGCACCGGTAGCCATTGCCTCACATTTCTGGTCGAATGGAGACATGACGGAATACGCCCCGCCACTGCGGGACATCAGATTCGCTTTCGACGAAGTCTGCGACTTGCCCGGCCTGCTCAAGCTTGACGAATTCGACCACGTCGAGACCGACATGGTGTTCGCGGTGCTTGACGAAGTCGGCCGTTTCGCCGCCGAGGTCATCGCACCCACCAACGTCGACGGCGACCAGATCGGCGCACAATGGATCGCTGGTGCTGATACCGATGATGGCTGGGCGGCAGTCAGTACCCCCGAGTCGTTCCGGAGCGCCTACGCCAAGCTCGTCGATTCAGGCTTCAATGCCATTCCGTTTGAGCCCGATTTCGGCGGCGGCGGCTTTCCCTGGCTGGTGGCACTCGCCGTGCAGGAGATGTTCACCTCAGCCAACATGTCGCTGTCGTTGTGCAACCTGCTGACCCAGGGCGCGATCGACGCCCTGCAACATCACGGCTCCAATGAGCAGCAGGCGACATACCTCCCGAAGATGCTCACCGGCGAATGGTCCGGGACGATGAACCTGTCTGAGCCGCAGGCCGGTTCAGACGTCGGCGCTGTCGCGACCAAGGCCGTACCAACCGACCGCGGTGATGGCTCCTATGCCATCACCGGCACGAAGATCTGGATCACGCACGGCGAGCAAGACCTCACCGAGAACATCATCCACCTCGTGTTGGCGCGCACACCCGATGCCAAGCCGGGCACCCGCGGTATCTCAATGTTCCTCGTTCCCAAGTTCATACCGAACGAAGACGGGTCCCTCGGTGATCGCAACGACGTTGAGGTCGTCTCCATCGAGCACAAGCTCGGCATCCACGGCTCGCCCACCTGCGTCCTCAGCTTCGGTGAGAAACAGGACGGCGCGATCGGCTGGCTCGTCGGCGACGAGTTCACCGGCATGGCCAACATGTTCACGATGATGAACAACGCCCGACTCTCCGTCGGGCTGCAAGGTCTCTCACTCGCGGAAATGGCCTACCAGCACAGCCTGGCGTACGCCCACGAACGGTTGCAGGGCACCGCCCCCGGCGCTGAGCGTGGCGTCCAGAGCCCGATTATCGAGCATCCCGATGTCCGCCGAATGTTGATGACCCAGCGGGCATGGATCGACGCCATGCGCTACCTCATGTACTTCAACGGCGCGACGCTCGACAGGTCGCGATCGTCAGATCCTGCCGTGGCTGAATGGTCGACGCGCCTCGCTGCGTTGCTGATCCCGATGTCGAAGTCGATCGGCGCCGATATCGGCAATGAACTCACCTCGATCGCACTCCAGATCTTTGGTGGCATGGGCTACGTCGAAGAGACCGGCGCGGCCCAGTACTTGCGCGACATTCGTATCGCCGCCATCTACGAGGGCACCAACGGCATCCAAGGACAGGACCTTGTGATGCGCAAGCTCGGAGGCGACGAGGGCAGCACGGTCAACGAGTTCCTCGCGAGCTTTGACGACACGATTGCCGCGCTTGCCAACGACCCGACAATGGAGAAGTTCGCACGACAACTCACCGCAAGCTTCGATGACGCTCGGCGATCCAGTGACTGGCTCAACGCCAACGACGATGTCCTCGACAAGCTCGGCGGCGCCAGCCCATACACCCGGCTCCTCGGTACCGCGCTGTGTGGTGCGTTGGCCGGCAAGGCAGCGCTGGCAGCCCAAGCGCAGCTCGACAGCGGCGACGTGAGCGATACCGATCGATCGTTCTACGACAGCAAAATCGTCAGCGCTCGATTCTTCGGCGAACAGATTCTCCCGACCACCTCCGGACTCGCCGCCACCGTCATGGCCGGAGCTGACGACCTCTTCGCGATGACCGCCGACCAGTTCTGACGCTCGGGCAATACCTCGCCGAGGCCGAAACCGTCTGATCACTCCATCCGGTGCCTCTCACAGGAGGCGACACTCACACTTCGAGCATCAGGGTGACAGGACCATCGTTGGTCAAGTCGACGTTCATCTCGGTGCGGAAGACACCGGTCGCAACCGTGGCGCCGAGTGATCGCAACTGGTCGGCCACGCGGTCGACCAGCGGCTCCGCGTGCTCTGGACGGGCGGCGTCAATCCAACTCGGTCGACGGCCCTTTCGTGTGTCGCCGTAGAGCGTGAACTGGCTGACAATGAGTACCGCCGCCGGGCCACCCGTCTCGTGGACGTCGCTGAGCGAACGATTCATGACGCACTCACTGTCGTCGAGGATCCGAAGCCCCCAGATCTTGCCCGCCAACTTGTCGGCCTGCGCCGCCGTGTCATCGTGCGTCGCACCGACGAAGACACACAGTCCGGGTCCAATTGCACCTGCGACAGACCACTCGCTGCTGTCCGCCGCTCGGCTCTTCACCTCGGCCCGAATCACCCGTTGCACCAAAGCTCGCATCCGCACAGCCTGCCAGGTCGTAGATTCGGGACCATGAGTTCAACGGTGCGACTCGTGTCCAGTTCTTCCCCCGACACAACGGGCCCAACGGTGACGGTTGACGTCGACCTGACGCACGGCGGTCGCCTTGCTCAGATCACGGTCGGTGACGTGCCGTTGCTGGCCGATGTGCCCGACCCGTCGAATCGCGACGTCGACAACATCGGTTGGGGTTCGTACCCCATGGCGCCGTGGGCAGGCCGGTTGCGGGGTGGCACCTTTCGCTGGTTCGACACCGACCACCACGTGCGACTCAATCAGGACGACAGCGGCGTCGGCGCTGCTGACCGCCAGCATGCAATGCACGGCACGGTGCACAACGCTGCGTGGACCGTCGACGAACAGACCGAGTCGACGGTGGCGATCAGTTGTCCACTCGACCAGCCAGGCAGCGGATGGACCTTCGGTGGCGTCGCGCATCAACGGATCGAGGTGCTTGACCATCAGCTCCGGTGCGATCTCTCCGTCACCGTCGCCCCCCACAGCGATCACGCTCCTCCATTTCCCGCCGAGATCGGCTGGCACCCGTGGTGGCGCAAGCCCGACTCTCTCAGCTTCCATCCTGATGCGATGTACGAACGCGACGGGGTCGGGCTCCCCACGGGCCGACTCGTCGCCCCGTCCAACCCGCCGTGGGATGATTGCTTCGTCAACACCGCACCAGTCACGCTGCACTACGACCGTCCAGAGGTGACCCACGTGACGCTCAGCTCGGACTGTGACCACTGGGTTGTCTACGACCATCCGCTGCACGCCACCTGCGTCGAACCGCAGTCGGGGCCTCCAGATGCGTTCAATGTGCGGCCGCAGATCGTCACCACGACGCACCCCCTCCGACGAACGATGACCGTCGGTTGGTGACGTCGGAAGCACCGGTTGAGAACCTCACGCGGCAGGCAACCGGGCGACGTTTGCCGCTTGTCACTCCGTGCCGCTCCGTTACCAGACGGTAACAAGGCGCCGATATCGTATTCCGAATGTCATCGGCGGGATACCACCGGCTCCTGGACCCCAGTGAGCCCCTGAAGCTCGCATATCTGACCTATCGCGGCAAGCCCCACGTCGGCGGGCAGGGCGTCTACACCCGCCACCTGACGAAGGCGTTGGCGGACCTCGGACACACGATCGAAGTCCTCGGCGGGCAGCCGTACCCCGTGCTCGACGAACGGGTTCCGCTGACCAAGCTTCCCAGCCTCGACACCTTCAACGACCACTACCCCGGTCGTGTTCCTGGCTTCTGGGAGATCAAGAACCGTGACGACCTGCTCGAGATGGCGCAGTACCTCACCGGCGTCTTTCCCGAGCCGATGGCATTCAGTTCGCGGGCCAAGCGCAATCTGCTTCCTCGCGCGACGGAATTCGATCTCGTCCACGACAACCAGTGTCTTGGCTACGGGATCCTGAAGATCGAAGAGCAAATTCCCACCATCGTCACGCTCCACCACCCAATCACCAAGGACCGCAAGCTCGAAATGGAGCACGCGAAGAACCGGTACAAGCGGTGGTCGGTCGGACGCTGGTATTCATTCGTCAAGATGCAGGGCAACGTCGCGTCGAAGTTGCCGCGCATCGTCGTCGTCAGCCAGAACTCGATCGACGACATCCACACCGACATGGGCGTCTCGAAAGATCGGATGCGTCTGGTGCCGGTCGGCGTCGACCCCGACCTCTTCAAGCCACTCGACCATGTGCAGCGCCGTCCAGAACACCTCATCACCACGGCATCGGCCGACGTGGCACTGAAGGGCCTGTCATACCTGCTCGAAGCAATGGCCAAGCTGCGCACTGAGCGCGATGTCACGCTGACGATCATCGGCAAGCCGCGTCCGGGCCACTCGATGGATCTCATCGACTCGCTCGGTCTGAAACCGCATATCGAGTTCGTTTCCGGCGTGACCGACGAACGCATCGTCGAGCTGTACTCCGAAGCCGAGTTGGCCGTCGTCCCGTCGCTCTACGAAGGCTTCTCGCTGCCGGCGATTGAAGCAATGTGCTCTGGTACGCCACTCGTCGCGACCGACGGCGGCGCACTTCCCGAAGTCACGGGGACCGACGGCGAGACCGTGTTCGGTTGCAAGGCCGGCGACGTGGGCAGCCTTGTCGATGCGCTCAAGCGCGGCCTCGACAATCCCGAGGCCCGGGCGCGGATCGGCGCGGCCGGCCGCCAACGAGTTCTCGACCGGTGGACCTGGCGGCTGTGCGCCGAGCAGACCGTCGAGCAGTACCGCGAGGTACTCGCCATGCCCGACAACATCGCCAAGCTGAAGCGCAACGGGCGAATCAAATAGGACGCACTGCGACATGCTGACGATCAAGTTCGACAAACTCGGCCTCGCGCCCGGTGACAGAGTCCTCGATGTCGGGGCCGGCTTCGGCCGCCACGTCTTCGAGTGCGCTCGGCGCGGCGCTGACGTGGTCGCGCTGGACTACGCCGAAGACGAGGTCGTCCAAACACGGGCGACCCTCGGCGCCATGGTCGCCGCCGGTGACATCGACGTCGAGCGGTTCAAGGGTGTTCTTCGTGGAGACGCGACCAAGCTGCCGTTCGACGACGGAGCGTTCGACGTCGTCATCACTTCAGAAGTTCTCGAACACATCCAAGACGATGTTGCGGCCATCTCCGAGATGGTGCGCGTCCTCAAACCCGGCGGCATGTTCGCGGCCACCGTGCCTGCTTGGCTGCCAGAGAAGATCAACTGGATGCTCAGCGATGAGTACCACGCACCGATCAGCGTCGGCGGGCATGTGCGGATCTACTCTGCGACCGAGTTGAAAGCCAAGCTCGTCACCGCCGGCCTCGACCCGCGGGGACAGCACCGTGCACATGCGCTGCATTCGCCGTACTGGTGGTTGAAGTGCGCGGTCGGGCCGACAAACGACGATCATCCGCTCGTGACGAAGTACCGCGAATTTCTCGAGTGGGACATCATGACGCAGCCCAGGTCGACGAAGATCGCCGAGAAAGTCCTCTCACCAGCACTCGGCAAGAGCATCGTCCTCTACGGACACAAGCCCGCGACATCACCCATCGGGACAGACCCCAAGCCTGATCCGGTGGAGGTGGCGAGATGAGTGCCACTCCCTTCCTCGACGGTGTCGCGACCGCCGACGAGATCCGCGCAACGGCCGAACACCTGGCATCGCTCCAGCTGCCGTCTGGCATGATCCAGTGGTTTCCCGGCGGCCACAGCGATCCATGGAACCACATCGAATCCGCAATGGCACTCGACGTGGCCGGTCTGCACAAAGAGGCGGAGCATGCCTACGAGTGGCTTGCTGAAATCCAACGCGACGACGGCAGCTGGCACGCCTACTACCGGCCCGACGGGTCGGTCGAGGATGCCAAACTCGACTCGAACGTGTGCGCCTACATCGCCACGGGCGTGTGGCACCACTGGCGCAGTACGTGGGATCGCGGATTCGCAGAGAACATGTGGCCCACCGTTGTTCGGGCACTGGACTTCGTCATGTCGCTGCGCCGCGATGACGGTGTTCCACTGTGGGCCGTTGAACCCGACGGACAACCGTGGGACTACGCCCTACTGACTGGAACGGCCAGCATCCAGCACGCGCTGCGCTGCGGCTCACACATCGGCGAGGCACTCGGCGAGCCGCGACCTGACTGGAGCCGAGCTGCAGCAACGATGTGCGAGGTCATCCGCACCCAGCCCCACGCCTTCCAGCCGAAAGATCGGTGGGCAATGGACTGGTATTACCCCGTGCTGACCAGCGCCCTCACCGGCGCACACGCCAAGGCCCGGATGGCCGACGGGTGGGACCGCTTCGTGATGGAGGGACTGGGCGTTCGATGCGTCGACGACGAGCCTTGGATCACCGCATCTGAGACCGCCGAGTGCGCGATCGCCTACGCCACCCTCGGCGACATGACGACGGCAACCGATCTGCTCCGATGGACACAGCCACACCGCAACATGTCGCCGTCGGGCGCACCGCTGACCGCAACGCCGGATGCTGCAACCGCTGGTGCGTACTGGACCGGCATCGTGCATGGCGGCGACGAGGGCCGCGTGCTGTTCCCGTTCGATGAACACACGTCCTATACCGCTGCCGCAGTGATCCTCGCCGTCGACGCAATCACGCAGACCACGCAGGCCGCCGACCTCTTCGTCGAGCGCACACCTTTTCTCTCGTAGCGCTCCAATCCGCCCCAGCGCCCAGCCACCGCGGCGAGCCCGTTAACGGCGGGGTCGGGAGAGCAGACGTCACTGAGTGACGTCCCACCAAGGGCCATCTACGACGGCTTGCCTATGCTCGGCGAGATGGAATCGAAGGTGGTCCGATCGGTGCTCAGCATCTGGAGCTGGCTGGTGCTCGGAGCGCTGGTGCTGATATTCACGCCGATCGTCGCCGTCGTCCGGTTGGTGACGATGCCGTTTGACAAGGGCGCGTACGCCGCCGGCTATGTGTTCCGCAAGCTCACGCCAATTCACTCCGCGTTGAGTCCGCTCTGGAAGTTCTCGACGTCCGGCTCGCTTCCCGACGACATGCGGCGCCCCTACGTGGCCGTCGCGAACCACGAGAGTTTCGTCGACATCCTGCTCATCTCGCACCTGCCGACAGAGTTCAAGTGGCTGTCCAAGGCCGAGATCATGAGGATCCCAGTACTCGGCTGGATGATGCGGCTGGCACGAGACATCCCGCTCGAACGTGGCGACACCACATCAGGGCGAGCGGCTCTCGATCAAGCACGTGAGCGCCTCGACACGAACGTGTCGGTCATGATTTTCCCTGAGGGCACCCGCTCGCGGACAGGCGAGATGCGCAAGTTTCGGGCGGGAGCGTTCAAGCTCGCGATCGAAGGGCAACACCCGATCCTTCCGATGGCGGTGCATGGCACCCGCGACTGCCTGCGCAAGAGCGACTGGCGCCTCGGACGCGCTCGGGCAGAGGTCCGCGTGCTCGAACCGATTCCAACAGAGGGGCTGACCGAGAACGATCTGCCCGAGCTGCGCGAGAAGGTCCGAGCCGCCATCGAGCAGGGACGCCAGGACCTCCGCGACGAGCACGGCTACGTTCCGCCAGTCATCGGCGAGGCCGAGGCAGCGGCCGCTGAAGCCGCCGACGCAGCGCGCAGCGGAAGTACACGCGACAGCGACTGAGCCTGCCGTTCATCGACGGTCAATCTGGCAATCAGCTCGGCCCCGTCGCACAACCAATCACCCGAACCGCTCGCCGCTCGGCCACAATGGTGTTCATGTTGATCGAGCAGATCCGAACCGACCTCAACGTTGCCACGAAGGCTCGCGACTCGGTCCGCCAGCGGACGTTGCGCTCGATCATCGCTGCGGTGCAAGAAGCACAGGTCTCCGGTGACACGGCGAAGAAACTCGACGACGATGGTGTGATGGCGGTGCTCAAGGCGCAGGTCAAGCGGCGTATCGATGCTGCTGAAGCCTTCGATGCCGGCAACGCCGCTGATCGCGCTGCTGCCGAGCGGTCCGAGCAGGAAATCATCGAGGGATACCTCCCTGCAGCGATGACCGACGAACAGCTCGAGTCAATCGTCGCCGACGTCATGCAAGCAAACGGGTTCGTTGAGAAGGCCGACATGGGTCGGGCCATGAAGGCAATCAACGCCGAGGTTGCCGGGCGCGCCGATGGTCGCCGCGTCGCCGACCTGGTCAAGTCACGCCTCGCGTGACATCGCCACACGCTCGCTCGCCGGAGACCAGCTGAATGCAGGTTCCCGTCAGGCTGCTCTCGGCGCTACGACCCTCGGTTGCACCAGCGCTCCTGGTCGCCATTGCCTCGAGCACCGTCGTGTTCGTCTCGACGCCGTTCCTCCTCGCCGGGGTCGCAGAACAGCGCGACGTATCGATCGGGACGGTTGGCTGGATCTCGACAACACAGCTGTTGGGGTTCGTCGTCGCTTCCTTCCTGGGCGGCCGCTACCTGACACCGATCCGAGCGGTGTTCATCGGCGGCGCACTGCTCGGCTGCGCGGCAAACCTGCTGTCGGCAATTGCGCCGACGCTGCTGGCGCTCTCGGGCGCACGATTGCTCAGCGGCCTGTCGCTGGGGTTGGCCGCATGGTTCGGGTGGCAAGCCGCGTTCGGTGATGCAGAAAAGACCGGCGATGTTGCGGTGATCGGCCCGCTGGTCGGTGTCATCACCGCTCCTGCGGTGTCGGCGCTGATCCAGTCCATCGGGATCGATTGGCTCTTCGTCGTGCTGGCAGCGGTGACCGCGACTCCCCTGCTGTTCGCGCACAAAGTCCCGCGCACCGTCCCGCGCACCGAACGCCAAGGCCGCCGTGACCGGCATGCACCGACTCGCGCCGCCCGGGTCATTCTGATCGCCCTCACCTTCATCACGCTCGGCGGCTCATCAGTGTTCATCTTCGCCGCGGCGATCGGCACCGAGCTGAACGGCCTCGACCCGTTCACCGTGTCGATCCTGTTCAGCTGCAACTCACTGGTGGCCATCCCGGCGGCCAGATGGCGCGGCAACCGAGGCCCGGCAGGTTTCTGGTACTTCTGCACAGCACTGATGGCCATCCTGCTCGCCAGCGTCCGCAACCAGTGGCTGTTCGGGTTTGGGCTGGTGGCGTGGGGGTTTGTCTTCTTTATGGCGACACCGGCGGTGTTCGGACTGCTCGCATCTCGGTCGGCGTATCCCGCTGAGCGCGCAGGCGACGCGCAAGCCGTGATGGCACTGGGCCGCGTGTTTGGTCCCCTGCTCGGTGGTGCCTTGATTTCGCACGGTTCAAGCGTTGCCCTCGGCTTCTGCGCCGCCGGAATCATGGGAACAGCGTCACTGGCACTGCTGTATGTCGATCGACGGACCCTGCCAGTGATCGGAGCGCGTCTCGCATGACGGACATCGATCGGGTCAGCGCAGCGAATCAGTCGTTCTACATCGCGCATGAGACGCGCGATATCGAGGCCATGACAGCGATCTGGGAGCACAGCGATCGTGTCGTCTGTGTGCATCCCGGCTGGCCGATCCTGCGTGGCTGGGACGACGTACTGCAGTCATGGGTCGGCATCTTCCGGGGTCCCGGCCAGAGCCAGTTCATCTTGACCAACGAGTCGATCTCGACCAAGGGCGACATTGCCTGGGTGACGCTCGACGAGAACCTCGTCGACGCCAACGGTGCCGGAACCATCGCCGCCACGAACCTGTTCGTCCGCGACCACGAAGGTGAGTGGAAGCTCGTCACTCACCACGGGTCGCCTGTGATGAACCGATGATTGGACCACACCGGACCCTCCGCTGGCTGTCCGCTCCTTGATGCGCATCGCTCCCGGCATCGAGTTGACGACACGCGTCGGTCCATACTGACCGGATGAGCGATGCCACCGAACTCGCCGCCTGGTCGGCACCCGCTGTCAACCTGCCCGAACATGCGGACAATGCCATCCACACCGACGCCGGAGCGCGAGCTGCCGGCTTCCCGTCTGCGCTCGTTGCAGGCGTCACCGTCTACGCCTACATGACGCACGTCCCCGCAGCAGCGTGGGGCCCCGACTGGTTGCGTGGAGGCGGCGCGCACGTTCGATTCCGCTCTCCCATTTTCGACCACGACCTCGTCAACTACGTCCCGACTGCCGCTGGACGCAACAGCGGGACGGTCGAAGCGCAGGTCGGCGGAGTGACGCGCTCAGCGTGCACCGTGGCTCGCGTGGGCAGCCCGCCCGAGCGCTGCACCGGCGTGGGCGAGCAGCTCGTCCCGATCGAGTTCGTCGCCGACGAGTCGTGGGCAACGTACGCGACACGGGCCGGTGACGATCTCCCGATCTACTCCGACGACCAGATCCTCCATCCAGTGACGTGGATGCGCATCGCCAACCAGTTCTTCCACGAACAGATCGTGACCGGTTCGTGGATTCACGTCCGCAGTCATCTCCTACATCACGGGGTCGCCCGATTCGGCGCAACGCTCGAAGCAACCGCAGTCGTCGTCGATCGATTTGACTCTCGTGCCGGCGAGCGGGCGATCCTCGACGTTCGTATCAGCGCAGACGGCCAGCCCGTCGCGACGTACGAGCACGAAGCCATCGTGCAGCTTGCCGAGGACGTCGGGGGCTGACGCTCAGTTCATCGCGCGCCACACCCGCTCGGCGGTGGCCGGAATGTCGATGTGCTGCACACCAAGGTGGGCGAGCGCATCGATCACAGCGTTCTGCACCGCCGGTGTTGCACCGATCGTGCCGGATTCACCGATGCCCTTCGCGCCGAGCGGGTTGCGCGGGGTCGGCGTCTCTTGCGGGATCCGTTCGAACATCGGGAGCTCGGCAGCCGAGACGAGCGCGTACTCGGCCAGGTTGGCAGTCTGCGGGTTGCCGTCTTCGTTGTAGACGAACTCCTCCATCAGCGCCTGTGCAATCCCCGACGCGACGCCACCGTGCACCTGTCCTTCGACGAGCAGTGGGTTGACCATGGTGCCGGCATCGTCGCACGCGATGTGTCGGCTGATCGTGACATTCCCGGTGTCCTTGTCGACCTCGACCACCGAGAGATGGACACCGAACGGAAAGGTCGCACCAGGCGGCTGGAAGTCGATCTCGGCACGCAACATCACGTCGGTCGTTTCGGCTTCGTGACCTGCGATGTCGCTCCACGACTTGCCGATGGCCGGTGTCCCGGCGACCGAGAACAACCCGGTGTCGGTGTCGAGCACGATGTCGGCCGCGTCGGCCTCAAGCAACTCCGCAGCGATTGCTTTGGCGCGCTCAACCACGGCCTCGGTTGCCTGCCACACCGCGCTCCCCCCGGCCTGGAGCGACTTCGAACCGCCGGTGCCCCCACCGCGTGGCACCTCGGCGGTGTCGCCGTGACGGACCTCGATTCGGTCGATGTCGATACCCGTCAGCTCGGCGGTCAGCTGTGCGAATGCGGTGTGATGGCCTTGCCCGTGCGACGACGATCCGGTGAGCACAATCGCTGACCCGTCGGGTTGAATCTCCACGCTGCCATATTCAGAGTTGGCCATCGGATTGGCGATTTCCACATACGCGGCCCAGCCGAGGCCGAGGAGTGGTGCCGACGGGTCGGTGCGCCGACGCTGTTGTTCCGCGCGTAGGGCGCCATAGTCGGCCGCGTCGAGGACCGCGTCGAGTGCCGTTGCGTACTCACCCGAGTCCATCGAGGCACCCATCGGCGTGGTGAAGGGAAAGTCGCTGGGGGCAATGAAGTTTCTGCGGCGCACCTCAGCGGGGTCCATGTCGATCTCGGCAGCGAAGCGGTCGACCATCCGCTCGATCGCGTGCGCTGCTTCGGGGCGACCGGCACCGCGATAGGCGCCCATCGGCACGGTGTTGGTGACCGCAGACTGAAATGAATAGTCGACGTTGGCAATGTCGTAGACACCGGTCGCCATTTGCCGCGTGATGAACGGCAGTACCGCCCCGACGAGCGGATACGCCCCGCCGTCTTGGGTCTCGTGGACGCGGTAGTGAGTGATCCGCCCATCGCGCGTCCCGCCGACCGATGCGTCGAACTCGCAGCCTCGGCCGTGGACGAGGCCGAGCATGCTCTCCCACCGTGTCTCAGCCCAGCGCACGGGCCGATCAAGCATTCGCGCGACGAGCGACACGATGATGTCTTCGGGGTACCCGCCATTCTTCGCGCCGAAGCCACCACCAACGTCGGGACAGATCACGCGGACCTGATCGGCGTCGACACCGGTCGCTGCGGCAAGCGTGTCACGCGTGCCGTGCGCCCCCTGCGTGGTCGCCCACTGGGTGAGGAAGGGACGACCATCGTCGCCCGTCGACCACACCGCGACGGTGGCACGCGGTTCGAGCGGACAGGGCGCCAGTCGTTGGTTGCGGAACGTGAGATCGACGGTGACGTCGCACCCCTCGAAGAAGTCGTCGCCCGACGACGACGGATGCGCAAAGGTGACATTCGTGCCGGCCTCAGGGAAGAGCAGCGTCTCGTCGCGCACCGCATCACGCGCGGTCACCACGACCGGCAGCGGTTCATCCTCGACCACCACAAGGTCCGCTGCATCGGCGCCGACCGATGCCGAAGTGGAGAGGATGACTGCAAGCGGTTCGCCGACATATCGCATGCGGTCGGACGCAAGCCAGGTGCGAGTCATCACCTGGTTGAGCATCGGCATACCCGGCGACTGTGGCTCAAGGCCAAGATCAGCAGCAGTGAACACCGCGACGACGCCATCAAGTTCGAGTGCGTCGCTGACGTCGATGTTGACGATCTCGGCATGCGCGACCGACGCCCGAACAAAGGTCGCGTGGAGCGCGTTACCTGGCGCAAGGTCGTCGACGTACTTGCCGCCGACCGTCAGGAGATCAGGGTCTTCTTTGCGGACAACACGCGTCCCAAGGATGCTCATAGGGACCGAACGTAATCGCCATCGCGGCGCCTGTCTTCACCCAGGGCTGGGCGGCCCGACGGCTTACTTCTCGACGAGCGCTGCGAGTCGTTCGAGTGTCGCTTCCATTGCGACCGGATGCTTCTTGGGATAGCCCGCCAGTTCGATCGCCTTCGGGATCACTGCGGTCGACCAGTCGAACGTCTCGGTCACCTTGGTGGCAGCCCCACCGTCGATGGACTCGAGCTCGTAGCGCCAGCGGTGCTTGCCCCTGTGCGCCCATGCGATCAGCGTGCCCTCGTCGAACTCGACGACCTTGCTTGAGATGCGATATGGCAACGGCCCCATTTTCATGTCCATCCCGAACTTCGAGTCGAGTTCAAGTCGGCCTGAGTCGCCACGAACTTGCTGCAGCATGCCCGAGCCATCAAAGTCAGCGTGACGTGCCGGATCGGCGAGCAGGTCGAAGATCACCTCCGGAGATGCCTTGATCTCTCGGGTCACGGACACCATTTGTTCAGCCATGGCCGCCACGGTACCCGCCGCCCCTCGGACGTCGAAACCGTCGAATCGCTCCGAGCGCTCCGCACCGAGCAGAATCGGTGCATGACGCAGACCCTCGATTTTGAAACCCTCGTCGCGACGCGACGGAGTATCCGCGGCTACAAGCCCGACCCGATTCCCCAGCAGCTGATGGCGGAGATCATCGAAATTGCCAAGCGGGCACCGTCATCGATGAACACGCAGCCGTGGAACTTTCATGCGGTCACCGGTGCACCACTCGAACTCATTCGGGAAGGCAACACCGAGCGCATGATGGCCGGAGCTGCAGTGGATCGCGAGATCAAAATGGCCGATCACGGATACCAAGGCGTGCACCGCGATCGCCAGGTCGAGATCGCGATTCAGCTCTTTGAAGCAATGGGCATCGAACGCGACGACAAGGCCCGCCGCCAAGACTGGGTGATGCGTGGCTTCCGCCAGTTCGACGCTCCGGTTTCAGTGGTCGTCACGATCGACCGCGCGTTGGCCGACGACACGGTCGCTCACTTTGACTGCGGCGCCGCGACCTACGGGCTCGTGCTCGCCGCAACCTCAAAAGGTCTCGGTTGCGTCATCAACGGCCAAGGCATCATGCAGTCGAGCGTCGTTCGCGAGCATGCCAACATCCCGGAAGACGAAGTCATCATGACGTGCGTTGCGATGGGGTACCCCAACACCGACTTCGTCGCAAACGACGTGGTCTCGCGTCGCGCCGCAAACGACGACGTCGTCAACTTCGTCGGCTTCGACGACTGAGGCAGCGCTGCCACTGGCAGCACCCTCACGACCAATCGGTAGTTTCCGTTCATGGCCGATCAGGACATCTTGCAGCAGGCACTCGAAGTCGAGGCATTCATTGCGTCGTGTCAGGTCGACGGCGCGGCCGGTCCAACCTGGTCGCGAGTTCCCGGCGGAGGGCCCAGCCGGCACACGCTGTATCACGGCAGCGCAGGCGTCGTGCTCTTCTATCTTGAGCTCCATCGCGCCACCGGCGAGCAGCACTATCTCGACACGGCAATCAGCGGCGGTAACGAGATCCTTGCGTCACTCGACGATGGTGACGTCTCGGTGGCGATCTACAGCGGTCTGCCGGGCGACCTGTTCGTCCTCAACGAGCTGGCGAAGGCAAGCGCGCAGGGCAAGTTTCGAGACGCTGCTGCCGGGCTGGTTCGCAAGATGGCTGACCAATCCCAGCAGCTCGGTTCCGGCATTGGTTGGATCGAGCCGATTCCGTTCTCGGACATCACGGGCATCACCGGCGAACGCGAAGTACTCGACCTCAGTATCGGCGCAGCAGGCGCCGGCATCGGGTTTCTGTACGCCCACCGCAACGCGCTCGATCCCCATGCCCTCGAGTGGGCTATCAAGACCGCTGACCGTTTGATCGAGATGTCGGTCGATGGCGTGGGCGGCCCGAACTGGCTGATGATGGCCGACATGCCCTTCCCGTTCGACGCGCCGAACTTCGCACACGGTGCTGCTGGCGTCGCCTACTTCCTCGCCGATCTGCACCGTGCGACAGGCGAGCAGCGCTATCTCGACGTAGCGATCGCTGCAGCCGGGTACGTCGAAGCGCACACGGTCGAGAATGCTGGCGGCCATCTCGTGTGCCATACCGACCAGAATCCGGGGCTCTACTACCTCGGGGTGTGTCATGGCCCACCCGGCACTGGCCGACTGATGTATCTGTTGCACGAGATCACCGGCGACGATCACTGGCTCGAGTGGCTGCACACGAACATGCGCGGCCTGCTTGCAACCGGCGCACCCGAGTCGCGCAGCACGGGGTTGTGGAACAACTTCGGGCAGTGCTGCGGTGATGCGGGCATCGGTGATTACGCACTGTGGCTGCACCGGTCCACCGGCAATCCTGCGTACCTCGACGTGGCCCGGCGGATCGCTGCGGTCATCATCGAGAGAAGCACCGTCGATGGCAGTAGGCGCTGGTGGGAGCAGGCCGAGCATCGCAGCCGCCCCGACTTCGTCGAGTCGCAGACCGGCTACATGCAGGGCGCTGCAGGCATCGGCAGCTTCCTGCTGCACCTTGCCACCAACGACGAGGTCGACGTCGCGAAAATCCCCCTCCCTGACGTCCCTTTCACGAACTGAACCGAGTAACTCAGCGCACTGGGCGCCATGATCCTGCGATGCCCACGACCACTGTGAACGACATCGACATCTGTTACGAGAGCTTCGGCCCCGACGATGCGCCACCGTTGCTGTTGGTGATGGGTCTCGGTGCACAGATGACCCTGTGGAGCACGGGGTTCATCTCCGAACTGCTCGAGCGCGGTTTCCGCGTGATCCGGTTCGACAACCGCGATGTCGGACTGTCGACCAAGACTGCCGGGGACCCCCCGGATGTGATGGCGCTCTACGTGCAGTCAATGGCCGGCGAGCCGGTCGAAGCGCCGTACACCCTCACGACAATGGCCGCCGACGCAGTCGGCCTGCTCGATGCGCTCGGCATCTCAGCGGCGCACATCGTCGGGGCGTCGATGGGCGGGATGATCGTGCAGATGATGGCGATCGAGCACCCCGAGCGAGTGCTGTCGTTGACCAGCATCATGTCAACCACCGGTGCCTCCGATGTGGGCCAACCGGACGCGGCGGCGCTCGGCGCATTGCTCACTCCACCGCCGACCGACCGAGACGGAGCGATCGAGGCCAACATCACGACATCGCGCATCATCTGCGGACCCCTCTTCGACGAGACCGAAGCACGAGGACGCGCCATTGAGGCGTACGACCGCTGCTTCCACCCGGCCGGATCGGCGTTCCAGATCGCGGCCATCGCCGCCACCGGCGACCGCACCGAGCGGCTCGGAGCCGTCAAGGTTCCAACCCTCGTGGTCCATGGCCGCGAGGATTCGCTCATCACACTGTCGGGCGGCGAAGCAACCGCTGCTGCCATTCCTGGCGCCGACCTCGTGGTGTTTGGTCAAATGGGCCACGACATTCCCGACGTGTACTGGTCGCAGCTGGCAGACGCCATCTTCGGCACCGCCATTCGCGCCGACATCCAGTGAAGATCAGGTGATCTCGCAACCGTCGAGGTCGCCGGACTCACGCCACTGCGTCATCATCTCGAAGAACTTCACCGGGCCCCCGCCGTAGCTGGCGCTGAAGAAACCATTGGGGTTCTCCGCCGCGCCCTCGTTGTTGTAGTAGCCGGGCGTGCACTCCGCCCGGAAGCGTGACCCCATGCGGGCCTTGGCATGCATCTCAGCGACCCACGCGTCTTCGCCTTCCTTCGTGGCCTCGACCTGCGTCCCACCCTGAGACCGCACCTGGTCAAGCAAGTACGTGACGTGCACCGCCTGCTCATTGAGCGTCTGCGGCACATTGACGGTCACCGCGCCTTGCGTGAAACCGAGGAAGAACGCGTTTGGGAACCCCTCGGTCTGGAGACCGTGCAACGTGCGCAGACCGTCAGCCCACTTGTCGCTGAGCACTTGCCCGCCGCGCCCGACAATGTCATATCCGGAACGTCGGGTGTAGGTCGTGCCGACTTCGAATCCGGTGGCAAAGATGATGCAGTCAAGTTCGTAGTGTTCGCCGTTCGCGACCAACCCCGTCTCGGTGAAGCGGTCGACGCCCTTGCCCTCGGTGTCGACCAAATGCACGTTCGGCCGATTGAACGTCGGCAGGTATTCGTCATGGAAGCACGGCCGCTTGCAGAACTGGCGATAGTACGGCTTGAGCGACTCGGCCACGTTTGGGTCATCGACGATCTCTTGTGCCCGACGGCGCACCGTCTCCATCTTCCGGTAGTCGGCCATCTCCATGAGCTCGCCACGCTCGGCAGGCGTGAGCCTCCGACCGAGCTTCTTCGACGCAGTCTTCGCGGCGATGCCGGTGAGATTGCGCATGATGTCGGTCCAGCCGTCATTGACCAGATCCTCATCCTGGTCGGCACCGGTGACCAGCTTGTTGAAGTTCTCCATCCGCCGGTACTGCCAGCCGGACTCTTGCCCTGCGAGGAAGTCGTCGGGGGTCTCGCGGTTGTTGCGCACGTCAACCGACGACGGCGTGCGTTGGAAGACGTACAGCTCCTTGGCCGACGCACCGAGATGCGGAACGCACTGCACAGCGGTGGCGCCGGTGCCGATGATGCCAACGCGCTTGTCAGCGAGGCCATCGAGACCACCCTCGTTGGTTCCGCCGGTGTAGTCGTAATCCCAACGGCTGGTGTGGAAGGTGTGGCCCTGGTAGTCGTTGATGCCGTCGATACCCGGCAGCTTGGGCCTGTTGAGCGGACCATTTGCCATGGCGATGACGCGGGCGGTCATCTTGTCGCCCCAGTCGGTATCGATGACCCAGTGACCGGCGTCGTCGTCCCATTCCACGTGAGTGACCGCAGTCGACAGCAGAGCGTTGTCGTACAAGCGGTAGTGGCGGGCGATGTTCTTCGAGTGCTCCATGATCTCAGGAGCGAAGGAATACTTGTGCTTCGGGAGATAGTCGAGCTCCTCGAGCATCGGCAGATAGCAATACGACTCGACGTCACACATCGCACCCGGGTAGCGATTCCAGTACCAGGTGCCGCCGAAGTCGCCGCCCTTCTCGATCAAACGGATGTCGTTGAAGCCGGCTTCACGCAAGCGGCCGCCCATCAGCAACCCACCGAAGCCACCGCCGACGACCACCACATCCACGTGATCGAACACAGGCCCGCGATCCGCTGCTCGTTCATACGGGTCGTCGACGAAGTCGGAGAAGTCGCCAGTGACCTCGATGTACTGCTCGTTGCCATCGGTCCGGAGCCGCTTGTCGCGCTCGGCAAGGTACTTACGCTTCAGTTCATCGGGGTCGAAGTCGATCCCACCCAGCGTCTCAATCAGCACGTCTTCGAATTCGGCCATTGCCCACGATGCCATCGCACCCGCCACATCTGCGAGCCGGATGAAAACCGTCGGCGCCGTCCGCCCGCGGGCAGCGTCGCAGGCGAAGGATAGGTTGGCGCAGTGACCAACGCAGACGCGGAGACCGGTCTGCTCCAGAATCACTCGGTCCGCCGATACCTCGCTTCGAGCGCGCTCTCGACGACCGGCATCTCGCTGATGCTTGCCGTCCTCTTCAAGCAGGCGTTCGACATCACCGGCGATGCGTTGACGATCGGCATCATCGGGCTCCTGCAGTTCATCCCTGCCGTACTGCTCGTCATGGTCAGTGGCTACGTGGCCGACCGTTTCGACCGACGGCGCGTCACCGCGTTGATGACGGTCGGGCGTGTCGCCTGCGCCATCGCGTTTGTCCTCTACAGCCGAGACGTGGGCGACGTATCGGATGGGTCCAACGCAGCGATATGGCCGATGTTCTTGATCCCACTCGTTTTCGGCGCGTTCGACGCCATCGCCATTCCAGCCCGTCATGCCATCGCCCCACTCGTTGTCACGCGCGAGTTCCTGCCGAACCTGGTCGCGGCGGCTGCAGTCACCAGGGTGCTCGCCACGATCGTCGGTCCGGTCGCCGCTGGATTTCTCTACACGGTGGGACCCGACCTCGCCTACTTCGCTGTTGCCGTCCTCTTCGCAGCATCGATTCCACCGATGCTGCGGACCGGCTACGCCGTCACGCCAACCAGGCTGACCGACCGACCGTCGTTGAAACTCGCATTGGAGGGCCTCCGATTCATTCGGCGGTCACCGATCGTCTTGTCCGCGATCTCACTCGACATGTTTGCGGTGTTGTTCGGCGGCGCGATCGCCTTGATTCCGGTGATCGCCGAAGAACAACTCGACGTCGGCGACATCGCGTACGGCTGGCTTCGTGCCGCACCTGGCATCGGCGCAGGCTTAATGGGCCTCGTGCTCGCACGACGGCCCGTGACCCGGCGCGTCGGACCGACCTTGCTCGCCGTCGTTGCAACGTTCGGCGCGTTCCACATCACGCTTGCAATGACGACCAACTACGTGGTCGCGTTCATCTCGCTCGTCATCGCCGCAGGCGCTGACATGGTCTCGATGACCATCCGTTCGACGCTGGTGCCACTCGCCACGCCAAACTCGCAACTGGGTCGCGTGACAGCAGTCGAGAGCGTATTCATCGGCGCCTCGAACGAATTGGGCGCGTTCGAGAGCGGCGTCGCTGCCCGCGCGATCGGGGTGCCGTGGGCCATTGCCGGCGGAGGCATTGCAACGATGGCGATCGCCGCCGGGTTCGCCGCGTTCGTTCCAGCGCTGCGCAACATCGACACGTACAACGATGTCCGGCCTGTCCAAGCACCACCGAGAACTTAAAGGACCCCGTTGGCAGCTGTTTCTCGGTTACTGCTGGCAGCAGGAGCTGGCTGAGCAGCAATATCCGAGTCGCACGCTGAAAGCAGACTTGCTACGACGAGCGCTGCACCACAACGCGATGTCCACCTGTGCTGGCTACATTCGCCGTAGCGCGACGGGCTGGCGAAGCTTCTCACGTGTTGTGACAGGGTGTCTGTGAATTTGATCAGCTCAGTTTTTTCAGGTGGTGCTTTGGACCGACTCGTCTTTCCACCACAAAAAAGCCTAGCCAGCCGTTACGTCAAAGCCTTAGAACCCAACTTGTTAGTCTTTAGGAAATGGTAATGAGACTGACCTTTGCGACCGAGACAACCGAGGTTGGGCCACTCGGCGGTCCGACGTACAAAGTCCCAACCGAGGTGAACATCACCATCAGAGAGACCGACACTTACGACGTTGATCTCCAACTCAAATGGAGTTCACGTGAAAGCAAACTGGTCCCGACCAGGGTCACCTTCACCTCGGACCCTAACGGTGAGCCAATAAGCGTCAGTCGCATTGCAAGGATCTCAATGCGTCAGGCCATTCAAACCGACCTTGAAATCAAGCTTCTTGGCGAAGGCGGTTGGCAAGGAATCGTGAAAGATAACGAAGGCTCCGACCCGTTTGCAGTCGACGCACTGGTCTACTTAATCGCCATAGCTGTAGACAGCCCACATCCGTCGGCAACAGTCGCCACAGCACGGGGACTAGCGCCGTCGAGCGGGCCGAAGCGAGTGAGCGACGCCCGTAAACGGGGTCTCATCCCGCTGACCAAGCCAGGCAAAGCGTCAGCCTCATCTGTCTGAACGAATCAGTCCAGCCTACGAACATCGTGCCACCGATCCTGGATGTCGGGCGCCGCCGCCTTATCAACGGGTGCCGACGTGGTGGAGTTCGAATCGGAGGATGCGCGGGTCGGCGACTAAGTCGTCGTCGACTTCTCCCTGCGACCGGGCGAGTACATCAACGCCAGGTCCGGGTGACTCCGTTTCCCACGCCGCGTGACGAACTCGTCCCCCACCGGGCCACACAGGACCCCGCCGTGGTCCCCTACGGCGGCGCGACAATTTAGGGTCGCTCTGCCGCAGCCTTGACACTGTGGTTGTTGATCCCGCAGCCGGGCTGTGAGGGCGGGAGCAGCAACTGAACCGGATCGCCTCAACTTTGCCATGACGGCGATCGGTCAGTCGCTGAGCCAGACCGAATCGAACCAGTTGACTCCGTTGACGACGCACCGCAGTGGTACACCATCGGGTGACGTGCGCTCGCACACACCGCGAACCGACTCGCTGAACGCGTTGTCCCAGATGGTGTGGACGAGGAAAATGCGGGTGGAGGCGTCGTTCATGTCCTGAACAACCGCCTGCCAATTAGCGGCGCGGTCCGCTTTGTCGGGCTGGGCCTGGGCGTCGAGAATCAGGTCGTCGCGCTCCTCGGAGCAGAACCTTGTCCCGTTGAGCGAGATGCCTTCGCCGATCGTGCGACACATCAACGTCTGGCGGTTCGTCGCCGGCTCGAGGGACCCGAACCCTCGCCACAGCGTTGCCTGATACTGACCCAACACGGTTTGCACGATGTGTTGGTCTTGGGCGAGTTCGTCGAAGTTGACGTTGAACGCCGCGCTCCACCCCTGGTCGAGGATGTCGGCCTGGCGCGCCCCGACCACCCCGGCGGCAGGAAATTGGAACTCGACGTCGATCCGTCCGTCAGAGCAGCCGTCGGGCACGTCGGCGCAGTATTGCGCGGAGAGGGCGGCCGCTGCGGCGGGATCGTCACCCTGCTGCACGACGTCGGGATTGTAAAAGTCGCTCCCTGGAACGAACATCTGGTCGGCGTCGCGGGCGATGCCCAACCCGATCAGATCGCGGTAGTCCCGCAACGGGGTTGCGAGCGCCAAGGCCCGCCGAGCCCGCACGTCGTCGAACGGCGGCGAGGACGTGTTGAGTTGGACGAACTGTTCCTGACCGGTCTCGTCGACGATGTTCTGCGCGCTGTCTTCGTCGCGTAGATCGCCCACGGTGGCGGGGTCCGTGGTGTGGAGGCCTTCAACGTTGCCCGAGAAGAAGAGATCAGCGCGAGTCGATGCGTCGGGGATGGGTCGGAACTCCAACGCGTCGAGGTGGACGTCGCCACCCCACCATCCGCCGTGGCGGACGAGCCGGGTGACCGAGTCCAGCGAGCGAGACTCGAAGACGAACGGTCCGGTGCCGACCGGTTCCTGGTTCAGCGTCGGATCTGCGGCGGCCGCCGCAAGCCAATCCGGTGAAGCAACCATGCCGAGCTGCGTCGACAACCAGGCAGGGAACACTGCGTTCGGCTCGAGCATCGAGAACTCGATCGTCCGCTCGTCGACCACGGTCGACGGTCCTTCGGCCGGGTAGAACGGGCGCTGGGCCAGCCCGACAATCGGGCTCGCCAGCTGGGCATCGAAGTTCGCCTGCACCGCCTGGGCGGTGAGGGGCGCGCCGTCGTGGAATGTGATCCCCTCCCGCACGACGACCCGCCACCTCGTCAGGTCGCCGTCGACCGGCTCGACCGACTCGGCCAGATACGGCACGACGTTGCCGTCGACGTCCAACGCGGTCAGCGTGTCGAACACCGCGAGGGCCATCATGCGGCCGGGTGCCGACAGAGACGAGGTCGTCGGGTTCAGCCCATCGACATCGGCCTCAAGGGCGAACCGCAACGTGCCACCCGGAATCGGTCCGGCCTCCTCATCAATGTCCTCGTCCTCGGCAACGTCCTCGACGATCTGCCCCTCGCTGACGACAGGAGCGACGGTTGCGGCTGGCGCATCAGTGGCAGCCACGTCGTCGCTCCCCGCTGGCTCGCCACCACCACTCACCGTCGCCCGCGGGCCTTCGGATGCGCTGTCGCTGCTCGCGGAGCCACCACTGCACGCTGCGGCGACGACCGCCAAACAAGCGAACGCGGCAACGGCCATCGTCGCCAGTGGAAGTCGTGTTCTGGTCATGGGAGCTCCAGTCGAGATTGTGCGTTTCGTCATTGGCGCGACCATTCGCGAGCGGCGATGACCTCATCGGCGTCAGCGTCGCGCCCGTCAGGGAGTTGGACGGAGACGTCGTGCAGCGTGCCGCTGTAAGCGAAAGGCGCTGAGTATCGAGCCGATACGGCCGATCGGTGGTCCTCGCCGACGCTGATCCCAACGGAGGTGAACGTCACCAAGTACCGCGGCACCGTCTCTCGACCACAGGCCTGCCCGTCGATCAACACCTCGACGAACCCGTCGATACCGGTGCGCTCGAGGTGGACACCTAGCGTGCAATCACCCGCAGGCACCTGGATATTTGACTCGACGATCGTGTGGTCGCCGAACGCGTTGTAGTCGACGATGAGCTTGCCGTCCTGCACGAACACCGAACAGCCGGAGTTCTCGTTGCCCGTCGCGATGAGCACTCCCGCTGCGTCAGCCGTCCCGGTCACTCGGGCGGTGATGTCGACTTGCGTATCAGTCAGCGAGGCGGAGGTTCGCGTGGGGATCTGGGTCATCGGCGTCCGGTACACGTACCGACGGTCGGGTCGATGCACCGAGTGCTCGTCCAAGCGGGGAATGAACAACTCGATGCGACGCTCGTCGAGCGGAAGCACCCCGTGGACCTCCGCCTCCTGCCACCACAGCTCGATCAGCTGCGCCAAGCGATCTGGCTCGGCCTCCGCAAGGTCGTGGCACTCCGACGGGTCGGCCGAGAGATTGAACAACTCCCACGGTTCGGTCTCGAAGTCGGCGCCGGGGAAGTGCCGGGCAACCGCCTTCCACAGCACACCATCGAGATCGGCAACGAGAGCGCGGTTCCCGGCGAACTCGAAGTACTGGAGCGTGTTCGTCGCAGGGGCGTCAGCATCGTCGAGGATCGACGCAAACGAATGTCCGGTCACCGGCATTTGTTCGACCCCTCGGTACACCTCGGGTGGCGTCACGCCGAGCAGTTCATAGATTGTCGGCACCACGTCGGAGATGTAGGTGAATTGGTTACGCTTCGTGCCGGCGTGCTCGCCGAGACCGGCGGGCCAATGCACGACCATCGGCACGTGCACGCCGCCCTCGTGCGTATGTGTCTTGTACCAACGGAACGGAGAGTTGCCGCACTGCGACCAACCCCACGGATAGTTCGTGTGGCTGTTCGGCCTGCCGATGTCGTCGATCTTCTCGACCGCTTCGTCGGGCGATTCGACGATGCCTTGGAAGTGCTTCATCTCGTGCATCGTCCCCGCGGCACCGCCCTCCTGGGAAGCGCCGTTGTCGGACATCAGCACGAAGATCGTGTTGTCGAGCTCACCCATCGCTCGGAGCCCATCGACGAACCGGCCGATCTGATCATCGGTGTGATCAAGGAACGCGGCGAAGGCTTCTTGCAGGCGAGCGGCGAGCAGCTGCTGATTGTCCGACAGGTCGTCCCACGGCTCGACACCTGGGTTGCGTGGCGCGAGCGAGGTATTCGACTCGACCACGCCGAGCTCGACCTGACGCTCGTACCAGCGCTGGCGCACCACATCCCAGCCTTCGTCGTACCGGCCGCGGTACTTCTGCAGGTACGCATCGGGTGCCTGGTGCGGCGCATGCGTCGCACCGAAGGGCAGGTAAGCGAAGAATGGCCGATCGGGGCGCAACCCTTTGTTGTCGTTGACCATCAGCAGTAATTGATCAACCAGGTCTTCGGAGAGGTGGTATCCCTCGTCCGCGCTAGCCGGCGGATCGATGAAGCTGTTGTCGCGCACCAACTCAGGGTTGAACTGATCGGTCTCGCCCGGCAAGAACCCGTAGAAGCGCTCGAACCCGCGGCCTAACGGCCACTGGTCGAACGGACCCGCTGCAGAGATGTGCGTGCCCGGCATCAGGTGCCACTTGCCCGCACACAACGTTGCATACCCCTCGTCGCGCAGCACCTCGGCGACAGTTGCCGCAGCGTTCGAGATGTGGCCCGTCGCGTGAGGGAACCCGGTAACCCAGCCCGACAGGCCACGCATCCCGACCGCGTGCTGCGACCGACCGGTGAGGAGCGCTGCACGCGTGGGCGAGCACACTGGCGTCACGTGGAAGTTGGTGAACTGCACGCCGCCGGTTGCGAGTGCGTCGATGTTCGGTGTGTCGATGTCCGAGCCGTAGCAGCCGAACTGTGCGTACCCGAGGTCGTCGAGCAGCACGATCACCACGTTGGGCGCACCACGACCGGGATGGGGTCGCTCGTCGAAGTGCGGAACAGAATCGGCCAACGTGCGGCCGATGGTTCCCTTGAAGTCGTTCATGCGAAGTCCCTCTCTCAGTTGTGGTGCTCAACGATGATCGTGGTGAGGTCGTTGCCGATGACGATCTCACCGTCGTAGTGCTCGGCGGCCAGGGCGATCCACTCGGGGTACTGCTCGGGCGTCGGCGCCGGGACCATGTGGGTCAGTGCGAGTCGCTTCGCGCCGACACGCGCCGCAGTCTGTGCCGCTTCGACGACACCCGAGTGGTACTCGAGGATGTCCTGGGCCATCTCGCCTGGCAGCAGTTCGACGATGTCCTTGCGGAGGACGGTCTGCACATAGACGTCAGCACCGGCGGCGAGCTGATCGACGCCGTCGCACGGAATCGTGTCGCCCACGAGTGCCGCAACTGCGCCCTCGTGTTTGAGTCGGAATCCGATCGTCGGGTGGACCGGCGCGTGCTGCGTCGCTGCGGTGATGATATCGACGTCACCGATGCGGAACTCGTCGCCGGGCTGCAGCTCGGTGACCTCGACCTGCGGGCCGCGCACGAGCGGGTCATGGTGTTCCACCCGGTAGCCGATGTCGTCCTCCAGTGCGTGCAGTTGCCGCTCGACGAACCGCGCGATGCCCACCGGTCCGAAAATCTTCAACGGTGTGATTTCGCGGGTTCTGACCCAGTGCGTGGTGATCACGTCGTTAAGCGCGCAGATGTGGTCGCTGTGCAGATGGGTGATCAGCACACCCGCGAGCAGAGCGGGATCTGACCCTGCTGCCGCCAGGCGCATAACGACACCTCGACCTGCGTCGACAAGGATGTGCGTGCCGTCCGCCTTCACGAGACTCGATGGGCCGGCGCGGTTTGGGTCGGGCAACGGCGATCCGGTTCCGGTCAGGATGATTTCCATCAACGCGGAACCTAGCATGTTAATTTCACAGTATATGAAACTATATTTCGCAGGGAAGAAGCTGGCCCCAGTCGTGCGTATCCGCGGTGAGCGCGACGGTGTGTTCAAGATCCAACCAGAACCGGAGACCGTATGACCACCACCCCACATGAGATGGGCCGCCGTGTCGCACTCATCGCGAACACGAGCTTCTACGTCGGCCCGCCCCTAGCGCGTGAACTCGCTCGGCGGGGCCATGACCTGGTCATCGGGGATCCGGAGCCCGGTCTCGTCGACGAGCTCGAGGCCCTCGGTGCCACCGTTGCGGTCGCCGAGCACGTCTGGGAACTCGCCGACGTGGAGGTCGCCGAGCGGCTCGTGCAGACCGGCCTCGATCGATTTGGTCGTATTGACGCGGCCACTGCATTCACTGGTGAGATCGTCACCGGTCGCTTACTGAAGTCGACTACGGCCGACCTCCACAAGCTCGAACGCGGCCTGATCGACGCCCCGTACCAGTTCATGAAGGCGGTGCTGCCCTCGATGATCGAGCGCGGCGAAGGACAGGTGCTGATGATCACCAGCTCGGCCGGCAATCGGGTGTTGCCGGCGGCGCCGCTCTACTCGGCGCTGCGCGCAGGGGCCACCCACCTCGTGAAGAATGTCGCCGCAGATGTGGCCCGCCACGGCGTTCAGGTCAATGCGCTCGGCACCAATTTCATGGACTTCGACGGGTTCATCGCGGCCAACGGGGCCGATACGCCCGAGGGGCTCGAGAAGGTCGTCTCGCGAGTCCCGATGAAGCGCCTGGGTTCGGTCGAGGAATGCGCGGCGCTGTGTTGTGCATACCTCGACGGCACGTGCGGATTCGTCACCGGGCAGTTCGTCGCCCACGATGGAGGTTGGTCCTGATGAGTGCAGCAACTCCGCAAGCAACTCCGGTGACGCCCGGCGTCTGGGTACTGCCGTCGCAAGGCAATGGATTCGCCGTCGACACGCCCGACGGCGTGGTGGTGGTCGACACCGGGCCGGGCGGGCGCAAGACCGACAACATGATTGCTGCGTTGCGGGTAGTCACCGACTCGCCGGTGAGCGCGATCTGTTACTCGCACGGTCACTTCGGCTACAACTTCGGCGTCCCACAGTGGCTCGAGCACAACGCAGAGCGTGGCGACGCGGCACCCCGGCTCATCGCACACCGCAATTTGCCGCTGCGCTACGAGCGGTATCGCGAGACCGAGGGCTACCAGATGATCCTCAACGAAATGCAGTTCCCCGGCATCTCGGCGCGATTCGACCCGGTGCGGCACGATCCGACCGAGACGTTCGACGACCATCTAGTGCTGCGCGAAGCCGAGCCGCGCATCGAGCTGCTGTGGGTGCCTTCCGAGACCGATGACGCTCTGGCGATGTGGCTGCCCGAGACCAGCACGCTGTTCACCGGCGCGGCCGTGCCCGCCGAGTTCATCCCCAACGTCGGGACCCCACAGCGGTCGCTGCGCCTGACCGGACGTTGGGCCGACACGATCGACCGGCTTGCCGAGTTGCGACCTGAGATTCTGGTGATTGAGTTCGGCGACTTCGTCGTCGGCGCGGAACTCAACCTCAAACGGATGACCACCACATCACGGGCACTGCGCTGGCTCCGAGCAGAGGTGATCGACCGCCTCAACCATGGGATGAACGAGCGCGATATCCTCGCCGACATCTCCTACCCGCCCGAGATCTTCGACTACCCATGGCTCAGCCACGCCTACGGCAGCCCCGACTACATCGTCCGCGACCTGATCCGCGAGGAGAGCGGCTGGTGGGACCGCAACCCCACCTCGCTGCACCCATCAGCACCGGCCGAGGTGGCTCGCGTCACGTTCGATGCCATCGCCGACCCTGATGCCGTGATCGCTCGAGCCGAAACGCTGGCCGCCGACGGGGACCCACAGCTGGCGATGCACGTGATCGACCTCGTCGCTCTTGGCCCCGACGACGAACCAGCGGTCATCCGGGCACGAAAGATCAAGTCCGACCTCTGCCGCGCTCGCTCCAAAGAGATTGCCCCGTATCCGAGCAAGGGGTTGTACAAGTCAAGCGGCATCCGTCTCAAGCAGGGGATCATCTCGTGGGAGGGTGTGGTGCAATGAGCGAGCCAGACCACCAGAGCCGACCCAACCTCCTATTCATCTACGCCGATCAGCACCGCGCCGATGCGATCGGTTGCGCCGGCAACGACGTCATCGTCACGCCACACCTCGACCGCCTCGCAGCCGAAGGCGTGCGCTTCGACCACGCGTGGACCGAAAGCCCGATCTGCCAGCCCGCCCGTGCGTCGCTGCTCACCGGCCGATACCCGAACGACCACGGGGTGCTCGGCAACTTCGCCGGCAACTGCAGGCCGGAGTGGGACACCTTCCCCCGTCGTCTGCAGGAGGCGGGATACACCACGGCCTCAGTCGGCAAGACACACTTCGACGCCTGGCCAATGGGCGCCGAGCCTGGAACGCCGCTGCCGACCGAGGAGTGGATCGGCAGCTTCGGGTTCGATCACGTCGTCGAGGAGTTCGACAAGTACGTCCACCTCTTCGACATCGACACCCCGTACATGACGTTCCTGCGCGAGCACGGTGCATTCGAGGCGTACCAGCAGGTGGTGCGGGACAACTTCCGCGGCGGCGACGGCCACTGGAAGGGCATCACGTCACCCGTCCCCCAGGAGTTGGACCTCACCTGCTTCCTGGCCGACGAGGCCCAACAGTGGATCAGCCGCCAACCAGCCAACCGGCCATGGTTCATGCAGCTCTCGTTCGTGCAACCGCACGTGCCGCTGATGGGCGACCCGATCTGGGCCGAGCACTACGCCAACGCCCACATCGAACGCACCGCGCGGTCCAAGCCCGTCGCGACGACCGACGACTGGGCCCAACAACTCAAGTTCCTGCGCATGCACTCACACAGCGAACTGCTGACCGACGAGTTCGTGCTGGCCGGCGCACGCCAGTACTACGCAATGGTCTCGTTGATCGACCAGCGCATCGGCGACCTCCTCGCTCTCCTCGAACAACGTGGCCAACTCGACAACACGTGGATCGTCTACTCGTCCGACCACGGCGAGATGCTCGGCGACCACGGCGTTATGGCAAAGATGAACTTCTACCGATCATCGGTCCGAGTCCCGCTCATCGTGCGGCCACCTGCTGGCACTTCCGACATCGCCGGCCGGGTCGAGTCGGCTCCGGTGCAGGCATTCGACGTCGCCGCCACGCTCCTCGACGCCGGCAACGCCAGGCCTCTCGACGGCGCACCATCACAGTCGCTCGTGCCGTTCGTGATCGGGAATGGCGCACCGACCCGCGACCACGTCGCGAGCATGATCCGGATGCGGCCGGACCTGCCGACGTGGCACGCGATCACCGACGGCCATTGGCGCGCCACCATCAACGCCGACACCGGCGATGCCGTCGAACTCTTCGACCTCGACGCCGACCACGACGAGACGACCAACCTCGTCGAGCATGCTGATTCAAGCGATGCGCTCACCCAACTGACAACTGCACTAGTCGCTACCGTCGGTACCGCATGACGGAGACGAGCGACGACGGGCGCCTCGCACGCGGTCAACGCACCCGCGAGGCCGTGATCGACGCGCTCTTCGACCTCTACGCAGAAGGAAACCTCACCCCGACGATCGAGGACATCGCCAGTCGTGTCGGACGGACGACCCGTTCCATCTACACCCATTTCCAGGACAAAGAAGCGCTGGCGGTCGCGATGGCCGAACGACTTCTCGAGCTCCACGGCGAGCTGTTCCGGGCTCGCCCGCTGACCGGCACTCAAACAGAACGGATCGACGGCATTGCTGCCCACCGCGCCGAGTTCTACGAGACCGTCGCGCCGGTACGCCGCTCCACGCTCGTGCGGATACATCGCTCGCCCGAACTTCAGCAACAGCAGGCCTTTCTGGCCGCACACTTCCGCAAGCAGCTGACCCGGACCTTCGAACACGAACTCTCCACACTCGACGACGACGTCGCCGCCGAGGTCCTCGAACTCCTCGATCTCCACACCAGCTGGGAGACGTGGGACCGGCTCCACGTGTGGCAGAAACTTCCGGTCGACACGAGCCGCAAGATCGTGACCGGACTGATCCGACAAGCCCTGCGACGCCGCTGACCGGCGGCAAGGCTGGATCCGCCTTGGCGTGTGACACTGCGCCGTTATGGTCACTTATATGAGTGATTTTCAGCGATCCGGTGGCTGAGCGACGACCGTCAAAAACGGTTCGCGGGCGGCTTGGACCACAAACCCTCCGTTTTGGACCACAAACTCGACATCAGGTACTTCAGCAACGCAACCCACAAGTCCGCAGCAACGGACCGTCAGCGCTGCATCACCCCAGCTCAGAGGTCATTCGATGCGAAGATCAGAGATGGCCCGAGAGATCACGAGCTGCTGGATCTGCTCGGTGCCTTCGAAGATGTCGTGGATCTTGGCGTCACGGTGCCAGCGCTCGACGGGGTACTCACGGGTGTAGCCGTAGCCGCCCAGGATCTGGATGGCACGTTCGGTGACCCAGGTGGCGGTGCGTGCAGCCTTGAGCTTGGCCATCGAGCCTTCGGCGTTCTTGAAGCCCTTGTTCTTTCCCAGCCAGGCAGCCCGGTAGATCAGAAGGCGAGAGGCCTCGATCTCGGTCGCCATGTCGGCGAGCATGAACGCAATCGACTGGTTCATGATGATCTTGCGACCGAACGCCTCGCGTTCCTTCGCGTACTCAAGGGAGTACTCGTAGGCGGCGCGGGCGACACCGAGCGCCTGGGCGCCAACGGCCGGCCGAGTGGCCTCGAAGGTCTGCATCGCTGCCTGCGAGTTGCCCTTCTCACCGCGACGCACGCGGGCGATGCGCTCGTCCAGCTTCTCCTTGCCACCGAGCAAGCAGCGGCCCGGAACACGCACGTCGTCGAGGACCACCTCGGCGGTGTGGCTGGCACGGATGCCGTGCTTCTTGTACTTCTGGCCCTGCGACAGACCCTTCGTCCCAGGTGGGACGACGAACGATGCGTGCCCTTTCGATCCCAGCTCGGGGTCGACGACGGCGACGACGACATGAATGTCAGAGATGCCACCGTTCGTGATCCACGCCTTGGTGCCATTGAGCACCCACTCGTCGGTCTTCTCGTCGTACTTGGCTGATGTGCGGTAGCCACCGACGTCAGATCCGGCGTCAGGCTCCGAAGCGCAGAACGCGCCGAGGGCCAACTTGCCGGTGTCGGCATTCTCGTAACACTGCGGCACCCATTCCATCAGCTGCTCGGGCGTCGCCGACGACGCGATGCCTGCAGCAGCGAGACCGGAGCCCATGATGGCCATACCAATGCCTGCGTCGCCCCAGAACAGCTCTTCGATCGCAATCGGCATCGACAGCCCAGTCGGGTCGTTCATCATGGCTTCGGCCATGAACTCCCAGCTGTACAGGCCAATCTCCTTGGCCTGCTCGACGATGGGGTACGGGAACTCTTCTTTCTCATCCCACTCTTCACCCGCTGGACGAACGACGTTCTCGGCGAAGTCGTGCACCCACTTCTGGAGGGTGAGTTGATCCTCATTGAGCTTCATGGAGAAATCGGTCATGTCTTTAAATTACCGGCGGGTAACCAGACTTTCTACCTGCCGGTAACTTCGCGGCAGAAACGTTACGAGTCCAACGTCTCCGCAATCGGAACGACGGAAAAATCGGTGTCGCCGTCGATGACGTAGTTGCCGGCAACCAGCTCAACGGGCGCAGCATCAGCAAACGTCACTCCCATTGGGTCACCACCTGCAGCAACGATGCGGATCTGCTCCTTGTACTGCCGGCGCACCATCGACACCCCCCGGTCACTCGACGACAGCCGCTCCTCGGAGTGCAAGGTGATCGGCCCTTGACCGACCTGTGTCTCGTAGTCGCCGGGGTAGGTCTGGTGCTCCTCATCCGTGAGATCGAACCATCCCTTGGCGTCGGGCCCGTATGTACCGAGTCCCTGCGGCGGTGACCCCTTCGGGATGCGGAGGATGCAGAACACGCGCGTGTGCGTGTCGTCGATCGGCTGTGCCCACGACATGTTGTTCGTCTTGCCGAGATACGCCAGCGTTGGCGTCGCAACCACTCGAATGTTGGGCAGACGCGTCTCGGTAATGCGGTGCAATGTGGTGCCATCTGGCAGCTCACGATCCTGCGTGGCCGTGACCCCCCACTCGTGACGCTGCCAGTCGATGCGCGGCCAGATCTCGAGACGGGGATCGAACTGCGGTCCGCTGATCGCGTTGTGCAAGATGAACACGTGGTACGGATCCATCACGTTCTCGTGTGTCTGGAACCAGTTGCACGGCGCCACGTTCGGGCCACCGAATGCGAAGTGATCGACGACGTGAAACTCCTCGTCATGGCCAATGTCTTCGAAGATGTCGTAGCGCGGGAAGTCAGGCTGCTTCTCGGGCGGACCCATGTACGTGAAGATCACCCCGCCGAACTCCTGAACCGGATACCACGGCTGCCGATACGAAGACTTGTTGCGACCACGGTCCGGCTCGCACGGCTGGTCAGTGCAGGTGCCATCAGCACTGAATGCCCACCCGTGGTACGGGCAACGGATGCAATCCTCTTCGACCCGCCCGTAAAAGAGGCTGGTGCCGCGATGGCAGCATCGGGGTTCGAGCAGGCCCGGCGTTCCATCGAGCGATCGATACAGCACGAGGTCTTCGCTGAGTAGCCGCACCTCGCGCGGGATGGACGTCGCCTCGCTCGACAACGCCACGGGCTGCCAATAGCGACGCAACAGTTCACCCGACGGCGTGCCGGCGCCAGTCTGAAACAACTCTGGGTCGGAAACACCCACTGGCCGTCCGTAGGCGCGTCCGTCATCCATCACTGCAGATCACCACACCAGAGAGCGCTCGGACGAGGCGCGAAATGAACTGTTCATGCCAAGCATGGGATCCGTCGAACGCTCAGCGACGAACGGCGGTGCCGTTCTTGGTCGTCTCGACGATCCAGCCAGCCGCCTGCAACTCGTCGCGGATCGCATCAGCCACACCGAAATCCTTCGCCGAGCGAGCAGCGTCCAGCGCTGCCGCCTGGGCCGCGATCTCGTCGGGCACGTCGGATCCAGCCGACAGCTCAAGGCCGAGCGCAGCGCACATCTCGTGGACCGCAGCGACCAGACCAGCCACGTCCTCACCCGCTTCAAGGCCAACGTTGGCCCGGCGGGTTGTATCGAACACGAGCGCCATCACCTTGGGCGTGTCGAGGTCGTCGTCCATCGCTGTGCTGAACGCTGCAATCACGTCATCGTCTGGCTCGGCAGCGAGGCCCGCCGTTCTTGCGGCGAACCCGTCGAGACGCTCGAGCGAGGTGACCGCCGCATCGATGGTGGCCTGGTCCAGGGTGATCGGGCTGCGATAGTGCGACTGCAGCAGCACCAAGCGGTAGGCACGCTGGTCGTAGTGCTCGATGAGGTCGAGCAGGTTCGACACGTTGCCGATCGACTTCGACATCTTCTCGCCCTCGCCGTCGACGATGAAGGCGTGGTGCATCCAGTGGTTGGCGAACTTCTTGCCGAGCGCAACGGCCTGCGCGCGTTCGTTTTCGTGGTGCGGGAACCTCAGGTCTTGCCCGCCGCAGTGGAGATCAAAGCCCTCACCGAGCAGGTCAAGGCTCATCGCCACGCACTCGCTGTGCCAGCCTGGCCGACCCTCGCCCCAGGGTGATGGCCATGCCGGCTCACCGGGCTTCGAGAATTTCCACAGCACGAAGTCGGCAGGGTGCCGCTTCTGACCGGCGCCGACGACTTCGCGCTCGCCGCCACCGGCTCGCATGTCATCGAGCGTCTGGAATGCGAGCGCGCCGTAGTCGTCGACCGACTCGACGTCCATGTACACCCCGTCATCGGTGGCATAGGCCTTGTCCAGGTCCACCAGCTCGCCGATCATCGCGACCATGCCCTCGACGTACTCGGTCGCACGCGGGATGTCGGTCGGACGCTTGACGTTGATGCCGTCCATCGCCTCGAACCACATTGCCTCGCACTTCGTGGTGATGTCCTTCCACGGCCGGTTTTCGTTGTTGGCGCGCTTGATGATCTGGTCGTCGATGTCGGTGATGTTCGACACCAACCGCACCTCCAGGCCAGTCCACTCAAGGTAGCGGCGCAGGATGTCGTAGCTCAGCGTGGCGCGGCCGTGCCCGAGGTGCGCCGGACCGTAGACCGTGGGCCCACACAGGTAGATGCTGACTTTGCCCGGGTCGCGAAGAGCCAGCTCACGCGCGGATCTTGATGCAGTGTCATACAGGTGCAGCACGTCGCCGATTCTACGACGGACCCTCGACCAGCCCACGCCCTCTCTCCACACCCCAGTGCAACGTGATGACGAACACCCCCACAGACGCAGGGCTTCGTCATCGCAACGTCCTGCGGGCGGGCCGACAGCGGTGGATAGCCTGGCCCACTTATGGCGAACATTCCTGACAAGCCGACACTCGACGGCATCGAGAACCGCTGGGCAGACCAGTGGGACACCGATGGCACGTACTCCTTCGACATGTCAGCGGTACGGGACGACGTCTTTTCCATCGACACGCCTCCACCCACCGTCAGCGGGTCGCTGCACATGGGTCACATCTTCAGCTACACCCACACCGACATCGTCGCCCGCTACCAACGGATGAAGGGCAAGAAGGTCTTCTACCCGATGGGGTGGGACGACAACGGCCTGCCCACCGAACGTCGCGTGCAGAATTTTTTTGGCGTGCGTTGCGACCCGAGCCACTCCTACGAAGCCGGCTTCGAGCCGCCGTTCCGCGGCGACCCACCGAAGAAGCACCAAGCCGTGCCGATCTCGCGACCGAACTTTCTGGAACTGTGCGACGAACTCGTCGAGCAAGACGAGAAGGTCTTCGAAGCCCTTTACCGCCGCCTCGGCGTCAGCGTCGACTGGGAGCAGCACTACGCCACTATCGATGAGCGCAGCCGCCGCGTCAGCCAGCGCGCCTTCTTGCGGAACGTGCAGCGCGGCGAGGCCTACAGCCAGGTAGCCCCGACACTGTGGGACATTGATTTCCGGACTGCCGTCGCCCAAGCCGAGATGGAAGACCGTGAGCGGCCCGCCGCGTATCACAAGATCCCGTTCCAGAAAGCCGACGGAACCGGCTCGATCGACATCGACACCACGCGCCCTGAGCTGCTCGCTGCCTGCGTGTCACTGGTTGCGCACCCCGATGACGAACGTTTCCAGCCGCATTTCGGCACGAAGGTGATCGTGCCGCTCTACGGCCAAGAGATCGAGATCCGCGCTCACGAGTTGGCCCAGCCCGACAAGGGCACCGGCATTGCAATGATCTGTACGTTCGGCGACACCACCGACGTCACGTGGTGGCGGGAGCTGAACCTCGAGATGCGCGCCATCATCGGCCGCGACGGCCGACTCTTGCCCGACGCACCGCACGACGTCGATCCCGAGGCCTATGCGCTGATTGCCGGCAAGTACCCAAATCAAGCGCAGCGTGCGGTGGTCGAACAACTCACTGAGCAGGGCATCCTCATCGGTGAGCCCCGGCCCCTGCAGCACCCCGTGAAGTTCTACGAACGCGGCGACCGGCCCCTTGAGATCGTGACGTCGCGTCAGTGGTACATCCGCAACGGTGGACGCGACGCAGACCTGCGCGCCGACCTCGTCGCACGTGGCACCGAGATGGATTGGCACCCAGGCCACATGCAGCACCGCTACGACAACTGGGTCGAGGGTCTCAACGGTGACTGGCTCGTGAGCCGTCAGCGTTTCTTCGGCGTCCCGGTGCCGATCTGGTATCGCCTGGACGCCGCTGGGGAGCCGATGTACGACGAGCCGTTGCTGCCGAGCGAGGACCTCTTGCCGATCGATCCGTCGACCGACGTGCCGAACGGCTTCAGCGCAGACCAGCGTGACCAGCCGAACGGCTTCGCGGGCGACCCTGACATCCTCGACACGTGGGCGACATCATCACTCACGCCTCAGATCGCCGGGCATTGGGAAGAGGGCGACGGTCTGTTCGAACGTGTCTTCCCCTACGACATGCGCGCTCAAGGCCACGACATCATCCGTACCTGGCTCTTTTCCACGATCACGCGCAGCCACCACGAACATGGCGTCGCACCCTGGAGCCACGCCGCGCTCAGCGGATGGATTCTTGACCCGGACCGCAAGAAGATGTCGAAGTCGAAGGGCAACGTTGTCACCCCGATGGACCTGTTCGACCAGTACGGCACTGACGCCGTGCGCTACTGGTCTGCTTCGGGCCGCCCGGGCGTTGACACTGCGTACAGCGAAGATCAGATGAAGGTCGGCCGCAAGCTTGCCAACAAGCTCCTCAACGTCACCAAGTTCGTCTTGACCTTCCCGGAAGCAGACGCGTCGATCCCGCTCGCCGATGCAGTGACCGATCCGGTCGACCTGTCGATGTTGGCCAAGCTCGACGAGGTCATTGCAGAGGCAACCGCCGGCTTCGAAGCATTCGACTACGCCCGAGCGCTCGACCGGACGGAATCGTTCTTCTGGTGGTTCTGCGACAACTACGTTGAACTCGTCAAGGGCCGCGCCTACAACTCGCGTGGGCCCGAAGCTGCGAACTCTGCACTGCGTGCGCTGCGAGAAGCACTCGGATCCGTTCAGCGCCTGTTCGCCCCGATGATCCCATTCGCGACCGAGGAAGCTTGGAGCTGGTGGAACACCAACAGCGTCCATGCAGCCTCGTGGCCCGTGCCGAGCGCACTCACTGGCGACGCAACGTTGATCGACCCAATCATCGACACCCTGGCCCACGTCCGGCGGGCGAAGACCGAGGCGAAGCAAAGCCAGAAGGCTGCCGTCGAGAGCCTCGTGGTCACGGCCCCAGCCGCGCTGCACGCCGCCGTCATCGCAGGCGACGGCGACCTCCGCGACGCTGGTTCGATCGCAACGGTGTCCCTTGTCGAAGGCGATGGGTTCAGCTGTGCGATCACCCTGGCACCGACTGACTGAGGGTCGCGCCCAGCGACGGGCGGAATCACGCTTGGTCCTAGCGGAACCTAAGTCATATCATATTCCCAGTATCGTCTTGTCTTATGCGCACGAAGTTGGGTCTTGCCGTCGCGTCGATGACCGCCGCCTCCATCCTGGTCTTCAGCGCAGCCTCCGGGGCCGCGCCGTCAGAGACCGATCCGCCGCCCGACAGCGCTGAAGCCCCGCTCACAGATGCGTCGACGACGACCACAACGCTTCCGCCCGTCATCGTCGGTCCGGCCATCATGCAGGGCGATGACGCTCTTGACGGTGTCCCCAGCGCGCCGGACCGCGGGACGCAGGTCGTCATCAATCCGCCACCAAGCACCACGACCACAACGCTCCCCCCAGGACCTGACTACAGCCTTCCGGCCAACTCCGGAGCTGGTCGCCGTGCGGTGTATTCAAAGTCGCTGCAAAAGGTCTGGGTCGTCGACGGCAACAATCGGCTCATCAAGGAACACCGAGTTTCCGGCAAACTCAGGTATTGCGACCCGTACCCCGGCACTTATCGTGTGTATTCCAGGTCGAAGTACACCCATTCCATTCAGAACCCGCGGATCCAATGGATGTACATGGTCCGGTTCGCCAAGAGCTGCAACGGCGGCAATATCGGCTTCCACGAGATCCCGACCGACACGAGCACGGGCTACAAGCTGCAGTCGGTCAGCCAGCTCGGCACGCCGCTCTCCGGAGGGTGCGTGCGCCAGGCCGTCTCCGACGCTGTCTGGATGTGGAATTGGGCGTACGTCGGCACAAAAGTCGTCGTACTCCCCTGACGAGACCTGCCATGATTGAGCTTCGTTGCGGTCCACCTTGCCGCGACCGAAGCTAGTGTCGCCAGCTTCATGTCCGTCGACAATCTATCGCCCGAGTCGTTCCCTCCCGCGAGCTCCTGCGAGCCACCGTCCCCGATCCAACTCCGCCGCACCTGGCCCCAACGACTGACCATCGCCGGCGTCATTCTTGCTGCCTTCGGTTCTTTTGCTGCTGGATCGGTGCTCTTCGCAGCGCAGCGCGTCGTCGAAGACCGCAACGTCGTCGTGCTCGACGACAACAATGCCGCAGGATCACCCGACGGTGAATCGTCGTTCGCCGCAAGCGAGGGCGATGGCAGTGCTACCAATCAGCCACTGCAACCTGTCGAGACATTCCCGCCGGCCGAGCCTGCAGCCCGCAATTTCTTGATCACCGGCGCTGACAACAACGCCTGTATCGACCCTGACTCGCCATATGCCGGGGCATTCGGCGAACGAGAGAGCTTCGGTGCACGCAGCGACACGATCATGCTCTGGCGCGTCAACCCCGCCACGTCTCAGGTCGCTGTCTTGTCATTCCCGCGTGATCTCTGGGTGACCATTGCCGGCCGGTCCAGCGAGCAACGCATAAACGTCGCATACGAACGAGACAATCCACAACGCCTGATCGACACGATCTACCAGAACTTTCTGATCGAGGTCGATCACTACATCCAGGTCGACTTCTGCGCCTTCAAGATTCTCGTTGACGCGGTCGGTGGCGTTTCGGTCCCCTTCGATTTCCCGGTGCGCGACCCAAACACCGGCCTCAACGTGCCCGAGGCCGGGTGCTTCAACTTCAACGGCGACCATGGACTGGCCTACGTCCGATCACGCAAGCTCCAGTACCTGACCGAGAGCGGCGAATGGAAGCAAGACGGCACCTCCGATCTCGGACGCATCTCGCGCCAGCAGGACTTCATTCGTCGAACCGTTGATTCGTTGCTGGCCGCCGGCGCCTTCAACCCCAGTGTGATTCGAGCCCTGATCCGCACCAGTGACGACTACGTCGTCGTCGACAACAACTTGTCAATCAACAAGCAACTCGAGTTCGCCGGCGTGCTACGTGAAGTGGACCCCGCAGACATCACGACGTATCAGATCGAAGCACGAGGCGCCACGATTCAGGGTCAGTCCGTGCTGATCCCGCAGACGGGCGGGTCCAACATGCAGGCCGTCTTCGCAGTATTCCGCGGCGACGCAACGTTGGCCAGCGCTCCCGAGCAGGTGTTTGAGACCACCACCACGGCAGCCCCCGACGAGCAAGTGACCGACACCAGCGGTCCTGCCACAACATTCGATTCACCCGTCGATCTCGTCGATCCGACGACGACGGTCGAGGCAGTTCCGTTCGTGACACTGCCAATTGTCGAAGCCGAAGTGAACAGTATGGGCATCTTCCCCGACCCCAACGTCAGTTGCTCCTGAACCCCACCCGAACGGCGAGGCAACAGCGTCACCGGTGTCGTCGACCCAAGCTGAACATCAGGTGTCGAGGACCCGCGCCAAGGCAGCAGCGGCGTCTGATGGACCCGTCACCGTGGTGATCCGGCTGCCCGTCGCCGCCGCGAGCTCCCGAGCCGCCTCGTCGTCGTCGGCAGGCGCGATAATCAGCAGCTCCTCGACCTGCCGTGCGGCAACCGCCACGCCGATCGCCGACTCGGCATCGCCCGATCCATGGGCAGTCGCTCGACAATCCGACAGCAGAATCGTGATCTTCCGCGCTGCCCGCGACCGGCCAAGCTGCTCGCGAGCAGCAGCGAGCGCACCTGCCACGTCCGTGGTGCCGAAACCGCGGAGCGCCAGCACCGCATCGACCACGCCCTCGTTCGACTTGTGGGCATCCTGCGACTTGGCGGCAACGACCTCCTTGCCGAACGAGAGCACCGAGTAGTCGTTCGGGGAACGCCAAGCAATCGATGCCGCTGCAACCGCTGAGGTCGCCAGCGGTTCGCCACCCATCGAGCCGCTCCGATCGACGAGCAAGCAGATCGCCGTGTCTGGCGTCGTCCAGGCTCGAACCCGCAGCTCCTCTGGGTCGACGGCTCGCTGCTCGCTGCGCGCCGACACCAGCGCATCGATGCTGGCATCAAGATCAATATCGCCGCCGTCGGGCCGATAGCGCTGCGTCTCCAATCGGCCGACGCCACGCGGGCGAGTCGGGCCACGTTTGGCGAGATCGAGAAACAGCCTGCCCGCCAGCCGACGAGCGAGGTCGCGCAGCACCTGATCGGTGGCCCCCGTCAAGTCGGCCAGCAACGCCATCGTCTCGTCGGGGTCGTCTTCCATGGCCCGCTCGATTGCTTGCTCATCAAGTTCGCCGACCTCGGGCGAGATCTCCTCGAACCGATCGTTGCGTTCGAGCTCTCGGCGCGACGTGGACTTCTTCCGCGCGTCGCTGACAGCCTCGTCAGCCTCGTCGCCTTCCTTGACGCCGGGCGGCGGCGACTTCAGCTGGAGGTCGTGCCCCCAGTCGGGGCGCCAGCTTTTCCCTCGCCGTCACCTCCGTCGGACGTCGACCGGCCGAACACGGCCTCCCAGAGTTCACGGATGACATCTTCGGCGGTTCGGCTGGTGCCCTCCCGCAACCGCACCCGCCCTGACAGTGCCACAAGAGCCGCGTCGAGCGACACGCTCGGCGTGTGCGGCTCGGCATCGCGAATTGCCGACAGCGAATTCGCCACCATGACCATGTCGATGGCTCCACGTACCGACGAGCCGATCCGCAGGTCAGGATGCTCGCGCGTTGAACGAACCAACGCGACCACGCCGTCCCGCCACGCCGCATCGACGTCGTTCAACTGCCCAGGCGTGGCGGTGACCGTCTCCTTGCGGACGATCATCGCCTCGTCCTCCAGCGACTGATAGTCGACCGAAATTCGACACACCCGGTCGTACACCGCACTCGAGATGCGCGCCGTGCCGACCGCGTCGAAGGGGTTCATCGCCGACACCAGCCTGAAGCCAGGCGCTGCCTCAATCCGTCCGAGTCGAGGCACGTTGAGTTCACGCTCACTCATCACGGTAATCAGCACGTTGAGCGTCTCTTCAGGGACCCGGTTGAGTTCCTCGATGTACAGCAACGACCCGTCCTGCAACGCAGCGGCAAGTGGACCGGCAACGAAGACGTCCGGGTCATATCCCTCGCTCAGCACGCGGGCCGGGTCGAAGTGACCAACGAGGCGCGCCGGCGTGAGTTCGGCATTGCCCTCAACAAACTCGAAACCAATGTCCATCTCGCGAGCGACACCGCGGAGCAGGGTCGATTTGCCGGTGCCGGGCGGGCCCTCGATCAGAATGTGGCGGTTGGCGTCGATCGCGGCGATCACGAGCTCGATTTCGCGGACGCGGCCGACCACACCGGCTCTCAGCCGGTCGAGCAGGGCACGCAGGTCAGCAGATGCAGCAGTGTCAGACATAGGTGACCACTCCGCGAATGTTCTCGCCGTCGCGCATTGCCCGGTAGCCCTCGTTGATCTCGTCGAGGGCATACGTCTTGGTGATCAGCTCATCGAGCTTGAGCTGTCCTTCGCGGTACATCCCAAGCAGCTTCGGGATATCCGCACGGGGATTCAGCGACCCGAAGATCGTCCCCTTGATCTCCTTGTTCCACATCGCCAACTCGAACAGGTTGACCGATGATGTGCCATGGTCCATCGGCGCAATGCCGGTCACGACGATCGTTCCGCCCTTGCCGGCCAACTTGGTCCCGAGCTCCATCATCTCGCCGTACAGCACGCCGGGCGTCATGATCACCTTGTCGGCCATCATCCCCCACGACAGTTCGTTGACCTGCGGGAAGGCTTCTTCCATCGACGAGAACGTGTGCGTCGCACCGAACTCCATCGCCTTCTCCCGCTTGAACTCGATCGGGTCGACCGCAATGACGTGCCGCGCGCCCGCCATCGCCGCTCCCTGTACGGCGTTCATCCCGATACCTCCGATGCCGACCACCACGACCGTGTCGCCAGGTTCGACGTTGGCACGATTGGTCGCCGAGCCCCAGCCAGTGGCGACACCGCACGACACGAGTGCGACGGCTTCGAGGGGTAGGTCCTTTTCCACCTTGATCACCGAGTCGGCAGCAACACAGGTGTACTCCGAGAACGTGCCCAGCTTGGCGAACAGGTTCAGCTCGGTTCCGGCCTTCGGACCACTGACCAGCCGATGGCGGCTCGTGCCGTCGGTGATCATTCCTTTGAGAAAGGTCCCCCCGCTTGAGTCGCACAGATTCTGGCGACCGGTCGAGCAGTAACGGCAGCGTCCGCACGACGGAACGAACGAGGCCGAGACGTGATCGCCGACCTCGACGCTCCTCACGCCGGGCCCGACCTCGACGATGACACCCGCGCCTTCGTGACCACCGATCATCGGGAACAGGTCGGTGATACCCATCGCGTCCCACGCCTCGCGTGGCGGCACCATGTCACCGGTGACGATGTGCTCGTCGCTGTGGCACAGACCAGCGGCCTTCCACTGCACAAGTACTTCGTTCGCCTTCGGCGGGTCGACTTCGATCTGTTCGACAACCCAGGCCTGACCTTGGTCATACAACAACGCTGCGCGGCTCAACATGACCGCAAACTACTGCTCACTTCTGTTCCCGCTCGCACCGGTCAGTGCAGACTCGGGGCGACGGACGATTCGAGCGCAGGTACTCTGCCCCCGTGCGCGAATCGACGACTGGGACCCCCGACTGGACTACCGACACGTGGCTGATCGCAGGAGGGCGAGACCGCACCCCCGGCGAGCCGTTGAACGTTCCACCCGTGTTTGCCTCAAACTTCTACCTGCCCGACGATCGCCTGTACAGCCGATCCGATGGGACCCCGACCACCGACGCACTCGAAGACCTGCTCGGCGGTCTGGAAGATGGCCGCGCGTTGGCCTTCGCATCTGGGATGGCAGCAGCGGCCGTCATCTTCCAGCGACTTCACGTCGGTGCAACGATCGCTGTCCCCGAGGACCCCTACCACGGCGTCGCAGGCATCGTCGCCGAAGGCGAAGCCCAAGGTCGATGGACGGTGCGCCGTCTCGACCAGGCGGACACTCCCGCCTGGCTCGATGCGATGCGAGAGTGCGATCTCGTCTGGCTGGAGACCCCGGAGAACCCGCTGATGACAGTCGCCGACCTCCCCGTGATCTGCGGTGCTCCGCGGGGCGACATGACGCTAGTCGCTGTCGACAGCACGTTTGCGACGCCGCTGAATCAACGACCGCTCGACCTCGGCGCCGACGTGGTCATGCACTCGGCCACGAAGTTCATCGGCGGACACTCAGACCTGCTGGCAGGCGTGTTGATCACGCGCTCAGCCGAACTCCACGACGAGTTCCATCACCGCCGACTCCTCCACGGTGCGACGATCGGCGCGATGGAGGCATTCCTGACGATTCGAGGTGCGCGAACGATGAGCCTTCGCGTGGAGCGCGCCCAAGCCAACGCAATGGAGTTGGCCCAGCGGCTCGAACAGCACCCCGAGATCACCCGGGTGCTGTATCCGGGCCTCCCGAGCCACAGCACGCACGCCGTCGCTGCGACGTTCATGTCCGGCTTCGGCGCCATGATGTCGTTCGAGACCACCGGGTCAGGCGACCGAGCGACCGAGGTCTGCGCCCGCGCCGAACTGATCAATCACGCGACATCACTCGGCGGTGTCGAGACGACCATGGAGCGTCGAGCCGCGATCCCCGGTCAGGAACGCATCCCGCCGACGTTGATTCGCCTCAGTGTGGGGTGTGAAGACGTCGACGACCTCTGGGCCGACTTCAACCACGCCCTCCGCCCCACCTGACGACAACCGGCAGAGACAGAATCGTCAGCTGTACACCATCACGCCGCGGATGTTCTTGCCCGAGCGCATGTCGTCGTAGCCGTCGTTCACACCGTCGAGCGTGTACTCCTTCGTGACGAGGCCATCGAGGTCGAGCTGGCCTTCACGGTAGAGACCGAGCAGCTTCGGAATGTCGGCTCGGGGGTTACCCGAACCGAAGATCGAACCGACGACCTGCTTCTCCATGAGTGTGAGGTCGAGCAGGCTGACGTTTGCCGACATCTCCATGGCAGGGTGGATGTTGGTGACGACGACGCGGCCACGCTTGGCAGTGAGTGCCAGCGCCGAGGCGAGCAACTCGCCCGAACCGACACCCATGGTCATGACGACCTTGTTGGCCATGGTGCCCCAGGACGCTGCACCGATCGGCTCGACGGCTTCTTCCATCGAGGCCGCCGTGTGGGTGGCGCCGAATTCCATTGCCTTCTCACGCTTGGACTCGACCGGGTCAATCGCCCAGATCTGCTTGGCGCCGGCGAGCTTGGCGCCCTGAATCGCGTTGGCGCCGATGCCACCGACTCCGACGACGGCGACCACGTCACCCGGCTGCACCTCGGCGGCATAGACCGACGAGCCCCAGCCAGTGACCACGCCGCAACCGAGCAGGCAAGCACGGCTGAGCGGCACGTCCTTCTCGATCTTGATACAGCTCGCCTCGTTGACCACGGTGTCGTGGGCGAATGTGCCGAGCATGCACATCAGCTTCAGGTCCTCACCATTCGCGGCATGGTGACGCGAGGTCATGTCGGATGCCTGGAGACCGGCAGCCATGATCGCGCCCAGGTCACAGAGGTTTTGGTGACCGGTCGAACAGCTCGGGCAGCGGCCGCAAGATGGGATGAAGCCGAACACGACGTGGTCGCCTTCTTCGAGCCAGCTGACTCCCGGGCCAACCTTGGTGACGACGCCGGCGCCCTCGTGGCCACCGATGATCGGCAGCTCGAACGGTAGATCGCCGGTGACGAGGTGTTCGTCAGAGTGACAGAGGCCAGAGGCGGCCAGCTTGACCATCACCTCACCTTCCTTCGGATCATCGAGTTCAATGTCCTCGACGGCCCACGGCTTGTTGACTTCCCAGAGAATGGCGGCTTTGGTCTGCATGGCGCGATCGTAGGCCATCCTCCCCCGCCGTGTGCCACCGGGCACTGCACGTACAACCGCGGCCGTACGCACCGAGGATCCGTGCCCCAGACAACTCGGTGACAGTGAGCTGACACACTGACTTCAATGGACGAATCCGATTGCTCCGACAACGCCGCAGGCTTCGGCGATCTCGACATGGAAGCGATGCAGCGCGAAGCGATCGCCGGGCTCGTGCGCGAGCTCAGCGACGACGACCTCCATCACGTCGCTGACCTCATCCGGCAGCTCCAGACCGAACGGGCCATCGCCGACGGCGACCATGACGCAATCATCAACGCAGCGTTCGAGATCGGCTTCGGACGCGACGGTCTCGGTGTGCTTCCCTGGGTCGAGGGCAACCTCATCATCTGTCCAGGCGGCATGGTTTCCAAATCACGGGCGAGTCACCGATGTCGATTCGTCAGTGTCGACGACTGCTGGGTCTGGGACAGCGGAATGCTGCTGCGCGAAGACAAACGGTCGTCGCCCGGCACCGACGAGGGGTTTCGCGCCATTGCGCTGCTCCCATTGGTCAACGGTCTTGAACTCGATGTCGTTGCCGGCCGCGCCAGGCAGGGGCAGCACTCAGTCGAACACGTCGTGAGCTACGCGGTCCGTGGCGGCGAACTCGTCGAGGTCAGCCAACGCACGGTGAACGCAAACCACGGCGGCCGCCAGATCTAACAGCACTGCTCAGCGTGGCAGCACCCAAATCTCGATGTAGTCAGCTACGGGCAGCCAACGATCGATCGAGTCGTCCAGGTCGCCTTGGCTGATGCTGTTGATCAGCTCGGCTTGATTCTCAAAGTCGGCCAGACTCGGGTTGCCCGCAGGGTCGGTCAGCACATTGAGAATCTCGTCGTTGAGTTGCTCGTTGCTGAACAGTTCCAGCTCGTTGCCGACCGTGCTGATCGCGGCCGCGTACTCAACATCGGTGACGCCGTTGGCGCGCAGGTCGGCCACCTGCTCCAACACCGCGATCGACACGTCTTGGACGCGGTCGGGGCCAGTGGAGACGGACAGGAATGTCTCGGCCAACGGAGTGGCCCCGCCCGTCAGTTCGATTGCCGCGAAGGGTGAGTACGACTCGCCCAGTTCCTCGCGAATCACGTCGGTGAGGCGGGCGGTGATCACTTGCTGCAGCAGTCTGGCGACGACGTCGTCTCGGCGCTCGATAGTGCCGTCCCCGGTAAAGAGGAACGTGACGCTTGCCTGATCGCCTTCGCCGGCCTGTGTCGTGTCGACAATGGCTCCGGCGGGCGGCAGCGGTTCGGCGAAATCGACGGACTCGACGCGACCCGTCGCCGGCAGCGTGCCGAGGTAGACGCGTGTCAACTCGGCTGCTTCAGAGATGTCGAAGTCCCCGTTGAAGGAGAATGCCCAGTCCGACGCGTCGCCAAACCGGTCGCGAAACACCGCTTCGACCTGCGCCGGCTCGACCGATTCGAGATCGTCGACGCTGAGGAGCTGGTATCGCGGATCGGTGTAGCGCGTCTCGGTCAGCAACTTGAAGCGCGCGTAGTTCGGATTGATCGAGGGATCCTCGGCAAGCGGCAGTTCGTTGTCGATGTACTGCTCAAGGGCCACGGGATCGACGCGCGGTTCGGTCATCACCAGGTGGATCAACTGGAACAGTGTCTCCATGTCGGTCGTCGCAGCGGACCCGTTCAAGCCCTCGGTGAAGACATCGATTGTCGCGTCGAGGACCACTTCTTTGTCCGCCAGGAACGCATCGATTGCGACCGGGTCGAACGACCCGACCCCGCTGTTCTCGACGACGTTCTCGGCAACCGCTGCGGCCGCGACATCTGTGTCGTCAAGCACCGTCGACCCTCCGGGGCTCCGGCCTTCGAACATGACCACGCCGTCAGTGATCGGGGTGTTGTTGAACGCGACGCTGACACCGTTCGGGAAGGTGAGCAGCGCCGGTTCGAAGAAGCTGATGACCGTGCCATCGGCGAGCTGCGTCACACCGATCTCATCGACCGGCGCTGGTGGCGTGAGGAGAGAGTCGCCGATCGCAGCAGCATCGGGTCGCGGCTCGACCTGACGCGATGACGCGTTTTCAGCCTGGGTGACGAACACGTCAGCCGCGGGTACGTCGCCGATCTCATCGGCAGGCGCCGTGACGAAGATGTGTGGCCCCGCAGCCTCGTAGCGGGTCACGAACATGTATGCGAGCGTCTCGGGAGTGGCGCGGTCGAGCACGGCGGTCACGTAGTCGAACCAGCGCTGAGCGGTCGGCAACGACTCTCCCTCGAGGACGTGGCGGACGTACTCATCGGCGTATGAGGCGTCCTGGCGCGAGTCGCGGCCATCGAAGTCGACTTGTGCGGCGCTGCGGCGAGCAGCGACGGAACGGTCGACCTCGTCCTGGGTGAAGCCATAGCGCAGCACTCGCTCGTACTCGTCGAGCACCGCCTGTGTCGAAGCTTCGAGGTCCGCTCCGTCAGCGGAGACGAAGATCTCGGGAGCATCGAGCAGGCGGACGAACCCACTGCCATCGACCGCGGCATCGTCGAACGGCGCCTCACCGCGCAGGGCATCATTCGCCAGGCGTGTGCCGATGATCTCGAAGGCGAGTTCCTGGTAGATGTCGCGTTGTACGACCGCCTCGCGGGAGCCGGACAGGTCGCGCGCGAGCGGGAGTGTCACGAACGCAAAGCCCTCTGAGACGTCCGGATCGTCGAACACCACCGCCCGCGCGTCGGTCGCAGGTTCGACGACCAGGTCGACGCGCTCGGGCGAATCACCTCGCGCATCCGCTGGCTGAAATCGTTCGACAATCTGGCGTTCGATGTCAGCAACATCGATGTCACCGACGACCACGACGGCTGCATTGTCCGGTCGGTACCAATCGTCGTAAAAGGCCCGCAGCGGACCGTCCGTGGTCGAACTGATCTCGTCGTCAGTACCGATCGGCTTGCGGTCCTCATAGGGCGACCCATCGAGAAAGAACCGCTGGATCTCGTCGAAGACTCGACCGTTGACGCTCTGCGCCGAGCCGCGCCATTCGTCGAGTACGACACCGCGCTCGGCCAGGACCTGGTCAGGATCGATCGTCGCTGCCGACAGCCATTGCTGCAGCACGTCGAGACCCGTGCTGACGGTCGACGGATCCGCCGTCGGCATCGTCAACTGGTACACGGTTTCGTCGTAGCTCGTGTATGCGTTGATGTCCGCACCAAAGCTGGCGCCGAAGCTACGCAGGACGGCGATGAGTTCGTTCTCCGGAAACTGCTCGGTGCCGTTGAACAGCATGTGTTCAAGGAAGTGAGCGCCGCCGCCCTGATCAGACTCTTGGAGTGCTGAGCCCGCGTCGATGCTCAGCCGCATTTCGACGCGGGCACCAGGATTGTCGTTCCGGCGGATCAGGTACCGCAGTCCGTTGTCGAGCGTGCCCAGCGTGATCGCCGGGTCGATGTCAGCGAGCGCAGGGAGCCCATCGGGGTCAGGTGCCACGATCGGCGTGGATGAGCCGTCGTTGACCGTTGGTGTGCCACCTGGGGTTGTGGTGCTGTCCGGAGGTTCGGTGGTCTCCGGTTCATCGATCGACGGCGTCGAGTTGCTCGACTCTTGGGTGACGCCCGACGATGAGGTGCACGCCGCGACGAGCAGACACGTCGCCACTCCGAAGGCGGTCGATCGTGCAACGGAACGACGACAGGATGGACCAGAGCGAGCGCCGAACATGATGCGGAGGCTAGATCCCGCCTCTCTGTCTTCGGTCAAACGACACCAGCGCCACGCACGACGAGCGGGAGACTGAAACCCGCGGCAGACTACGTCTCGTGGATTTGCCGCCCCCTGAACCGGCGCCGACGAACAACTTGCTGGCACCCGCCACCTCGGCTCGCGCTGATCTCCCCGCGCCAACATCGACCGCACCCAGCGTGCTCTCATCTCCACTTCGGGTCACCGGATTGACCAAGTCGTTCGGCACCAAGCTGGCGATCAACAACCTCTCGTTCGCCGTGCCGCAGGGCGCCTGCTACGGATTGGTCGGCCCGAACGGCAGCGGGAAGTCGACCACCATGCGCACCGTTGTCGGCTTGGTTCGACCCGACGCCGGTTCCATCGAGGTGTGCGGGATCGATGTCGCGCACGACGTAATGGCGACTCGACGCGCCATGGGGGTCATGCTCGATCCGCTCCAGCTGTTCGACCGGCTGACCGCGTGGGAGTTCGTCGACACCATCGGCGCGCTGCGCGGTCTTGACACTGCCACTGTTCGCGATCGAGCGACCGAGCTGTTCGACGTGCTCGATCTCAGCGAAGATGCACGTCGACCGATTGCCGGCTACAGCCACGGCATGCGGAAGAAGACAGCGTTGGCGGTGGCCATGCTTCCCCGCCCACAACTGGTGATGCTCGACGAGCCGTTCGAGGGTGTCGATCCGGTGTCGACTCGCGCCATGCGGCGCATGCTCGACCGCTTCCGATCCGGCGGCGGAACCGTGGTGCTCTCCACGCACGTGATGGACATCGTCGAGCGAGTGTGCGACCACGTCGGCGTCATCAACCGCGGCCAGCTCGTGGCATCTGGCCCGATCGACGAACTCCGCGATGGCCGGCGGCTCGAGGACGCATTCATCGACGTCGTGGGCGCCACAGACATCGACGACAGCGCCCTTGACTGGCTCGACCGTTGAAGATCGGGTCCGCGCAACTCGGGCGGCTCTTTGCCCGTCTGCGCTGGCGCATGCTGCGCGGCTCACTGCGCACACCCGGGGCCCAACGGTGGACCGTGCTGATCGGGTTGCTGGCCTCGGTGTTCCTGGGCGTGACGGGTGCTGTGGGACTCGCCGTCGCGGGTCAGCTCGCTGAAGACGGCACCGCACTGTTCGTGATCGCTGCAACCGGGATCACCCTCGCGGTCGTTGCGCTCGGCGTGGTCGCGGGCATCAGCCAACCGATCGATCCGCGTGTGCTTGCGACCGAACCATTGTCCGACAGACAGCTTGCAACCGGCCTCCTCGTCGGTTCAGCCTCCGGCCCACCCGGCCTCTCGGGTGGCCTCGTCGCGTTCGGAATGTTTGTTGGCGGCGTCCGCGGCATCTCCTCGGTGCCCGTTGTCGCCCTCGCTTCCATCGCCTTCGCAGCCACCTTGTTGCTGGCCTCGAGATCGACGATCAACGCCCTTGGCCTGTTCGCGACGCGTTTCCCGCGCGCAGGTCAGATCGTGGTGGGCATCATGAGCCTCGTCATCTACGGCGGATTTCAGTTCGTACCTCGCCTGGCCACCGGTTTGGACGGCAACGAACAACAACGCATCGCGTCGGTGCTGCAGTACACGCCGCCTGGTCAGCTCGGCCGGGCCATCGAGAACGCCGATCAACACCCACTCGCGGCAGTCGGGCACCTTGTGCTTGGGGCGCTCTGGCTTCCTGCGCTCGGCGCACTGTTCGTGTGGACGACGCGGGCACTGATCGTCGCGGTGCAGCGTCCCGATGCCACAGGTGCTGACCGATCATCGAAAGGGGCGGCTCGACGTCAACCGATTCGATCTCTGGCCCGCTGGGCCTGCGGGCGCGGAGCGATGGGCGCGTTGGCATGGCGCAGCGTGCTCACCCGGTTACGCACGCCCCGCACAGCGCTCGAAACCTTCACCGGGGCTGGCGTCGGTTTGGCCATCGTCCTCGTGCCGGCACTCCTGCGCGACGAGGTCGGCGCGGGCGCCGTGCTCGTCGGTGGTGCCGTGCAGCTGGCCGTGTTGTTCATCGCCGGCAACTCCTTTGGCTCCGACGGCCCCGCTCTGAGCAACGAACTGCTGTGCGGTGTCGACCCGGTGCTGTTCGTGCGCGCCAAGGCACGTTCGGTCCTCGTTGTCACTTCCCCCTTGGTCGTTGTCGGCCCACTGCTCGCCGCCTCGGTGAGCGGCGAGTGGCGATATCTGCCGGCGGGCTTCCTCGTCGGCGCCGGCGGACTGCTCGCAGGAACGGGCGGCGCGATGGTGCAGTCGACAATCGTCCCGATCGCCATCCCGGAGGGCGACAACCCGCTGGCCGGCGGCGACTCCGGCAAAGGGTGTCTTGCCGGCCTGATCCTTGCTGCGGTCGTCATGTCGCTCGCCGTCGTGACGCTGCCCGTTGCGCTCGGCTTGTTCTGGGCTGTCAGCTTCGGTTCGCTCTTCTGGGTGACCGCCTTTGCCGGCGCCACCGTCGCTGCCGGTGCGGGCGTTCTCGAACTCGGCATTCGGTACGCCACACGCCACTGGCGTCGCAGCGAGCCCGAGATCTACGCCGCGGTGATCCCGACCAGTTAGTGGTCTACCGAGAGGTGCTCGACGCTGTCGCCGACGCGCACCTCGCCTGGACGAGCGACGATCGCGCCGATCGAAAGAAAGGTGTCACGCTCAGCGTTGATCTGCTTGAGTAGCTCGATGTCGCGATCGAGACCGGGCTGCGGACGGGTGACCATGACACAGCGATCGATCTGCTTGCACACCGCCAACTCGGCGCCGTCGTCGCCACCGAGACGAATGTGGTCCCCGACGAAGTCGTCTTCGCCGGATCCATCCACGACGATGTTGGTCCGAAAGCGGCGGATGTCCCAGTCGCCGAGCGATCCGGTCGAGACCAGAGACAGTCGGCTCCACTTTGAGTCGTGCCATGCGCCTTCCGGACCGGTCCACGACACCCAGTTCGCGTCGTTCTCGAAGTCGATCGGCGCCTCATAGGTGCCTCCTTCGTCACCCGCCTTGCGGAGTTGAACTTCCTGACCGAGCCAACGCGAGAGCGCGGCGCTGGCAGAGCGCTCGTCGACATCACCGGTCTCAGGCAGCGTGAGCATCAGCTCGCCGTCTTCGATGCGCGCCGACGCAAAGAGCAGTTGAGGCGAGCGGCGAGCCGTGAGGACCGTTCCCGTGGCAACGTCGAAGACACCCCAACCTCGATCACCAACGATGCCCAGCTCGTCGATGGACGCTGATTCGAGCTGCTCGCCTCCAATCGACTTCACCGGATAACGCCAGAGCTGAGTGACCTGCATCCACTCCAAGGTAGGCGAACGTCCGGTCCCATTCTGTCGGTGGAGAATGCGACTGCGTCTGGCCGCATCAGACCGGGTTGGGTAAACTCCTTCGATGAGCGAACCCACCGACACGATCAGCCAGGCCGACGTCGACGAGGCTGGCGCCGCGCCGACCAATTCCGCCGTTGAGCTGAACGAAGAGCTGCTCGTCGAGGAGATCTCCATCGACGGCATGTGCGGCGTCTACTGAGCCCACGAAGCATCTCAGTCAGAATTTCATGCTCGACGCCACGCTGACCCTGCATCCACAGGTCGCGCTGCGCCCCGAACCTTTCGGCGCGCTGGCGTACCACTACGGAAACCGCAAGCTGATCTTCCTGAAGCACCCCGACGTGGTCCGCGTCGTCGAGTCCCTCGATGGCACCGCAACGGTTGCCGAGACCCTTGCCGCCTGCCACATCGACGAGGCCCGTTGGCCGTCGTTCGAACAGGCACTCACCAACCTGCAGACATCGGAGATGCTCCAATGAGCAAGACCCAACTCGTTGAACAGCTCAAGGGCGGCCTTGATGCCCCCATTTGCCTGACCTGGGAACTCACGTACGCGTGCAACCTCGAATGCGTGCACTGCCTGTCGTCGTCAGGGCAACGCGACCCGCGGGAGCTCACGACCGACGAGGCCAAGGCGGTACTCGACGAGCTGCACGACCTCCAGGTCTTCTACATCAATATCGGCGGCGGCGAGCCGATGATCCGGCGCGACTTCTTCGAGCTGCTGGAGTATTCGATCGGCCGCGGCATCGGTGTGAAGTTCTCCACGAACGGTGCGTTCATCGACGCAACCAAAGCCAAGCGCCTCACCGAGATGGACTATCTCGACATCCAGATCAGTCTCGATGGCACCGACGCAGTCACGAACGATGCGGTCCGCGGCGAGGGCTCGTACGACACAGCGATCGCAGCGATGCAGCACTTGCAAGACGCCGGGTTCGGCGAATTCAAGATTTCCGTCGTCGTCACACGCCACAACGTCGATCAGCTGGACGAGTTCAAGGCGCTGGCCGACGAGTACGGCGCACAGCTCCGCATCACCCGCCTGCGTCCGTCAGGCCGCGGTGCCGACAGCTGGCATGACCTGCATCCGACACAGGCACAGCAGCGACAGATCTACGACTGGCTCATCCTGAACGGCGAGAACGTACTCACCGGCGATTCGTTCTTCCACCTGAACGCGCTCGGCGAAGAGCCCCTGCCCGGCCTCAACATGTGTGGCGCAGGCCGCGTGGTGTGTCTCATCGACCCGATCGGCGACGTGTACGCATGCCCCTTCGTCATCCACGACGAGTTCAAGGCCGGGTCAGTGCGCGACGAGGGCGGATTCAGCCACGTGTGGAAGCAGAGTGACCTGTTCACAGAGCTGCGCGAGCCGCAATCTGCTGGTGCTTGTGCCTCATGCGGCAGCTACGACGCCTGCCAGGGCGGTTGCATGGCCGCCAAGTTCTTCACTGGCATCCCGCTCGATGGCCCTGACCCTGAGTGCGTGAGCGGCCACGGTGAAGCTGCGCTGCTCGCGGCGTCGTCAATTCAAGCTCCGAAACCGATGATGGATCACTCCAAGCCATCACGCGTCGCGGTCACGATCGGCCGCCGCTAACGACGACTTGGTGCCAGGCACCAAGTCGTCTCGTCAGTCCAACGTGAGGTCGTGTTGATACGACTTTTCGAGTGTGGTGCGCATCCGGTCGCCCTCCAGGCCCAACTGGGTGCTCGCAATTTCGGCGAGATCAGGCGTTGCGGCATGTCCGACCCACGACTCGACGTTCCACACTTCGCCACGACGGAAGGCCTTGGCGCAGTGCACGTAGAGTTCCGCCACCTCAACGACGATTGCAAGCTTGGGCCGACGCAGTTCGGTCGTGAAGCTGTCCAGCACGGACGAGTCAGTCGTGAGCATCGCTGGACCTTTGATGCGGAGTGTCTCGTCCTTGCCCGGCATCACCAACAGCAGTCCCACGTACGGATGTCTCACGATGTTTTCGAGGCTGTCGAGCCGATTGTTGCCGTTCAGGTCAGGAATCGCGACGTGGCGGTCGTCAAGTCGTTGGACGAAGCCGGGCGGACCACCGCGCGGTGACGTATCAATGGATCCCGCGCCGTCAGTGGTCGAGATGACCACGAATGGGCAGCGGTCGACGAACGCTGCGGACGACTCGTCGATCGTGTCAAACACTTTGTTCGCAGCAACGGCGCTCGGCTCGCGATACATCTCGCGCAATCCATCGATGTCGTTGATGCGGTTCATGATCTCCATCTGCTGAGCTTCTCACAGCGGCTGGCCCTCCGAGGGGCGTCAGGGAGCGATGACCGCCGGCGGGGCATCGTCGGTGACGAACTCGACCTGCTGCACTGCCCGGGTCATCGCGACGTACAGCAGGCGGGCGCCGCGCGGCGTGGGAGTGCTGCCACCCTCGTGCAGGATGGCGTGCGGGTTGACGACGATCACCCCATCGAATTCGAGGCCTTTCACAGCTTCCGGGCCGAAGATCGGAATCTGGCTGCGGTCCAACTCATGCACGTGATCGGTCGCGCTCAGATCATGTTGGGCAAGTGCAGTCGCAATGGCATCGTGCAGTTCGAGGGGGGCGACAACACCGGTGTTCCTGTGGCGTGACTTCATCGCCACAACGGCTGCGGCGGTCGCAGCCGGTAACTCCGTCGAGGCGCTGCGGTGCCAACTCGGCGCTGCCCCGGCGAGGCGCACGCTTCTACTCTCGGTGGCGTCAACAGCGGTGAGTGGCAGGAGACGATTCGCCACCGTGAGGATCGGTTCAGGCACGCGGTAGCCGATGGTGAGATCGGCAATCGTGCCATTGGTTCCGGCCGGACCAAGGTGGGCGAAGACCTCGGACCATTGTTCCTGGCCCGCAGGCGTCGTCGATTGAGCAACGTCGCCGACGAGCGTCATCGAGGTCGACGGGCTGCGACGACCGATCACGCGCAACGCCACAGCGGAGTGATCCTGAGCCTCGTCGACAATCACGTGCCCATAGGTGAAGGGCGACCCGTTCAGGAGCGAGTTCGCTTCGTCGATGAGTAGTTGGTCGGCGCTCGTCCAAGCGCGCTTCTTTCCTTTCGGGCCGGCCACCATGTTGTCGACGAGTTTGGTCGGCTTCTGCGTTGGCCACGCCTTGTTGATGGCCGTCTTCAGCGGGCCCGCGCTCGACCACGCTGCGTCCTCTCCGGTTCGTTGCAGGAGCGCTCGTTTCGCCAGAGCCGTGACACGAACACGCCGCTCGTTGATGGGACTCGTCCCGCCCTTCGCAGTCTCGAGCCAGGTTGAGATCTCATCGACGGTGAAGATGTGATTGCGTGCACCGATCGGCACGGCAACGTCGTCGGGCGGTGGCTGAATCGCGGCGAGCGCAGCCGTTTCTAGGTCGCCCAGCCGGTCGGCGGAACCCTTCCAACGTGCTGACTCGACGTCGTCGACCAGGGTGACCTCGACACGCGGGATACAGAGATCGTCGATTGTCGATTGACGAACGCTGCGCTCGCCGAGTGACGGCAACACGTTGCCGATGTAATCGAGGAACGCCCGGTTCGGGCCGACAACGAGCACCCCGTCGCGTGCGAGACGACCGCGATGTTCGAACATGAGATAGGCGGCACGGTGCAGTGCGACAGCGGTCTTGCCGGTTCCTGGCCCGCCCTGCACGATGAGGACCTGATCCATGTCGGAGCGGATAACGACGTCCTGTTCGCCCTGAATCGTGGCGACGATTTCGCGCATCTCACCACTGCGCTCGGCACCGATCTCAGCGAGTACCGGGTCAGGGATGCCACCGGCGACGTCGCTCCCGTCAGGGTCATCGAGTTGTTCGTCGAGATACGCGATGAGTTCGCCGTCGTCCAGCGTGAACCGACGCCGAAAATCAACACCGAGCGCGTCGACCGCAGTCGCGCGGTAAAACGGCGCGGCAATCGGGGCACGCCAATCGACGACCACGGGGTCATGGTTGTCGTCCTCGATGTGCCGTCGGCCGACGTACCACCGGTCGACACCGCCGCGATCGTCCCCACAGTCGATTCTTCCGAAGAAGTCGCCAGCACCGGGCCCACCAAGATCCTCAATGGCATCGGCGACGGTGACTTCGATGTATTCCTTCGTGATCTCATCAGCCGCGCTCTCAGGATCGACTGCGGAAAGCCGCTCAACCATCCGACTCCGCGACTGTCGCGAGAAGGCGAGGTGGGCCTGCTCCGCGGCGAGATCGGGAAACAGTTCGGCGTCCACAGGGCAAGCGACGCTACCCGATCCCATCATCGGCACCCTCCCACCCTTCGGCGGTCGACAGTGAGGTGTGAGCCGGGTCGCGGGATCCGACGGCGGACGTGCAAAGATCCCGCACTGTGTTGGCGGTACTGCTCATCATCGTGTCGTACGTGCTGGGCACGTTCCCCAGCGCGATCCTCATTGCGCGCGCCAACGGCATCGAGATCTCTTCCTTCGGCTCGGGCAACCCGGGAGCGTCGAATGTCACTCGCGCCCTCGGTTGGAGGAAAGGCATCTGGGTCTACATCCTCGACGCGCTCAAGGCTGCAATCGCCACTGGTCTCGGGCTTGGCATGGGGTTCGACTGGGCTGGCACGGGTCGCCCGCTTGCCTACGCCTGTGCCGCAGCGGCGATTCTCGGCCACATGTTTCCGGTCTTCCGCCACTTCAAAGGCGGCAAAGGTGTGGCGTGCGGGTCCGGCGTGATCATGGTGTTACAGCCGGTGCTCGGCCTCGCCATTCCGGTGGTGTGGTGGACCATCAGCAAAGTCACCGGCAAAGCCGCCGTCGGGTCGATTGTGACCGTTGCTCTGGTTCCCCTCGGGCTCGCATTGCTCGGACGGCCGGCCTGGGAGTTCGTTGCGACGGCCGGATTGTCGGCGCTCATCCTTGTCAAACACTGGCGAAACTTCGGCCGGCTAATTCGGCGCGAAGAACCCTCGCTCCGCGACACTTAGCACGTGATGCAACTGCTCTCACCGCTCCACATCGGCGATCGCACGGCTCCCAGCCGAGTGATGTTCGGTCCCCACGTCACCAATCTCGGCGCGGACGACCGCAGCCTGACCCGTCGGCACACCGCGTACTACGAGCGGCGCGCCAGCGGCGGCGCCGGCATCGTGGTCGTCGAAGGCGCCTCGGTCCACCCGAGCGACTGGCCGTACGAGCGCGCACCCCTGGCCGCAGAGTGCACGGACGGGTGGTCAGCAATTGCCGCCGCCGTGCAGGCTCACGGCGCGCTGGCCGTTGCCTCCCTTGACCACGCGGGCGGGCAAGGATCCTCGGCATACAGCCAGGCGCCCCTCTGGGCGCCGTCGCGTGTCCCCGAGGTGAACGCCCGCGAGGTGCCGAAGTGGATGGAGGCCGATGACATAGACGCAGTCATCGCCGGTTTCGTGGCCGGTTCGGCTCGCGCCTGTGCTGCGGGAATGGACGGCGTCGAGATCAATGCCGGTCAGCACAGTCTCGTTCGCCAGTTCATGTCTGGGCTGACCAACCATCGCGACGATGAGTGGGGGACGGACAAACTGCACTTTGCGCGCCGAGTGATCGAAGCCATCCGGGCAGGCGGCCTCAGCGAAGGATGCGTCCTCGGACTGCGGCTCTCTTGCGATGAGCTCGCCCCGTGGGCCGGCATCACCCCTGAGATGGCTCCGGCCATCGCGGTCGAACTGGCCGCCGCCGGCCTCGACTACCTCGTCGTCACACGTGGCTCAATCTATTCGGTCGAGAAGACGCGACCCGATTTCCATGAGGGCACCGGATTCAACATCGAGGTGTGCCGTGCGGTACGCGCTGCGCTCCGTGCTGCGGGGCACGAAATCCCCGTCTTTCTCCAAGGGTCGATCGTCGAGTTCGGCCAGGCCGAATGGGCGCTGGGCGGCTACGACGACGATGCGCTCGCCGATGGCATCGAGATGACGCGGGCACAGATCGCTGACCCCGACCTCGTCACGAAGTTGCGCCACGACGCGGGCGACCAGGTCCGGCCGTGCACTCGCTGCAACCAAACCTGCCAAGTGCGCGACGCACGAAATCCGATCGTCACCTGCGTCGGTGAACCGACAAGCGGCCGCGAGACCGAAGACCCTGACTGGTACGAACCGACATCGTCGCCGCAGACCGTCAACGTCATCGGCGCAGGGCCGGCCGGCCTCGAAGCGGCTCGTGTTGCACTGTTGCGTGGACACCGAGTCCAGCTCATCGAACGCTCCGACGCTCTTGGTGGGGCCGCCGCAGTCGCTGGTCCTCACGGCGAACTGATCGAGTGGTATCGACGTGAGCACGAGCGACTCGGCACGCCGATCCACACGGGCGTGATGAGCTTGGACGACGACCCCAACGCGGTGTGGGTGCAGTGCACCGGAGGCCAGCCCGGACGGCGTGACTATTCGGTCGCCGACGATGCCGTGCCACTCCTTGACGTCCTTGACGTCCGGCGTGGCGCTGAACTGCCAGAGGGAATCATCGTGCTGCTCGACTTGATCGGCGGACCGATTGCCGTCTCGCTTGCCGAGGAACTTGGGGACCGCGCGGTGCTGGTGACCCAGGACAACATTGCCGGCAACGAATTGTCTCGCACCGGCGACCTGGCCCCCGCCAACTCACGCCTCGCTCAGCAGGGCGTCACTATCGAGCGACGTTCCATCGTTCGTGCGATCACGGCCGAGGGCGCAGTACTCGAAGATCGTTTCAACGGTGAGCGTCGCACGATCGCCTGCGCAGCCGTTGTCGATTGCGGATTTCGGCTCCCGACCGACCCGATCGATGGGGTGGCGCTGCGCGCCGGCGACGCGGTGGCGCCACGAACCGTGCACGAAGCGATCCTCGAAGCCCGCCGCGTCGCCCACTCGATCTAACAACGCCCGTTTGCGTCCGGATTTCTGCGGACCGGTCCGCAGAAATCCGGACGCAGACGACGTCTCAGGCGGGAACGCCGTCGGCGGCAAAGAGCGCCGGCCAGCCACCGGTGTGGACAAAGACCACATCGCTGTTGCCAAAGCGTCCCTCGTCCGCCAGGCCGAGCGCACCGGACAGACCCTTGCCCGAGTAGGTCCGGTCGAGCAGCCATCCGCCGTTCGTTGCCGCCCAACGGATCGCCTCATCGCCCGCCTCGGTCGGCACGGCGTAGTCGTCGCCAATCCATCGGATGTCGACTTCGACATCGGCCGGATCGACCCGGACATCGGGCAACTGCATCAGGTCCAGCGTCTCATTGGCCAGCTCTGCCACGTCGGGCCTGCCAATGTTCACTCCCTTGGCCACGCCGATACCGATGACGTCGGGCACGACCCGACCAGCGGCAATGAGCGCGGCCCGTCCGGCAAGCATGCCTGCATGCGTGCCACCGCTGGAGGAGGTGAACACCACCGTGGAGGGCATCATGAGTCGGTCAGCGCACTGATCGACCAGTTCAACGAAACCGGCCGCGTACCCGAGCGCACCAATGGCAGTGCTGCCGCCGATCGGAATCGAGTACGGCTCGAGCCCCCCGTCCGCGAGCTGGTTGGTCAGCGCCTCGCGCGCAATTTCCAGTTCGCCCCAGTGACTCTCGGCGGCGCCGGTGAAGTGCAGCTGTGCCCCGAACAGCGACGACAACAGCTGATTACCGGTCGCCGTCTCAGGTTCATCACCCGCCAGAATCAGGTGGACTTCCATGCCGAGTCGGGCCCCAGCTGCAGCGGTCATTCGACAGTGATTCGACTGGGCAGCGCCGACGGTCACCAGCGCTCGGGCGCCGACACGCTGGGCATCACCACACAGGAATTCGAGCTTGCGAGCCTTGTTGCCACCCCCACCCAGGCCAGTCAGATCATCCCTTTTCACCCAGAGTCGAGCGCCACCACCGACGATCGGGCCCCGCTCGAGCGCGGTCGGAGTCGTCGCAAGGGAGGCTCTGTCGAGGTGCTCGAACATGACTGGCATGCTAGGCACACATGTCAATGACCACGGACTGGAACCCGCTACTACGTGATGAATTCTCGAAGCCCTACTGGGTCGACCTGCAGGCGTTCATCGCTGAAGAACGCGCTGAGCACTCGGTGTACCCGCCTCACGACGAGGTGTTCGCCGCACTGCGCCTGACGCAGCACAGCGACACCAAGGTGATGGTGTTGGGCCAAGACCCCTACCACGGCGCCGGCCAGGCGCACGGCCTCGCCTTCTCGGTCCGCCGAGACGTGCGCATTCCACCGTCGTTGCGGAACATCTATACAGAACTCCACGATGATCTCGGCATCCCCATCGCCGATCACGGCAACCTCGAACGTTGGGCACGACAGGGAGTGCTGCTCCTCAACACCACGCTGACCGTTCGCGCCGGCCAGGCCGCATCGCATCAGAAGCACGGCTGGGAGGAGTTCACCGATCAGGTCATCCAGACGGTCAACAAAAAGACGGAGCCCGTGGTGTTCATGCTGTGGGGCAATGCGGCACGACGCAAGGCCGACCTCATCGACGTGCAACGGCACACCGTGATCGAATCGCCACACCCCTCACCGTTCAGCGCACGCAACGGCTTCTTCGGCAGCAAGCCGTTCAGCCGGGCCAACGCTGCATTGATCGCTGCGGACCGCGAGCCGATCGATTGGCGAGTCGACGACTTGGCTGATCAGGTGCCGGAACAGGCAGACTGACCCATCATGGGATGGCAGACCAGCACGCGGGTGATGAAGGCCCGCGCGAGGAACCACACGATCGACATCATCGTCGAGATGCTCGACGGGTGGCGCCGTCATCTCTCGGGGCGCAACGCATCTCTGTTGGCCTTCTTCACGTTCCTCTCGATCTTCCCGCTCATGCTGGCGGCAACCAGCATTCTGGGACTCGTGCTTGAAGACAATGACGAGCTCCGTAACCGGATCATCGACAGCGCTGCTGACGAGATCCCGGTCATCGGCGCCGATCTCAAGTCCGACCCCGATTCGATCAATGGTTCGCTCTGGGTCGTCGTCGTCGGCATCGCCGGCGCCCTGTGGTCGTCGACGAAGGCGTTTGTCGGACTCCAAGGCGCACTCGACGACACCTGGGAGGTTCCAGTCGATGACCGGCACGGCATGCCAGAGCAACGCGGGCGCGCCATCGTCGGACTCCTCATCCTCGGTACCGCTCAAGTCGGCAGCATCACGATCACGGCGATCGTCAACGCAGCGAATCTCCCCGGCATCAGCCAACTCCTGGTGGCCCTCGGAACCGTGGTCGTCAACATTGTGGTGATCGCGTCCATGTATCGATTCCTGACCAGCGCCAGCCCCAGCTTTGGCGACGTGTGGCCAGGCGCGATCATGGCCGGCATTATCTTCAGCGTGCTCCACTACTTCGGGCCACGGTTGGTCGAGACGATCACAAAGAACGCCAGCGACACCTATGGCACGTTCGCCATCGTGCTCGGCTTGATCACGTGGCTCGGCTTCGTCGCCATCGGGACGCTGATGGCCGCAGAGCTGAACGCTGCGATCGTTCGCCGCCGCAACGCAGGGCCCTACCCCACAATGGGTCCCGAGTTTGACCTTCCGATCCGAGCCTGAGTGACGTCGGGGTCTGGCCTCGACGTCAGTGACTGACGCAACTCAGGCACCAACGACGAGGTAGCCGTCGATCTCAGTGAGAAGATCCGACGTCGGCCGGCTCGGGAGGGGGTGGCCCAGGTCCCTGGAGCGCACTTCGCCGATCCATTGGCTGTGCTGGTACTCGTGGTTGGTCACTGCCAGCAGGAGCCCGACGGCAATGAATTCAAGTTGCTGCGGGGCCCCGACGTCACCGCTCGCGATGTTGCCGATGCGGAGGTGGAGTCGTTCAGCAGCAGTGTTGCGGTAGCCGCGGAGGCGGGCCAGGTCGGGCAAGTCGCCGCGATCGGGCTCGGGGGTTGCGCTGTCCATCAGGCGGTCGAGCGCATCGTCGATCGGTGGCTCGGCTGCAGTGAGGTTGCGCACCATGTAATGCGACACCGCTGCTTGGTGGCCGAGATGCCAACCGATCGCACTCGAGTTCGGAGAGGGACGCCAATGCACTTCGTCCTGCGTGAGGTCCGCCCAAAGTTCGTCGGTGTAGGCAACCGCACGATCGTGTTCAACGAGCAGCTCAGCAATCGAGAAGCGAGAGGTGGTCATGAGGCAGTCTCCGTCGTTGGCGCCATGAAAATGTCGGCGGTGATCGTTTGAGCGGCGCGTTCGGCAGCGACCAGCGCGCCTTCAATGTGGCCAGGAAATTCTGGAGCCGTCTCCGTCGAGGCCCAGTGCAGCCGCCCATCGGCTGCGGGCTGGCAGTACCGAGGGTCGCCGAAGTGCTCGTAGGTCGTGAGTCGTTCGACATCGGTTGGTGATGTGTCGCGTTCAGCGCGCCAATCCCGAATGTGCAGGGCATCGACGTCAGCAGCGTTGGAACCGAACATGGTGACGAGCTGTTCGAGGACGGCCGACCGAGTGACCGTTGGTTCACCGACGCGACCAGCCGGAACGAACCCGAACAGCGCGCCGGGCACGCCATCGACGCCGCTCATGTCGTGGACTTCGCGTATCGGACCCACATGGCTGATGGCTGATCCCGACAGCCCAGCGCGCCTCCAGAACGCATCGGGGTACCGAGCCACGACCTTCGTGATCCCTCCCATCCACACCGGCGTGCGTCGGGCAAGACTCACGAGCCCGGCGGGAAGGTCCGGGTCGAACGTGAGCCGTTCCATGGCGAGGGCCGGCGGAAGCGCCAGCACGACGTGCCGGGCGGATACGTCGCCAGATGTTGTCACGACGTCGACCAGGCCAGCACGCTGGAACGAGATCGTCGTGGCTTCGGTCGACAGACGAACGGTGCCGGCAGGGAGTTCAGCGACCACGGCCCGGGTCAGCGAATCGGCGCCGCGGACGAATCGGCCGGAGGGCACGTCAATCGGATTGCCGTGCAAGCGCTGCACCCCGCTCGGGTCGTGATACGTCGCATCCCCCGCAAGGTGTTGCTCATATACCGGCACGCCGAGCTCGGCGATCAACCGCTGAACGCGCGGCTCGTTCGGCCAAAACCATGTTGCGCCAAGGTCGAGCCCATCGACTGAGTCGAGACGACCTCCCACTCGGTTGCGAGCTTCGAGGACCGCGACCGACAGACCTGCCGCATCGAGATGTCGGGCAGTTGCCAGACCCGAGATACCTGCGCCGATGATCGCCACATCGACGTCGGGAGCCTTCACGCAGGGAACAACCCGCCCGGTCACGGATTTAGTCCGCCAGGCGGGTGGCAATCGCGCTCGCGCTCTCAAGGGTCCGATGAACCGGGCACTTGTCGGCAATGGCGAGCAGCTTCTGCTTGTCCTCGGCGGTGAGGTCATCACCCTCGATGGTGATCACGCGCTCGAAGCGGTCGATCATCGTGGCCCGGCCGGTCGCGATCTCAGCGAACACGTTGTCGTTGTCAGCGCATTCGGCGCAGTCGTCGGCATGCACCTTTCCATGACTCACCTCGACGGTCACCCGATCAAGCGGCAGCTTCTTGCGGTCGGCGTACATCCGCAGCGTCATCGACGTGCACGCACCGAGCGCAGCGCCCAGGAAGTCGTAGGGCGCTGGGCCCGCATCGAAGCCGCCGATCGAGGTCGGCTCGTCCGCGAGGAGTCGGTGTTGCCCGACGACAACGTGGTTGAGGAATGGACCTTGCGCCGTTTCGGCCACGACGACCGGAGCCGATGCAACTGGCGCAGCCAAGGCGCCGCTCTGATCGTCGACGTATCGCTTTGCGAAGCCCGCAATCATCGATGCAGCGAACGCAGCGTCAATCGGATCGGTGAGGAGGTGATCAGCACCGTCGAGCGACACGAAACTTTTCGGGTGCCTGGCCGCATCGAAAATGTCACCCGCATTCTCGATGCCAACGGTGTTGTCGACCGGAGAGTGCAGGATGAGGTTGGCCTTCCTCGACTCGGCGACTCGGTCCGTCACGACATGATTGCGGAGATCGTCGAGGAACTGCTGTCGGATGGTGAATGTGCGTCCTGCAAGTTGCACGTTGGCCTCGCCCGTCGCGGCGATCTCGTCGACAGCGTCGGCAAAGACGCCGGTGACGTGTTCCGGGTCCGCCGGTGCGCCAATCGTCGCAACAGCGCGGACTTCATCGATGGCATCGGCGATTGCCAAGACCGCAGCACCGCCGAGCGAGTGCCCAATCAAGAGCTGTGGGGCTTGGTGCGCGTTGCGGAGCCACTCCGCGGCAGCCAGAACATCGTCGGTGTTCGACGTGAAGTTCGTGTTGGCGAACTCGCCGTCACTCTTGCCGAGGCCGGTGAAGTCGAAGCGCAGGACACCAAACCCTGAGTCGGTCAGCGCCGTCGCGATTCGCGACGCAGCCTTGACGTCTTTCCCACATGTGAAGCAGTGCGCAAACAAGGCAAAAGCAATCGGCGGCCCCGCTGGAAGGTCAAGCCGAGCGGCGAGTTCGTCGCCCTGCGAGCCGGGGAACGTAATTCGTTCGATGCGTGCACTCATGTTTCGAACGTATCGGGCGCTCGCACCGAGCGCCCGAGAACAGCACAAGGAACCTGTGCCACCCGTGCGGTTCAGCCCGCGCGCTTCGGGCGCGGGGACTACCATCTCCCCGGATGGCAGCGAGGACTGACGCATGAGCGCCGCGATTCTCGCCGCTGGCGAGTCGACGATCGGCCCGACACTCGCCGTGATCGTCGGGGCCGGCATGGTTGCGCAGTGGTTGGCCTGGCGAGCGCAGGTGCCTTCGATCATCGCGCTGCTGCTCGCCGGACTGTTGCTCGGCCCGGTCACCGGTGTGATCGACCCGGACGAACTACTCGGCGGCACGCTCTTCCCGCTCGTCTCGCTGTCAGTGGCCATCATCTTGTTCGAGGGCGGACTCGACCTGCCGCCACGCGAGCTCCGAAACACCGGAACGGTTGTGCGTCGACTGATCACTATCGGTGCAGTCCTCACCTTCCTCGTCGGCTGGTACGCCTCACGCGAAATTTTCGGCATCTCGAATCAGGCCGCGATCGTGCTCGGCGCAGTGCTGGTCGTCACCGGGCCGACCGTCGTCGGGCCGCTGCTGCGTTTCGTCCGGCCGGCTGGGCGAACCGGACCAATTCTTCGTGCCGAAGGTGTACTGATCGACCCGATCGGAGCCACGGCCGCACTGCTTGCATTCGAGATCGTGCTGCTCGAAGACGCCAACGAAGCCCTCCTCCGAGTCGCCGGCATCCTGGTGCTCACCCTCGTGGCCGGGGCCGGAATCGGCCTCTTGGCGGCCTACGTCCTCGATGAGGCCCTGCGCCGGTTCCTCATTCCTGATCAGTTGATCGTGCCCGTCACGTTCGCTGTCGTGATCGCGACGTTCGTGGCGGCCAACGAAATCCAGGAAGAGTCAGGCCTCGTCACGGTGACCGTGCTCGGCATGTACTTGGCGCGACGCGAGACCTCGACGGTGCGACACGTCCTCGAGTTCAGCGAAAGCTTGCGCACGCTGCTGATCTCGGCACTCTTCATCTTGTTGGCAGCCCGTATCCAGGCTGATCAACTGCGTGACGTCTTACTCCCGGCACTCGGCTTCCTCGCCGTCATGGTCTTCGTCGCACGCCCGTTGTCGGTGCTCGTCTCGACTGTTCGCACCGCACTCACGTGGCGCGAGCGCATCTTCCTCACGATGATGGCGCCACGCGGCATCGTGGCCGCGGCCGTGTCGGCGATCTTCGCGATTCGCATGGAAGAGGAGAACATCGCTGACGCTGACCAGATCGTGCCGATCGTGTTCCTCGTCATCATTGGCACCATCGTCGTCTACGGATTTTTCTCGGGCCCTGCAGCCCGATGGCTCGGTCTCGCCGAGGCCCAGGTCGACGGTGTGCTGATCGCCGGAGCCCATGCGCCATCGCGTGGAATCGCCTTGCAGTTGAAAGCGCACGGCATCAAGACGTTGCTGATCGACACCGATCCGTACAACGTGACGCGATCGATCTCGAACGGGTTGCAAGCGCGGCGTCTCAGCGTGCTCGCCGAAGACGCAGCACACGACCTTGACCTGCGCGGCATTGGGCGAATGCTGGCGTTCACGTCGAACGACGAGGTCAACGCGTTGGCCACCGCGCGGTTTGCACGCGTCTTCGGCCGCCGCGAGGTGTTCCAGCTCTCACCGGGCAAGCGACGCTCCGGCGAGCAGGCGGTTCCGAGCGAGTACCTCGGCCGTCAGATCGGTATCGAGGGGCTCACGTATGCCACCGTCGATGAACGGGCTCGCCAGGGTTGGAAGGTCCGGACGAGTCCGGTGGGCAGCGTGCTTGAGGCTGCGGTCGAGAACGATCTGTTCATTCCGATCATCAGGGTGATCGACGAACGGATGGCGTTCCTCTGCCGCAACGACGCGTTGCCCGTTGCCGGAACGGTGATCGGTATCGCCGCGCCGTCGTTCCAGCACGAACTCGACAACGCAGCTCGCGATGCGACTGAACCGGCACCCGCCGAGACGCCCACACCCTGACGCTGACTCAGTCGCCTGCGGCGCTCGCAACCGAGCTGTCAGGGTGAAACGCGATCCACGCGAACCAGAAGGTGTCAACGTGGACGACCTGATCGAGATGCGCGCCGGCGAGTTCGCCATCGATTGCTTTGCCGAAGATGTTCCAAGTCGATCCAGTTTCGGCGTCAGTGATCACACCATCGATTGCAGAGAAGGTGAGCGTCTCATCGCCGACCACGGGGCTGAACACGCCGGTCGCGCCAACGTCGACGCCGCCTGATACCTCGCTGGCGTCAAGTGCCGACGCGCTCCCCGGCACCCAGAACGCAACCACGGGTTCACCGGCGAGCTGGGTCTCGATCGCCCCGGCGGCGCGGAGCTCCAGAAGCGGAAACGCCGTAGCGGCGGCGCCGGAGGTCGTGCCGACCATGCGGGTCATTGCTGTGTACCGGCCATCCACCTCACCCTCGAACAGGAACGGGTCGGCTCCGACGTCGTCGTAACCCGGATACGGATTGGTCCCGTAGGGGCGATCCGCACCGGTGTCGCGCGAGAGAACGAGACCGTCAGGGTAGGCATCCCGCCACTCCTCGAACCCGACGATCGTCGACGGGTAGTCGACCAGTTCGGCCTCACCAAGCGCTCCGTACAGTGGCCGACTTGCGAAGTGACTCCAGAGCGTTCTCGTTTGCCGGTCGTACATCACCAGACTGGAGTTGTAGAGCAATCCGGACACTCCGAACTCAAGAACGCGACCCTCAACGCGCCGGTCAACGACCGTTGCGGAGTTGCACAACGGGCAGTACTGCACCGCAACCGGAACACCACCGACGGTGTCGTTGACGATCTCGTGCCAGACCATGACATCGATGGGATAGGCCCGAGCATCGCCGTTGATCTCCACCGCCAGCACGGGTGACGTCGGCGCGAGGTAGTCGACACTCGAGGCTGCATGAAAGACGGGATTGCTGATCGATGGGATCCCGTCCGGCGGCGGCCCACCGGACCGCAGCTGAGACAGATCAATCGTTGGCTCGGGCAGTTCCGGGAGGGGGTCTCTGAACGTGGTGAGCCCGGGACGCGTGTCCTCCCTCGGGCTCGGTTCCGTGCGCTCGACCTCGACGACAACGGGTCCCGCCTCGCCGTCACCAGTGATCGGTGACGACGCTCCGCCACCTGACTCGTCGGCGTCGACCGGGCCGCACGCCGCAGCCAACAGGCCCGCGACCGCCACACCGACGACGAGTCGACCGGTGGCTTTCTGACGGGTTGACGATGTGCGCCTCATGCATCTACTCAACTTCGCCCGCGATCCCCGCGTTCCGCGCGACCGCGAACCGTTTGCGAAACACGGACTGCCACCGAACTGAGCTGAGCCGGCGGGATGTCGTCGATCGCGGCCATGTGCCATTGTTCCAACCGTGTTGAACGCCCCCGCAACCATCTCGTCTCTCTTCGTCTACGGCACGCTGCGACCCGGAGACGTCCGCTGGCACCATCTCGCACCGTTCGTTGTTGACGAAGGGTGGGACGACACCGCCGCCGGCTCTGTGTTCGACACCGGCCTCGATTACCCAGCAGCAATGTTCGACAACTCCGGCACAATCCGTGGCCGGACCTACTCGCTACTCAGCGTGTCCATCGATCAGTGCCTTGCGCTCCTCGACGATGTCGAGGGCGTCGTCGACGGCGGCTATCGCCGGGTCCAGATCACCACGGGCACGGGGACCAGAGCGTGGGCATACGAATATGGCTCCGGGCTCGAACTCACCCTCATCGCATCAGGCGACTGGTTGAATCGCTGATCACTGCATTGTCCTCAGGACGGCCGGTCCCATGGCGAGCGAGTTGCGGGGGCCGGTTCCTGCGGTTCGAGTTCCAGCTCAACCCAATCTGAGCTGATGAGTTCTGTGTTCGGCGGTCGAGCCGGGATCCGGCCGCCACCCCGCTCGGTCCACCACTTCCGAAGTCGCGCTGGAAGCGACGGTGCGCTTCCAGCCACGCCGTGCTGAGCGTTGAGTAACTCGCGGCGCACCTGGGCGGCTGTTGCCCGATTGAACAATCGGAGAATCATCAGCAGGGCGACGTCCATTGCCGAGATATGCCCGTGACACGTGAGCACGTGGCCCACCTCGACAATGCGCTCCGCTGACGCCGCACTGCCGAATTCGGCCAGCTTGTCCCCCGCCAACCAGTGCGTGGCCGCAGGGTGGTCACCAAGCAGACCGGCCGCCGCCACCACAACGGTTCCGGTTGAGCTCGCCGCGATCCACTGACTCGACGGCTCGACGGCACGCAGCCAGGCAATCAGGTCGTCGTCGCGTGCCGTGCGATCAACGCCGAGGCCACCGGGCACCAGCACCACATCGGGCGAAAGGATCTCACCGAAGGTGGCATCGACGTGTCGCCGACCGCCCACACCCACGACCTCACCACGCTCGGCGCCAACACTCACGAGCTCACAGTCCCCGAGACCGGCAGCGCTGAGCTGCCGGAAGGCCAGTGAGAATGCCTCACACTCGTTGATCGACACACCCGGGAAAACAACGAGTGCGATCTGCACGGCTTCAGTGTCTCACACGCAGATCTCTAGGGTCACCGCCATGACCACAACCACAACCAGCGCTCGAGACCGTTTGTCCACCACCGGCGTTTGGTACTTCACCGACGCGCTGACCAGCGGTCAAGCCGCCGACACGGCTGGCAGAATCGAATCACTCGGGTACTCGACAATGTGGATGCCCGAGACGGTCGGCCGGGACCCGTTCGCGCACATCGCCTGGCTCGGGTCACAAACCGAGACGCTGCAGTTCGCCACGGGGATCGCGAACATCTTCCATCGACACCCGGGCCCGATGAAGCAGGTCGCCAACACATTGGCCGAGCAAACCGCTGGACGATTCGTGCTCGGCTTGGGTGTGAGCCACAGTCCCTTGGTTGCCGGTCTGCGCGGCCTCGACTACTCCAAGCCACTCACGAAGATGCGCGAGTACCTGGCGGCGATGGAGACGCAGCCGTTCGCAGGTGTCGCGCCGGAACACGAACCGCTCGTGCTGTTGGCCGCCCTCGGGCCGAAGATGCTGGAACTCTCTGCCAGTGCTGCTGATGGCGCCCACCCCTATTGGACCACCCCCGAACACACGGTCATGGCGCGTGAGACGATCGGACCCGACGCTCTGCTGTGTGTCGAGCAGAAGGTGATTCTGACGACCGATGCCGACGCGGCCCGCGCCGCTGGCAACAAACAGATCGACCGGTACGCCGCACTGCCGAACTACCGCAACAACTGGAAGCGGCTCGGCTTCACCGAAGACGAAATTGAGCATCGCGAACATCGCTTCGTCGACGCGGTCGTCGTGTGGGGTGACGAAGATCGCGTTCGGGCGGGCGTGCAGGCCCACTACGACGCAGGTGCTGACCACGTGTGTGTGCAACCGATCAACCCCGACGGCAGCGTCGACATCGACTGGAACGTGCTCGAGGTTCTCGCGCCGACGTCCTGATCGCGATCACGTCGCCCACCACTCAGCGTGTGGTCACGGCGCCGGGAGCGACACCACGAATCGAGCACCACCGAGATCGCTTGACTCCACCGACACCGATCCGCCGCAGCGGTGCACGACGCCAGCGACCACGGCGAGTCCCAGTCCTGCGCCCCCGGCATCGCGGCTTCGCGCCTCGTCGAGTCGCGTGAACCGCTCAAAGATCGCAGCTCGCTGCGCCTCGGGAACGCCGGGGCCGTCGTCGTCGACCAGCAGCGTGACGGCCGCAGCGGTCGACGTCAACGACACGGCGACTCGTTCGTTCGCGTGACGGGTGGCGTTGTCGAGCAGATGGGCAACCACCCGGGCCAATTCGTCGGGACGCCCGAGCACCCGCCCCGCTGACACGGCTGAGACGTCGACCGGGACGCGTCGAAGCCGGCTCGCTTCGGCAAGCACGATGTCGTCGAGATCGATTTCCGTGGTCGGCGCAGCGACACCCTCGTCGTGACGGGCCAGCGACAGGAGATCATCGATGATCGTCGCCATCCGCGTTGACTCTTCGAGGACTCCTGAGGCCAGCGCCTCGACGTCGGTACGGTCCGGTGAGCGCAAGGCCACTTCGGCCTCGCTCTGCAACACGGCGACCGGCGTCCGGAGTTCGTGACTGGCATCGGAGACGAATCGCCGACGCCTGACGTCGTTGCTCTCCAGCCGATCGAGCATGCCATTCACGGTGATCGCCAGGGTGGCGATCTCGTCACCGCTCGCCGGGACCGGCACTCGTTCACTCAACGTGCCTCCGGTGATCGTGGATGCCTGCGCAGTGATCGCTCGCACCGGTCGAAGTGCTCGGCCGGCGAGCAACCACGTCGCGAGTGCGCCAGCGAGCACTGCAAACGGAAATGCCAGCCACAGTGCTGTGCGGACTCGCCCGACCGTTCGATCGACCGAGCCCGCATCGCCTGACACGAAGTACTCGACGCCGCCGACTTCTCGGACACCCGTGACGGCCCGGCCGGTTTCGTCAAGTTGTGCAACGAGCGAGTCGCCGAACACTCCGACGTCGACCGGAAAGTCGTCGAACAGCGACACCGTGGACGAGAAGCCACCATCAAAGAGCCCAAAGAAGGTGAGAATCGGCTGGTTCACGGCAGTCGGATCGATCGACACAAACGTCTGAGAGCCCGAGGCGTCGACGCGCAGGAACTTGTCGCCGCCGATCGCCACAACGAGGTCATCGCTTCCGCCCGTTGCGATGAGTTCCTTCAAGTTCTCGTCACCGATTTGATTGACCACGATGTCGCCGGCAATGAAGTCGAAGGCATCGATGAACTTGCTGTCGCCAAGGAATCCGTCGTCGAAGAACCCCGGCGAATCGTCGAAGAACAACGACTGCGATTCGGCATCTGCATCGAGAATGTCGTCGACGAGTACCCGCTCGACGAGCGATGGTGCCAGTACTGCGGCAGCCGCGGTGATCGCTGCGATCAGGCAGCCGATCACGATCGTGAGTCGAAGGCGAACACTCATGCTGCGACCGCCAGCTGGTATCCAGCCCCGCGCACGGTCCGGACGGCGTCCTTGCCGAGCTTCTTGCGCAGGTAGCCGACATAGACCTCGACGATGTTCGGGTCGCCATTGAAATCGATGCCCCACACGCTGGCGAGGAGCGCCGTCTTCGACACCACGTTCGGGGACCGACGAACCAGCAGCTCGAGTACCGCAAACTCGCGATGCGTCAGTTCCACCGTCCGCTCTCCTCGAACGCATTGCAATCGACCGGGCGACAGCGTGAGATCGCCGACGGTCATAGTGTCATCGACCGCTCCGACTTGGCGGCGCAGCAACGCCCGTAGCCGGGCGTTCAGCACGACGTGCGCAAACGGTTTGCGGAGGTAATCGTCCGCACCAGTGTCGAGCCCCTCCGCCTCGTCGTACTCGCCATCTTTCGCTGTGAGCATCAAAATGGGCGTGGTGTTGCCCGCAGCGCGCAGTTCGCTGCACACCACGTAGCCGTTCTTGCGAGGCAGCATGATGTCGAGCACGATGGCTGCGTAGTCGACTTCGGTGGCCTGCCAGACCGCGTCAAGCCCGTCGTGCACGACATCGACGTCGTATCCCTCGGCACGCAAGCCCCGCGCAATGGAGTCGGCGAGTCGCACCTCGTCGTCGACCACCAGAATTCGCATCAGGACAGTCTGGCCCGACTTGCTGAGCGAAACCTGAGAACTGCGGACCAGCAGTGAGGCCAAACAGTCGCCAACGGCAGCGAATCTCAGGTTGTTCTCAGGTAGCACCGGCAGGATGTTCGACATCGCCACACCGGTGGCGAGGCTCCATCGAAGCACTCAAAGGATCGCCATGACATTCCCCCCACCGAACGCCGATCAGCAGATCAATCCAGTCCCCTCCCCCAGCACGGCTCCTCCTGGACGCTCCCCCCGCCGAACCGCCTCGATTGTCGCCCTCACCTCCGGCCTGCTCGTCGGCGGCGTACTCGTCGGCAGCCAGTTCGTCTCCGCGAACACTCCCAGCGTCGGCGACGACACGACTGAGCCCAACACCGACGACACGACGGAGCCAGACGCCGACGACACAGCTGACTGGGACAAGGCTGACTGGATGGACTTGGGCGGCATGTTCGACCTCGACCCCGAAGTCAAGGCTCAGTTTGACGAGTTCGAGGCGTGCATCTCCGAGCAACTCGGCGACCTGGATGTGTTCGGCGGCGTCGATGTGATCGGCGAGACCGGCGTCATTCCATCGCTCGAAAAACTCGAAGACTTCGACTTCGACATGCTCGAGGACTTCAAGATCCCATCGGGCGTGTTCGTCGAAGCTGGTGACGACACCGGGTTCTACGAGTTCGGTGACGGCGACGGCACGATCACGATCACCAAGTCCGGCGACGACATCAAGGTGAACTCAGACGGCGACGTCAGCGTGCAGACCTTCGAACTCTCCGACTTCGGCGTCGACAAGGACTTCTCGTTCCCTGAAATCCCCCCCGAGCAACAGACCGAACTCGACTCCAAGTGGGCCGAGATCACGACCACGTGGGAAAGCGCGGAGAACGCGTGCGGCGATCTCCTGCCGGGCGACTTCCTCGGCGGCATGCTCGATGGCGTCTTCAGCAACGGGCCCTTTGCCGTCCCGTCCAACGACTGACATTCGAGGGACTGCCAACACCCGACGTTCTCCTGCATCTCTGCATTCCGTCATTCCGTCATTCCGTCATCACTGCCGCGGGACTATCGTCAGCGGCCGTGACTGCATCGACGGCCAGCTTCGGAACCACGCGCGACGGGCTCACACAGCGCCGCCGCCACTGGGCCGCATCCAGCCCCAAGGCAGCCATCTTGCTCGTCCACGGGATCGGTGAACACTCGGGCCGATACGAGCATGTCGGCAATGCGCTGTCCGACGCCAGCTTCGACATGCTGTCGTTCGATCAGCGCGGCTTCGGCGAGACCGCCGGACGGCGAGCGTTCGTCACGGACTTCTCGGAATACACCGATGATGTTGCCGACCTACTCGCCGAGCGCCGCAAACTTGGCGTCCCCGTCGTCCTGATGGGGCACTCCCTTGGCGGCCTCATCGCAGCGACATACCTCGTCGGAGCGGATCCCCAGCCGGACTTCGCCGTACTCAGCGCACCTGCGCTCGCCGCCGAGATCCCGCGCTGGCAGCGCGTCGCCGTTCCCGTGCTGAGCCGGGTGACGCCGCGGCTGCACGTGAAATCCGACTTCGACGGCTCGATCCTCAGCCGTGACGAGGCAGTCCAGCAGGCGTACGACAACGATCCGCTCCGCGTCGACGGTGCCACCGCGTCACTGGGCCGCCAAATCATGACGACGATGGCTTCGACGTCGGATCAGATCAACCGGATCTCTGTGCCGACCTACGTTCTCCACGGAGGCGACGATGCGCTGGTGACACCAACTGCGTCGGAGCCAATCGGCCAACTGGACAACGTCACCCGCAAGGTCTGGCCCGGATTGCGCCACGAATCCATGAATGAGCCCGAATGGCCCGAGGTCGTCGACGGCATCTCCACCTGGCTCGACGCTCAATTGTCAGCCTGACTGTCTCCCCCGCTGTTGCCCCGACTGTCAGGGCTGGCGACGGACCAAAGCGATGCCGAAGTCGTTGGCAGGATCAGTAAAGAATGCGCCGTCGGCAAAGCCGACTTCGGCGAGTTCGGCCAACAGCCTGCCCTGACTGAACTTCGTGGAGATCTCGATACGTAACTCCTCGCCAGATTCGAGTTCGACGTCGAGATCGAGAGCTTCAATCCGTGCCCGCTCGGGCTCACACGCGCGGAGCCGCATATCGATCCGCTCTTCGCGTCCGTCCCAGAACGGCACGTAGTCGAAGTTGCCGACATCGATGTTGCCGCCAAGTTCACGGTTGATGACGCTCAGCGCGTTGCGGATAAACGCATCGGTCGTTCCCGCGCTGTCGTTGTAGGCAGACAGGAGTCGGTCGACCGGCTTGATCAGGTCGACACCTAACAGCACCCAGTCGCCCGGGTCGAGCACATCGGCCAGGGCACCAAGAAATGCTGTGCGTTCCTCCCGATAGAAGTTCCCGATCGTTCCGCCGAGGAAAGCAACGAGGCGCGTACCGCCTGTTGGCAAGCGATGCAGGTGTTGGTTGAAGTCACCAATCACCGGTGACACGTCAAGATCGGGATATCGCTCGCCGAGCATCGCGGCTGCATCGAGCAACGTGGCCTCGCTCACATCGAGCGGCACGAAACGTTCGATCATTCCGCGTGCAGCGAATGCGTCGAGCAATGTCCGCGTCTTGTCGCTCGTTCCTGATCCAAGTTCGATCACCGTGGTCGCGGCGGTCATCTCGGCGATCATCGTCGAGTGGTCGGCAAGAATCTGACGTTCGGCCTCAGTTTGGTAGTACTCGGGCAGCCGGGTGATCTGGTCGAACAGGTCGCTGCCACGGTCGTCGTAGAGCCAGCGGGGCGGGACAGTGCGCGGACGGCGTTGAAGTGCTCGACGCAATTCAGCATGTGCCTCGGCGGACGGCGTCTCGGTCTCGGCACGCTCGTCGGCGCTGAACGTGTTGTCAGCGGTGTCGTCGGCGGTCTGGTCGCTGTGGTGCATGGAAGGCTTTCAGTGCCGATCGGCAGCGAGTCGGACACCCGACGCATGCCACCGCGTGTGCGGATGGAAGAAGTTTCGATAGGTGGCTCGGGTATGGGCCGGCGGGGTGAACACCGAGCCGCCGCGCAGTACCTGCTGGCCAGACATGAACTTGCCGTTGTATTCGCCAATGGCCCCATCGGCCACTTTGAATCCCGGGTACGGCTCGTACGCCGACGACGTCCACTCCCAACAATCGCCAAACATCTGGCGGAGACCGCCGGTCGGTGCGCCCGCTGCAGCGGGATGGAAACTGAAGTCGGCACGCTGCTCGTCGAGCACGTTGCCGCCCAGATCGAGACCGCGCGCCGCGTGTTCCCACTCGAATTCAGTCGGCAGCCTCGCTCCGGCCCACGTCGCATAGGCATCGGCTTCATAGTGCGACAGGTGGGCTACCGGTTCGTGCGGATCGACCGACCGGATGCCAGTCAGCGTATGTATCCACCAGCGATCGACGTCGTCAGGATCGGGCCGCCAGTACTCGGGCGCGGTCCATCCTTCGTCAAGCGAGCGGTACCAGCCATCGGACTTCCACAACTCTGGTCGCTGGTAGCCCCCGTCGGCAATGAAGTCGATCCATTCGCCGGCGGTGACTAATCGATCAGTGAGCGCAAAGTCATAGAGACGAACCTCGTGATGCGGACCTTCACTGTCGAATGAGAACCGACCGCCGGCCAGATGGTCGACGCCAATACCCGCAATGCCGCCGGTGAAGTCGACCCAGTTCGCCGGGCCGGGATCCGCTGCAGGCACTGCCACACGGTCGCTGTAGGCCGGGCCGACCGCTGGGTTCATCGACAGCACATGCTTGACGTCCATCAGGAGCAGTTCCTGATGTTGCTCTTCGTGATGGGTACCGAGCAAGACGACATCGGCAAGGTCCGCATCGACGCCGCCCGCAAGCAGCTCCGCCATTTCCTTGTCGACATGTGCGCGGTAGTCGGCGACTTCACTCATCGACGGTCGCGTGACCAGGCCTCGATGCGGGCGCGGATGCCGGGCGCCGACTGCGTCGTAGTAGCTGTTGTAAAGAAAGCGATATTCGGGACGGTCCCACACACGATCACTGGTTCCGTCAGCGTGCAAAGCGAACTCGGCGAAGAACCACGTCGAGTGCGCACGGTGCCACTTGGTCGGGCTGGTGTCCGGCATCGACTGCACCATCTGGTCTTCGGCGGACAATGGCGCGGCCAGGCGCTCCGTGCGAGCACGCACCTCTGCGTATCGCGTTGCAAGATCCTGTGCTTCCCACGCCATCTCACTACATAACCATCACGAGCATTCGATATGCCCATGCGAGCCCGAAACAACCAGTGAATTCCACCGACAGTTGAGGCCACACAATGCCGCAGCGTCACCCGCTGACTCGGTCGGCGTGGGGCCGGCGCCGCTACGTTCCACATATGGACATCGGCCTCTACATCTTCCCCACCGACCAGACCATCAACGCCGTGGAGCTGGCCAAGGTCGCAGACCAGGCCGGCTTCGAGTCACTCTGGTTTCCCGAGCACTCGCACATTCCTGTCAGCCGCGCCACACCATGGGGCGGCCGGGCCGGAGCCCCTGACCTCCCCGAGTTCTACTGGCGCACCCACGATCCGTTCGTCACAATGGGCGCCTGCGCGTCCGTGACCGAGAACATCAAGCTCGCAACTGGCATCTGCCTCGTCGCACAACGCGATCCGATCCACACCGCGAAGGAAGTTGCCAGTGTCGACTCGCTCAGTGGCGGGCGCATGCTGTTTGGCATCGGCTACGGATGGAACAAGGAAGAGATGGCGCAGCACGGAACCGCGTACGGCGAGCGGCGCGAACTGCTCCGCGAGAACATCAAGGCCATGCAGGCGCTGTGGACTCAAGACGAGGCGTCGTTCAGCGGCGACCACGTGCACATCGAGCCGAGCTGGTCCTGGCCAAAGCCGACACAGCAGCCACACCCTCCGATCATCCTCGGTGGTGCCGCCGGACCGAAGACTGCTGCCCACATTGCCGAGTTCTGCGACGGCTGGATGCCCATCGGCGGGCGCCATGCAATCAGCGGTTTCGACGAGGTGGCAAAGGCATGCGATGACATCGGGCGTGACCCGAAGTCTGTCGAGCTCGGCATCTTCGGCGCCCCCGCCGACGAAGCCAAGTTGACTGAACTCGCCACATCTGGTGTGTCACGTGCGGTGTTCACCCTCCCTCAGGGTCCGCGCGACGAGGTGCTCGCCGAAGTCGAACGCGTCGCTCCGCTGATCGACGCGATGCGCGACGCCTGATCGCCAACTCCAGCAGAGCGGTCAGCGGGCTGTAAACGACCAATCACGACGTGGAAACACTCCGGTCACGTCGCGATGCGACGATCAGTTCATGTTCAACGACATCCCCCTCATCGTTGCCCTTGACCATCCCTCGCTGATCGAGGCCATCGACCAGTTCGCCGATGAACTGCACAATGAGCAACGGTTCTTCGGTTCGAGTGCTGCGCCCGCGCCATTCCCGTCGTTGATCAATCGGGTCACGTCATCGGGAGGGATGAGGCTCGGAGCGATGGTCGACGGCCACATCGTTGCCATGGCGCGGGTCGAAGCCTCAGGCGACACATCGATCGCCGTCGTTGCTGACTGGAGAGGACGCGGCATCGGCCGGGCGCTGCTCGCCGCCACGGTTCGTCGAGCGGGCCAGATGGGGCTCAGTCGGCTGGTCGTGCGGTCGAGCCAGCGCAGTCGATCGGTCGCTGCGCTCGGCAGGTCAGTCGGAGCCGTCACCGTCGACCAGGGGCGCGGTCGTGTCGACCTGATCTTTCCGATCGACCGCGCTGCTCGAACCGCCTGACGTCAACCGACAGCGCTTCAGCTCAGGTGCGCGCCTGTAGCAAATCCATGGTCCGTGCCGGGCCGTCACCATCGGGGATGACCACTGCAGTGAAGTCCGTCGCTCCGGCAGCGGCGATGGCGTCGAGACCGGCATTCACTGTGTCTTCGTCACCGATCAAGCTGATCTCCTCGACGCCGTGGACACCTTCGATGTCGAGCATCGCGCGATACGACGGCAGGGCCGCGTAGCCCTCGAGCATCTTGCCGACGAACTCCGTCGTCGGCTGCGGGTCGTCGGTCACGCAGACCGGCAGACTGCAGACCACCCGCGGTGTCGATCGTCCAGCTTCGGTCGCAGCATCATTGATGATCGGCACAATCTGCTGCTCGAGCGTCTTGGGGCCCACGCACCAGAGGATGGTTCCATCGGTGCGCTTGCCGGCCATCTTCAACATCTGTTCGCCGAGCGCTGCGACCATCACCAACGGCTTGTTGTCGGTCATCAACGTCGCCTGCTGCTCGAGCGACCACACCTCGCCCTGCAAGCTGGCTGTGCCGGTCTCGAGCAATGAGTCGAGAATCGCCAGGTATTCCGACATGTGCTTGACGGGGCGTTCCCACTTCATCCCCCAGCGACCTTCGACCGAGGGCTGGTGCGCCAGGCCGATGCCGAGGACGATTCGACCGTTGGACGCGGCCTGTGCGGTGAGCGCACCTGCGGCCATGACTTCGGGATGGCGCGTCCACGTCGGTACGACAGCGGTTCCAAGTTCGATGGTCGACGTGGTGCGACCCGCTATTGCAAGCATCGCCAGCGAATCAGCGAGCGCGGTCTGAGCGAGCCAGTAGCTCGCGAAGCCAGCCACTTCGCTCTGCTCCACGTCGGTGACGATCGCGTCGAGGTTCGGATGTGCGAGCTGGCCAGAGCCGTTGATGCCGATTTTCATCCTTGGACCATACGCCGCCGGTGGGCGGGCGGACAGGGTCGCGCAGTACCGTCGTAACGATGAGCTGGGAACTCGTTCTTGACGGCATCGACTTCGGCGAGGGGCCGCGTTGGCACGACAACCGCTTCTGGTTCAGCGACTTCTTCCAGCACTCGATCTCATCAGTCGGCGCCGACGGGATTCGAAATGTCGAACATGCCGATGTCGGTCGCCCCTCAGGGTTGGGCTGGCTTCCAGACGGACGGCTCCTGTTCGTCGAGATGATCAGCCGAAGGGTGATGCGTGTCGATGCCGGCGGCGCCATCGTCGAGCATGCCGACATCTCAGGTGTGGCGACGGGCCACTGCAACGACATCGTGGTCGACGCAACGGGCAACGCCTACGTTGGCAACTTCGGATTCGACATGGAGGGCGGCGACGAGTTCGCAACCGCCTCGCTCGCGCTCGTTCGGCCCGACGGCTCCGTCGAGGTCGCAGCAACCGATCTCATGTTCCCCAACGGGTCAGTGATTATCGATGACGGCGCGACGCTCATTGTCGGCGAATCGTTCGGCGGCAAATACCTCGCATTTGACATTGCGGCCGATGCCACGCTGTCCAATCGCCGCACTTGGGCCGAAGTCGACGGGATGGCTCCGGATGGCTGCTCTGTCGATGCCGAGGGCGGCATCTGGTTCTCCGACGCACTCGGCAAGCAAGTCGTCCGCGTGATCGAAGGCGGCGAGGTCACGCACCAGCTGCCGACCGGCGACAACACGTTTGCCTGCATGCTTGGCGGCGAGGACGGCACGACGCTCTTCGCGCTCACGTGCGAGGACTCACACCCCTCCAAAGCGGCCGGCACCGGCACCGGCAAGCTCTGGACCACCACGGTCGACGTCCCGCGCAACGCCACTGATCTTCCCTGAGTCAGCTTGCCCGGCGAGCTCAACACCCGTTTGCGCCCGAGTTTCTGCGGACCGGTCCGCAGAAATCCCGACGCAAACGGTTGTGAAGCGGGGTGTTGCGGTTGTGAAGCGGGGTGTTGCGGGTGTTAGGGCACGGCGTTGCCGTACATCTCGCCGAGGGGATCATTGATCAACTCGAGGCGTTCGCCATCCGGGCCGGCGAAATAGAGCGACGTGTCGCCGACGAGGAAGGTGTCCACACCGGCGCCTTCGAGCTTGCCCTTCAGGCGCGTCCAGTTGTCCGGCGGCACCGAGATCGCCAGGTGATGATGGCCGCCGAGCACTTCGGCGTAGTCCTCGAGGCCCAACCCGGGAAAGTCGAAAAACGCCAGGGCATTGCCGTTACCAATGTCGAAGAAGAAGTGCGTCGAACCCTCGTAGTCACGGTTCTCGAACAGCTCGGTCAGTGGGAACTCAAGGAGGTCCTGGTAAAAGCCGATCGTCCGCTCGACGTCGCTGGAGATCAGCGCCTGATGATGCACACCACGTGCTGACGAAGCCGCTCGTTCCGCTTTCGGCTTGAGGTACTTGGTGCGCATCTGCGCCCATTCGTCTTCGCGGTCGGGATGGTCGCCGTCATGTGTGGAACCAAAATGCGGATTGCTTGCCATTGCAACAATCTAGTCGCAGGCAGCGCCTCCCGGCGCGGCGGTCAGTACATCGAGGACTCGACGCCGCTCGACTCGCCGCGCGCCTGCGCGAGTTCTGCGCCGAGACCGACCTTCATCGCCTGCAGATCGCCGGTGACCGTCACCATCCGATACCCCCGGCGCAGTCGGTCTGGAGTGAGGGCGCCGGTTGCATGAATGCCCGCCACCACGCCGGCGCGGGCGCACGCGGCCGAAATCACATCGAGCGCGTCAGTGAACGCCGCAGATTCGTCGTGATTTCCCGGCCCCAGGCCGAGCGTGATCGACAGGTCGGACGGACCGACGTAGATCGCATCGATCCCCGGCACCTCGAGAATCGCGTCAATGTTCTCCACGGCCTGCACCGTCTCGATCATCGGGATGCAAGCCACGTTGTCCTGGGCCCATTCGAAATACGGACGGTCAGTCCGCATCTGCACCAACGTCGGACCCGAGCTTCGAGCACCGTCAGGCGCGTACCGACAAGCACGCACGGCTGCTCGCGCCTCTTCGACGGTGTTGACCATCGGGATGATCACACCGTGTGCGCCTGCGTCAAGCAGCTTGCCGATGATGCCCGGCTCGTTCCACGGCGCCCGGGCGATCGGACGTCCGCCGCCGAGCTCGATGGCGGGAATCATCGCGACCACATCGGAGTACTCGACTGCGCCGTGCTGAGTGTCGATACACACGTAGTCGAAGCCGGCGCGTGCCGTGACTTCGGCAGTCACGGGACTCGCCACCGACACCCAACCTCCAAGTGTCGTTCCACCGTTGTTCCAGATCTCGCGCAGTCCCTGCATGTCGCCCATCATCGCATTCCCAACGAGCGCCCGACGGGTCCGCATGACCATCACTGTCAAGCGGGGGTGTTCGGAATCAGATGCACCGGTTGGTGAGAGTTCCAATGCCTTCGACCTCAGAGGTGATGACATCACCCGGTTGCAAGAAAATGCCGTTCGGGCCGCCGACACCATCGGGAGTGCCCGTGAAGATGATGTCACCCGGCGCCAGCGTCATGATCGACGAAAGGTACGCGATCTGATCGGCGACGGAGAAGATCATGTTCGAGGTGCGAGAGTTCTGCCGCACTTCACCATTGATCGCGCACGTCAGAGCGAGGTCGGTCGGATCGGCGAACATGCCGGGTGACACCAGGGTCGGGCCAAGCGGACCGTAGGTGTCGCGAGACTTCCCCAGATCGAAGTGCGGCGGCTTGGCAGCAAACTGCAGCGCGCGGTCGGAGATGTCCTGCCCTGCGGTCAAACCGAGCACATGGTCCCAGGCATCAGCTGCGTCGATGTCGCGTCCACCCCGACCAATCACCACAACCAGTTCAACCTCATAGTCGGCGTGTTCACTGCGCAGCTCGACGTCAGCGTTGGGACCGACGATGCAGCTCGGGAACTTCGTGAACACGAGAGGCGTCGTTGGCACGTCCATCTTCGACTCAGCGACGTGATCGGCATAGTTCAAGCCGACGGCGAACACATTCCGAGGCGTCACCGGCGGCCGGATGTCGGCACCGTCAAGCGTTCCAAACGGTGTCATGTCGTCGAGTCGGCCTTGCGCCGCAGTCAGCACATCCAAATCGGCCAGCACCACGTCCGGATCTGATGACACTGCCCCGTCGGTCATCCGTTCCAGGTCGTAGTAATCACCTGCGTCATCGACGAGTGAGGAGCGACCGGCAACGTTGGCGAAACGAAATCCCACACTCCGAGTGTCGCAGGTCGCGCTCAACTGGTTTCGTACTGAACCGCAGCGCGCTGTTCCACTCTGCCAGCCAACAGCCCTTGGATGACCGCAACATGGTCGGGGTGGTCGCGATAGGTCGCGAAGTCATCGGCGTTGTCGAGGTCCGCGACGACCACGTAGTCGAAGTTGCCGTCCGAGATGCCGACGTCGGGCCCGTGGCGGTACGCGCGCAACACATCGATCGTGCCGGGGAGCGTGTCGAGCGCCGCCGACACCGCCGCAATATGCGCGTCATCGACGTCATCGGCCCAGGAGAACATCACTACGTGTCGGAACATCATTCCATCATGGCCGATGCCGCCTCTGAACCTTCGATGTTGAAGATGACTGCCACCCAGCAACGCAGGAAGCCCGCGCCTGCCATCCCGAACCCAGCCGGTTGGCTCCGCTCAGCCGTCCAGATGCCGAAGCAGGCCTTCAAGCGCAACGGTGTAGCTGTGGCGGCCGAATCCGCCCACCACGCCGAGGCACACCGCACTGAGCATCGAGGTGTGCCGAAACTCCTCGCGAGCGTGCACATTCGACAGGTGGGTCTCAACGACCGGTAACTCACATGCCGAGATCGCATCGCGCAGAGCAACGCTCGTGTGCGTGTACGCCCCAGGGTTGAAGACCACGCCATCAGCCCAGGTCCGAGCGTCGTGCAGCGCATCGATCAGCTCGCCTTCGCTGTTCGATTGCGCATCGCGCAATTCCGCACGTCCGGCGAACTCGTTGCCCAAGTGGGCGAGAATGTCGACGAGCGTGGTGGAGCCGTAGACCTCCGGTTCGCGAGTGCCGAGCAAGTTGAGGTTCGGGCCGTTGAGCACGAGGATCTGGCGAGCCATGGCCCAGACACTACGTGCCGTCCCGTTGCTGATCGGCGACCTTTCTCGACCGCTTCAGCTTCGCGCTGATTCGGTGTGACCGTCGACCGTGAGCGCTTGGCCGCTGATCTTGGCTCCCGCAGGCGAGCACACGAATCGGATCATCGCGGCGATATCTGCGGGGTCGACGAAGGTCTGGAGCGAGACCGCGTTGGTGAAGCCCCGCCGGATCTCTGCTGCCGACCTTCCGCTCGCGTCGGCTTCGAGTTCGACCACCCGGTCCATCCGTTCATTGTCGACCGACCCCGGACAGACTGCGTTGACGCGGACTCCGAACTCACCAAGTTCCATCGCCATGGTCTTGGTCAGGCCGATAATCGCCCACTTTGCTGCGGCGTACGGTGCTCGGTTCGGAAAGCCCATTAACCCCGCAGTTGATGACATGTTGACGATCGAACCGGAGCGCTGCGCGACGAGATGCGGGATCACCTTCCGGCTCATCAGGAACGTTCCCGTCACATTGACGTCGAGCGTGCGGTTCCACGCATCCAGCTCGAGGGTGTCGGTCCGGCCGCCAGGCCCAGCGATTCCCGCGTTGTTCACGAGGACATCGACTCCCCCCATTGCATCGACCGCTCGCGAAACGAACACGTCGACGGCAACCTCATCGGACACATCGGCATGCCACGCACCCGCGTTGCCGTGTTCGGCCCGGAATCGCTCGAGTGCATCGTTGTCGACGTCGCAGATCTGCACCTGCGCACCACCGGCGAGAAATTCCTCCGCTGTTGCCAGTCCGATGCCGGACGCACCGGCGGTGATGACGACACGGAGGCCGGCAACATCATTGTTCATCGACCGGAAGCTACTCCGATGATGGACCAGGTGTTTGGAGAACCATTCTCAGCAAATGAGTACGACGCTGACCCGATGGTGGCGATGAGTGAATTGGAACGAGCGATTCAAGATCGGCTCGCAGAACACGAGCTGCGATTCAC
>JABJAB010000045.1 GCA_018666235.1 Ilumatobacter sp.
CTGCGGCCGCACGCTGAGCAGCAGTTCGCGCACGAACTGGCGGCGCTTGCCGCCGTCGATGACCGGGCCCGCCCGCCCGGGTGGAACCTGTCGCCGTGGGCAGTGGTGACCTACCTCCTCGGCGGAACACTCGGCGACGGCTCGATCATCTCACCCAAGTACGTCGGCCAGCAGCGCCTGATTGAAATCGCCGTTGCGACGCTCGCCACTGACCGTGCGCTGCTGCTGCTCGGTGTACCGGGCACGGCCAAAACCTGGGTGAGCGAGCATCTCGCAGCGGCGATCAGCGGCGATTCGACGCTGCTCGTCCAAGGCACCGCAGGCACCACAGAAGAAACGTTGCGGTATGGCTGGAACTATGCCCGGCTGCTCGCCGAGGGACCGTCGAAGGAAGCGCTCGTCCCGGGACCCGTGTATCGCGGGATGGAACGTGGAGCGATCGTGCGTGTCGAGGAACTCACTCGGATGCCACCCGAAGTGCAAGACGCACTGGTCACCGTGCTGTCCGAGAAAGTGCTGCCCATCCCGGAACTCGACAGCGAGATCGCCGCGGTCAGCGGATTCAACCTGATCGCCACGGCCAACGACCGCGATCGTGGGGTCAACGACATCTCGAGCGCACTCCGCCGAAGGTTCAACACCGTCGTCCTGCCTCTGCCCGCAACGGCGGAGGAAGAGATCTCGATCGTCAGCCGACGCGTGGCCGAACTCGGTGTCGCACTCGCGTTGCCCGAGGTTCCGGCAGCGGCCGATGAGATCCGGCGCGTCGTCACGGTGTTCCGCGAACTGCGGTCGGGTGTGACCGACGATCAGCGCACCAGCCTGAAGATGCCGACCGGCACCTTGTCGACGGCCGAAGCGATTTCGGTGGTGACCAATGGTCTGGCGCTGGCCGCGCACTTCGGTGACGGGTCGTTGCAGGCCGGCGACGTGGCCGGTGGGATCGTCGGTGCGGTGGTCAGCGACCCGGTGCACGACCAGGTGGTGTGGCGGGAGTATCTCGAAGGCGTGGTCGCCGAACGGCCGGAGTGGGCCGACTTCTACGAGGCATGCCGCCAACTCGACACGTGACCGACACCGCGACGAGAACTGACACCGCGACGACAAAGGTGCATTTGCTGGGGATCCGGCATCACGGCCCCGGATCTGCTCGCTCAGTGGTCGCAGCGTTGAACGCGATCCGACCGTCGATCGTCCTGGTCGAAGCACCCGCGGACGTCCAGTCGGCATTGCGCTGGGTCGGCGACCCCGGCCTCGTGCCACCGGTGGCACTGCTCGGCTATGTCGTTGCCGAGCCAGCCCGAGCGCTCTTCGCTCCGTTCGCTGCGTTCAGTCCGGAGTGGCAGGCCATCGCCTGGGCGAACACGAACGAGATCGAGGTGCGTGCCATCGACCTCCCGATGGCAAACACGTTTGCAGGCGCCGCCGGGGGCGATGACGCCGCGGCTGAATTGGTGGCCGACGCCGCCCCGCCCGACCCGCTACGGGCACTGGCACTTGCCGCTGGGGATACTGACCCTGAACGCTGGTGGGAGGACGTGATTGAGCATCGCGGTGACGGTGCACCAGCATTCGAATCGGTTGCTGAGGCAATGACCGCAGCGCGCGACGGCACGGTCACCTCGATGGGCGAAGAGCGACGTGAGGCCCACATGCGGCGCGCCATTCGCGCTGCAATCAAAGACGGGCACGAATCGATTGCGGTGGTTTGCGGGGCCTGGCACGTGCCCGCGCTCGACGTCGCTGCGCACGCGGTGAAGACCGACACGGCCACCCTGCGCGGGTTGCCGAAGGTCAAGGTCGCGGCGGCTTGGGTGCCGTGGACGCACCGTCGGCTCACGCAAGCGTCGGGCTACGGCGCCGGCGTGGTCAGCCCGGGTTGGTACCGGCACGTGTTCAATCACCCCGGACCAGACGGTGTGGCCCGATTCTTCGTTGATGCAGCTCGCGTGCTGCGCGACCGTGGTCTGTCTGCATCGCCCGACCATCTGATCGGTGCGACCCGGCTGGCGGACTCACTCGCCGCGATGCGCGGTCGGCCGCGCCCAGGCCTGGCCGAGGTGCTCGACGCCGCCGACTCGGTGATGGGCGGCCTCGACCTGGTCCGCAACGAACTTGTCGTCGGTGATGCGCTCGGCTCCGTTCCCGAACATGCGCCTCAGGTGCCGCTTGCACGTGATCTCGTCAAGGCGCAGAAGACGGCGCGCCTCAAGCCCGATGCCGCGGTGAAGACCGTCGAGGTGGATTTGCGGACGCCGACCGGGTTGCGTAAGTCGCACCTGCTCCATCGGCTGCTTGCGCTCGGCGTGCCCTGGGGAGTCCCAGAGGAAGGGCGTGGATCGTCAGGCACGTTTCGCGAGACCTGGCGCGTGGTGTGGGAACCCGAGCTGTCGATCAGACTCGTCGAGCGATCGGGCTACGGAACCACCGTGGCCTCGGCGGCATCGGCGCGGCTCATCGAACGCGGGCGTGAAGCAAGCGATCTCACCGGGTTGATCAGTGTGCTCGAGGCCGCGCTGTTCGCTGATCTGTCTGATGCCGTGCAGCCCTGCGTTGCGCGACTTGCTGAACGCGCGGCGAACGATCCCGATATTGGCGAGCTGATGGACGCCGTCGTCCCGCTCGCGAACGCGCTGCGGTACGGCGACGTCCGTGGGACCGATGCCTCATCGATGCGTACGGTGTTCGACGGCATCGTCGTCCGCATCCTCGCCGGTGCTGCCGTGGCATGCCGGCAACTCGATGACGATGCCGCGGTCGTGATGGTCGAACGGCTTGCAGGCGTGCAATCGGCGCTTGCGGTACTCGGTCACCCAGCCCGGGAGCGTGATTTCCCGGCGGTGCTTGATCAGCTCGCGTCTGCCCGCAACGTCCACGGCCTTGTGCAAGGTCGAGCGACGCGACTCCTGCACGACGGCGGAGCATGGCAGACGATTGATGTCGAACACCGCCTGTCGCAGGCACTGTCGCCCGGCACGCCCCCGGTCGTCGGCGCAGCGTTCATCGAGGGATTCCTCGCTGGCTCCGGGACCGTGCTCGTCCACGACGCTGACTTGCTCGGCGTCGTCGACCGCTGGCTCTCGTCGTTGACGCCGGTTGCCTTCGATGCAGTGCTCGTCTTGCTCCGCCGAACGTTTGGTGGATTTGAAGCAGCTGAACGGCGCCAGATGATGACGTTGCTGATGGGGCAGATGGCTGCACGGGACGTCGGCTTCGGTACCGACGTCGACCCTGTTCGCTCCGC
>JABJAB010000046.1 GCA_018666235.1 Ilumatobacter sp.
CGCTTCCGAGTCCCCCCCTCGCGCACAACTCAGCTGGCTCACCACCGTGGCGATCGCAGCGTCGTTCGCATTAATTTTCCCGTCGCTCCGGAAGATTGATATTTACGAAGAGCTCACCTCGACCGAACCTTCCAGCTGCGATCTGACTCAGACGGGGCGAGTAACCACCGACGAAAAGCACATCTCGTCGTCGGTGCCGTCAGCCCACAGCACATAGGCCGGTTCGAGGAGTGGATCACGCAGCGCCCGATCCCAGGTGCACTCGATCCGAATGGTGTCGCCGTAGTCGATGATGATGCTTTCAGTCGGCTCATAAATCAGCTGCCAGTCGAAATCCCACACAGGGATATCGAGCAGTACCAACTCTTCTCGCGTATCCGGGTTGAGCGTCATCTTAAAGCTCGCACCGAGTTCATGTTCGTGACCGAACACTGAAACAATCTCGCCCGGGTTGGAAACTGGCCACGTGCACGACGACTTCGCCACGCCATCGACAAAACCGTCAGGTTCATCGAGTGGGTTGCCGCAGCCCTCGATCAGTAGATCGGCAAGCACACCTTCTCGGCCGTAGGCATCGATCGCCTTCTGGCGGGCCGCATCACGGTCACAGAGTGGAGCTTCTTCGCCTTCACCGCACGGGATCTCAGCTGGCGCCAAGTACGTGACAAGGTCGATCGGGTCAACATCGGCGCCTGTAGCGAAATTGACAGCAAAAGTCGACTGGTCAGCGTCGGCTTCAACGTCGTAGTGGTAGTGCGTCTGCAGAACGAAGAAATCGCCAGCTTCCATCTCGAGGCCGGTGCCCTCGGGGAAGGCGGTTGGATCGGTACCGGGCGCCCAGGTGAAGATCAGATCTGCGCCGTTGCCGGGACTGAACCCAAAGCAGGTCCAGCCACCTTGGCCGTCGGCACCGTTACGTTCCTCAACGGCTGCTCGCTCTGACCCTGGCACGACGAAACCGACGGCGTGGTGGACGACCTGAGTTTGCTGCGGGATGAACTCCATGTCCGACACGAACGTCGATTCGGTCAGCTTGGGGTCATAAACAAAGCAGCGGTACTCGTCGGGTTGACCGAATTCGCCGTCGTAACTGCCGTCAGCCTCCATGACGAGGTCAGGGTCATTGAGCCCGACAACACCGTTGACCGGGATCATCTCGGTGTTTGGATCGACATCAAGTGGCGCACCCTCATCGTCCCAACTAATGATCGTCTCGATCTCTTCGTCAGTCAGGCTCCAGTCATGGTCGAACGGAACGCTTTCATCGCTCGCAGGCCATGGCGGCATGAAGCGAGTCTCGGCCACGATGGCAATTGCAAAAGCAACGCGTGACACATCGTCAGCGGTGTCGAAGCGAACATGCTGCGTGCCCGGCCCATCGCCCGTGTGGCAGCTCGCGCAAGTCTCGGTGATGATTGGTTGGATGCTCGATGCAAACGACACGCTGCCGGGCGGCGTTGCAGCCGGCGCTGTTGCCAGCACCTCTGAGGTCGTGGTGTCAGATTCTGCTGCTGGTGTTGGATCAGCTGACGTCTCGGCGCTCGACGAGTCAGCACTGACCGAGCCCGTCACTGCTGGATCTGCGTCGCCTGTCGGCGCGGCGTCATCACTGCCTGCCCCTAGTCCGCAGGCCCCAACAATCACCGCCAGAAACAGACATGTCCCGGCACCCAGCGCCCACGATCGACGACCGCTTCCCTGACTTTTGGCGAAGGAAGGATTTGGTTCGGTCGCGATCACGAAGCTCGACAATAGTTGCGCTTGGCTAAAAGCGTCATGTGGAACAGCGGCCACACACTGAACTCTTACTGTGTCAGGCACAGTGCGACCGATCAGATGACGTCGAAGTCAGCGTGCCGAGGTAGCTGAAATTGATACGGAAGTGGTCGCCGCCAAGAAACCCTCGACCGGTTCGGTATCTCAGACTGAGACTGACCGTGTTCCGGCCAGTTCTTGTAAGCAGGCGCTCGACAGCGCAACACAACAGCAGACAATCTTCTACAAGTCTACGAAACGTGACCGACCGACAGAATCGGCGCAGCCAACGACGGAGTCTTGACGACGTTCAGACCTCGTTTCGAGCGACGTTGCTGCGTTGAGATGAATCAGTAGATGGCGACAATTTGCGCGGCGGCGAGAGCTGCCACGATCGCAAAGTTGACCCCTCTGAAGATGACGATCGGAAACTTTGCGGCACGTTTGCCAACTTCGGTGTCCGCAAACTCTGGTCCTAAGTCCTTCATGCACGCAAAGACATCTTGGATGGCGTCATCCATCCACATGAACGTCCAGAGCGAACCGAGAACAAGGAATGCTGTCATCGCGAACTGAACACCGGAGTCTCCAAGACCATCTCCGTTGAAGCCAAGGATCGCCAAAATCACGATATGGCTCAACACAAACGGAAGAACCACTGACCGAGCGTCGCTCGCCCGGATCTGCATGATCGTTTTCGTGGTCTCTTTGTCCATTTCAGTACTCCCTTGATCGCTGAAAGGCAGTAACGCCTCCGACCACGGAAGATTATGAGACCCGATCTACAAGATCAGGGATCCACTGCAGGACCAAAACTTTTGTTCCCCTGTTTTTCGTGACAGCAGTACTGAGTGACTGCGTCAATGCCAGATTTGACTCAGCGCCTCAGATGGCGTCGTAAGCGAAACGTGTACCGCAGTTCTTGAGGTCCGGGTACGCAGCGGCAACGGCAGCTGTCATTCCTTGGAACCATTCGTCAGCCATCATCGCGTCCGTGAACGCCCCACATGCTTCGAAGGAATCAAAGTCGATCATGTACTCAACGCGGTCCATGTCGCCTCCAGCAAATGACCGCATCAATCGGGGATTACGAGCGCCCAGCCGTTCGTGAATTGGAGCTGCGTCACGGGACCCCACAATGACCTGCTCGATCGCTGCGGGAGTGCCTTCCCAGGTGGTGATAGCTGAAACCAACATTAAAAATCTCCTTGATAGACGTTTGCCGAAGAATAAGTCGCTCAACTGACGAGCCGCAAAAAATTTGCAACGACGACACGCTGACGACTCAGCGATTGACGACTACAAGATCTGTTGGCACGACGAAGACACTCGCGGCATTAATGCCCTGCTTCGACTTGAACATCCACTTGTTCACGCGATTGACAAGCGTCGTTAGAGAAACCTCAAGTGTTTTGGCGGCTCTGACTGCTCGGCTGCAGCGGGTGAGATAGCTGAATCGTGGCTGTTGTTCATTCAGCAGTAGGCCGCATCTGATGACCCGTCTGCTCGCTGCTTCACCGTCGCTATGTTCCAAACAGACGCAGTTTGCAGAGATCTAGAACGAGAAGATGACCTCACCGTGTTCGGATCCGTTACGAACAATGTCTTTGCCGAACGGAGCCAGCGCGAGCGGGATCATTCTGAAGTTCCCGAGCCCAAGCGGAATGCCGATGATGGTCACGCACAGCAGAACTCCAAGCACGGCGTGCCCGATCGCAAGCCAAAGCCCGGAGAAGAGGAACCACACCACGTTGCCGACCACGCTCAACGCAGTCGAATTGTGTGCTTGGCGTACGACGGACCGGCCGAACGGCCAGAGTGCAAAGCCTGCAAGCTTGAAGCTTTGAATTCCGAACGGGATTCCAATGATCGTGATGCACTGGACGACACCAGCGACGAGGTAGCTCAAGAACAGCCAGAATCCAGAAAGAACGATCCACAAGATGTTCAGTACGAGGCTCCCGGCCCCCGGAGCGTCACTTTTTTGTGCCATGGGCGAGAGTCTGCCAGCCCCCGGCACCCAGACTGCAAATATTGATTCCTGAACGCAATAAATGGTGGACCAGTCCTCTAAAGAGGACGGGCCGACACTCTTTGCATCCGGTCAGTAGACGACACAATGATGTCACGGCCCAGCCAACTGTCATTGCTTACGAACCTGACATGGTGAAACGAACCCGATTCGATGATCATTCGTGTGCCATAGCGCGGACCGCTGACCTTCTCGGCGACTGGTGGATGCCCCTCGTTGTTCGTGAGCTGCTGATGGGCCGAAAGCGTTCAACGAAATCCAGGAACGGCTCGACATCAACCGGAGCCTGCTCTCGAGTCGCCTCGCTCGTCTCGAAAGCGAAGGAATCGTCGAGCGGATCCGCTACCAGGAGCATCCTCCACGCGATGAGTTCGTGATGACCGACAAAGGTCGGGCCCTTTGGGATGTTCTCGCTGTCATGGGCGCCTACGGCGAACAGTGGCTTTTCGATGAGCCACCCGAGTTCGAGTTTTACGACAAGCGTTCCGGCGATCGAACCGAGCCGATCGTGATCGATCGTGTGACTGGTCAACCGCTCGACGTCACCACGACGCGTCGCCGACCGTCAGTAGACGACGTCGCCTCACAGCCCTGATCGCTGGGGCTCGGAAACTGGCGTGTGGCATCGTCCGGTTGATCGGTGCGGTTGCGTCAGGCCGTGACAACGCTCATGGTGATCATCTTGTCGGTCAGTCGCTTTTCTCTGGATCCCATAGGGACACCATGTGCAAAACAGCAGCGGATCGACCGCTGTCGTCGCCACATCGAAGAGTCCAACGAAGAACCGGCTGCGGCACTCGCCACGTTCTTGCAGCCTTCGACTTGACCCGGGGTTCTCCGATTGGAAACCGCCTGGAGAGCAACGCTCACACCCGCAGAGCTCAAGGCGGACCGAGATAACAGTGGTGTGACGGCCCTAGTTATGCAGCGCGTGAGCGGTTAGACCCGTTCGCCGTAGGCGAACAACCGGGTGCCGGGCCACGATGTCTGCAAGGCGAGATCGCCGTAGATGCAGGCGGTCGTGTTGCAGTAGTCCTTGTGTGTGATTCGGTAGTCCCAGCGTTCGTTGTCTGCCCGATCGTGACGATGTCGCCCACGGACAGGTGCTCGACGGGTCCGAATGTTGATCCGTGCGTTGTCCGGTGTGCTGCGAGCCAGACAGTGCATGTCGATGGTGGCAGGCACGACGACGTGCCAGCCCAGCCAGTCACGGCCGTCACGGCACCGGAGTCGATCGTTTCCTGTCCGCCTTTGTAGATGTCGCGGCTGTCGAATCCGACAGAAGGCATCGTCAATGTGTGACGGCCGGACGGCGCAGCAACCGGTGGCGTTGTGGTGGGTGGCGTCGTTGCGACTGGCTATTCGACTTGGACCTGTGCGGCACGGTCGCCGACACCCAAGTCTTCAACCGGAACGCGGTCCTGCCATGGACCGCCCGTAATCATTGCGAAGAAAGCCATCATCCAGAACATCTCGATAATGGTTCGGCGGGACTGCGTCAATACTTGAGCATCAACATCCGTGAAAGGCAGAGAGCGACGGTTGTCGAAGTCTCTGCGAACAGCGATCGCAACAACGTCCTGATGGTCACCAGAGGGAAATCGGTGACTGGAAATGGATCGCTGGCCGCAAGCAGCCGAACCCTTCGCGCCCTCTTCGTCCAGAAGCCGACTACTCGACCGAAGTCTTCACAGATGTGTTCACCCAATGGTGCGGGCAACGCCGAATTCAGTTGGTCGTGTGGCGTTGTCGCTGAGAACCGATCGTCGCAAGGACCGCAGCGACCACCAGCATGACGATCGTCAGGACCATCCCGACCGTGGTGACGGCGTGCGGGGTGGTGTCACCCGCGCCGAAGTTGCCGGCGGCTATGCCGAGCGGGAAGGTGCCGATTCCAGCGAGCGAGCTGAGCCACATCCACACGGCCACGCTCACGCCACCTGCTGCAAGCCCCAGCCCGTACGCCCTGACGACGAGGAGGCCGAGCACGATCGCGAAAGCAATCAGGGCGAGCTGCACGAGGCGCCCCGTGAAATACGCTGTGGGGAGGTCAAGCACGGTGGTGGGAGATCGGAAGTTGTTGCTGAACGTCGCGTTGCCTTCGGGTAAGAGTGGCCCAACGCTCAGGATCACGCCGGCCACCGCACCAACAGCCGCGATCCAGGGGTTGAGTGCAGGCCACCCGCCAGTGCCGAAGGATCGCAACGATGCGACGAACACGAGGATCCCCGCGATGGCCACGGCAACGACCAGCCAGAATCCGAGGTCGCGGGTGACCTTGAGGGTGAAGGCGATGTCAGTGGTCTGTCGGGTGATCGACTCCGCGCTCGCGATCCTCAGTTCGGCAAGTCCGATGACCAAGGCAGCCCACCCTGTGAGTGCGAGACCAGCACCACCAGCGAGGCCAGCGCCCCAGCGAAATCCGAAGCAGGCCAGCAAGCCGCCGAGTGTCATGACGGTGGCGCCGAAGAATCCGGCGACCGCGAGGTTCGTCCCGAGTGTTTCGAGTGTGCGGATGCCGGTGGCGATGCCGTCGATCGGCGCAGATGTCCGGATGTCGATGATGTCTGCAACCGCGGTCATGAGTACCGCAATCGCACCGAAGACCGACAAGATGAACACGAGCTTGAGCTTGAAGGGTTCACGTCCGTGCGGGTACTCGTGAAGGTCATCCGACCCGTCGAACACGACGGGGAACCCGTCGGTAGGGCCGCCAGGAATCGCGGCCATGATCGCCGTGTCCGACACGGACTGCGCGGGAATCTGTGTCGTCGCCGAGAGGTCGGGGCCCGTTGGTGCCTCGACGATCGAGGGCGCTAATCCGGCGATGGTGGTCGTCGGATTGTCTCCGGCCGGTGTGGCCCAGTGGGGCTCAGGGATTGGTGCAAGCGGCGTCATCTCTTGCGTGCGAACGTCGGGTACGTCGGGTACGTCGGGTACGTCGGGCGATGATGTGATCTCCGGGGCCTCGGTCGCGTCGGTCACCGTGACCAGGGAGCGCCCACAGTTCTGGCAGAACTTCTGGCCGTTCTCGAGGTGGTGACCACACGATGGGCAATACATGGTCGCGACTGTAGGAGATCAGGCCGTCCGACCATGTTCGTTGTGTGGTGCGACCACGATGAGACCACCTGAATCGGTCCCGTCGTAGAAGAATGTGCTCATGACCGGTCGGTTCGCGCCCTCTCCGACCGGAGAACTGCACCTCGGAAACCTACGGACGGCTGTGGTTGCCTGGCTGTCAGCCCGAGCGGATCAGCGATCATTCCTTGTCCGCATGGAAGACCTCGACATCGTTCAGGCCAAGCCGGAGCACGCAGCAGCACAACTCCGCGACCTTGCGGCGATTGGCATCGACTGGGATGGCGATGTCGTCCTCCAGAGCGAACGATTTCACCTTTATCAAGAAGCACTCGAACGGCTCGGGGCCGACGGGTCGGTGTACGAGTGCTACTGCAGCCGACGCGACATTCGCCTGCAGATCGAAGCTGCGTCGAGTGCTCCGCATGGTCCACCCGGGTCGTATCCGGGTACTTGTCGCGACCTGACCGACGCCGAACGAGAGGAACGACGGGCCGCTGGCCGGCCGCCTGCATTGCGGCTCCGCACGATGGGTGAGACGTACGAGTTCGTTGACCGACTTGTGGGCCGCTCAGCGGGACCGGTTGATGACGTCGTGCTCCGCCGCAACGATGGCGTCCCCGCCTACAACCTGGCCGTTGTGGTCGATGACGGACTGCAGTCGGTGACCGACGTTGTGCGCGGCGACGATCTGCTCGCTTCGACACCTCGCCATCTGATGTTGCAACGTCGCCTCGGGATCGACACGCCGAGCTACCTCCACATTCCGCTGGTGAACGGCAGCGACGGGGAGCGACTGGCGAAAAGCCACGGTGCCACCACGCTCCGCGAACTGCGGGATGCCGGAACGACGGCGGCCGATGTCGTCACATGGATCGCCCGTTCACTCGACCTCGCGACGGCGACCGAGACGCCGAGCCTCGATCAACTTGTCGGGAGGTTCGATCCCGCTGCCTTGCCACGCCGCGCGGTGGAAGCTCCGGACTTCATCCGCCGCCGTTGAAGCCATCGCTCCCTGGTCAACGCGTCGCCGAGCGTTTTCACGCTGGACGACAAAATTGTGAAAACTGAGCGAAAGTGGCCGTGTATGCAATCCGCCGGCACGGCACCCCAAGTATCATCGGGCCCTGTGGCTCCCGCTGAACGTCGAACTGCGCGCATTGGATGCGGCATTGTCTTCGGCTTGGTCGCGCTCGTCGGTTGCGCAACAGCGTTGACGAGCGGCTCTGGCAGCGATGCGGCAATCCCCCCCGAGACGACCGCGTTGCCCACGACCGTCGCACCGACGACGACGATGCCGCCCACCACGACCATGGCACCGACGACGACGATGCCGCCCACCACGACGATCGCGCCCACCACCACGACGACCCTGCCGATCAACGTCATCGAGGTCCCCGTGCTGGATCCGCCGCTTGCGGCCATCGGCACCAGCAGCGGTGGCGAAGCAGCTCGCGTGCAAAACCGTCTCATGGAACTGGGTTTCTGGGTCCAGTCCGCTGACGGCGATTACGGCCTCACCACGCGTCAAGCCGTCATGGCCTTTCAGAAGTACATGGGCTTCGACAACCCCGACGGCAAGGTCGATGAGCAATCTGCTGCAGCGCTCACGAACATGGATCTCCGCCCGGTCGCCCGGGCCAACTCCGGCACGCTCGTTGAAGTCGACAAGGGCAAGCAGCTGCTCTTCTTCGTCATCGACGGTCGCACCGAATACATCCTCAACGCTTCCACCGGCAACGGTGAGGCCTACGAAGAGCCTGACCAGAACTCTCCCGGTGAGATCCAGCGCGGTGTGTCACTGACCCCGAGCGGCCTCCACGAAGTGAACCGTGAACGGCCCGAAGGCTGGTGGGAGGGCGATCTCGGCTCCATCTACCGGCCGAAGTACTTCGTCGGCGGTGTTGCCGTGCATGGCTCGAACTCGATCCCGAACTACCCCGCCTCACACGGCTGCGTACGGGTCAGCGTGCCGGCCATGGACTGGGTGTGGGAGTCAGGCATTATGCCGCTCGACACCCCGGTCTGGGTCCACGACGGCGCCTGATTCCGTCCGGATCAGTCAATCCCGGCGTCGCCCCGTCCGTCGCATTACTGCCTTCAGATCCGGGTCAAGCCCTGCTGAGCTGGCAGAATCCTCGGATGCTTCCTGGTGTTGGGTCTGTTCGTCCTTGGGCTGATCCGGGGGTGATCGAGCTCAACCGGCTGCCGATGCGGGTGCCGTCGACGGCATTCCCGACTGCAGCAGAGGCGCGCAAGAACGCACAGGTTGACAACGGTGACGCCTCGCCCTGGCGCCGCTCGCTCAACGGCAAGTGGAACTTCCGTCTCTTCGACAACCCTGATTCGATACCGGCCAACGCCGTGATCAAGCCGCCGTCAAAGTCGTGGACTCGTGTCACTGTGCCCGGCAACTGGACGATGCAGGACACCGGCGACCTCCCGCAGTACACGAACGTGCAGATGCCGTTCGACGGGCCGCCACCGTCGTTGCCGGATAAGAACCCGACCGGGGTCTACCGGCGACCGTTCAAGGTGCCGGCGAGCTGGGACGGCCGCCAGATCGTCCTGCACATCGGTGGCGCAGAAAGCACGCACATCCTGTACATCAACGGTCGCTGGGTGGGATACGGCACCGACAGTCGACTGGCCAGCGAATACGACATCACTGATTTCGTCGAGCGTGGCGACAACGACATCGCGGTCGTCGTCTCGAAGTGGAGCGCACAGAGCTACGTCGAAGACCAGGACCAGTGGTGGATGGGCGGTCTGCATCGCGAAGTGTTCATCGAGGCACGCGGTGCCACGCACATCGACAACGTCATCTGCGATGCGGCCTACAACCACGTCGAGGGTTCCGGCCGGCTCGACGTCACCGCCATGGTCGGCGGGTTTACCGCACCGACCGCGGGCTGGAGAGTGAAGACGCGCATCGAGTCGCTGAACGGCAAGCAACTCGCCAAACCAGTCACCGGCAAGGTTCCTCACGCCTACTACGTGCCGATGCGTTTCTTCGGCCACAAGGTTGAGGCCTCGTTCAGCTTGGCTGATATCGAGCCGTGGTCGGCCGAGTCGCCGAGGCGCTACCGCGTCATCTGTGAACTGATCGACCCTGACGGACAGGTTGTCGAGGCGCACGCGCAGGTAGTCGGCTTCCGCTCGACGGTGATCAGTGGCAACGAACTGTTGATCAACGGCCAGCCAGCATGGATCTTTGGTGTCAACCGCCACGATCACCACCCCACGCGAGGCAAGGCGGTCACGCTCGACGATATGCGGGCCGACCTCCTTGCGATGCGGCGACACAACATCACTGCCGTCCGCTGCTCGCACTATCCGAACGATCCACGTCTCCTCGACCTCTGCGATGAAATCGGTCTGTACGTCATCGACGAAGCGAACCTTGAGGCGCACCAGTACAACACGAGTCTTTGCAACGACCCCGCCTGGCGCACCACCTGGGTGGCTCGCGCTTCGCGCATGGTCGAACGCGATCGCAACCACGCCAGCATCATCATGTGGTCACTCGGCAACGAGGCCGGGTACGGCCGCAATCACGACGCGCAGGCCGGATGGGTCCGCCACGCTGACCCAAGCCGTCCGCTGCATTACGAGCCCGCTTCGTTCCATGACGGCTGGCTCGACGGCGGCCGCCACGCCAGCGACGTCGTGTGTCCGATGTACCCGACTCATGAAGACACCGCTGCCTACAGCGGCGACCGCCCATTCATCATGTGTGAGTACAGCCACGCGATGGGCAACTCGAACGGATCGATCGCCGACTACTGGGACACGATCACGTCGACGCCCGGCCTGCAGGGCGGCTTCATCTGGGAGTGGAAGGATCACGGATTGCTCGCCACCCTGCCGAGCGGAAAGAAGGGCTACGCGTACGGCGGCCAGTTCGGCGAACTCATCCACGATGGCAACTTCGTCGCAGACGGCTTGATGTCGGCCGACCTCACCCCGCACCCCGCGATTCAAGAAGTCGAGTGGGTGTACCGCCCGGTGACGGTGGAGAAAAAGGGTACGAAGCTCAGCATCGCGAACCGCCGCAGCTTCACCGACCTGTCCGACCTTGCCGCTCGCTGGCAGCTCAATATCGGCGGACTGGTCACAGCGTCTGGCACGCTCGACGTGCCGACGGTTGCGCCGCACTCGGCGATCAAGGTTGCGCTGCCGTGTGCGCTGCCAGAGGATCCGGACGCTCATCTCAGCATCGTCTGGACGCAGCGCACCGCGACAGCGTGGGCTCCTGCTGGCAAGGTTGTTGCGTGCGATCAGATGCAGCTCCGCGCACCGAAATTCGCGCCGCTGCCCAAGTCGACCGGGATTGGTGCTCGGAGCGCAGTGAGCAAGTTGCTCGCCGCGCCGATTGAACTCTCGATTTTCCGGGCACCGACCGACAACGACGGATACAAGTTGATGCCGGACATGACCAAGCAGCACGGCATCGGCGGCAAGGCCCTCACGTCGTGGCAGGAACGCGGCATCGACTCCACGCCAGCCGAAACGTTTGTGGATCACAACCACCGTGTCGATGTACTTGCCGACGGGAGTGAGGTCCATCATCACGTGGTTGAAGTTCCCGACTCGCTTGATGACCTTGGTCGCGTGGGCGTCAGCTTCCAACTCAAGTCTGGCTTCGATCAACTCCGCTGGTTCGGACGCGGCCAGCTGGAGAACTACCCGGACCGCAACCGTGGCGCGATGGTCGGTACCTGGGAGTCCGGCGTGGACCCCGAGCCGTACCTCGTACCGCAGGAGTTCGGCTTGCGCACCGACTGCCGCTGGTTCGAGTTCATCAACTCATCGTCTGGCGCTGTCGCGCGACTCGACGTGCTCCGGCCGACGTCGATGCACATTTCCGCCACGCGATTCACCGCAGCCGATCTCTACGCTGCCGGACACGAAACCGACCTCGCGCCACGCAAGACGCTCGTTGTGCACGCCGATGTCGCGCACCGCGGGATTGGCACGGCGAGCTGTGGACCCGACGTCCTCGATCGCTACGAGATCCCGACCGGACGCCATACCTTCAGCTACCGCCTGTCCGTCAAGTAGCCACAGACAGGGTCAACAGGCAGACGCCATCGTCGGCGACTGAGTTACAGCTGCTCCCGGCCCCGACGTAACTCGGTGCCGAGGGTTTCTTCGGTGAGGTTGTCGATGCGGTCGCCGATCCAGTCGAAGAGGCTCTGCGATGCAATTGCCTGGAACGTCAGCCAGACAATGAAGAGCAGGGTCGCGAGCGCGAGGGCGACTTTCACCCAGCGCAACATCGTGCTGGTGTATTCGGTGATGAGTGGCGTGAAGCTCCGTACCGCGGTGTTGGCTCGCTGGGAGAACTCGTTCGCCGCCCGATCGAGTTCCTGCCGGGCGACGGTGCGCACCTCGGCGATGATTTCCTGGGTGTCCTGGCGGCTGTAGCCCCCGTACTGCTGCTGGCCAACCTGCTGGCCCTGACTGATCGGCGCGTGATGCACCATGTCCGCCTCGGCGCGCGTCAACTCCGCTGTGCTGGGCGGTGCTCGTCGGATGTCGGTCCAGTCCAAACCGTCCCACCAGCGCAGCCGCTCACGGCCGTCGGGGTCGGGGTACCACCCCTCCCGTGGAGCATCGATGATGCGCATTGTCAGCTGCCGCCGCTGCGGTGCTCGGCTCGGTCAGGCTCGGGCAGCTCGACCCGCTCGTTGTCTTCCGGAATCGCCAAGCCGTCCTTCGGGCGCACGTCGTCGCCTGACTCGTCGGGCCGAATCGTCTCGGCCAACGCTGCCACGGTTCCCAGCAAGCCTGAGAACTCCACGGGGATGACCATCTTGGTCGCCCGGCCGTCGCCGATTTTCTCGAGCGCCGAGAGGTACTCAACGGTGAGCACGTTATTGTCAGTGTGGGCTTCCTTGATACCGGTGAGGCGCGCTTTGGCTGCCAGGCCCTCGCCCTGGCCGAGCATTTCAAGCCGGATCTTGTTGGCGTGTGCCCGGAGCTGGATGGCTTCTGATTCGCCCTGCGCGTCAAGGATCGCTGCTTCCTTTCGACCGGTGGCGGAGAGCACGGCTGCCTGCTGCTCGCCGTCGGCCCGGGCAATCGCTGCTTCCTGGTAGCCCTTGGCCTCGGTGACCGTCGCTCGGCGGTCGCGCTCGGCGCGCATCTGGGCGTGCATTGCGGACACGATGTCCGGCGGCGGGTCGATGCGCTGGATCTCGACACGAACGACTCGAACGCCCCACTTGTCAGTGGCATCGTCGAGTACTTCTCGGAGCTGAGTGTTGATGGTGTCGCGCGACGTAAGGGCCCGGTCCAACTCCATGTCGCCGATGAGGTTGCGGAGGTTGGTCTGGGCGAGCTTGGTGATGGCCGTGAAGAAGTCGGCGATGTTGTAGACGAGGCGCTGGGGATCGGTGGCTTCGTAGTAGACGACGGCGTCGACGGACACGACCACGTTGTCGGCGGTGATGACTTCCTGCGGCGGGACGTCGACGACTTGCTCACGCATGTCGATCAGCTGCATCGTTTCGATGAAGGGCATGATCAGGTTGAGACCCGGCTCGCGGGTGGCTTTGTATTTGCCGAGACGCTCGACCAGACCGCGTTGGTACGGGCGCACGATTTTGACCGCGCCGACGAGCACGGCGATGCCGATCAGCGCGATGACGCCGACGACGATGGCAATCGGATTCATGAAGGATCTCCCTGGGGTGGTTTCGAATTGGGTTGCTGTAGCGGCGGCCCGCTGGGGGGAGCGCTCGTTGGCGGATGAGCGAGGGCTTCGACCCGGACGCGCGTGCCGTGCATCTCGGTGATGCGCACCTTGGAGCCCTCGGTGATGATGAGGCGTCCGTCGCTCAACGCACTCCACACTTCGCCTTCGACCTGGACTCGGCCCTTGCGGTCGGTGTCGTTGGGGTCGATGGTGGCCGTGACGATTGCCGTCATGCCGACGAGTCGGTCGGCGCCGACGCCGGGCGACATTTCGTTCTCGCCGGCGAACTTCATGACGCGCTTGTACAGCAGAATCCAGATCAGTGCGCCGCCGCCGATGAAGACGGCCCATTGGATCTCGATGGAGACGTCATAGAAGCCGAGCAGCGCTGCGGCGAAGGCGGATACTGCGAAGGGCAGCAGTACGAAGGCTCCGGCGAGCACGGTGAGCTCGATGGTGGCGAAGGTGATGCCAACGGCGAGCCAGACCCATGGCCACACGTTGAGGTCGATTCCCAGGTCAAGTACTGCGGAAACCATGGGCAGAACACTACTCCGCCCCCCGACCGAAGCGAGTTCGAAGGGCCGTGTGTCAGGCGCGGTGGATCCGGAGGGGAGTCTCCGTCGGCGACGTGAGGCAGGCGCCGGTTTCGCAGTCGAATCGCCACCCGTGGAGGGTGCAGACGAACTCACCGTCTTGAACCTCGCCGAATGCTTCGAGGTCAGCGTCGCGGTGCGGGCAACGTCGTTGCACGATGTACTCGCCAACCTGGATATCAGGCTCGTTGCTGTGGTCGCCGCCACCTGCTGCAAGCTCGAGTTTGCGGACCACCTCGGCCTCGGCACGTCGCATCCGCTCACGGGACAACGATTTCAAGAAGTTGTAGACGTACTCGTTGAACTCGCCGTCACGCCAGGCGGTGAATCTGCACGACAGGAGCAGCGAGTTACTCCAGTCGACGGCGCGTTTCACGGCGACCGCTTCCACCAGGTCGCGTGGAATGTCGAAGCGGAAAGAGAACGGTTCACCATCGTGTGGGCGAACCTCTCCGTTTGGAAAGTCGACGAGAATGGCGAGGTCGCCGGCGTTGATCAGCACGTTGGCGCCAACCATCGACCGCAACGTCGGCGCCATGTCGAGGAGTGGTTCCCACCAGCTCTTCAGCTCGGCGAGCAGGTCGATGTCGAGTGCTTGCCAGCCGGCCTTCATCTCGTCGAGCCACGGCAGCCAGTCGGCTTGATATTGCTCGAGGTACTCCCGCTTCTCGGAGAAGATGGCGGCAACATCGGCATCTGGCATCGGGTGGGTGGCGCCGATCGAGGACGGTGTGACCTCGATCGTGGTGCCGGGGATGTTGAGCACCCCCGTGAATCCGGCGTCGTCGAGCATCTGCAAGAAGACCGTCTGGTCGGGGAAGATCGATGCTTCGTCGCCGTCGATCATGTTGAGACCGAAGAGGTCCGGGTCGAGGAATGCCGGCGGCCCGGCGCTGGGCACGATTGCTCGGGCGCCGACTTTTTCGACGTAGCGCATGGCCCGGGCGAACTGTGCCTTGACCTTGGCTTGGCACTGCCGAAGCTTCTCGTCGTCGGGCATCTCGTAGACCATCGGATACCAAATGGCACCCGAGAACTGCAGCCAGTGGAGGTCGACGGGGCCGTGTGCGGCGAGCTGACCGAGGTCGTTGGTGCGACAGTCGTTCTGGTTGACGAGGATCGTGTCGTCGTGCATCACGACCAGTGCCGAGTCACCGCCGGGGCCATCGGTGATCGAGGACTCGATGTGGATCGCGACTTTCAAGCCTGGCGCAATTTCGAGTTCTTCGGTGTCGACGGTCTGCACGAAGTTGGTGAAGCCGTGTTTGGCGAGTGTTCGTCGCTGCTCGCGCGTCGGAAAGCCGGGGAGAAGAATCGGGATGTCGCGTCGTAAGTGTTGATCGAGCCAGGCCTCGTCGTGGTGATCTCCGTGGAGGTGCGAAACGTAGAGGAAGTCGGCGTTGTCGATCCGCTCACGAAGTTCATCGCTCAACTGATCGTTGCGGGGGAATGGGAACCAGCCGCCGAAGAACGCTGGCTCGAACCACGGGTCGCACAGAATCGACCCGGCCTCGGTCTCGATCAGCATCCCCGCATGGCCAAGAGAAGTTGCGCGCATCACCGCTCAGGCTACGTCCGCCAGAGGAACCCGAACAGGCACATCGTCCCGAAAACCGAAAGAGCAGCAGCCGACGCGTCGGCTACTGCTCTGACTCCTTCAGAGATTCAGGGTGATCCGGGGCGATCGCCGCGGATGGACTGAATCAGGCGACGGGTGGGTCGGTGAATTGCTGGCCTGCGCGCGAGACGTGCTCGGTCCAGGCGTTGCCGTCCCAGTAACGCAGTTCGTAGCGGCCCGATGGGTCGGCGTACCAACCGGCTGGCACGGTCGACGCGGCGGCGGCCGCTGCGGTTGCAGCGTCGGTGGCAGTTGCTGCCTCGGCAGCTGCGTCAGCGCTCTCGCCGACAACATCGCCAGCAGCGCCCGCGGCAGCATCGGCGGCGAGTTCACCGGCGCCGTCCGGCGCTCCCGTTGCGGCGGCGACTCCAGCGACTCCAGCGGCCCCGGCGACGCCGGCAGCGACCACGCCGGCACTGATTGCGTCGGTATCGTCGTCGGCCTCTTCGGCGGTGTCTTCGGCGCCGACCTGCGCGGCAAGATCGGCGACGTCGTTGTCGGGCGCAGTGCCCCATCCAGCGGGTTCGTCAGCGTCGGCAGCAGCATCGCTGACGGGCGCGTCGTCACCGGGAAGAGTGGGAGCAGCCTCAGTCTCAATTTCAGCTGCGGGCACGTCAGCGTCGGCACTGTCTCGACTGAGGTAGGCGACGATGTTCGTGCCGGCCGCGACGATGGAAATGACGGCCCAGCCTTCTGCTGCCTTCTCAGTGAGCAGCGGCGCGAGGGCTTCTGCGTCGTAGGACGAGGCGGTGACCGATGAAAACTCCTGCATCAGGCAAGCGTAGACGACAAGGGTCTGTCTGCGTCGTGCAGCGAATGTTCAATCGAAGAAAATCGGTCAGTCGTTGTCGGGATGGAATCCTTCTGTCAGTGCATTGATGTCGGCCTTACTCGCGGGGCCGTCGAATGTGACGACACCGCCACTCAGAGCAATCACCCGCTCGCTGTCCGCGACACTGCTCAACTCGTGGGTGGCAATGAGCAGGGCCGCTCCATCAGCGTGCGCTGATCGAAACAGTTCAAGGAGTGCCGCGCGACCGGTCCGGTCAAGCCCGACGAACGGC
>JABJAB010000047.1 GCA_018666235.1 Ilumatobacter sp.
ACTGTTAGAAGAAAAAACGGATCAAATCGATGCGCGGGTGCGGCTACCCCGCGATGCAACCCAACTCGCGCCCTCAGCCAGTGATGTCGCGTTGACGGAATGTGACGAGCGAGATAGCGGTAGCTGCGATGCCGTAGAGCACCGTGAGCCCGAGCGCGAGCGACCAATCGAGGTTGGGCGATCCTCCTCCGGCGAGCGCGCTGAGTGTGCCACCGGGGAGATAGTCGGTGCCGAATGAGGGCGCTGGGAAAGTCCGTCTCGGCTTGCGACTCTTGTGCGGATTCGAGAGCGTAGCCAACCGGTCAGAAACGTCGCAGTCAAGCTTTACCCGAACTGCATGTTCTCGCGTCGGAGGACTGAAGGACTCAATTCCGTGCCATCCATTGGCGACTCATCGGTTGGTTAAGGCGATCAGTATTCAAGGAGAGACATCAGCGATCTCACCTCACGACGGTTGAACTCGCCAACTGATTGAGAACAGTGCTGGCAATTCAAGATTGGGCTCCAGTCGGCGTGCCTGCACAAGTACAGTCGTCGTCCATTAGCTCCGTCTCGACTGTAACCACTCGCTCCGTAACGCCACCATCAGATCAATCCACCCGACTCTCAAGCCTCGACGGAATTCGTGCCGTTGCCGTCTTGGTCGTCGTGGCGTTTCACGTAGGTCTGGCGAGAGCCTCCGGTGGTTTCATCGGGGTTGACATATTTTTCGTGTTATCTGGCTTCTTGATCACCGGACTCCTGGTTCGCGAGGCGAAGGGCACGGGGAAAATCTCCTTGGTGGGGTTCTGGTTCCGACGCGCTCGTCGGCTCGTCCCAGCAGCGTTGTTGACGATCGTCGTTAGCGCCGTCTTATTCAGTTTTTTATCCTCAGTTCCTGAGCGCACCGCGGCGCTTACCGATGGGCAGGCGGCCACGCTGTGGTACGCCAACTGGCACTTCATCGGGCAGGCGCAGGACTACTTCGCGGCCGAAATCGATACCAGCCCATTCCTTCACTTTTGGTCGCTGTCGATTGAGGAACAGTTCTATGCGGTGTGGCCGCTCATGGTGTTCGCAGCCGTCAGCGTTCGCTGGATTCGCCAGGCGTTGGGCAACACCTGGGTGATCGTTGCCGTACCGCTCGTCGCCGCGATGTACGCGATGTTGCGGGCCGCCAGCGATCCAACACGCTCGTACCTCGCAACCGATACGCGTGTTTACCAACTGCTTGCGGGTGCAGCTCTAGCGATCATTCTTGGGCGTACGAAGCGCACTGACCGGAGCCAACTTTCGAAAGTCCCAGACCAGTTCGGCGGGCTGCGATCAGTAACAAGCTATGCCGTGCTCGCCGCCGCTCTCGGCGCGCTCATTTGGGTTGTTACCGTGCAGGGCCTAAGCGCACAGAGTCGAGGGCTCATCGCAACAGCCCTCACGCTCTTGTTGCTCAGTTTGCTTGCCCCCGAGTCTCCGCTCTACCGCCCAGGTTCACCCCTTGAGCGGACCCTTTCGGTTACTCCCCTCGTGCTGGTTGGACGGATCTCCTACGGCATCTATTTGTGGCACTGGCCAATCGTGGTGCTGCTGACCCGCACGTTCGACGTTGGCCAAATCACGCTGCTTTGCTTCACGGTGGCGGCTTCGGTTGCGTGCGCCAGCGCGAGCTGGATGTTCGTGGAACAACCGATCCAAGCATGGTCGAGCCGTATCGAGAAGCCACGAATTGAACTTCTTGCAGTGCTGTCCACCATTGTCGCTTCTCTTGCAGTTGCGCTTCTTCTACTCCCACTCGCCCTCTCTGACCGCATACCCCTCTTGCAAGCAACTCAGCGCCCAGGCTTTTCGAACACGGAAGGCCAAGCTCGAGAGATAGCTCAAGTCCCCATCCCCGGGAACTTCGGCCGAACAGGAACGACTCCGTTCGAGATCGGCGAGACGTGTATAAACACCACTGACCTGTCAAATGGGTGCGCCACTATCGTCAACGGGTCTGAGGTAGTACTGCTGTTCGGAGATAGTCATGCTGGCGACCTGATTTCAGCGTTCTCGATGCTCGCAGAAGCAGAGGGCTTCACCCTCCACAGCGTGGTCACTGCCGGTTGCCCGTGGCAGCGATCGCTTGCCTACGTCAATTTCGACACGCCAACATGTCAGAACGTTCAGGACTCCGTCTACGAGGGGCTCGTTGATCAGGTTCGGCCGGATCGCATCGTCGTGATCTCACATCCGTATGGCGACCCAAACTTCGAAGTGCGCGCTCGCGGGACCGATGACACCGCACTGGAGATCCCGGGTGCTGAATTCGCTGCGAGGACATCTCAGGCAACCCAGGAACTCGCTAGGTACGGCGGAAGCGTCACCATTATTGAGCCGCGCCCCAGTTCGCCGTTCGATGCAGTGAACTGTTTGGCCGCTGTGGACTGGATCGATGAGTGCGCGTTCATTGCTACGACAGCGTCGTTGGACGAGTCATTCGCTCTCCGCGAAGTTGCGGAAGGTTTGCCAGGTGTGGCCACTGTCAGTATCGATGATCTCGTCTGCCCTCGATACCCCCTATGCGATCCGATAATCGGCGGCACGCTGGTTCGTTACGACTCCGACCATCTGTACGCCGGATTCGCGCAGAGGATCGCCGTCGAACTCTGGGCGCGGGTCACATCTGAAGCCGCAGACTGACCAGTTGGAAATCTGCAGGAACGAGGAGCGCCTCTATCTTCCGATCCGACCTCGGTCCAGTACGGATTCTTCCCGACACGGCACCACCATGCTGCCGACAAAAGCAACAATGAAGTGAGCCACGCTGGCATGCTCTGCCGCATACAACGCCGCCTTCGAAATACTTAACGCCACCTGCACCTGACCCTGGAAGCAAGACCTGGCTGCCTGACGCCGCTCTCAGTAGCTGAAGTGCAGCCAGGCATCGGTCATCCCATCTTGTCGAGGGCGCTCAACCCGTCCGAGATCGGCACGTACGGGAGCGATCAGAGGCGCGAGATCACTCATGGTGATGTGCGGCTTGATCACCACACCAACTCCCTTGTGATTCATGCATCCACACCCGCCGAGAAAACCCACACCCCGTATGGGCGGGACCCTTTGCTTCTAAGATCCCATCATGTCCGCACCGTCCGGCGACACCGATGCCATCTCCTCAGGTGGATCGTGTGCGCCGCACGATGTGTGGATGCTCCTCGCGATCGAGCAGGCCGAGGCGGCGCAACGCCACGACGACGTGCCTGTCGGTGCGGTCGTTGTCCACCAGGGGCAGGCGATCGCGGCACGGCACAATGAGCGCGAACTGACCGGAGACCCGGTCGCGCACGCCGAGGTGCTCGCAATGCAGGACGCTGCAACGCAGATCGGTTCCTGGCGCCTCCACGAGTGCACGCTGTACGTGACGCTCGAGCCGTGCGCTATGTGCGCAGGCGCAATGGTCAACGCCCGTCTCGAACGTGTGGTCTACGGGGCGACCGATCCGAAGGCCGGTGCCGCTAACAGCCACTTCCACCTGCTCGACGGTGCGACCCTCAACCATCGCGTCGACGTCGTCGTGGGCGTTGAGGCTGAACGCTGTGGCGAACTACTCCGTACGTTCTTCCGCGCCCGTCGTTCCTGACGTGGCGACGCTCTGCGGCGGCCGCCATGGCGTCTGGTGTCACTTGCGGCGGAGGCTGCCAATGAGACGCTGGAGCGCACCAGAGCGATCGTTGGTGCTGCCGCCGGGGACTTCGTCGACAACTACGTCACCTGCAACAGCTGCAGTGACCTCATCATGCCCTGCTCGGGCATAGATGGCTTCGGCACTGTCATCCATCGTCGGTGGAGGGAATCCATCGAACGCTGACGGCGCAGTCTCAACAACCGGTGGAAGAACAGAAGTTGCCACAGCAGGGACCGGAACCACGACGACGGGTTCCGCCACCGTATCGACGGCATCGAACTGCAGCGGCGCGATCGGCTCAACGGGCAGGAGATCAGCGACTGCAACAGGGGCCGCCGGAGCGGGCGCCGACGACGCTGACTCGATGGCGTCGAGCGCACGGCGCACGGCATCAACGACCTCTTCAGGTTGGTGATCCTCAGGCAGATTGTCGTCCGTCACCACCAGCGTGGGCAGTTCGAAGCTTAAGGAAACGGGAGCCGGTGCGGGCGCTGATGGAACGACGTCTTCTACCGGCGACGCATCCGCCACCGATGCGGCCACTTGGGCATCGAGCATCGACTGCACCATCGATTCGTCAAAGGGGAGCTGGCGCTCGGGCACATCGAGCAGGTCGTCGCCCAGCGACTCGTCCCATTCGATGTGCACGCCGTCGTCGACGTGATCGGGCAGATCAGCCAGGTCAGGCTGCTCACTCGTGATCGACGTGTCGATCTGGGTGACTTCGTTGACCGGGACCCGTTGCACAAGGACTTCGTGTCGGTGATCGGACGGGCCAACGAACCACCGGTGGACGCCAGAGGCGTGGTGGCGGTAGGCCGTCAGGGTGATCGAACTCGTGACGGTGTTGGCAAGCAAGGTCACCACGTCGTCGGTCGCAAGTTCGACAACGACCATCACCGCGTCACGGTCAACAGACGCATCACGATCGAACAGCCGGCCAAGATTCTCGACGTCCCCAATCCGAATGACCCCACGTTCAATCTGCATCGGAGTAACCACGTCAGCATCGATAAGTCGCTCGCAAATCGACGGGCCGCCGGCCCGGACCGCGTAGTACGCGTGGCCACTGTCGAGGTACACGCTGACGCTCGGCTGTGACTGGAAAATGATCTCGCCCGTGAATTGCTGGGCTCGCGCCGTGTCGAGCACGCGCCATCCTGCGTGCTCGCCGTCGGCAGCCAACGCGTCAAGGGTGGCGGGCGCCATCCCAGCGCCGCCCGTTGGAGTGTTGATCGGTGAGGACATGTCAGGCCACCCCGGCGCCGCTCGCCACGAGCGCGTTGGATTCAACGTGAGTGAGAAGCGTGACCAAAATCTCGACGACAACTTCTCGACCGGAATCGGCGTCGTTGAGTTGGCAGGGAACCACTGGTTGGCTGTCCGCCGCACCAAGTGACCGAGCAATACGCCGAGCAGCCTGGAGATCGTCGCATCGATTGACCGCGATGACGGCCGGCACTTGCAGGTCGGCGAGCAACGACCGGAGTTCGACGCCGGCCGGCGCGTGAGTCGCCGGCGCTTCGGCATCGAGAACGAACGCAACGATGTCAACGTCGCCCTTCAGAATGTTTGTCATGAACCGGAACCGAGGCTGACCCGGGGTGCCGAACAACAGCAGCCGAACGTCATTGTCGTCGATGGCATACGTACCGAAGTCCATTGCGACCGTGGTGTGCGCCTTCACCGCCGACTCGTCACCGCTGGTGACGACATCGGTTGAGATGACCTCGGTCTGGGACACCGATTGGATCAACGAGGTCTTTCCAGCTGCGTACGGCCCTGTGACGAGGATTTTGAACGTATGGTCCGACATCATTGATCGCCGGCGAGCCAGTAGGCCTTGGCCTGTACGAACTGACGCATCGATTGCTGATCGACACGGCGCGTCGTCAGCAGGGCAAGCACGCGTTTCGAACCGAGTGGCCAGAGCAGCAAGAGGCCTTCGTCGTGGTCGATGACCAACTGGCGAAGCTCGGAGCCGCCGCCCATGGCAGCCAACTGGTGGGCAAGGCCCATACCCGCAGCAAGAACGGCTGCATGCGCCGCCGAGTTCGGCATTCCTGCGCTCCGAGCCACCGCGAAACCGTCGACCGAGGCGAGGAGCGCTCCGTTGACGCCATCAACTGCAGACGTCATCTCGTCCAGAATGATCGCGAGTGGGGGCGTCGCGGACGCTCCGTCAACGATTGCTACGGGCGGAGGGGCGAGCGGTGTCGTTGCTGGGGGCGTCGCGCCGCCTGCAGCAGGGGCAACCGGCACCATTGGAATCCGCTGATTCATCTGTGCGCCACCCCCTTCATTTCTCGTCTTGACCGAATCCATACATTGCTATCGGTCCAAAGCGATCGGAGCTTGAACAGGGGTGTCACCGCATCGCGCCCTGAACGTCGCGCGCCCACCGTCCGCTGTTCATCTGGCTTCGTGACCGCCCAGGACGCCGTTTTTCACGCTAGCGTGCATTTCGGAAGGCTGCCAGAGCGGACGAATGGGACGGCCTCGAAAGCCGTTGAAGTCTTTCAGGCTTCCGTGGGTTCGAATCCCACGCCTTCCGCCAGTAACAACACCCTCGGGCTCCGGCTCGGGGGTGTCGTTCGTTTTCGGGTCAGTCGCAGATGGTTTCGTTCTCGGGCGCTTCGAGTTGCACGAGGTAGTCATGGATCACATCGTCGATGCAGTCGTTCACGCCATACCCGGTGTGCTGGTTTGCCGCGACCACTACGAGGCGACCGTCTTCAAGCGCAGCAGCCATCTTGCGGCTGCTGTCGAGTGGTGTACTCGGATCGCCAGTCGTGCCGACAACGACAATTGGCCCAGCGCCAATGCCCGTGATTTCAATCCGTGGGTCAATCGATTCGGGAAAGAACGAACACGAGTAGGAACCGGTGGAATACGGGAAGAGCCGAGGTGCCGCTCCGATCAGTTGTTCTGCGTCGGCGTCGGCCTCTTCGATCGTGGGGCGATCAGGGTCGTCCGCACACGAGATGGCCTGGAACGATTCGAGCAGGTTGCTGTAGCTGCCATCAGAACGGCGTTGGTAGTACCCGTCCTGCAAGGCCAGCAAGCCGTCGCCATTACCGTTCGCAGCATCGTCGAGCGACTCCTCGAGCGTCGGCCAGAACTGATCGGAGTACATCGCGCGCACCACGCCGGTCACGGCGACGCCGAGACTGATGTCGGCGCGGCCCTCCGGTCCTGCCAAGGGAGACTCGTCCAACGTGGCGAACAGCTCGTCGAAGGCACCTTCGGCGTCGCCATCGTTGTGGAACGCACACGAACTCTCTGCGCTGCACTCGGCAAGAAACGTGTTCAACGCAGCCTCGAAGCCAACCCACTGCTGCCGGGTTGCCTCGATGCTGTCTGCGTTCGGGTCGGACGCGCCGTCGAACACCGCGGCGCGCACGGTGGTCGGATACATCGTGGCCCACACGGCTCCGAGCTCGCTGCCGTAGCTGAACCCGAAATACGACGCCTGTTCCTCACCGAGCGCCTGGCGGATGGCATCCATGTCGCGAGCTGAGTTGTTCGTGCCGATGTACTGCAGCGGCCGACCCACGCGATCGATGCAGCGCTGTGCGAACTCCTCAGCAAGGTCGACCAATTCGTTCTTCTCGTCGTCGTTATCGGGCGTGATGTCACCGGTGGCGTAGAAACGGTCGTATTCGTCATCATCAACGCAGTCGACCGCTCCGTCGCTGATTCCGGTACCGCGCGGGTCCCAGGCAATGACATCGAATCGCTTTGTCAAGGCAGGTTCAAACCAGGTGGTGGCGTTGATTGCCATCGAGCTGGCGGGTGACCCCGGCCCGCCATTGTTGACCAACATGATCCCGACGCGGTCGCCGTCAGCGCGGTGCCGCGCGACATAGAGGTCGATCGTCTCGCCCTGCGGGTCGGCGTAGTCGAGCGGCACAGTCAGGCGGCCGGCGTCAACACGCCCTGCCGTCTGTTCCCAGACAATCTCGTAGTCAAGCGGTTCAGGCGGCAACGTGCTGGGCGGCAACGTGTCGCCCGCCTCCACAGTTGTCGGTGGCGTCACGGTCGTCGTTGTGGTCGCTGGGACCGACGTGATCTCGCGAGTCTTCGGCGCAGGCGCAGCATCAGAAGCCGTGCACGCCCCAACCAGGAGTGCCCATCCGATCACGGCAGGAACAACACGACGCATCGCCATGCAGCGTACGGCCGGACACGTCGTAGCGTTGCACCCATGCGGATGGCTCCACACCACATGATGCCCGGTGACAAAGATGCGCTCGACGGGATCAAACTCGCCGACGGCACCTACGCGCGAGTGTGGCAATTCGCTCGCCCGTACCGCCGAACGATCACGCTCTTCTTGCTTGCGATTCTCGCTGCCGCTTTGCTTGCACTCGTGCCGCCGTTTGTCGTCAGGGAGATCATCGACTCGTCGATCCCTAACTCGGACCGCGATGCCATCAAGGTCTTGGCAGGGATTGCGGTCGCCGCAGCTCTTGCCGACGCGGGGCTTGCGATCTTCCAGCGGTGGTGCAGTTCCCGCGTCGGCGAAGGGCTCATCTACGACCTCCGTCGCGCGCTCTTCGCCAAAGTCCAACGGATGCCGATCGCCTTCTTCACCCGGACTCCGACCGGGGCGATCACATCCCGCCTGAGCAGCGATGTCGTGGGTGCACAGTCCGCAGTCACGAGCACCCTCGGCAGCGTGGTCAGCAACGTGATCGTGCTGACCACGACCCTCGCCGCCATGATCGCCCTCGAGTGGCGCCTCACGTTGCTCACCTTGATCGTCCTGCCGGTGTTCATCATTCCCGCCCGTCGCGTCGGCACGCGCCTGCAAGGGATCTCGCGGGAGCAGATGGGCCACAACGCCGCCATGAACACGCAGATGACCGAACGCTTCAACGTTTCCGGGGCCATGCTCGTCAAGCTCTTCGGATCAGGACATCGTGAGCGCGATTCCTTCGAGTCCCGAGCCCGGGGCGTCCGCGACACCGGCATCCAATCGGCGCTCTACGGCCGAGTGTTCTTCGTTGCTCTCGGCTTGGTCGGCGCGATCGGCACAGCTGCCATCTATGGCATCGGGGCACTGATGGTCGTCGACGGAGAGATCTCGACAGGCACGCTCGTGGCACTCGCCGCCCTCGTGACCCGGGTCTATCAACCGCTCACCGGGCTGACGAACGCCCGGGTCGACCTGATGACCTCGATGGTCAGTTTCGAACGAGTCTTCGAAGTTCTCGACGCGCCGGAGGCAATCACCGAGAAGCCGGGAGCATTCGACCTGATTGCACCACGCGGGGCTGTCGAATTCGAAGACGTCACGTTCAGGTATCCACCAGCCGTCGACTCGGCCATCGCATCAATGGAACAGAACGCCGGACTCGGCACCGGCACCGACCCCGACGTCGACGTACTCCAGCGGCTCTCGCTCTCGATCGCGCCTGGCGAAACCGTTGCATTGGTCGGCGCGTCGGGCGCCGGCAAGTCGACAACCATCTCGCTCCTCCCCCGCCTGTACGACGTCACATCGGGTGCCGTGCGCGTCGATGGGCACGACGTGCGCGACCTCACACTCGATTCGCTCCGCGCTTCGATCGGTGTCGTCGCACAGGATCCGCACCTCTTCCACGAGTCGATCGGAGAGAACCTGCGCTACGCCGATCAATCAGCATCGGAGGCTGACGTCATCGCAGCGGCCAAGGCAGCTCGAATTCACGACACGATCGTCGCGTTGCCGGACGGCTACGACACCGTTGTCGGCGAGCGCGGCTACCGACTCAGCGGCGGCGAGAAGCAGCGCCTGGCCATCGCTCGCCTGCTCTTGAAGAACCCGGCGATCATCATCCTCGACGAGGCGACGAGCCACCTCGACAACGACAACGAGGCACACATTCAAGCGGCGCTCGAACACGCCATGGAGGGTCGAACGGCGCTGGTGATCGCCCATCGCTTGTCAACGATCCGCAGTGCGGACCGCATTGCCTTCGTCGAAGACGGCCGCATTGCCGAGATCGGGACCCACGACGAGTTGCTCGCATCCGACGGGCGATATGCCCACCAACTGCAAGCTGGAGAACTCGTCACACCGAGCTGAGCATCAGCCGATCAGCCGACGCACGGCGGGAAGTGACACACTGCCCAGCGTGATCGAGGCAGCCGTTCGCGCAGCATCCGTTCCACCGTTCCATGCGATGGCGATGAGCCATGCGGCAACGGTGCGCGAAGCCCGAGGGCAACGCGTCTTTCATCTCGAGGTCGGCCAACCCGCCACCGGGCTCCCCGGTGTCGCGCGCGCGGCCGTCATCGACGCCCTCGACATGCCACTCGGCTATACCAGCGCTGCCGGGCTCCACCGACTCCGCCGCGGGATCAGCGAGCGGTACGCCGAGCCCGTCGATCCGCGTCGGATCATCATCGTGGCAGGCGCTTCTGCCGGCTTCACGCTGGCCTTCCTGACCTTGTTTGAACCCGGCCAGCGAGTCGGCGTCATCGAGCCCGGGTACCCGTGCTATCGCAACGCGCTCATCGCGCTCGGCATCGATGCAGTACCGATCCCTGTCGGGCCGGACAGCCGATGGGCGCCGACACCGCAGCATCTGCAAGACGCCGGACAACTCGATGGTCTCGTCATTGCCTCACCATCAAACCCAACGGGCACCGTGATGTCTGACGAGGCGCTCGGTGCAATCGCCGCACACTGCAGTGCCAACAACATCGCGCTCGTGGCCGACGAGATCTACCACGGCATCGTCGAGTCGGCCCCTGCCCCGCAGGTGCTGCCTCACGCGCCCGACGCGATCGTGGTCAACAGCTTCTCGAAGTACTTCTCGATGACCGGGTGGCGTGTCGGTTGGGTGGTCGTCCCCGAGCAACTGGTCGACGTCGTTGAACGGCTCCAACAGAACCTGTACATCTGCGCACCGCATGTCTCGCAGGTCGCCGCGCTGGCGGCGCTCGATGCCAGCGATGAACTCGACGGCCACGTCGAGCAGTACCGGGCGAATCGCCACGTGATGATCGACGGGTTGGCCGCAGCCGGCATCACCGACATCGCACCCGCCGACGGGGCGTTCTACGTGTACGCCCACGTGCCCCAGTACACGACAGCAGTGCATCTCACTTCGATGCAACTTTGCGAACGCTGGCTCGACGAACTCGGCGTTGCCTGCACGCCAGGCATCGACTTCGACCTGGCTCGAGGACATGAGTACGTGCGGTTCTCGTACGCGGGTACCGGCGATGACCTTGCCGCCGCGTGCGAGTTGATTGCGGGTTGGAATCGATGAGCGACGCGACGCCAGGCCCGGCCGCCCAACCACCCAGCGGTCCGCTCGCTGACCTGCGCGTGGTCGACATGTCGACCGTTCTGGCCGGACCAAACTGTGCGCGCTACCTCGCTGACTTCGGTGCCGATGTCATCAAGGTGGAACGCCCCGGCGGCGACAGTCTGCGCAACATGGCATGGCGCGACCCTCGCGATGGCGAGGGCCTGTGGTGGAAGCTCGTCAACCGCAACAAGCGGACCGTGGTGCTCGACATCAAAGACGCCGACGACACCGCAACGTTGCTGAGCTTGCTCGATGAGGCCGACGTCTTGGTGGAAAATTCACGGCCGGGAACACTCGAGCGACTCGGCCTCGGCCCCGACGTCCTCCTCGCCCGTAATCCGAAGCTGGTCATCACCCGGATCTCCGGGTTCGGCCAGGACGGTCCGTACGCCTCCCGGGCCGGGTTCGCCACGATCGCGGAAGCGATGTCGGGCCTCGTTGCACTCAGTGGCAACCCGGACGGCCAGCCGCTCCCGCCTCCGATTGCGCTGACCGATGAAGTCACCGGACTCGCTGCAGCGTTTGCCACGATGGTGGCACTGCACTCGGGCGTGGGCCAGGTTGTCGATGCCAACCTGCTCGAAACGATGTTCCACATGATGGGCCCCCTTGTGTCGCTGTTCGGCGTGACCGGCGAGCAGCAGCCCCGCCTCGGTGCCGGGCTGCCCTACACCGTCCCGCGCGGCACCTACCGATGCAGTGACGACCTGTGGGTTGCCGCCTCGACGAGCAGCGACTCGATCGCCGCACGCGTGATGCACGTGCTCGGTGTCGGTGACGACCCGCGTTTCGTCGACTTTGCTGGGCGGACCGAACATCGGGAAGAACTCGAGCAGATCATGACCGCGTGGTGTGCCGCTCGTCCGCGCCGCGACGTCATCGAGGCGTTCACCGCAGCCGACGCCGCGATTGGGCCGGTGCTCGACATGGCCGACATTGCGGTTGATCCCCACTTTGCGAATCGGGGTGCCATCGAAGTCGTCGCGGACGAGTTCGATGGCACCCCGATGCAGAGTGTGATTGCTCGACTGTCGGCCACGCCAGGAGCAATCCGGTGGGTCGGTCGAGGACTTGACGCCGATGGCGACGAGATCACGGCGACCGGCTGGTAGCCGGCCGGTCGAGACATCAGTTGGCCAGGTCGGCCCTCCCCCAAGCAACGGGGGATTCGTCGGTCAGGAACCGATTCCGATGGGGCAGCTGACGCCGGTGCCCTTGATCCCGCAGTACCCGTTGGGATTTTTCGCGAGGTACTGCTGGTGGTACGGCTCGGCGTAATAGAAGTCCGCGTCGAAGTCGATCGAGCCGACCTCCGTGGTGATCTCACCCTTGCCCATGGCATCGAGTCCGGCCTGGACCCGCGACTTGGTGGCCTCGATGGTCGGGAGTTGGCTTGCCTGCGTGGCCCACACGCCCGTGCGGTATTGACTACCGATGTCGTTGCCCTGGCGCATCTCCTGGGTGGGGTCGTGCTCTTCCCAGAACACCTGCATGATCCGCTCGAAGGAGATCACTGCCGGGTCGAACACAATGCCGACCGCTTCGGCGTGGCCGGTGCGGCCGGTGCAGTTCTCCTCATAGGTGCAGTTGGGCGTGAAGCCACCCGCGTAGCCGACGAAGGTGGAGTACACGCCGTCGAGTTGCCAGAAGAGACGTTCCGCACCCCAGAAGCAGCCCATGCCGACGACCGCGATTTCCATCCCTTCGGGCCACGGCCCTTGGAGCGGATTGCCGTTGACGAAGTGCGTCTCAGGCACGGACATGGGTTCGTCGCGCCCGGGCAGTGCCTCGTCGGGGGCGATCATCGTGGCGGTCTTGCGAAACAACATGGGTCCAGGATACGACTCGACGGCGGCCCCGTCTCTCCCAGGCCCGTCGTTCGCGAACTGTTGATCTGATGCCTCATTCTCGTTCGCGCCGCAAACGATGGACAGCGAGATGGCTACGGTGCCCGCGTGACGATTCGGGATATGACCGCAGCCGACCTCGAGCGAGTGCTGGAGATCAACGAGGCCAATGTGCCCGAGGTCGGGCCCGCCGACATGGACCGGCTGCGATTTCTCGTTGAGGAGAGTGCATTCTCGTTGGTGGTCGACGTCGATGGTGTCGTTGCAGGCTTCTGTGTCGTGCTCGCCAAGGGTTCGAGCTACGACTCCGTGAACTACCTCTGGTTCATGGAGCGCTACGACGACGTGCTCTATCTCGACCGGGTCGCGTTCGATGCAGCTGCGCAAGGTCAGGGCCTTGGCTCGGCGCTGTATCGCGAAGTCGACCGACGACTTGCTGAGCAAGCACTCGGGCTGACCCTCGAGGTCAACGTCGATCCGCCGAACGAGCCGTCACTCGCATTCCATCGCAAACACGGCTACATCGAGGTGGGACGCCAGATGTCCAAGGGCATCGAAGTCAGCCTGATGCACAAGCCTGCCCAATAGGCGCAACCAGTCGGGCCCCGCTTGTGACTCTTCCGTGACTACCGGCGGTCTTGGAGGAACTGGAAGTGCTGGCGCGTGGCTGCGACCACATCGGTGTCAATGTCGGCGAAGATCGTTGTCTCCGCACCAGCTGCGCTGACCAGTACTTCGCCCATCGGGTCGAAGACCGCGCTGTCGCCAGAGTGATCGAGCGGCCCGGTGCGTTTGCCCTCGGCATCGAGCGCTCCATCGCGTCCGACCCGATTGACCGCGACGAAGTACGCCTGGTTCTCGATCGCCCGGGCCCGCGCCAGCGTCTGCCAGTGATGGCGGCGCTTCGCCGGCCAGTTGGCGATCAGGAGGTACGCATCGGTGTCGTGAGCGACGGCCCAGAATTCGTCGGCAAAACGTAGGTCGTAGCAGATGAAGAGGCTGCACCTGACACCTTCGATCGTGACCGTGATGTGTTCGCTTCCGGCGCGGACGTATTCATCTTCGCCGCTGTGTGAGAACGGATGGATCTTGCGGTACCGGTGCACGGTGCCGTCCGGGCCGGCGAGGACAAACACATTGCTGACGCGCTGATCGTCGGCCGGCGCGTCGGGCGCAAGTTCGGCACACGTGCCCCCGACCCACACGTCATTCGCTGCTGCCTGATCGAGGAGAAACTGACTGGACGGTCCACCCTCGGGTTCGGCAATCGCCGGGTCGGCAAACGAGAACCCGGTCGAGAAGGTCTCGGTGAGGAGAACAATGCGCGCGCCACCAGCGGCCGCTGCGCTGATCCGAGGCGCGAGTGCGACGTAGTTTGCCTCGCGATCGAACCACACAATGTCGTGCTGCACTGCAGCGACTCGAACAACGCTCATGGCGAGAACCCCTTCGTGAGTGCATCGGCCGCGGCCTCGATCACTTGCATTTGCTTGCAGAACGCGAACCGCACCATGTGCCGTCCGTGCTCTGGCCGAGCGTAGAAAACCTCGTTCGGGACCGCGACCACGCCGCACCGATGTGGCAGTTGACGACAGAAATCGACGCCGTTGCCCGATGAGTCGAGCGGCCGGATGTCAGCGGTGACGAAGTAGCTCGCTTCAGGCGTGTACGTGATGAAGCCCACGGAATCAAGCGCCGCGACCAAACGGTCGCGCGTTGCTTGCAGCCCGGCGCGCATCCCAGCGAAATAACTGTCCGGCAGTCCCAAGCCAACCGCCATAGCCGGCTGAAAGGGAGCCCCGTTCACGAACGTCAGGAACTGCTTCGCGGTGCGCGCGGCTGCGACGAGTGGAGCCGGACCTGACATCCACCCGATCTTCCAGCCCGTGGTATGGAACGTCTTGCCACCCGATGAGATTGTGAGCGTGCGTTCAGCCATGCCGGGAAGAGTCGACAGTGGGACATGAGTACGGCCATCGAAGGCAAGATGCTCGTACACCTCGTCGGTGACGGCGATCAGGTCGTGTTCGAGGACAACATCGGCGATCAGCTGCAACTCGTCGCGGGTGAACACCTTGCCGGTCGGATTGTGCGGCGTATTGAGGAGGACCAGCTTGGTGCGCGACGAGACGGCCGCCCGCAGCTCGGCGGGGTCGAACACATAATTGCCGTTGGCATCTGGCGCCAACAGCACGGGAACCGCTCGAGCGTCAGCCATCGCAATGCCCGCGCGGTAGCTGTCGTACATCGGCTCGAACACGATGACTTCATCACCGGCGTCGAGCATGCCAAGCAACGCCCCCGCCAGCGCTTCGGTGGCACCGGCCGTGACCACGATCTCCGTCGCCGGGTCGAGCTCGATGTCGTAGAACCGCTGTTGATGGGCGGCAATGGCCTCACGCAGGATGGGCATTCCCGGCAAGGGCGGATACTGGTTCAGCCCACCGTCAATCGACTCGATCGCGGCATCGAGGACCTCGCGAGGTCCGTCGGTATCGGGGAACCCCTGGCCGAGGTTGATCGCGCCGGTTTCGACCGCGAGCGCGGACATCTCCGCGAAAATCGTCGTGCCGAAGCCGGCGAGCCGGGAACTGATCACGTCGGTCGGAGCTGCCACCCACCCGAGTGTACGAGTCGGTACCGAACGCCCTGCCACTCGGGAAAACGACATCGGCCCCCGTCAGACGGGGGCCGATGTTTGGCGCGCCCGGAGAGAGTCGAACTCCCAACCGCTTGATCCGTAATCAAGTGCTCTATCCATTGAGCTACGGGCGCAAATATTTTCGGTCGACATGTTACCCCGCGAACTTGGGGGCGACACGGCCAGATTGACACCAAACGAGACAGCCCGGCTCGATGCCAAGCCGACCGTGGAGTGTCACCGGAGGCTCAGAGGGCCCAGGGACCCCAACCGCCCGCCCGCTGGTAGAGCGCGTATGCCGCCCTCGCGTTTGTCGCTGGGTCATAGAGCTGCTGATCGTTCGTGATGCCGATGTCGGCGAGCCAGCTCTTGTGGACGTTCCAGTACATCTGGAAGATGCCGTAGCAGCAGAAGTTCTTGGCGGTCGGCACGTAGCGGCTCTCGCGGTAGGCGATCTCGAGGGCTCGCTCCTCAAGCTCGTCGGGCCACACATCGCGGATGATCTGCTTGATGTCTTCGGGTCCGGGAGGCGACGTGGCCGGCGGCTGGGTCGTCGCAACCGTGGTGGTCGGAGCGCTTGTCGTGGTCGGGGCGTTCGTTGTCGTCGGAGACACAGCGGTCGTCGATGCGGTGGTGGTCGGAGGCGCTGGTGCCGTTGCGCCAGCCGGCAGGCAGATCTCGGTGCCGGGGTAGAGCGGCGTTGATGCGCTGGCACCGTTTGCTTCGAGCAGTTCGTCGAGGTCGACCCCGGCAGCCTGGGCAAGCCGGATCCAGAAGTCGCCCGCTACGACGGTGTAATCAACGGCGCAGTTGGGCTCGATTCGAGCGGCGGGTTCGTCGGCGACTGCGGCAGTGTCGAGCGCCGCGTTCTGAGCGGCGGTGGTCGCTGGCGCGGTTGTTTCAGTCAATGCTGACGCTGTCGCAGCAAGCTTCGCAGCGATCGTCACCGGCGATGTTGATGTCGCTGCCGTCGTCTCCGCTACAGATCCGCCAGCCGGGACGGCCGGAGGGAGATCGTTGGGGTCGAGCTGTGTGGATGTGGCGTCGATCGTCGAGACGACGGTGGTCGGCGCCAGCAGGGTGACCGTCGATGCAGCCGTTTCTGCTGCAGCCGCTCGTCCGATCAGTCGGTCAGTGTCGTCTCCGCCTGCGTTGAGGAGCAACGGAACGAGGAGCGCACCGACGACGGCGACGGCTCCGACCCGAACCAGCAGTGGATCGATCGAAGCTGCCCGACGTTCGCTGCGGGCATCAACAGGGGCGGGCGCAAGTTCTGCATCCCATTCATCAGGCTGCGTTTCGTCGACCGCGGCCGCGGTGGTAACCCAGCCGACAGTGTCGTCGTACGCGACATCATCGTCGTCGAGATCGTCGAACATGTCGGCGCTCACGCCGCTGGCGGGCGTCGGCGTGTCTGGCGAGCTGCTGGTCCCGGGCCGGATGATGCCGTGCTCGCGAGTGGCGTGGCTGCCCGATCCGAACAGGTTGGAGAGGCTCCGGCGGAGACGAGCGACCGGACGCTGTCCTTCAGAATCGGCTTGGCCGGCCCAGTGCGCCTCGGCATCGAAGCGTTCGTGCTGCGTCGTTGGCCGGTCGTACTCAGAGGTCCAGTCGGACTTGCCGCCCCAGAAGTCTTCGCCGTTGTCGCGCTCTCGGTTCATGAATCTCCGCCTGGTCACTGGTGGCTCACTTGGTGATCGCTTCGGCCCAACGTCGAAGAGGAACGATCGAGAATTTGTGCGTTCGGCTCGCGCCGACTCACGTGGTAGCACCAGTGTCTAGTCCGTTCGTCATCAAACCGCAACGTTGCTGTCATACAGACGACATGCTTGTAACTTGAACCGTCACATCCGGCGACGGCTCAGACGGGGCCGATCTGCCCAATTTCGGGGCACCTTGCCCGGATTCCACTGCTGACAGCCGCGAGTTCGATGTACAAGCCGCATCGAAAACCCAAACGACCGACAACCCAGTGGGGTGTCGGTCGCAGTGGCGGAGAGGGTGGGATTTGAACCCACGGACCCCGGAGGGTCAATGCCTTAGCAGGGCATCCCATTCGGCCGCTCTGGCACCTCTCCTGGGAGCACGCAGCATAGCCCGGTATCGTCAAACACGGAACGGTGGCAGAGCGGACGAATGCACCCGCCTTGAAAGCGGACGAACTGAAAGGTTCCGGGGGTTCGAATCCCCCCCGTTCCGCCAATGAGCGTCTCGACCGGGCTCGTCGTCTGGTCGGGACGCTCGTTCTCGGTTGTGCCCGTTCTGTGCGGTGGTGTCATTCAGCCACGCGCCCCGTCACTCGCCCTGCGCGACGGCCTGGCTCTGGTTGTAGGAGATGGTCGGATACTTCGGCGGGTTGTCAGCGTCGTGGCACGTCGGCAGACACTCCATCGGGAAATCAGCCGCGGCGTTGTAGAAAAACGGGATCGAGTAGCGGGACTCGCTTGCGTCGTTGTTCGCGAAATGCCGAACGCTGAGGTACCGGTCGTTCGTCCACTGCTTCATCAACTCACCGGAGTTGACGACGAACGCACCCGGCACGACCGGTGCTTGAATCCAACAACCCCGGGTATGGCTGAAGATCGTCAACCCAGCAGCGTCCTGCAGCAACAACGTGAAGAACGTCGTGTCGACGTGCGGCGCAATCCCGAAGTCGGCGTCCACCTCCGGCTGCTCAGGCACCGGCGGGTACCGCGTCATCCGCAGCCGCCACGACGGATGCTCGAAGCCCAGCGCAAAGAAATCAGCCTCGAGACCGAGCGCTGTCGCATAGACCGGCAGCAGTCGCAACGCAAGGCGGTTGACCGCTCCCGCGTACCGCTCGACCGTGTCACGAAAACGAGGGAGCGCATCGTCGCCGGGCCACTGGCTCTCGTCGAAGTCCAGCTCTCGGTTCCCCTTGACCAAAAACGCCTCGTTGAGGTTCGCTTTCTCCCGCGTCGGCAGCTTGCGTGAATACATCGGCAGATAGCCGACCCCGGCGACCGGCCACCCCTCGCGGTCCATCCGGAGGCTCTCCTTCACCTTGAGCGGCAGCGCGTGGAACCGCTCGGTCATGTCGAACACCTCATCGATCAGCTCGCGAGAAACCGTGTGACCGACCAGCTGAAAGAAGCCCGCGGTCTCACACGCATCGTTGACCTGCGCAGCAACCGCTGCGAGGTCCACGTCGTCACCCGACGCGATCCAGGCCGAAATATCGATGACCGGAATGTCGCCTGGATCAGCCGGAACCGGGTTGGACACGTCCCAGTTCGACGACTCGGCACGCAGTTCAAGTTCCTTCGCTTCCGGGTCAAACTCGCTGCTTCTCATCATCACATGATGCCGCTTGCCGGAATGCAGCGATACTTGTGTTCACCATGGCTGATTCTCCAGACCCCCGAACGCCAGACCCGCGGCGCCAGCGCGCCTGGGTGAGCTCTGCGGATTGGGTTGACGAGACCGAACCAAAACTGTCCAAAGAAGAACAGCAAGAGCTCGCTCACGAGCGCGGCCGCATCTGCAAGGACCGCAGCTGCGTGGTGTGTGCCCCTTTGCGCGAGCGTCGCCGTCTGAAGAAGGTGCAACGTAAGGCCGAAGCCCAAACCCGCGCACACGAACAGGGACAGCCGTGTGGCCGCGCCAACTGCTCGATCGTGGTCTGCGTGACGGCGCGCAACGCGGCCCCAGCATCGCTGCCGTCGCCCGTCGAGCCGGACAGCGACCACCGACCGGCCAACGAAATCAAAGATGACCCCGAACAGATTCGTCGGCGAGAGTCCAAGCGACACCGCGTCGGCCTCCCGTGCGGGTCCGAGGATTGCCCAAATCAGGTCTGCATCGACGGTTTCACCAACGAACGAACCCGACGGCACCGGGCTCGGCGCCCGTGTCGATCCTCGACATGCGACAACCCGATTTGCGTGTCGACCAGATCCACGAACTGAACGAGACGACGTTCCCCGACACCTTGGGATGCCTCGCGGAACTCACCCGATCGGCGCGTGACCTCGTACACGGCGAGCGCAGCTCATTGCTTGCCCAGACAGGACCGTCAACCAACGCGACACACGTGATCGGTACGGTCAGAACGTGAATCTGCCGCCGCCTGTCATGGCCACTGCTGCACCGGGGCCAGCTCCCACACCCGCACTGCGACCCGACGCGCTGTCGGCCGAAGACGCCCGCAAAGCACAGGCGCTCCGCAAGATGAAGACGGTGGCGACCCTTCTGCTCGTCTTCGCTGCCGTCGTGTTTCTCATCGCCAAGATCAACGAGGACCGGGGTACGTGGGTCGGCTACGTCCGCGCCATTGCTGAGGCAGCAATGGTCGGTGCGCTGGCGGACTGGTTTGCCGTCACCGCGCTCTTCCGCCACCCGCTGCGCATCCCGATCCCGCACACCGCCATCATCCCGAAGCGAAAAGATGAGATCGGTCGCAGCCTCGGCAACTTCGTCGAGTCCAACTTCCTGACCGCCGATGTCATCGATGAGCGACTCCGTGGCGCACGCATCGGCGAGCGAGCCGGCACATGGCTTGCACAACCCGCCAACGCCGCCCGCGCCGGCGATGCGGTGTCCGATGTCCTCCGCGGCGCCTTGGAGGTGCTCGACGACCGCGAGATCCAGCAAGGGCTCGAACACCTCATCGAGTCACGCGTCCGTGCCACGCCCGTCACCCCGCTGCTCGGCAAGGCAATCGATCTCACTGTCGAAGGCGGACATCATCAGCGGCTGCTCGACGCCGTACTCGTCGGCGTCGGCGGCTTCCTCGACGACAACCGATCCACATTCCGTCAGCGCCTCGACGAAGAGTCGCCATGGTGGGTGCCTGAACCCATCGACAATCGCGTCTTCAACAAGATCTACACCGCCGTCTCCAGCTTTCTCGAAGATGTGGCCAACACGCCCGACCACGAGGTGCGTGACAGTGTCGACACGCGAGTTGCCGCGCTCGCCGAACGATTGCGCGCTGACCCTGAATTGCACGCCAAAGGCGAAGCGTTCAAAGACGAGATGCTCGATCACCCCGAGGTACGTCGATGGATCGACTCGCTCTGGACCGAAGCCAAACGCGGCATGATCAGCGCTGCAGACGATCCTGACAGCGAACTCCGCGTGCGGCTCGTCAACAGCTTGCAACAACTCGGCGCACGACTGGCCGACGACCCCGAGATGCAACACAAGATCGACCGCTGGGTCTCAGATGCACTCGCCTATCTCGTCGAGAACTACCGCACCGAGGTGAGCGACATCATCGCCTCGACCGTCGAGAAGTGGGACGGCGAATCGACCGCCGAAAAACTTGAGCTGCAGGTGGGTCGCGACCTGCAATTCATTCGCATCAACGGCACGATCGTCGGCGGACTCGCAGGCTTCGTCATTCACGCCATCGGTCAACTGTTGTAACTGAGTCTCACTCGAAGTCGAAGCGATTGCGAGCCGGCGGCGGGTCAACGACCGCCGCAATCAATGTGGCAGCGAGTGCACACATCTCTTCCATTTCGACGACCGATTTCTCGAACACCCGCGGCGACGAACCGGTCGGGTCGAAAATCTCACCCACTCCAGCGTTGATGTAGTCGCGCGCCGTTCGATCAGCGGTCAGTTCCGTCGTCCATCCGCGCAAGCCGATGCCCGAAGTTGCCTCGCGCTGTGCTGCGAGTTCAAGGAATTCCGGCATCGTCATCGACCGTCGGTATGCCGACGGTGAGATCGCAGCAATCTTGATCACGTGATCGAGCTCGGCGGTGAGGATCAGGTCCGGCACCTCGATATTGCGTTCGGTGACCTGCCGGCTGCGATGCGCAGATGTATCGAGCCCGCGCCGCGCCATTGCCGCGACAGCATCGGGAATCGACGGCATGTCATCGGGGCCGAAGCCGAGCGATCGGACAACGACTGCCCCTGTTCCGAGACGATCATCGAGGTTGCGTTGCAGCATCGCCATCGTCATCACCGAACGGGTTCGGTTGTGCGAGCAGACGGTCAGAATTCTCAGCGGACCATCTGTGTCGGGAGCGTCAGACGACATCGTCATCAACGATGAGGCCGACGGTCAACTGCGGGGACCTCATGATGTGCGGATGTCAACGCCGAAGATTTCCTGGAAGCGCGCCATGTACGCGTCGTCGTCGGCCACCATGCCGAGTTCGAGCCAGTCGGCGTCGTCGATGCGGTCGTGGAGTCCGGCCATCTCGGCGCCGGCCCAACTGACCGGGTAGCGCAGTACCGGCGAATCAGTGGCGATCGCATGGTGGATGACCTTGCCGACCTCAAACGGATCGGTCGCGTTCATCATCCCGGCACCGTAGAACTGGAACATCCGCCGGTAGTGATCGTCATAGGCGCCAGTCGAGTTCGGTGCGTCGATGTTCTTGGCGAAGATCGCCGACTTCGTCACCCCTGGTTCGACGATCGCGACTCTGATCCCGAACGGTGCCAGTTCCTGAGCCATCCCTTCGCTGACGCCCTCAAGAGCCCACTTCGACGCGACGTACGGCGACTGCGCAAGTGCGGCGATGCGCCCGGCAACGGAGGTGATGTTGACAATGGTTCCACTCTGACGTTCACGCATCGCAGGAAGGACGGCCTGCGCACAACGCACTGCGCCGGTGACGTTGATGTTGAACACGTCGTTGTAGAGGTCCGACGGGCACTCTTCCGCTACGGCGTTGCCACCCACGCCAGCCGAGTTCACGAGGTGATCAACGCGGCCAGCAGCGGCAAAAATCTGCTCGAAGCCCACCCGGACGGATTCATCGTCGGCCACATCGAGTTCGACGATCTCGACGGTGACCCCGGCAGCGGCCGCCATGGCGAGCAACTTCTCGGCCTTTGCTGCGGCACGCACGGTGCCCAACACCCGCATCCCTTGCTGTGCCAGGTGGATGGCGGTCGCCCGACCGATCCCTGAATTGGCTCCTGTGACGACTGCGACTTGCTGTTCCGACATTTCTCCGACGCTACTGGCGGCCCGACCTGTCCGTTTCAGCGGATCTGTTTGCGGATCTCAGCCAGCCAGTTGTCGGCGTCGTCCCAGCGACTGCCGGTATCGGCGCGAGTCACCTCAGCGTGTTCGCCGACAGCGGGGTACGAGCCGAGGAACTTCACCCGAGCCTGCTTGGCGTGAAGCGACCGCATCGTGTCGGCGAGCAGTTCGTCGGAAACGTGGCCGTCTGCATACATGATGAAGCAGTAGTCACCGAGTCCGCCATCTTTGGTCGGCCGACTGAACAGGTTCGACAAGTTGATGCGCCGAGCCGCGAACTCTTGCAGGATCGAAATCAACGAGCCGGGCTCGTCAGCGCGTTGATAGATCACGAGTGCCGTCTTGTCGTGACCGGTCGGAGCCGGCACGCCCTCGCGAGCCACCAGAAGGAACCGAGTCTGATTTCCTTCGTGGTCGGCAATATCAGAGGCAATTACTGCGAGACCATAGAGCTCGGCGGCGACGCGGGGCGCGAGCGCGGCGACGTCGGTCGCTTCGGACTCGGCAACGGTCTTGGCGGCTTCGGCAGTGCTGTTGGCAACCCGAATGTCCGCGTCGGGCAGGGTGGTCCGCAAGTAGCGGTGGCACTGCGCTGTGGCAACCGGAATCGAATGCACCGTCGTCACGTCGCTCAACTCAATGCCGGCGCGGGCAACCAAACAATGCTCGATGTCAATGACTACTTCACGCTGGATGACGAGATCGTGATCGAACGCGAGCGCATCCTGGGTGAAGTTGACCATGCCCTCGATCGAGTTTTCGATCGGCACGAAGCCAGCATCGACGGCTCCACTCTGGACGGCGTCAAGAATGTCGGGCACCGTCCGGAAGGGCACCTGTTCAGCAGAGGCGAGGTCGGGTTGCGTTCGCAACGCCTGCTGCGTGAAGGTCCCGAACGGCCCAAAGAATCCGACGCGCTCGACGCCTGTGCTCGACATTCGCGTCAGCGTAGGGGTTCGCGCTCGTCCTCTGGCACGATGATTCGGTGAGACGGTGGAAGAACTCAACGACGCAGGACCCGACATGGACGAAGTGACGCTGCGACAACTGATCAGCGACGTTCGCGACGGCAGCGTGGATCCAGACGACGCGGTGGCGCGGCTCACGCGGCTGCCGTTTGCCGATGTCGGCGACGCACTCGTCGATCACCACCGGGCGATCCGGCAGGGAATGCCCGAAGCGGTGTACGGCCCCGGCAAGTCCGCGGACCAGTGCGTCGCCATTGTCGGTGAACTCCTCGAACACGGCACAGGTCCGGTCCTGCTGACTCGCGCCGACGTTGTCCAACGCGCTGCGTGTCTCGATGCGCATGGCTCCGCAGACGAGGCCAACCAGTCGATGTTGTGGAGACGCCCCACGCCGACCCGCGAGGCAAACGTGCTCGTCATCACGGCGGGCACCAGTGACCTGCCGGTTGCGCATGAGGCGCGCCTGACACTCCAGGCACACGGCTTCGACCCGTCGCTCATCTCCGATGTCGGGGTCAGCGGCCTCCACCGACTGCTCGCACGGGTCGACGACGTCACCGGTGCGGACGCGGTGATCGTGGTCGCCGGAATGGAAGGTGCTCTCGCGAGCGTGATCGGTGGTCTCACCTCCGGTCCCGTCGTGGCTGTCCCCACCTCGGTCGGGTACGGCGCAGGACTCGAGGGCGTCACTGCGTTGCTCTCAATGCACGCATCGTGCGCGTCGGGCATCTCCGTCGTCGGCATCGACAATGGGTTCGGCGCAGCATGTGCGATCGCTCGGAGTTGTCGATGACCAACGACGTCCACCCCATCCGATCCGCCTGGTTCAACTGCCACGCCGGGGTGGCGGGCGACATGACGCTGGCTGCGCTGGTCGATGCAGGCGCTGACACCGACATGGTGGCCAACACGATCGCTGGGCTCGGCGTCGACGGCTATGCGATGTTCTTCGAACGGGTACAGCGTTCCGGGGTGAGCGCCACGTGGACGAACATCGTGACCCATGACGGCCTGCACGATCACGATCCCGGCGAGACCGGTGGACATGGTCTGCACCGTCCGGCGCGCGAGATCTTTGCGCTGCTCGACGCAGCCGAACTACCGGATCGAGTACGGGATCGTGCGCGCACCGTCTTCGAGCGGCTTGCTGCCGTCGAGGGCGCCATTCATGGCATCGACCCAGCCGACGTCGAACTGCACGAAGTGGGCGCGCTCGACTCGATCATCGACGTGGTGGGCGTGTGCGCAGCGCTCGAGTCACTCGACATCGATCAGATCTACTGCTCATCGATCGGACTCGGCAGCGGCATCGTCAACACCGCTCATGGCCAACTCCCTCACCCCGCACCGGCCACGATGGCGCTGCTCACCGAGGCTGGCGCTCCAACGCATGGGCTCGACACGACGCTCGAGACCGCAACGCCGACTGGCGCGGCGCTGATGACGACGCTGGCCTCGTCCTTCGGACCCATGCCGGGCGGGACGTCACACGCCGTGGGTTACGGCGCCGGCACCGCAGATCCGCCCGGCCGAGCGAACATCGTGCAGGTCGTCATCACCGTCGGCGCTGGCTGGGCCGATTGACGGTCAGACGCGAAGGGCTGCGTCGATCCAGTCCTTGATCTCTGCGGCGGACGAACTCCCGCTCGTCCGGGCCTTGACCGACCCATCTGAGTTGAGGATCACGGTGTACGGGAAGCCCGTGCCTCCGTACAGCTGGAAGGCTTCAGCATCGATCGTGTCGGCGAGGACCGGCCAGGTCCAGTCTTTCTCGACGATCCACTCCGACGGTGGGTAGTTCTCGCGGTCCTCGACGACGGCGGTGCTGATCCCAATGATGTTGAGGTTGTCGGGCAGGTCTCCCTGGTCGCGAAGCTTGACGATCTCTGGGATCTCGTCGTTGCAATGCGGACACCAGTGCGCGAGGAAGACGAGCATCGTCGGCCCGTCGGTCTCACCGCCGATCGTGATATCGGTGCCGTCGAACTGTTGACCGGTGATGACCGGCGCCTGCAGCCCCACGGCTGCGTCGGCATTGGGGTCCTCCAGCGGGGGCAGTGCCTCGCCGGCAACCTCAAGTGATGCCGACACTTGGAGCACCGCGGCGCCGCCTGCTGGTTCAGTGGCGGAGTCGCTCGCCGCAGGTACCGATTCAGTTGCCGCATCAGTCGCAGCATCACTTCCACATGCCGCGACAGCGAGCATGGCGGCCAGCGCGACGGCGGCAACTCGGGGGGACTTCACAAACGTCTTCATCTCCCCAGTCTGCTCGCTCGCTCGACGGTTGCAACCGCGGCAGGGGGATAGCGTCATCAGGCGATGACCGAGACCAACGACCGGACAGCGCTCCGCGATCTGCGCCGGACGCGGCAACGTCATCGGCTCGGCGACACCGAGTGGTTCGACGTTGCATATCGCGTGTATCTGTTCGCACTCGTCGGCCTGATCGGCGTGGTCCTTGCGTCTGATGCCATCGGTGGACTGATCGGCGACGACGTCACCACCGCAGATCTCCTCACACGCGGTCCGTCGCTCCTCGGCATTCCTGTGGTCGCAGCGATCGGCCTCGGCCTGCGCAGCGGCGCGGACGGCGGGCCGGTGTCAATCGAGGTTGCCGACGTCACGCATCTGCTCCTCGCTCCAATCAGTCGGCGCCGTGTGCTGCTTCGCCCCGTTGCCCAGCGCATTCGTTCCGCGATGTTCGCTTTGGCGTTGCCGGGGGCCATCGTCGGTCAGTTCGTCGCACGCGAGGTCGAGGGATCGCGTGCATCATGGGCCGCAGCGGGTGCCCTATTCGGCGCAGTTGTCGGCGCCGCATTCGTATCGAGTGCCGTGCTGAGCCATTCGCTTCGGCTCCCGCGATGGGGTGCCACCGTCCTGGCCGCCGCACTGCTCGGATGGCAAGCCGCGGCTGCATGGGCGACCTGGAACGAGTCGGACAGCGCAGTACGCGCAGGACCCGCCAACCTGGCGGGCAGCCTGGCGTTCTGGGGCATCCGCCAGCGTTCAATCGACTTGGTCGCGATCGCCGTCGTCATCGCTGCCGTCGGCGCGGCACTCGCGCTCGGCGGCCGCCTCCGCATCGAGCCGCTGGTGCGGAGAGGGCGACTCGTCTCCCAGCTTCGCTTTGCAGCGACCGTCCAGGACCTGCGCACCGTCGTGTTGCTCCGCCGCCAACTTCGTGCCGAAACGCTGCGATCGACGCCTTGGGGAGGAGCCCCACGTGTCCCGGTTCGCGCCCGGTTCCACACGAGAACCACCTCGCTGCACACCATGATCTGGAAACGCGGTTTCCGATCACTTCGTCGACTCCCAGCGGCACGACTCGGACGCATTACCGCGCTCGCCGTCGCTGCCGGTGTCAGCGGCTCGCTTGCCGTCAGTTCGTCGTTGCTGTTTCTGCTCGGCCTGCTCGCCGCGTTATTCCTACTCGGCATGGAGACGATCGAGCCGCTGTCCCAAGAGATCGACCGGCCAGACCGCACCGATGGCCTGCCGATCGACCGTGGGCTGCTCTACGCGCATCACCTCGTGGCACCGGCCGCGCTCCTCGCCGCGGCAGCAGTCATCGCCGCGGCAACGGCATCGGCAATCCGTCCCAGCGATGCAGCTGCAGCATGGGCGATTGCGATCCCGACGCTGTGGGCGGGGGCACTTGGTCCGGTCATCGCCGCTGTGCTCGATTCCTCCACGCCTATCGCCGTCGCCGACACCACATTGCTCGGCGCGCCGCGCGATACCGACGTGTCGTTGGTCCCGCCCGAGTTCGCTGGGTTCAGCAACGCGCTCTCCACCTTCATTCCGGTCGCGATCAGCGCGATCGGTGTGGTCCCAGTACTCGCCATGCGCGCCGACCCGAGTGCGGCAACTGCGGGCCGGATCGTCGTCGGCGTTGCACTCGTCGGTGCCGCTGCAGTCATGTGGATTCTGCGTCGGGACCGGTGGGGCGTGAAGATTCGGGCGTTCTTCGAAGCCGGCCGCGAGCAGAAGGCAGCAGCAACCTCATGACCTCAGCATCCAACGCAGCAACGTCGAGCGACAGGGTGCTGAGCGCGGTCGGGCTCACCAAGCACTACGGCGGAGCAGTTGCACTCGCCCCGATTGACATCAACATCGCCGCGGGTGAGCGCATCACGCTGATCGGTCACAACGGCAGCGGCAAGACGACGTTCATCCGCATGCTGGCCGGACTCCTCGAACCCTCAGACGGCTCAGCACTCGTCGGCGGTCACCCACTCGGTTCGATCGAGGCCCGAGCCGCACTGTCATACCTGTCGGATGAGCCGGTGTTCTACGACGATCTGAGCGTCTGGGAACACCTCGAGTACATCGCTCGGCTGCACGGAACCGAAGACTGGGAGCAACACTCGATTGACCTGCTCGACGCCGTTGGGATTGTTGAGCGAGCCGATGATCTGCCCGCGACCTTCAGCCGCGGGCTGAAGCAGAAGGCCGCAATCGCCATGGCGTTCGTCCGTCCGTTCGACGTGATGGTCGTCGACGAGCCGTTCGTCGGGCTTGACCGGACCGGTCGCGCGGCACTCCTTGAACTGTTTCGATCAGCGCACGCTGATGGAGCGGCCCTGCTCATTGCCACCCACGAGTTGAGCAGTGTTGCGGACAGCGAGCGGGTGATTGCTCTGAGTGGCGGTGTCGTCACATTCGATGGCCCTGCGCATGAGGCTGACGTCAATGCGCTGACCGAAGGATTCCATCCCGACAACGACTGACCGATTTTCTTCGATTGAACATTCGCTGCAGGACGCAGATGGACCCTGGTCGTCTACGCTTGTCGGATGCAGGAGTTTTCATCGGTCACCGCCTCGTCCTACGACGCAGAATCCCTCGCGCCACTGCTCACTGAGAAGGCAGCAGAAGGCTGGGACGTCATTTCCATCGTCGCGGCTGGCACGAATATCGTCGCCTACCTCAGTCGAGAAAGTGCTGACGCTGACGCGCCAGCGGCTGAGATTGAGACTGAGGCTGCACCCACCCTTCCCGGTGACGATGCGCCATACGTACCCGCCGAGACCGCCATCACGGCTGAGGCTCCCGCTGAAGTCGCCGACGACGCGTCGGTCAGCGATGCTGCTGCCGAGGCTGACGAGCCGGCCGGATGGGGCACTGCGCCCGACAACGACGTCGCCGATCTTGCGGCGCAGGTCGGCGCCGAAGACACCGCCGAGCAGGCCAACGACGAGGCTGACGCAATCAGTGGTGGCGTTGTCGCTGCCGGCGTCGCCGGGGCCGCTGGAGTCGCCGCCGCAACCGGAGCACCGGACGACGCCGGTGAACTCGCCGCCGATGCTGCCGCGGGCGCTGCTGGCGATGTTGTCGACGAGAGCGCTGACGCAGCTACCGAGGTTGCAGCTGCCGAGGCCGCAACAGCAACCGATGCTGCAACCGCAGCTGCCGCCGACGCTGGGGCATCCGCCGCCGCGTCGACCGTGCCAGCCGGTTGGTACGCCGACCCG
>JABJAB010000048.1 GCA_018666235.1 Ilumatobacter sp.
GGCTGGCGAACACGAGCGGGAAGAGGGCGAGCGCATCGATGTACTTCGCCATCAGGAGCAGCAGGACGACACGAATCACTGCGATGATCTGGATCACGAGCCGTCGCCCGCCTGCAGCCCGGTCGATCAGTGGGCCGATCAACGGTGCGACGAACAGGAACGGGGCAAAACCGATTGCAAGGAACAGCATCACGCGGGTGCGCGCTGCGGTGAGATCAATATCGAAGAACAGGGAGTCAGCGAGAGCGATGACCATCGCCGCGTCGCCGCCCATCATCAACGCGTGAGTGATCGCGAGGCGTCGGAACTTCGACGTCGCCGGCGCAGCGGCAGGTGTCCTTCGTTCCACTGGACACATAGTACGCGTCCAGTGGCCGCCCCTGGCGACGACGCAGGCGGCGACCGACTTGTGTTCTTTACGGGATGAGTCGCAACATCGGCTAGGTTCCTCGATTCGTATGGCCATTGCCGCTCAAGAACAGCCGACTCGCTTCGACATGCCGACATGGCTGCGCTCAGCGTTGGTCTTTGGTCTGATTTACACCTTTCTTGTCGGCGTGTCCGCCCTGGAAAAGGGCATCAAGATCATGGGCGAGGACACCCAGGAGAAGCTCTTCTCAAGTGTCGACAACCCGATCGCTGGCCTCTGCGTCGGCATCCTTGGAACCGTCCTGGTGCAGTCTTCATCGGCATCGACATCGATCATCGTCGGTCTGGTCGCAACCGGAGGCATCAGTGTCGAGGCTGCGATTCCCATGATCATGGGCGCCAACATCGGCACCACCGTGACCAACACGTTGGTGTCGCTCGGTCACGTCCGGCAGTCGAGTGAGTTCAAGCGGGCCTTCGCTGCAGCCACGGTGCACGACTTCTTCAACGTCATGGCGGTCGCATTACTTCTCCCGCTTGAGTTGCTGACCGGCGTCGTATCGAAGACGGCGACGTGGATGAGCGACCGGCTCGTCGGTACCGCCGGCTCGGAGTGGAAGAGTCCAGTCAAGACATGGGTCAAGAAACCCGTCGAGTGGATCGTCGACATCTGGGAGGCGGTCGGTCTGAATGGCAACGTCCTAGGAACCACGGTCGTCCTGACGGGCCTCGTCATTGTCCTTCTCTCGCTCACGTTCATCACCAAGAACATGCGCGAACTCGTCGCGGATCGTGTCGAGAGATCGGTCAACAATGTGCTCGGCAAGGGCTCCGGTTCGATTGCAATGTTGCTCGGTCTCGCCATCACCGTCGCCGTCCAGTCATCCAGCATCACGACATCAATTCTGATTCCACTCGCCGCCGCAGGGGTCCTTTCGCTGCGAAACGCGTACCCGGTCACGCTGGGAGCCAACGTCGGCACCACCATCACGGCCTTACTCGCCGCGCTGGCAGCATCGGTACCGGAGGCGCTCACGGTCGGGTTGGCGCATACGACGTTCAATGTCATGGGCATCGCCTTGCTCTACGTTCCGCGGTTCATTCGCTACGTCCCCGTCCAGCTCGCGGAGGGCCTCGCCGAAGTGGCGTTCCGACGTCCCGCGTGGGCCGTCGTGTACGTCATGACGGCCTTCATCGTCCTCCCCCTCATCGGCGTGGGCATATTCGGATGAGTCGCGATCTTCAAACCATTCGTTCCAACAATCGCGAAGGAGTCTTTCGATCATGGTGATGTCATTTTTCAGCAAGCGTGAGAGTGGTCTCGACCACATCGTTTCTCAATCGGTCGGCATGCTGGGTGACGCGCGCCACTCGTTTGACCTCGCGACGCTCGCATTGCTCACCAACACCGATACTTCGGCGGTCGATGCCGACATTCGCGAGACCGACGAACGCATCAATCACATGGAGCAACAGCTGCGTGCCGAATTGGTCGTGCACGTCACCGTGCAGGGCTCGTCAGACATCGGTTCCGTCCTCGGCATGATCCTCTTGCTCAAGAAGATTGAACGCATCGGGGACCAGGCGACCAACGTGCTCGACCTGGCCGAGAGCGGTGTCCGGCTGTCCGGCGAGCCTGACACTGAGGCAATGTTGGCAGAGCGCGGCCTCATCTCGACCATGTTCGGCGAGGCGGCCGACTTGCTCGGCGAACCCAATGCGGAACGCACCGAAGATTTCGCGACGCGCGTGCTCGCGCTGGTCGCTGAACACCAGGCAAAGATCGATGGCTACCTCCATTCAGATCGACCAGGCCGCGAAGTCGTGCCACGTGCCATCTATTACCGGTACTTGAAGCGCATCGTCGCCAATCTGCTGGGCATCGTCAAAACGGCCGCCGACCCTCTCCCCGCCTTCAGCGAAACCGACGACAAGGAAGACTGACCGCCCGCCCGGCAACTCTCAGACACTCTCGAACTCGCTGAGGATCAGACTGCCGAAGGTCGAGCAAACATCGGCCCGAGTTACTCACCGACATCAAGCGATCCGGGCTGACGCAGAGGTCCCCGACCTGACCGTCAGCGAGCGAATTTGTAGCCGAGGCCACGGATGGTGGTGATCAGGACAGGCTGGCTCGGGTCGGCTTCGAGCTTGCTGCGGAGCCGCTTAATGTGCACGTCGAGGGTCTTGGTGTCACCAACGTAATCATGGCCCCAAATCCGGTCGATGAGTGTTTCGCGTGGCAAGACCCGGCCGGCATTGACCAAGAGCAGGTGGAGCAGCTCGAACTCCTTCAGTGGAAGCGACAGATCGGCGCCATCGACGGTGACACGGTGTGCGTCGGGGTCGAGGACCACGGAGCCAACTTCGATGCTTTGGTTGCCCAGCCCGACAGTCGAGTCAGGCGTCGCGGGCGATCGCCGCAGCACCGCTCGCATCCGCGCAGCCAACTCTCGGATGCGATATGGCTTGGTGACGTAGTCGTCGGCACCCACCTCGAGCCCGACGACGGTGTCAATCTCGGCGCTCTTGGCAGTGACCATGATGATGGGGACCCGGCTCTTCTTGCGGATCTGCCGGCACACCTCGATCCCCGAGAGCCTCGGCAGCATCACATCGAGCAGCACCAGATCGGGCCCGACCGCGTCAAACTGTTCGAGCGCCTCGACGCCGTCGACGGCGACGTGCACCGTGAATCCCTCGCGCACGAGGCCGATATTGAGCGCTTCGACGAACGAAGGCTCGTCCTCGACAACCAGGATCACAGCCTCACTCATCGGGCATGCTCACTTTCTTTGAGATCGGCGCCGACGGTGGCTCACCGCCCGAGCCGGTCGGCACGTCGTCGCTCGTCACGAAGGCCGCTGGCTGCGCCGGTGGCGCAACGATCAAGCGCGAGGGAAGACGGAACGCAAATGTGGTGCCTTCCCCTTCTTGGGACTGGACCGACACCACCCCGCCGTGATTGTTCGCAACGTGGCGCACAATTGCCAGCCCCAAACCAGTTCCGCCGGTCTGTCGCGCCCGAGCTTTATCCACTCGATAGAAACGTTCGAACACGCGGTCGAGGTCGGCGGCAGGGATCCCGACGCCCTGGTCGACAACCATGACTTCGACCCAGCGTTCGTTCTGGCGAACACAAATCTGGACCAGCCCGCCAAAGTCGCTGTACTTGACCCCGTTCTCGACCAGATTGCCGATCGCTGTACTGAGCTGCGCCCGGTCCGCCCGGATCCACACCTTGTCCGGAGCTTCCATCGACTCAACCTCGACACCGCGTCCGTCAGCAACCATTCGGCCACGAGACACAGATTCTGCAACGACGGCGGCCAGATCGACAGCGTCATCAAGACGGTGACTCGATTCGATCTGCGAGAGCTCGAGAAGGTCATCGATGGTCCGTGCTGCACGGTGCGACTCGTCGACGACGCGACTCGACAACGTGTTGATGACGGTCGGGTCAGACTCGTCGGCGAGCATCTCGGCGAGCACGGCAATGGCACCGACGGGTGTTTTGAGTTCGTGCGAGATGTTGGCGACGAAGTCGGTGCGCATCGAGTCGATTCGCACGCGTTCGCTGATGTCTTCAATCGTTGCGACGGCTCCACCCTCAGGAATCGGCATGGCCTCGATGCTGAACGTCGTCTTCGGCGGGCCCTGTAGTTCGACGATGGCACCGGCGGGCTCACCGGACTGTGTTTGGGCGAAGAGCTGTTGCAGATGTGCATCGACGATTACGCCGCCGTGGGTACCGGTGAGGGCATCAGCCGAGGCGTTGCGATATGTGGGTTTCAGTGTTGTGTCGCACATGACGACGCCCATCTGCAATCGATCCACCGCGCTGCGCAAGCCCTGCGCGAGTTCCGCATCGGTTTCACGTTCGGCGTCGATCGGCCCCGTGATCGAGTGCGCAATCGAGCCGGTCCGTCGGCGACCATCGCGCGCTTCGCGAACGGCACGTTGCGCGACGATGATCCCTGCCACCACCCCGACCACAACACCGAGCAACAACGCGAGCAGGGGCGACACGTCAGCGTCTCAGCCACCGTCGGCCACGACGACGCCGTCGACCATCTCCGGCGGATCATTGTCACTCTCGGGATACGGGTGTTCCGGCACCCAGCCGTCGACGATGTACCGAACGCGGTCGCCGACATTGACCGCATGGTCACCGATCCGCTCGAAGAACCGTGCGACCACGGCGAGCTGCACGGCCACCTGCAGGTCGATGTTGCCTGCGGCGTGACTCTCGAAGATCACCTGGATGAACTGACGCTGCAGGTCATCGAGGTAGGAGTCCATGTCGTGCAAGGCCCCAGCCCGCGGACCGTCGAGGTTGAGGTACGTCTCGGTCGCCTCTTTGAACAGCACGGTGGCCTGATCGCCCATCTTCTGAATGACGCCCCGCAGGTTGGGATCGAGCTCGTGGCCGTAGATCCGGCGAGCTGCTTTGCAGATGTTGACGCACAGGTCTGCGGAGCGTTCCACGTCCGCGATGATCTTGATGGCCGACACGAGCGATCGGAGATCGGACGCGACGGGGGCCTGGAGTGCGATGCTCGTAAAACAGCGCTCTTCGAGTTCCACTGACTTCGCGTCGTACTCGTCGTCGCCGAGGATGATGTATTCGGCCGCCTCGAGGTCACCATCGAGCAGGATCTGCGTGGCCCGGGGCACCAACTCGGTGACACCTGCACTCATCTGCGCGATGCCTTGCCTGATCTCGGCGAGTTGATCGTGGAAGTTCGACCGCAGCTCGTTCATCAGCCGAACCTCCCGGTGACGTAGTCCTGGGTCTCCTGTTGCGCGGGATTCGAGAAGATCTTCTCGGTCGAATCCATCTCGATCAAGTTGCCCGGCTTTCCCGTTCCCGCGATCGAGAAGAAGCCGGTGCGGTTTGAGACGCGGGCCGCCTGCTGCATGTTGTGCGTGACGATGACGATCGTGTAATCGTTCTTCAGTTCGAGCATCAGTTCCTCGATCGCCAGGGTGGAGATCGGATCGAGCGCCGAGCACGGCTCGTCCATCAACAGCACGTCGGGCGACGTCGCGATCGCGCGAGCGATGCACAACCGCTGCTGCTGACCGCCAGACAGGCCCGATCCCGGCTTGTCGAGCCGATCCTTCACCTCTTCCCACAGGTTCGCGCCCTTGAGTGACTTCTCGACGAGGTCTTCACTCTCGGCGCGCTTCATCCGCTTCGAGTTCAGCTTGTGTCCTGCGATCACGTTGTCAAAGATCGACATCGTCGGGAATGGATTGGGTCGTTGGAAGACCATGCCGATCTTGCGGCGCACAGCGACCGGATCGACACCGGGACCGTAGAGGTCGTTGCCGTTGATCACGACGCTGCCGCGAACGTATGCACCCTCGATCACTTCGTGCATGCGGTTGAGCGAACGCAGGAACGTCGACTTGCCACACCCTGACGGGCCAATGAGCGCGGTGATCGATCGCGGGTTGATCGTCATGCTCACGCCTTCCACGGCGAGAAAGTCGCTGTAGTAGATGTCGAGGTCAGTGACCTCGATTCCGTTGCGAGTGTCGACGGCGACGCCGCCGGCAGCGGTCTCGGTCGGTGCCGGAGCAGGGATGTCGACGGACTCGGTCATGGACGCCTCAGTACGGGGTGCGGTGGACTCTTCCAGCGTAGAGGCCGTTGCGGCCAGATGGTTGTTGGAGCTCACTTGAGACCCTTCGGTTTCAGGATGGTCGAGAGGACACGGGCGATCGTGAAGAGAATGCCGACGATGATCACCAGCGACAGCGCTGCGGCCCACGCTCTGTCCTGGCCGACCTGCGGAGGGACGCCTGGCTGCACGTATTGGTAGTAGGTGTAGACCGACAGTGTGGTCATGCGCCCTTCGAACGGGTTCCAGTTGGTGTCCTGTGCGAGCCCGACCGTGACCAGCAATGGTGCCGTTTCGCCGATGACGCGGGCGACGGCAAGCACGACGCCGGTCAAGATGCCGGCGATTGCGGTCGGTAGCACGACCTTCACGATCGTCTTCCACTTCGGTACGCCGAGCGCATAGGAAGCTTCGCGGAGTTCGTTTGGTACCAGTCTGAGCATCTCCTCGCTCGCCCGGATCACGACGGGGGTCATCAACAGTGTGAGCGCGACTGCGCCGGCGAGGCCGGACCGGTGTCCGACGCCGGTCGACAGGGCCGTGAGCACGGGGATGCCGTCGAGGAAGACGAAGAATGCGTAGGCAAAGAGACCAGCGACGATAGAGGGAATTCCGGTCATCACGTCGACCAGTGCCTGGACGGCGCGCGAGAACCGGCTCGACTTCGAGCTGTATTCGACGAGATAGATCGCCGTGAACAACCCGAACGGTACCGACATCAGCGCGGTGAGCGCTGTCACGACGAGCGTGCCGACCACTGCGTGGTAGCCGCCGCCCTCGATCTCACCGAACACGCCACGCATCGTCTCGGTGTAGAACGTCGAGTCGAAGCGGTTCGACCCGCGCTCGACGACGGTCCAGACGACGGACACCAGTGGGAGCAGGACGACCAGAAACGCGCTCGTGACCATGGCGGTCGCGAGCCGGTCGGTCGCTTGTCGTTTCGACTCGACGCGGCGCGCCACCACGTAGGTCAAGAGCATGTACGCCAACAGCGAAACAACGATCCAGCGTGCCCAGTTCACGCTGCCGCCAGGCAACCACGTGAGAGCACCCAGCCCGATTGCTCCGAGCCGGACTGCGACGCTGACGGCACGCGTGTACACCCCACCGCGCATCGCGTCGTCGTCATCGGAATCGAACCGGGTCGGCTCGAGGGCGTCGGTCATGAGCGTCATCAGTCTGCTCCTGAGAAACCGGTACTCGAGATCTTGCGAGCCATCGCATTGACGCCGAACGTGATGGCGAACAGCACGAGGCCGGTGGCGATCAGCCGGTTGACCTCGAGGCCCGACGACTCGGGAAACGAGAGCGCGATGTTCGAGGCGATCGTGTTCGAGTTCTGGTTGGTGATCACGTTCCAGAAGTAGCCGTTGGCAGGGGCGAGGATGATCGCGACGGCCATCGTCTCGCCGAGCGCTCGCCCGAGACCGAGCATCGCACCCGAGATCACGCCGGACCGGCCAAAGGGCAGAACGGCCTGGCGGATCATCTCCCAGCGAGTCGCGCCGAGCGCGAGTGATGCTTCCTCGTGTAGTCGGGGCGTTTGGAGGAACACTTCTCGGGAGATCGCCGTGATGATCGGCAACACCATCACCGCGAGAACGATGCCGGCGGTCATCATCGTTCGGCCGCTCGTCGATGCCGTCGGCCCGAAGAACGGCAGGAAGGCCGCGTTGTCCTCGAGCCACGGATAGAGCGAATCGGAGAGAATCGGTGCCAGCACCGCAATGCCCCAGATGCCGTAGACGACGCTGGGAATCGCAGCGAGCAGGTCGACGAAGTAGCCGAGCGTTTTCGCGAGTCGCCTTGGCGCGTAGTGGGAGATGTACAGCGCGACGGCGACGGCGACCGGCGTGGCGAGCAACAGGGCGATCGCCGCTGCGTAGGTCGTCCCGAACACGAGTGGGCCGACGTAGGCGAGGAACGAGCGGTCGAACTCGCCCTCGTCCGCGGTGAACGTCGGCAGGCCTTCGGTGATCAGGAAGATCGCGACCGCGGCGAGCGTCACCAGAATCAAGGCGGCCGCGCCGAAGGACAGACCGCCGAACACCCGATCACCGAGACGGCTGATCGGTTGGGTGAACGAGGAATCGGCTTCGGCAGCCTGCGGAGGTGGGTTCTCGGTGATCGTCACGTGGTCAGGACTCCGGCGGAGAGGTGGCGGAATGAGCGGCCGGTGACTGCACCGACGCCGGTGGCGCCGCAGCCTGCTGCGGTGCCAACCGGCGTCGGTTCAGTGCACATTGGTCGGATGAGTCAGCCGGCGACGCTGATCTGATCGATCGACTCGAGGATCTCGGCACGGACCTCTGCCGAGATCGGTGCCGAACCTGCCGCGGCTGCGCCGTCGGCCTGTCCCTGCTCGGAGCCGACATAGGTCATGAACGCCTTGACGAGGTCGACCGTCTCCTGGTCCTCGTATTCGAGGCAGACGATGTGGTACGAGACCAGCGCGATCGGGTATGAGTCGGCCGTGTCAGGGTTGCGGTTCACTTCGATGGCGAAGTCGTATTCGCTGCGTCCGCCCGTGCGCTCGGAAGCATCGACGATTCGTCCCGCAGCCTCGGGGCTGAACTCGACGAACTCGCCAGCGACACCGACTGCGGCGGCCGGAAGGTCACCGATCTGGCTGGCATCGGCATACCCGATCGATCCCTCGCCGGCTGCGACTGCGGCGACGACACCACTGGTCTGCGGGGCGCCTTCGCCACCGCCCGGGCCGTAGACGTCCCATGGCTCGATGGGGCCGTAGGTCCAGATGTCGGGAGCCGTCTGCGCCATGTAGTCGGTGAAGTTCTCGGTGGTTCCCGAGTCGTCCGAGCGGTGCACCGGGTTGACCGCGAGGTCGGGGAACTCGATGTCGGGGTTGATCTCGGCGATTGCTGGGTCAGTCCAGTTCGTGATCTCATTGGCGAAGATGCCAGCAACGAGCTCCGGAGTCAGATTGACCGTGCTGCCCTCGATCGACGGGAGGTTGTACGGGATGGCGATCGGCGAGATGTAGTGCGGCAGGTTGATCGCGCCCTGGTCACCAGCGCAGCGGTCCTTGGACTGCTCGAACTCGTCGTCCTTCAGCGCGGCGTCGGAGCCGGCGAAGTCGGAGCCTCCCGAGAGGAAGGTTTCGCGGCCGCCGCCCGATCCGATGGGGTCGTACTCGACCGTGGCATCCGGGTTGGCAGCTTGGAATCCGGCCTGCCAGCCCTGCATGCCCGCGGCCTGCGACGAGGCGCCTGCGCCGATGAGGGTGCCGCTGGCCGAGCCGGTCTCCTCGGTGGGGGCCGACGTATCGCCGGTCTCCTCGGTGGGGGCCGACGTATCGCCGGTCTCCTCGGACGAGTCGTCGTCGCTGCCGCACGCGGCGGCAACGAGGGTCAGTGCAAGTGCTCCGGCGAAGAGCCGGCGCTTGGGTGAGTTCACGTTTCACTCCTGAGGGGTATCGGATAAGAATGGCTTCACGCTGCCGCGTCACGCCGAAGATGGCGATGGCGACCAGCGAGAGGCAAGCTACGGACCCGAGGTGAATCCGGCCGCAGCGTCAGGTGAACGAGAGGTGAACTGTTCTCGACGCGCGTGCGAACAGCGGCCCGCGAAGTCGCGATGTGTTCAACGAGACCACAATCTGCGGTCGGTCGCCGACGTGGAGCGCGTCAGCCGCGCGGCGGCGTCTGCTGTTCGACGGCCCATCGGTACATCTGCTCTTGCGGATGTGGCGCGAACACGTCAGTCGGACCCATCCGTTGCCACGTGTCATCGGGCTGGAGCTCCCAGCACACGATGCCATCGGCGAGTTGGAAGTTGATGGCCTGGTCGAGCCATGCACGGTGTCGAGCGTGTTCGATTGGCACCAACACCTCAACGCGGCGGTTGAGGTTGCGCGGCATGAGGTCCGCTGAACCAATGAGA